>NZ_JBKBRO010000003.1:0-176190 GCF_046463815.1 Phenylobacterium sp. | reverse complement strand
CTGCCGCCTCAAGGACTTCCGACGCATCGCCACCCGCTACGACAAGCTCGCCTGCACCTACGCCGCAGCCGTCTGCCTCGCCGCCATCGTCATCTGGTGGTTATGAGGCTGGACCCTAGGCGGCGGCGTCCCGCGTGGCGCCGACCCGCTGGGCCAGGGCCGCGCCCATGAACTGGTCGAGGTCGCCGTCCAGTACGCCCTGGGTGTCCGAGGTTTCCACCTCGGTGCGCAGGTCCTTCACCATCTGGTACGGCTGCAGGACGTAACTGCGGATCTGGTGGCCCCAGCCGATGTCGGTCTTCTGGTCCTCCAGCGCCTGCTGCGCCGCCTCGCGCTTCTCGAGCTCGAGTTCGTAGAGCCGGGCCTTCAGCATCTTCCAGGCCTGCTCACGGTTCTGGTGCTGCGAGCGCTGAGTCTGGCAGGCGACCGCGATGCCCGTCGGGATGTGGGTCAGGCGGACCGCGGAGTCCGTCTTGTTGACGTGCTGGCCGCCCGCGCCCGAGGCCCGGTAGGTGTCGGTCCTGACGTCGGCCGGGTTGATCTCGATCTCGATGTTGTCGTCGACCACCGGATAGACCCACACCGAGGCGAAGCTGGTGTGCCGCCGGGCGCTGGAGTCGTAGGGGCTGATCCTCACCAGGCGGTGGACGCCGGCCTCGGTCTTCAGCCAGCCGTAGGCGTTGGTCCCCTTCACCTGCAGGGTGACGGACTTCACGCCCGCCTGTTCGCCGGCCGTTTCTTCCAGCACGTCCACGGTCATCCCGTGGGCCTGGGCCCACCGGGTGTACATGCGCAACAGCATCCCGGCCCAGTCGTTGGACTCGGTGCCCCCGGCGCCGGAGTTGATCTCGACGTAGGCGTCGTTGCCGTCCGCCTCGCCAGAGAGCAGGGCCTCCAGCTCTGCCCGGCCGGCGCGTTCCTTGATGGCGCGAAGCTGGGCGCGGGCCTCGTCGAGCGAGGCCTCGTCCCCCTCCTCGTCCGCCAGCTCGGCGTAGCCCAGCGCGTCGGCAAGGTCGCGCTCGAGCGACCGCACCGCCTCGACCTGGGCCGACAGGCGGGACCGTTCGCGGGAGACCGCCTGGGCTTCGTCCGGATTGTTCCAGAGGGTCGGGTCTTCGACCCGGGCGTTCAGCTCATCGAGCTTTCGGAGCGCGACATCCCAGTCAAAGACGCCTCCTGAGCAGTTCGATCGACTGCTCGATGTCGGCCTTGGCGGCCTCGACATCCAATCTCATGGGAAACTCCAGGTGTTCAGGCGGCGGGAGATAGGCCGCTCCGCGGGTCAGAACAAGTCCGACAGGTCATCCTGCTTCTTGGGCGGCGGCGGCGGTGGGGCCACGGCGGCTCCGGCGTTGGGCGCGCCGGTCAGGCCGTTCTGCCAGACCTGGCTGTAGGGCTGCGGGCCGCCGGGAACGGCTTCGGTCGGCGCGACGGCCACCTGCGGCTCGGTGCCCGGCCGGAACGCCTCGCGGATGCCGCGCACCATGGCGAACTTGGCGTTGGCCGGCGCCTTGAAGGGCTCGGCCGGGGCGTCCTTGAGCGCCTCGCCCATGAACTCCACGAAGATCGGCACTGCCGCGACGCTGCCCGTCTCGCCCTCGCCCAGGCTGCGGTTGTCGTCGAATCCGATGAACACGCCCACGACCATGTGCGGCGAGAAGCCCATGAACCAGGCCGAACGGTAGTCATTGGTGGTGCCCGTCTTGCCGCCCAGCGGCTTGCCAAGCGACGCGGCCTGGGTCGCCGTGCCCCGCAGCACCACGCCCTCGAGCATCGAGGTGATCTGATAGGCGGTGATGGGATCCATGAGCTGGGCGCCGGTGCGCGGGATGCGCGGGCTCTCGGCGCCCGAGAAACCCGCCGAGCACCGCGGGCATTCGCGACGGTCGGCCTTCCAGATGACCTTGCCGTTGCGGTCCTCGACCAACTCGATCAGGTGCGGCTCGACCTTGCGGCCGCCGTTCAGGAACGAGGAATAGGCCGCCGACATGCGGAAGACGGTCGTCTCGCCCGAGCCGAGGGCCATGGCCAGGACCTTGTCCATCTTGTTGGTCACGCCCATGCGGACGGCGAGGTCGCTGATCCGGGTCATGCCGACGCCTTGGGCGAGGCGCACGGTCATGGTGTTGCGCGACAGCTCCAGACCCCGCCGCAGGGTCAGGGCGCCATAGTACTTCTTGTTGTAGTTCTCGGGCGACCAGGCCTGCCCGCCGGCCCCGCGCAGGGTGATCGGCGCGTCCAGCACGGTGCTGGCCGGCGTGTAGCCGCTCTCGAGCGCCGCGGCGTAGACGATCGGCTTGAAGGCCGAGCCGGGCTGGCGATAGGCCTGGGTCGCCCGGTTGAAGCTCGACAGTGAGAACGAATAGCCGCCGACCATGGCGAGCACCCGGCCCGAGTTCGGCTCCATGGCGACCAGCGCGCCGTTGACCGCCGGGACCTGCTTAAGCCGGAAGCCGCCTCCCTTGTCGTTCGGGGCCACGAAGATCAGGTCGCCGGCGCCGATCCCCTTGCCGCGCCGGGCCCAGGCCACGTCCTCGGCGGCGAGCGGGCCGGCGTTTCCGTCCACGGTCCGCACCTGCACGCCGCCGCCCGCGACGCTGGTCACCACGGCCTGGCGCCAGGACCGGCGCTCGGCGGGCCTGGCGCGCTGCTTGGCTTCCTTTTCCCAGCCGGTCAGGGTGGTCACGTGGCCCCAGGCGCCACGCCAGCCGTGGCGGCGGTCGTAGGCTTCCAGGCCGTTCATCAGCGCCAGCCTGGCCGCGCTCTGCAGGCGCGGGTCGAGCGTCGTGCGCACGTAGTAGCCGCCGGCGTTCAGGCGTTCCTTGCCCAGCTCGTCCATGTCGAGGGCGAGGCGGCGGACCTCCTCGACGAAATAGTCGGCGTCGCGGTACTGCGCCCGCGTGGGGGCGGCCTGCACGACGAGGTCCTCGGCCTGTGCGGCCCTGGCCTGGGCGCGGGTGATCCAGCCCAGGTCGGCCATCTGGTCGATCACCCAGTTGCGGCGGGCGATCGCCTGCTTCTTGCGGCGGATCGGATGGTAGTTGTCCGGCCCCTTGGGCAGCGAGGCCAGGTAGGCGCTTTCGGCCAGGGTCAGGTCGCTGACCGGCTTGCCGAAATAGTTGTAGGCGGCCGCGCCGACGCCGTACGAACGGTAGCCCAGCCAGATCTCGTTCAGATAGAGCTCGAGGATCCGCTCCTTGGTCAGGGTCTGCTCGAGCTGCGAGGCCAGGATCGCCTCCTTCAGCTTGCGGCTGATGGTGGCGTCGCTGGTCAGCAGGATGTTCTTGGCCACCTGCTGGGTGATGGTGGAGCCGCCTTCGAGGCGCCGGCCCTGCGCAAGGTTCAGCACGTTCTTGGCCATCGCCCGACCCAGGCCGCCCACGTCCACGCCGCCGTGCTTGAAGAAGCTGTGGTCCTCCGCGGCGAGGAAGGCCTGGGCCGTCTGTTTCGGGATGGCGTCGTACGGAACGAAGATCCGGCGCTCCTGCGAGAACTCGCCGATCAGGGTGCCGTCCCAGGCGTAGGCGCGCGTCGCCGTGGCGGGGTGATAGTCGACGAGGTCGCCCGCATCCGGCATGTCGTGGAACAGCCAGGCCGCATAGATCGCGGCGCTGAACGCAGCCAGAGCGATGAAGCTCAGGATGGCCACGCCGGCGATCGCGACCCACCGTTCGGGTCTAGCGGGGGGATTCAACTTAGACGAGCCTCCAGGGCGCGCGGTCCCTACAGAAGGCGTCGTCTAACCTGTGTCGCGCCGGGCGCCAACGCCGCCGCGTCAGCGGGCCGCAACCTTCATGCCGTGGCCGAAGTGATCGTCGATGGCGTCCCCGACAGCGTCCATGAAGCGCTTGCGGCTGCCGGGGTCGCGCAGGCGGGCCTCGTCCTCGGGGTTGTTCACGAAGCCCATCTCCAGCAGGACGGCCGGTACGTCGGGGGCCAGCAGCACGACGAGGCCCGCGTCCCGGTGGCTGCGCCGCAGCAGCGGCGCCTCGCCCTCGATATTGGAGAGCAGCGTCTGGGCGAAGACGGCGGAACGATTGCGGGTGGCCCGCTGGGTCAGGTCGAAGAGGATATCCCGCACGCCCTGGTCGCCGGTCAGGCTGGCCTTCATGAACCAGTCGTCCTTGCTGACGAACTGGGTCGACCGGCGCGAGGCCTTGTCCGAGAGCGTGTAGACGCTGGCGCCCTTGAGGTCCGGGTTCGGCCCCGAATCCGAGTGCAGCGAGATGAAAAGGTCGGCGCCGGCGCGCTGGGCGATCCGCACTCGGCTCTCCAGCGGGACATAGACGTCGGAGTCGCGGGTCATCACGACCTTGTATCGGCCGGTGCGCTCCAGCCTCGCCTTCAGCGCCTGGGCGGCGGCGAGGTTGATGTCCTTCTCGTAGCCCTGGCCGCCGACGGCGCCCACGTCCTTGCCGCCGTGGCCGGCGTCGATCACGACCACCTTCTTGAGCGGCAGGGCCGCCTTCTTTGCCGGCAGGAACTGGGTGCGCAGCTCGGCCGGAGCCGAGTTCGCCGACACCTTGGTCAGCTTGGCGCCGGGGGCGGCGGCCAGGTCGATAACGTAGCGATAGTGGGCGATCCCGTCGGCCGGAGGCAGCAGGAACCGGCGCTTCACGGCTGCGTCGGCGGCAAGGTCCATCTGGAGGCGCGCGTCGCCCTTCACCTCATCCACCACCCAGGCCTTCACGAGGCCCCGGCCCGGCCCTTGCAGGACTTCGGCCGAGCGGACACCGGGCATCATGACCACGATCCGGCGATCGAGCCCGCCGTCGCCGACGATCCTGAGGCTGGCGGAACGGTCCAGGTCGATGACGACGCGCGTCTCGGCGGCGTCGCCGCCCAGGCGGACCTTCATGACCTTCACGGTGTCCGGCGCGGCGTGGGAGGCGGCGAAGACGGCCAGGCCCAGACCGGCGGCCGCGGCGGCGAGCAGCGCCCGTCCCCTAGTCCCCGCCAGCACCCGTCCCACTCGCCCAAACATGCGCCCAGCCTTGTCCCCGCAACGCAGTGTCGCAATCTGCGACCGTAGCAGCCATATACGCACCGCAGCCGTAGACAATCGGTTAACGAGACGTTTCCGGCGGCCGGACGTCACCGGCGCGCTTTCCTTTTCGGATGCGCTGTTGCAAAGTCCGCCCGCGCGATCGCGGAGCGCCCGTTCCGGGCCCGTAAGTCGCGCGCCACACAAACCGGCGTCGATTTCGCCCGAGCTTCTCGGAGACGACGCACCCTCCGATCCGCGCCCTTAAGGCGCGCCTAGGAACACACCCGATGGGCTGCGCAGCTCAAGCCAATCCTGGCCCCGAGGCCCCCCGAGACGCCGTTTCCGGCGCCCGCCGGGCCGACGCGCGCGCCCGTCCCTATCACCGGCAGCGCCTTGGCCTGAGAGCCCATGCCGCGCGCCGTGGAGACGATCTGAATGTCCAAGACCATGTTGATCGACGCAGCCCACGCGGAAGAGACGCGTGTGGTGGTCGTCGACGGGAACCGCGTTGAAGAGTTCGATTTCGAGAGTCAGAACCGGAAACAGCTTCGAGGGAACATCTATCTCGCCAAGGTGACGCGCGTTGAGCCGTCCCTGCAGGCGGCCTTCGTCGAGTATGGCGGCAACCGCCACGGCTTCCTGGCCTTCAACGAAATCCACCCCGACTACTACCAGATTCCGGTCGCCGACCGCGAAGCCCTGCTGCGCGAGGAAGCCGAGGAGGACGACGACGATCGGCACGAGCCTCGCGCCCGCAACGCGGAAGACGAGGACGAGGTCGACCTGAACGCCTCCGACGACGATGACGACGTCGTCGAGGAGGAGCTGGCGCGCCGTCGCCGCCGGCTGATGCGCCGCTACAAGATCCAGGAAGTGATCCGCCGCCGGCAGATCATGCTGGTCCAGGTCGTCAAGGAGGAGCGCGGCAACAAGGGCGCGGCGCTGACCACCTACCTGTCGCTGGCCGGCCGCTACGGCGTCCTGATGCCCAACACGGCCCGCGGGGGCGGCATCAGCCGCAAGATCACCACGGCCACGGACCGCAAGCGCCTGAAGAGCATCGTCCAGAGCCTGGACGTGCCCGCCGGCATGGGCCTGATCGTCCGCACGGCCGGCGCCAAGCGCACCAAGGCCGAGATCAAGCGTGACTACGACTACCTGCTGCGCCTCTGGGAGAACATCCGCGAGAAGACGCTGCACTCGATCGCGCCAGCCCTGATCTACGAGGAAGAAGACCTCGTGAAGCGGGCGATCCGCGACCTCTACGACAAGGACATCGACGAGGTCTTCGTCGAGGGCGAGGCGAGCTTCAAGGAAGCGCGCGACTTCATGCGCATGCTGATGCCCAGCCAGGCGAAAAAGGTGCAGCTCTATCGGGAGCCCACGCCCCTCTTCGTGAAGCATAGGGTGGAAGATCATCTGTCGCAGATCTATTCGCCCGTCGTGCCGCTGCGCTCGGGCGGCTACCTGGTGATCAACCAGACCGAGGCGCTGGTCGCGGTCGACGTGAACTCGGGCCGCGCGACGCGCGAGCGCAACATCGAGGCCACGGCGCTCAAGACCAACATGGAGGCGGCCGAGGAAGCCGCCCGCCAGCTCCGCCTGCGCGACCTGGCCGGCCTGATCGTCATCGACTTCATCGACATGGATGAGGCGAAGAACAACCGGGCCGTCGAGAAGAAGCTGAAGGACTGCCTGAAGGACGACCGCGCCCGCGTGCAGATGGGCAAGATCAGCCCCTTCGGTCTGATGGAAATCTCCCGCCAGCGTCGCCGCACCGGCGTGCTGGAAGGCACCACCCACGTGTGCGAGCACTGCGCCGGCACCGGCCGGGTGCGCTCGGTGGAATCCAGCGCCCTCGCCGCGCTCCGGGCCCTGGAGATCGAGGCGCTGAAGGGCGGCGGCGAGGCCACCCTGCAGGTTCCCCGCGCCGTAGGCCTCTACATCCTGAACGAGAAGCGCGGCCACCTGGCCCGCCTGCATCAGGCGTTCGGCCTGTTCGTCACGGTCGCCATCGACGACGACATGGCCCACGCAGAGCATGTGATCGAGCGGACCTCGACCGAGACCCGCGCCGAGCACGCCTTGCCGCTGGCCGCGCCCGCCGTCCACGACACCCCCGCCGACGAAGCCTACCTCGAGGAAACCTTCGAGGACGAGGAGGACTTCGAGGACGAGGAGGACGAGGAAGCGGAGGAGGACGAAACCGCAGGGGAGCGGGGCGCCCGCGAACCGCGCGCCGAGCGCGAGCGCGACGGTGAGGATGGCGGTCGCCGCGGCCGCCGCCGGCGCCGCCGTGGCCGCCGCGGCGAGGAGCCGCGGGGCGAGCGTCCGGCGTCGCCGGCCCCCGCGGAGGCGGCCGGCGAGGACGAGGAAGGCGGCCACGGTCGCCGCCGTCGCCGGGGCCGTCGCGGCGGACGCCGCATGCGCGACGATTTCCGTCCGCACGATCCGTTCTCCTGGGTCCGCCCGTGGGTGCCCTATGGCGACGACCCCTTCGTCTGGTACGACCCGGCCGAGGACCTGAAGCCCCAGACCGCCAGTGAGGCGCCGCAGGCCAGGCCGGCCGCCGCCGAATCGGTCCGGGCCGATGCGCCTAGCGTCTCCGCCGCCCCCGCGCCTGCCGGGGGAACGGAAGACGAGATCTGGGTCGAGCTGCCGGCCGCCGAGGAGAAGCCGAAGCGCGCCCGCCGGGCCCGCGGACGCGGCCAGGCCGAGCCGGATGTCTCCGCCGAAACCGCGGAGACGACCGCCGAGCCGGCGCCCGAGCCGGAAGCTCCGCCCGCCGAGCCCGTGACCGCCGAGGCGCCCGCGCCCAAGCGGCGCACGCGCAGCCGCAAGGCCGCTGCGCCAGCGGCGGAAGCGCCGGCCGAAACGCCCGTCGTGGTCCAGGCGCCCGAGCCTGTCGCCGTCGTCGCCCAGGGGCCTGAGCCCGCGCCCGAGCCGGCCCCGCGCCAGCCCGATCCGGCGGAGATTTCCGGGCCGCCGCCGGCGCCGCGCAAAGGCTGGTGGCGTCGAGGCTGAGGCATTACATTCCGACCGGACAGAGGGGCGGCCTGAGGATTTGAGCAGAGCATGATCTCCCCTGCCCGGTCGGTTTCCCACTTCGCCCTGAGCTTCGTCCTCGCGGTCGCCATGGTCATCGGACCGAAGCCGGCCGCGGCGCAGGAGACCCTGTCGCTCATCCGCGACACCGAGATCGAGGAGATCCTCGCCAAGGACTCCGAACCCATCCTGCGGGCCGCCGGCATCGACCCCCGGAACGTCGAGATCATCATCGTCGGCAGCAAGGAACTCAACGCCTTCGCCGCGCCCCGGGTGATGGGCTTCAACACCGGCCTCATCCTGGAGGCCGACACCCCCAACGAGCTGCAGGGGGTCATCGCCCACGAGGTCGGCCACCTTACCGGCGGCCACAGCGCCCGGCGCGACGAGATGAACCGCGCGGGCATGAAGCCCTTCCTGCTGACCATGGGCCTGGGCGTCCTGGCGGCGCTGGCCGGTTCGCCCGAGGCCGGCGCCGGCCTGGTCAGCAGCGCGGGTTACTTCGGCACGCTCGGCGCCATGGGCTTCAGCCGCGAGCAGGAGAGCCGCGCCGACCAGGCCGGGGCGACGCTGCTCGACAAGGCTGGCCTCTCGGGCAAGGGCCTGGCCGATTTCTTCGACAACTTCCGCTACCAGGAGGTCTTCGACGAGGCCCGGCGCTTCGCCTATTTCCGCAGCCATCCGATTTCGTCCGACCGGATCGAGGCGCTGCGCCGCCGCGTCGAGAACCAGCCGAACTACAACAAGACCGACAGCCCCGAGGCCATGGCCGAGCACGCCATCATGAAGGCCAAGCTCGACGGCTTCATCAATCCGCAGGTGGCGATCACCAAGTACGAGGAGAAGGACACGTCCTATCCCGCCCGCTACGCCCGGGCGATCGCCTACTATCAGCTCAAGGAGCCGGACCGCGCGCTGAAGCTGATCGACGCCCTGCTCCAGCAGTACCCGGACAACCCCTATCTCTGGGAACTTAAGGGCCAGATCCTGTTCGAGTTCGCCCGCACCCAGGAGGCCGAGGCCCCGCAGCGCCGATCGGTCGAGCTCAAGCCCGACGCCCCCCTGCTGCGCATCAACCTGGGCCAGACCCTGATCGCCCTCGACGAGAAGCCCAAGGTCGAGGAAGGCGTCGCAGAGCTGCGCAAGGCGCTCACCCAGGAGGAGGACAACGCGGTCGCCTGGCGCCTCCTGGCCGAGGCCTACGACAAGCTGGGCCAGGATGGCATGGCCCGCCTCGCCACGGCGGAATACAACTTCAACGTCGGCGACAAGCAGCAGGCGCGAATCTTCGCCATGCGGGCGCGCGAGATGCTGACCCGCGGCACGCCCGAGTGGCGGCGCGCGACCGACATCGTGCTGGTCTCCGAACCCACCCGCGACGACATGAGGGAACTGGCGCGCGAAGGCTCCACCACCAACCGTACGCGTTGAGCCGCCCTTCCAACCCCGCTAACGAGCCTCCATGAACCTAGCCATCAAGTCCGCCGCGGCGATCTCGGCCGCCCTCGTCCTCGCCGGCTGCCAGAAGGCCGACGACGAAGCTTTCGGTCAGCGCGTCCGCGCCTATCTGCTCGCCCATCCCGAGGTGCTGCAGGAGGTGTCTGTGGCGCTGCAGCAGAAGCAGCAGGCCGAGATGGCCAAGGCGGCCGCATCGGCCATCGAAACCCACCGCGCCCAGCTCGAACGCGACCCGCGCGACCTGGTGATCAATCCGGAGGGCAAGGTCACGGTCGTCGAGTTCTTCGACTACCGCTGCGGCTACTGCAAGCTGATCGCGCCCGAGGTGGTGAAGCTGATCGAGGAGAACCCCGACGTCCGCTTCGTCTTCAAGGAGATGCCGATCTTCGGCGAGGTGTCGGACACCGCCGCCAAGATGGCCCTGACGCCGCAAGGCAAGACCAAGGGCCTGGAGCTCTATCAGGCGTGGATGGCCGAGAAGGCGCTCGACGAGGCCGGCCTCGACCGCCACCTCGCCAAGGCCGGCCTCAACCCGGCCGAGGTCCGCAAGGCCGCCGCGGATCCCGCCATCGAGCGCCAGATCGTCGACATTCGGGCGCTCGCCCAGGCCCTCAAGATCGAGGGCACCCCGGCTTTCGTCATCGGAAACACCCTGATCCCGGGCGCCGACCTCCCGGCCCTCAAGGCGGCCATCACCGCCGCCAAGGCCACCGACCTCAAGAAGCCCTCCGCGCCGAAGGCCTGACCTCGGGCTCGATTCTCGGGCGCCCTTCCCCCACGGCATCCGGGTTAGATTCCCGCCGTGGGAGACGCGAATGCCTGAGAAGGTGTTGGTGATCGGGGCAGGCATGGCCGGCCTGTGGGTCGCGCTCGCGCTCGCGCCGACCGGACGCGAGGTCGTCCTGCTCGATCGCGACCCGCCCCCGCCGGAGGGCGGCGCCGACGAGGCCTTCGAGACCTGGGCCCGGCGCGGCGTGGGTCAGTTGCGACACAGCCACGCCTTCCTGGCCCGCCTGCGCCTCTTGATCCGCGACCAGCACCCCGAACTGCTGGCCGAGCTCCATGCGGCGGGATGCCGTGACCTGGGCCTCGAGGGCTCGCTCACCGCCGCGCATCGGAAGCGCTATCGGCCCGAGCCCATCGACGACGACCTCGTGATCCTGACCAGCCGCCGCACGACGCTGGAGCTGGTGATCCGCCGCTACGTGGCCCGCCTGCCGGGCGTGACGCTGCGGTCGGGCGTCTTCGTGCGCGAACTGCTGGTGGAGTCCGGCCCCACGCCGCGGGTGACCGGGGTCCGCATCGACGGCGGCGGCGGGACCGAGGACTTGGCTGGCGACGTGGTGGTGGACGCGGCGGGACGGACCTCCCAGGCCATCGAGCAGCTCACGGCCGCGGGCGCCACGATCCCCGAGGAGGCCGAGAGCGCCGGCGTCATCTACTTCACCCGCCACTACCGCCTGCACCCCGGCGCCGAGGAACCGGCCCGGACCCAGGCGGCGCCGTCCAACGGTGACATGGGCTATCTGAAGTTCGGCGTCTTCCCGGGCGACAACGGCTGGTTCTCGATCACCCTCTGCCTGCCCGAGATCGAGGAGGGTTTGCGCCAGGCCATCGTCGATCCGGCCGTGTTCGACGCCGTCTGCCGCCAGCTCCCCGGCCCCGCCCGCTGGATCGAGCCCGACCGGGCCGAGGGGATGAGCCGGGTGTTCGGCATGGGCCAGCTTGAAAGCCGCTGGCGGGACTATGCGCCGGAGGGCCGGGCCGCCGTGCGGGGATTCTTCGCCGTCGGCGACAGCCTGGTCAGGACCAATCCGCTCTACGGGCGCGGCTGCTCGTTCGCCGCGGTGGGGGCCCAGGGCCTGCGGGACGCGCTGGACGCGACCCCCGATCCGGCCGAACGGCTGGTCCGCTACAGCCAGGCGGCCCGAGGCGAGCTTCGGCCATATTTCGAGGTGATGCGGGATAGCGACCGCAGCGCCATCCGCCGCGCCCGGCTGACCATGACCCCCGGCGCCAAGCCCAGCCTGAAGGGCCGGATCGTGAAGAGCTTCCTGGACGACGGCGTGGCCATCGCCATCCGCGAGGACGTGGACATCCTGCGGGCCTTCCTGCGGGGCTTCCACATGCTGGAGCATCCGCAGGCCTGGCTGAAGCGGCCCGGCAACCTCGTCAAGGTGCTGGCCGCCTGGGCCCGGCCGCGAAGGACCAAGGCCTATCCGCCCAAGCTGGGCCCGGACCGGTCGGAGATGCTGGCCACGCTGGGCTTGGCCTAGAAGCTGACCTTCACGCCGGCCCGCGCCATGCGCGGCTCCACGGCGCGGCTGTGGATGTCCTCCACCGGGCCGTCCAGGTCGATCTGCGGCAGATAGGACTCGTAGACGTACTCGATGTCTTTCTTCTTCGAATCCAGCAGGTTGAGCAGCTCTCCGTAGATTTCGTATCGGCCGGGCGTCCAGGCGGCGCGCAGGTTCACGATGGTCGCGGGTTCGGACCGTAGGCTGTTGTCCTCGACCAGGGCGTGACTGCCCAAATGCCGGACCCGCAGGCCCGCGTTCCACCGCTCCCGGATCACCGAGACCCCGGCCTCGCCCGCGTGCTTGATGGCGCCGGGAATGTGGTCGGCGCCCGGGCTGTCCTTGAACCGCGCCCGGCTACCGGTCCAGACCGCGTCCAGCGCCAGCCAGTCGTTGGGCCGCCAGAAGACCGTCAGCTCATAGCCGTGCCGTCTGCTGGCGGCGGATGGCTCCACCGAGCCCGCGTCGCCCACGTAGATGAGCTCGCTGGCCACCTCCATCCACCAGTAGTTGGCCGTGGCGACCAGGCCGCCGCGCTCGAATCGGGCGCCGATCTCGCGTCCCCGTCCCTTCACCAGCCCCGGGGCCGGGTCGGCGGGCGCGGCGACCCCGCGCGCGTCGTTCGAATGGAAGCCCTCGCCCCAGTTGGCGTAGAGCGCCACGCCCTCGGCCGCCTCGTACGAGACGCCCAGCTTGGGCGAGACGATGCGGTCGTCGACTTCGCCGGCCCAGGCGTTCCCGCCAAGAGGGCGGGCCTTGAACCGGTAGGCGTCGCCCCGCAGACCCCCGAACAGCGACAGGCGCCCGGTCGGCTTCCATGTGGCCTCGGCGTAGAGCGCGCCCGACAGCTCGTCCACCGCGAACCGGGACCGGGTGGCGAACCGCTCGCCCCGGACAGTCTGGTAGAGGCCCACGTCCGAGATGTCGTCATAGCGCCCTTCCCCGCCCACGGTCAGCGTCCACGACGGCGACAGCTCCAGCCTGCGCTCCAGCCGCCCGCCATAGGTCCAGAGCTTCTCGGCCTGCTCCAATTGGTCGCCGTTCACCGGGTCTTCCAGGAAGAAGGTGAAGTTGGAGATCATCCGCCAGTCGTAGTGCTGGACGTAGGCGGTGGCCTTCCAGTCCTCGCCCGCCAGGTTCGCGGTGAGGATCTCCCGCTGGGTTCGCCCGTAGAGGTCGCGGTCGATGGCGCCGTAGGCGTCGGGGACCAGCGTCCCGATGGCGCGCTCGGGGATCTGCTCGGTCGGCCGCCAGGTGGCGTGGTAGGTCGACAGGCTCACGCTCAGCCGGCCCGCCGGGGTTTCGCGGCCGTACTTCCCGAAGGCGGACACATGGCGCAGCCTCTCAGGCAGCGCCCACGGTCCGTCGTAGGTCTTGGCCTGAACCGCCAGCAACAGGTCGCCCGCGCCTACGTCGAACGACCCCGCGGCCACGGCCCGTTTCCAGTCGAACTCGCCGCTCTCCGCCAGGAGGAACGGCCGATCGAAGCGATCGACGGTGGCGATCCGGGCGCCGCCCACGAGGTTGAAATCTCCGACATCGGCCCGGTACGGCCCCTTCCGGTAGTCCACGCGCTTCACGAGCTCGGGGATCAGGCCGTTGACGTCCAGATAGCCCTGGCCGTGGCCGTGGGTGCGGAAGTTCATAGGCACGTCATCGACGGCCAGGCCGAAGTCCGTGCCGTGATCCAGGTTGAAGCCGCGCAGGAAGTACTGGTTGGCCTTGCCGCTCCCCGAATGCTGGGTGACCAGCATCCCCGGCACGGATTCCAGCAGTTCGGCCGTCCGCAGCAGGGGCCGCACGGTCAGGTCGGCGCCGGCCAGCGAGCCCTCGCTGGCGGCGGTCGCCTGGCCGATCTTCTGCTCCCCGCGGCCGAAGACGACGACCGCCTCGACCTGATCGGGGGCCGCCTCCTCTGCGGACGCGGCTGCCGCGTGGGCCGCCATGGCCAACGCGAGCAGGCTGATGGGAGCCCTCACGCCATACCCTCCATTCGAAATCGGGAGCTAGGTAGACGACATTGCTCCGCTTCGCGACTGCGAATCGGTTGCAGGACAGTCACGCGGGGTGTGGACGCTCAGTCCGGCTTGCGGTCGGTGGGGCCTGAGAAGAACGCGCCACCGGCCATCTGTTCGCGCACCGCCTCGGGAGCGGCCGCCGAGGCCCTATCGAGCTCCGCCAGCTCCTCGGGCACGTACCAGTGGAGCCTGTCCGAGTGGTAGGCCTCCCAGACCACCTTGGCGACTTCCGACGGATGCATGGCGCGGAACATGCCCTCCTTCGGCGCGGCCTCGACGGCGCCCGGCGGCAGGATGGGCGTGTCGATCAGGCCCGGCAGGACGTCGGCGGCCCGGATGCCCAGGGCCCTGAACTCCACCGATAGGGCCTCGGTCAGCCCCTTCACCGCGTGCTTGGTGGCCGAATAGACGGCGATGCCCGGCATGCCGAAGGTGGCCGACGACGAGGAGGTGGTGAAGCAGAGCGAATTCGGCGTCGCCTTGAGCAGCGGGATGGCCTCGTAGATGCCGTTCAGCACCCCGATGAAGTTCACCTGCACCACCGCCAGGATGTCCTCGAACGGCTGCTGGTCGAAGGGCCCGCCCCGGCCGATGCCGGCGTTGTTGTAGAGGATGTCGAGCCGCCCGCCCGCCGCCGGCGCGAAATCGTCCAGGGCGGCGCGGTAGTCGGCCCGGTCGGTGACGTCCAGGCGGCGGATCAGGCAGTTGTCCGCGCCGAGCTCGTCCTGCAGGTCCTTCAGGCCCTGCTCGTTGACGTCGTAGGCCCCGACGAACCAGCCCTTATCGGCGAACAGCAGGGCCGTCTCGCGCCCCATGCCCGAGGCGGCGCCGGTGATGAAGATGGATTTGCGGCCCTTCGCCATCAGATCAGCCCCGAGAGCGGCGAGGACGCCTCGGCGTACATGCGCTTGGGCATCCGCCCCGCCAGATAGGCCTCGCGGCCGGCGATGACCGCGTGCTTCATGGCCCGGGCCATTCGGATCGGGTCCTGGGCCTGGGCGATGGCGGTGTTCATCAGGACGGCGTCGCAGCCCAACTCCATGGCGACCACGGCGTCCGAGGCCGTGCCGACGCCGGCGTCCACCAGCACCGGGACCTTCGCCTGTTCGATGATGAGCGCCAGGTTGAGCGCGTTCTGGATGCCTCGGCCTGAGCCGATCGGCGCGGCGGCCGGCATGATGGCGGCGGCGCCCGCCTCCTCCAGCTTCACGGCGTACACGGGATCATCCGAGCAGTAGACCATCACCTGGAAGCCGTCGGCCACCAGGAGTTTGAGCGCCCGCAGCGTTTCCTCCATGTCCGGCAGCAGGTGCTTGGTGTTGGAGAGCACCTCGAGCTTCACGAGGTCCCAGCCGCCGGCCTCGCGGGCCAGGCGGAGCGTGCGCACCGCCTCCTCGCCCGTGAAACAGCCCGCCGTGTTCGGCAGGTAGGTGAAGCGGTCGGGCTTCACGTAGTCCACAAGCATGGGCTGGCTGGGGTCGGACAGGTTCACGCGCCTGAGCGCCACCGTGACGATCTCGGCCCCGGCCGCCTCGGCGGCGGCGGCGTTCTGGGCATAGTCCTTGTACTTGCCGGTGCCGACGATCAGGCGCGAGCGAAAGGTGCGACCGGCGACCGTCCACGTGTCCTCGGTCTGGACAGACCCATCCATGTCAGCCGCCTCCAATGAAATGCACGATCTCGATCCGGTCGCCGTCGGCGATCGCCGTGGCCGCGTAGGCGGACTTCGGCACGATCTCCAGGTTGCGCTCCACGGCCACCTTGCGCGCGTCGAGCCCGAGCTCGGCCACCAGCGCCGCCACGTTGGGCGGGCCCTGGAAGCTGCGGGGCTCTCCGTTCACTGTCAGCTGCATGGATGCGTGCGCTCCGGTCGGCTTGCTTGTGGCCTCCGCCGCTGACCGTTACAAGGGCGCGGAATCGACGGCGGAGCCGAATGTCGAAACCGATCTATGTGCTGAGCGGGCCCAACCTCAACCTCCTGGGGACCCGCGAGCCGGAGATTTACGGACATCAGACCCTGGACGACGTCCGCCGTCTCTGCGAGGCCCGGGCGAAATCTCTGGGGCGCGAAGTCGTGTTCCGGCAGTCCAACCACGAGGGCGAGCTGATCGACTGGATCCAGGAGGCGCGCGAAAACGCCTGCGCCCTGGTGATCAATCCGGCTGGCTACGGCCACACCTCGGTCGCCATCCTCGACGCGCTGAAGATGCTGAGCATCCCCGTCGTGGAGTGCCATCTGTCGAACCCCGCCGCGCGCGAGGCGTTCCGCCGCCACACCTACGTTTCCCTCGCCGCCACCGGCGTCGTTTCCGGCTTCGGGGCAGCGAGCTATGAACTGGCCGTCGAGGCCGCCGCGGGCCTCGCCCGCTAATCCGACAATACGAAGAAAAAGGGTCGTTCCATGGCTAGCAGTCCGAAGGCGCCCGCCGATCCGTTCGACGCGCGCCTGGTGCGCAAACTGGCCGACATCCTGACGGAGACGGGCCTCTCGGAGATCGAGGTCGAGCACGGCGAGCTGAAGATCCGGGTCGCCAAGACCCTCACGGCCGCGCCCGTCCACGTGGCGGCGCCGGCCCCGATGGTCCACGCCGCGCCCGCCGCTGCGGCCCCCGCCACAGCCGCCGAGCCCCCTGCCGCCGCCCCGGCCCGCGCCAAGGGCGACGAGGTGAAGTCGCCGATGGTGGGCACCATCTACCTGCAGCCGCAGCCCGGCGCCGATCCGTTCGTCAAGGTGGGCGACACCGTCCAGGCCGGCCAGACCCTGTTCATCGTGGAAGCGATGAAGACCATGAACCCGATCCCGGCCCCGAAGTCCGGCAAGATCGTGGAGATCCTGGTCGAGGACGCCCAGCCGGTGGAGTTCGGCGAACCGCTCGCCATCATCGGGTAGCGCGATGTTCGACAAGATCCTGATCGCCAACCGCGGCGAGATCGCGCTTCGGGTCCACCGGGCCTGCAAGGAGATGGGCATCGCGACCGTGGCGATCCACTCCGAGGCGGACTCCGGCGCCATGTGGGTGCGCCTGGCCGACGAGAGCGTCTGCATCGGCCCCCCGCCGGCCGCCAAGAGCTACCTGAACATCCCGGCCATCATCGCGGCGGCCGAGATCACGGGCGCCCAGGGCATCCATCCGGGCTACGGCTTCCTCTCGGAGAACGCCCGCTTCGCCGAGATCGTGAACGCCCACGGCTTCACCTTCATCGGCCCCAAGCCCGAGCACATCAAGCTGATGGGCGACAAGATCACCGCCAAGCAGGCGGTGAAGGACGCCGGCATTCCCGTCGTTCCGGGCTCCGATGGGGCGGTGACCACCGAGGAGGAGGCCTTCGCTGCGGCGAAGGAGATCGGCTTCCCCGTGCTCATCAAGGCGGCCGCCGGCGGCGGCGGCCGGGGCATGAAGGTCGCCCGCACCGAGGAAGAGCTGATCGAGGCGGTGCAGACCGCCCGTTCGGAGGCCAAGGCGGCCTTCGGCGACGACGCCATCTACATGGAGCGCTACCTCCAGACGCCCCGCCATATCGAGCTCCAGGTCGTCGCCGACAGCCACGGCAACGTCGTCCACTTGGGCGAGCGGGACTGTTCGCTCCAGCGCCGCCACCAGAAGGTGCTGGAAGAGGCCCCCTCGCCCGTCATCGACGCCGCCGCCCGCGCCAAGATCGGCAAGGTCGTCGTCGATGCGGTGAAGGCCATCGGCTACCTCGGCGTCGGCACCATCGAGTTCCTGTACGAGAACGGCGAGTTCTTCTTCATCGAGATGAACACCCGCCTGCAGGTGGAGCACCCGGTCACCGAGGCCATCACCGGCATCGACCTGGTGCGCGAGCAGATCCGCATCGCCGCGGGCGAGCCGCTGTCGTTCCGCCAGGAGGACGTGGTCTTCGAGGGCCACGCCATCGAGTGCCGGATCAACGCCGAGAATCCCAAGACCTTCGCCCCGTCGCCGGGCCTGGTGACCGACTACCACGCCCCCGGCGGCCTGGGGGTGCGCATGGATAGCGCGCTCTACGCCGGCTATTCGATCCCTCCCTACTACGACAGCCTGGTGGGCAAGCTCATCGTCCACGGCCGCGACCGGGAGGAGTGCATCGCCCGCCTCTGCCGCTGCCTGGGCGAGGTGGTGGTCGGCGGCATAGACACGAACATCCCGCTCTTCCAAGAGTTGCTGACCCAGCCGGACATCGTCCGCGGGGACTACAACATCCATTGGCTGGAGCGCTGGATGAAGGCGCAGGCCGAGGCGGCGGCGTAAGGGCCTTCGACCCGCCCGCCTTACTACGCTAGATCGGTCGCATGGCCGATTTCGACGCCCGGGACCTCCTGGACTGCTACGCGCGCGGCGTCTTTCCCATGGCCGACACGCGCGACGACGCGCGGGTCTTCCTGATCGATCCCGAGCGCCGGGGAATCATCCCTCTGGACGCCTTCCATGTGCCCAGGCGCCTGGCGCGCACGGTGCGCGCCGACCCGTTCGAGATTCGCATCGACACCGCCTTCCACGAGGTGGTGCTGGCCTGCGCCGCCTCAAGTCCCGGCCGCACCGAGACCTGGATCAACCGGCCGATCGAGGCGCTCTACCTGCGCCTCCACGAGCTGGGTTTCGCCCACAGCGTCGAGTGCTGGAAGGATGGCAGGCTCGTGGGCGGGCTCTACGGCGTGTCGCTGCAAGGGGCGTTCTTCGGAGAGAGCATGTTCTCGCGGGAGCGGGACGCCTCGAAGGTCGCGCTGGTCCATCTGGTCGCGCGACTGATCGCGGGCGGGTTCGTCCTGCTGGACGCCCAGTTCCTCACCGAACACCTGACGCAGTTCGGAGCCCAGGAGATCCCCCGCCTCGAATACCACCGCCGCCTCGGGCGGGCGCTGGCGGTGGACGCCGACTTCTACGCCTTGGGGGCCGGCGGCGGCGAGATCACCGGGACCGGCGCTGGCGCGGCGGCCTTGGGCGCTGGCGCCTCCACCTTGGGAGCCGGGGTCGCCGCCGGCGCCGGAGCCGTCGGCGCGGCGGTTTCCGGCCGGCTCGCCCTGCAGCTGATCACCCAGGCGTCGTAGGTCGCGTGCTCCAGCGGGTTCAGGCCCGGCGAGGAGGCGTACATCCAGCCCTTGAACGCCTGGCGCGGCGGCGGTGTCGGCTTGCCCGGCTGCGGCCGAGGCTGGGAATCGATGGTGAGGTAGACGATCGAATCATCGACCGGCTCGTCCGGCGCGGAGCGTTCGCAGGCGCGCACGGTGAAGATCAGGCCCTTCCAGCGGACCGGCCGACCCACGGGCGCGGCGAAGGTCAGGGTCTCGGCCGTCACCTTGTCGAGGGCCTGAAGGACAGCGACGTCGTAGCGCGCGCGGCGGGTCGGCGCCTCCATGGACTTCTCGATCACCTTGGCCTTGGGCGGCGCGGCCGGCTCGACCTCCTTCTGGTCTACCGGCGGGACGGGCAACGGCGTCGGCGCGGGCACGACGGCGGGGGGAGCCTCCTCCGAGACCGGCCGCTGGGCAGGCGCATCCTCGAGCAGGATCGGCTGCGCCGGCTGGGCGGCGACCATGGTCGACAGCAGGCCGGCCGCGAGGAATGCGATCGTGGCCGAGCGTCGGACGAAAGGGGGCGCGGACGGGCGGCGGGCCACGGCGCTTATTCCGGGGTCCAGGCCTCGTAATCGCCGGTGGCGCGCTGGCGTTCGCCCCCACGCGCCAGCGAGCCCTTCGGCCGGTAGGCGTGGATGGTGCCCGTCAGGTTCGGACGGTGCTCCTTCTCCCAACGCTTGCGGGGCAGCGGCGCGGAGGTCGGCGGCTCCTCGAAGGTGTGATGCAGCCAGCCGTGCCAGTCGGGCGGGACCTTGGACGCCTCTGCGTAGCCGTTGAACGTCACCCAGCGGCGCTTGCGCTTCGGGTCGTAGCTGTCCCGGGTGTCCTTCGCCTCGTAGTAGCGGTTGCCGAACTCGTCCTGACCGACGAAACGGCCGCGCTTGGCGATGGTGAAGCGGATTCCGTAGGTGGAGCCGTTCCACCAGGTGAAGATGCTTTTGAGGACGGACACTTGGGGCTCTCGGGGCTCCTGAACGCGGGCGGACTATAGGCGGGCGCCCCTGGAGCGTCCAGCGCCCGGAGACGATCCGTCATCCTGCAATATGTTGGGGATGAATCGCGAGCCGACCCCAACATCTATTGGCGCCACCCTCGAACGCCGCCTACCCTTGCCCCGCAGGGAGTCGCTCATGGGCAGTGAAGCGTCGGGCGTGGGAATCGAGGGCCGGATCCTCGAACGCGCCGGAGGGCTGATCGAGGTGGAAGCGCCGACGCATTGGACGGGCGCCAGGACCGAGGCCTGGCTCGATTGGGCTGATGGCCGCACCGACCTGGCCGAATCCATCCGCGAGCATGCCCGAGCGCTCACCGACGCGGCCCAGGCCAAGGGCCTTCTGCCCGACCTGCGGGCCCGCAGGCGCTTCGAGGACGGCCTGGCCGAAGCCCAGCTCCTGGGCGCGCTCGCAATCGGGCGCGGCGGCGAACCGATCCCGGCGCTCGTCGAGCCCGACGCCGCCGCGCTCAACGCCCACGAGGCCGCCCATCGCGCCCGCCAGGCCGCCGAGGCGGCGGCCCAGACCCTCGCGGCCCGGCTGCAGGCCGTGATGGACGCCATCCTGCGGTGCGAGGGCGACGCCGAGGCCTGCGCCGACCCGCGGAAGAACGCCAGCCTGACCCGGGCCGCCGAAGCCGCCCGCGCCGCCGGCGCGCCCGATTCCCTGATCCTGGAGGCGATCGCCCTGGCCCGCGCCGGCGAGACCTCGTGGGCGGAGTGCCCGAGGGAGCCGCCCGCGCCGGGCCTGATCGTCTCGGCGGACGCCGACCTGCTGGCCGGCCCGATGGGGGCGGCGTTCGCGCGCGTCGCCTGGGCCACGGGCGACCTCCGCATCGCGCCCTCGGGGGAAGCCGCCCTCGCCCTCGCCGAAGCGAGCCATGCCGCCCGCGGCGGCGTGGACCTGATGGCCTTCTGGCGCGACGACCGCTTCGACGCCGAGGCCTTCGAAGGCGCCGTCCATCTCGCCGCCCTGGCCCTGGGCGCCCAGGACGGCCCCGCGATCCTCGGTCTCGCCGGCCTGGGCGACTGGCTCGTGGCCCATGGCCTCGACTACGACAGCGACGCCGGCCGCGCGACGGCGCTGGCCCTCTACGAGACGGCCGCCCGGGTGATCGCGGAGACCGGCGCGGATTGCCGCCTCGCCGCGTTCGCCGATCCGGAGCTCGCGCTGCGTCTAGGCGGCCGCCTGGACGCCGGCCCCTGGACTGGTCCCGTGGTTCTGGCCGAGACCTCCGAAGGCGAGGCGGTCCGCACGCTCTCCGAAGCGGCGCTGCGGGGCCTGGCCGCGGCCGGGATCGAGCGGACCGAGGCCGAGGCCTGGCTGCTCGGCCGTCGCAGCCTGGCCGACGCGCCCGGCGTGAACCACCAGACCCTGGCCGCGCGCGGCTTTTCCGAGCACGAGATCGCCGCCGCCGAGGCCGAGCTGCCCTTCGTCACCCGCCTGGCCGACGCCTTCGCGCCGGCGCTGCTGGGCGACGGCTTCCTGCGCGACGTCCTGGGGGCGAGCCCCGAGCAGGTCGCCGACCCCGCCTTCGACGTCCTGGCCTTCGCCGGCTTCACCTCGGACGACGTCGAGGCCGCCGAACGCCACGCCTTGGGCCACGACGCCCTGGCCGGCGCCGAGCACCTGGACGACGCCCGCCAGCGGATATTCCGCACGGCCGCCGAGACGCCGCCCGCGGCAGTCGCCGCCATGCTGGAGGCGATCGCGCCCGTGCTGTGCGTCCCGCCCCTGCTGGAGGTCGCCCTGTCCTGGGACGCCTCGCCCGAGGCGGTGCTGGACGCGCTCCGGGCGACGGCCCTGCCCGTCCGGATCCGCCGGGAGGCCGCGTCCGCCCACGCCGTGCTGGACCTGCCGCCCGTCGCCGACCTGCCGGAACGCCGCGAGGAACCGGTCCAGGCGGACGAGCGCATCGTCGAGCGGATTGTCGAGCGCGACCGCACCCGCCGCAAACTGCCCGACCGCCGCAAGGGCTACATCCAGAAGGCCTCGGTGGGCGGCCACAAGGTCTACATCCACACCGGCGAGTACGACGACGGCGAACTCGGCGAGATCTTCATCGACATGCACAAGGAAGGCGCCGCCTTCCGCTCGCTGATGAACAACTTCGCCATCGCGATCTCCATCGGCCTGCAGTACGGCGTGCCGCTGGACGAGTTCGTGGACGCCTTCGTCTTCACGCGCTTCGAGCCCGCGGGGCCCGTGACGGGCAACGACTCCGTGAAGTCGGCGACCTCGATCCTCGACTACATCTTCCGGGAGCTCGGGATCAGCTACCTGGGCCGCGCGGACCTGGCGAGCGCCGATCCCGGCGAGCTGAACGCCGACGGCCTCGGCCGGGGCAAGGCAGACGGCGATCCCGAGCCCGAGGAGCTGCAGCCGGCGGCGCGCTTCATCTCCCGCGGCTTCTCGCGCGGCGCGACACCCGACAACCTGGTCTTCCTGCCGAGCGCGGGGCGCAAACCGGGACCGGCCGTGCTGGATGCCGCGGACGTCTGCGCCGCCTGCGGCGACATCGCCGTCGTCCGCAAGGGCCAGGCCCTGATCTGCGAGAGCTGCGGCGCGCGGGCGGGGCGCCTCGACGAGGACCGAACCGGCTAAGTCCCTAGAAGTTACCGCGATTTAAGTGGCGCGGCAGGGCCTTACAGAGCAGAGGTGGCCCCCTGAGCTTGCGAGGATTGCCCCAGTGACGTCGCGTATCGCCCGCCTGATCGCCGCCGCGGCCCTCGTGGCCGGCAGCACCGTGGCCGGCCAGGCGCTGGCCTTCGGCGATAAGGAAGTCGCCCGCCAGACCGCCTTCGGCGGGTCCTGTGTGAAATGCGAGCTGTCGGGCCGGAACCTGGCCGGCGCCCGCATCATCGGCGCCAACTTCTCCGGCGCGGCCCTGGTGGGCGCCAATCTGAAGGAGGCCCGCTTCCACGCCTCCAATTTCGTGGGCGCCGACCTCTCCCGCGCCGACCTGAGCGACGCCGGCATGAGCGGCGCCAACTTCCAGGGCGCGAACCTGTCGAGCGCCAAGCTGCGCGCCTCGGACGCGCAGGGGGTGATGTTCGGCGGAGCCAACCTCAGCCGGGCCGACCTGTCGGACGTCAACGCCACCGGCGCCAACTTCAGCAAGGCCACGATGTCGAACGCCGTGCTGCGCGCCGGCGACTTCCGCGGCGGGCAATTCGACGGCGCCGACCTGACCCGGGCCATCCTCAACGACATCGAAGGCACGGCGGCCCAGTTCCGCTCGGCAAGGCTTCAGGGAGCCAGCCTCCGGTCCGCGGACCTGAGGACGGCCAACTTCATAAAGGTCGACGCCCGGGAGGCCAACTTCACCGACGCCGACCTCACCGGCGCCATGCTGGGCTGGGGCCGCTTCGAGCGGGCCTCGTTCCGGTCGGCGGACCTGAGTTCGGCCAACCTGTCGGGCGCGAGTTTCGACGGGGCCGATTTCCGCGACGCCGATCTCCGGCGGGCGATGATCGCCGGCGCCGACTTCTCGGGCGCCCGGGGCCTGACCCAGGACCAGGTGGACGAGGCGTGCAGCGATTCCCGGACCAAGCTGCCGGGCGGCCTCGTCCCCAAGAGCTGCAATGGCGTTCGGGTGATCGTGAAGCCGCCGCGGCCGCCGGCGCCCCCGGCCCCGCCGGAGACGCCGCGCTACTTCGTGTCGCTGGGCGAGTAGCCCCGCCTACGCCTTGATGGGCGGGGCGAGCCGGATGTGCAGCTCCTTGAGCTGCTTGTCGGTCACCTCGGACGGCGCGTTCATCATCAGGTCCTGGCCCTGCTGGTTCAGCGGGAAGGCGATGACCTCGCGGATGGCGGTCTCGCCGGCCAGCAGCATGACGATCCGGTCGATGCCGGGCGCCAGGCCCCCGTGCGGCGGCGCGCCATGGCGGAAGGCGTTGAGCATGCCGCCGAACTGCTCCTCGACCACTTCCGGACCGTAGCCGGCGATCTCGAACGCCTTGATCATGATCTCCGGCAGGTGGTTCCGGATGGCGCCCGAGCACAGCTCGTAGCCGTTGCAGACAATGTCGTACTGGTAGGCCAG
This sequence comes from Phenylobacterium sp., assembly GCF_046463815.1. Taxonomy (GTDB): domain Bacteria; phylum Pseudomonadota; class Alphaproteobacteria; order Caulobacterales; family Caulobacteraceae; genus Phenylobacterium. The sequence continues at coordinate 152,274 of NZ_JBKBRO010000003.1, read as the reverse complement.
GATATCGAGCGGGTCCTTGGTGTTCAGGGCTTCCAGCTCGCCTTGCGGCATCGAGAACGGGTTGTGCGAGAAGTCGACGCGCTTCTCGTCCTCGTTCCACTCGAACATCGGGAAGTCGACGATCCAGACGAACTCGAAGCGGTCCTCGTCGACCAGCTTCAGGTCGGTTCCGACCTTGGTCCGGGCCGAGCCGGCGAACTTGTAGAAGACCTTCGGGTCGCCCGCGACGAAGAACGCCGCGTCGCCCTGGCCCAGGCCCAGGACGCCCATCAGGCCGTCGGTCTTCTCCGGGCCCAGGTTCTTGGCGATCGGGCCGCCCCAGCCTCCCTGGTCGTCGGACCAGAAGATGTAGCCCAGGCCCGGCTGACCCTCGCCCTGCGCCCACGAGTTCATGCGGTCGCAGAAGGCCCGCGAGCCTCCCTTGGGCGCGGGGATCGCCCAGACGGCGTTCTTGGCGTCCTCCAGGATGCGCGCGAAGAGGCCGAAGCCGCCGCCGCGGAAGTGGTCCGAGACGTCCTGCATGACGATCGGGTTGCGCAGGTCGGGCTTGTCCGAGCCGTACTTGGCGATCGCCTCGCGATAGGGGATGCGCGGGAACGGGTACGGCGTCACCGGCTTGCCTTGGCCGAACTCGGTGAAGACCCCGTGCATCACGGGCTCGATGGCCGCGAAGACGTCCTCCTGGGTGACGAAGCTCATCTCCACGTCGAGCTGGTAGAATTCCAGCGAGCGGTCGGCGCGCAGGTCCTCGTCGCGGAAGCAGGGCGCGATCTGGAAGTAGCGGTCGAAGCCCGAGACCATCAGCAGCTGCTTGAACTGCTGGGGCGCCTGGGGCAGCGCGTAGAACTTGGTCGGGTGCAGGCGCGAGGGCACCAGGAAGTCGCGCGCGCCTTCCGGCGAGCTGGCCGTCAGGATCGGCGTCTGGAACTCCAGGAAGCCCTGCTCGATCATCCGGTTGCGGATCGACTGGATGACCTTGGACCGCAGCACGATGTTCCGGTGAAGGGTTTCGCGGCGCAGGTCGAGGTGACGGTTCTTGAGGCGGATGTCCTCGGGGTATTCCGGCTCGCCGAACACCGGCAGCGGCAGCTCGGCGGCTTCCGACAGCACCTCCACCTTGCGCACCGCGATCTCGATCTCGCCGGTCGGCAGGTTCGGATTCCGGGTGTCCGCCGAACGGGCCACCACCTCGCCGTCCACGCGGATCACGCTCTCGGCGCGGACGTGCTCGACAAGGTTGAAGCCGGGAGTGGAAGGGCTGACCACCAGCTGCGTCAGACCGTAGTGGTCGCGCAGGTCGATGAAGATCAGGCCGCCGTGGTCGCGCTTGCGGTGGACCCAGCCCGAAAGGCGCACGGCCTGGCCGGTGTCGGAAGCGCGGAGCTGGCCGCAGGTGTGGGTGCGGTAAAGATGCATGAAATAAGGCGGAAATCGGCTGATTTGCGAGGCGCGGAAGGGCGCATGGGCGTCCCGGCTTGTCAAGCGCGCGGACGGCCGGGCGGGCGCTTGACACCCGCCCCCGGCGGATCGTCAAACTGCCGCCGGACTGTTCGGGGGACTGAGTGTCACACATCTTGAGGGCCGCCCTGGCGGCCGCTGCGGCGGTGAGCCTCGCCGCCTGCGCCACCACCGCGACCGAGAAGCCCAAGCCCGAGACGGCGGCGGCGCCCAAGCCCCTGCCCCGCGGCCTGGAAGCCGATCCGGGCGCCTTCGCCAGCACCTACAAGCCCCTGCCCGGCCGCCCCACGGCGATCGTGGGCGGCACGGTGCTGACCGCCACGGGCGCGCGGATCGAGGGCGGCATGGTGCTGATCCGCGACGGCCGCATCGAGGCCGTAGGCCCCGCCGCGGCCCCGCCCGACGGGTACGAGGTTGTGGACGCCCGCGGCCGCTGGGTGACGCCGGGCGTGATCGACGCCCACTCGCACCTGGGGGTCTATCCCTCGCCGTCCGTGCCGGCCCACTCCGACGGCAACGAGATCAGCGACCCGAACACCGCCCAGGTCTGGGCCGAGCACTCCGTCTGGCCGCAGGATCCGGGCTTCAACCTGGCCCGCGCGGGCGGGGTGACAACGGTCCACATCCTGCCCGGTTCGGCCAACCTGTTCGGCGGTCGGGGCGTCACGCTGCGCAACGTGCCGGCGCGCACGACCCAGGGCATGAAGTTCCCGGCCGCGCCCTACACCCTGAAGATGGCCTGCGGCGAGAACCCCAAGCGGGTCTATGGCGGCAAGGGCCGCTCGCCCTCCACGCGCATGGGCAATGTGGCCGGCTACCGCGCCGCCTGGATCAACGCCGCCGACTACGGCCGCAAGTGGGACGACTACCGCGCCAAGGTGAAGCGCGGCGACAAGGCCGACCCGCCGAAGCGCGACCTCCAGCTCGACACCCTGCTGGGCGTGCTCAAGGGCGAAATCCTCGTCCAGAACCACTGCTACCGGGCCGACGAGATGGCCCAGATGATCGATATCGCCGACGAGTTCGGCTACCGCATCACCTCGTTCCACCACACCATCGAGGGCTACAAGATCGCCGACATCCTCGCCCAGAAGGACATCTGCGCGGCGACCTGGGCGAACTGGTGGGGCGGCAAGCTCGAACAGTTCGACGGCATCGAGGCCAACGCCGCCCTGGTCCACGCCGCTGGCGGGTGCGCCATTATCCACTCGGACGATCCCGACCTGATCCAGCGGCTGAACCAGGAGGCCGCCGAGGCCCTGGCGGCCGGCCGCGCCGCGGGTCTTTCGATCAGCGAGGCCGAGGCGATCAAGTGGATCACCGCCAATCCGGCCAAGGCGCTGGGCATCCTGAAGGAGACCGGCACACTGGAGCCCGGCAAGCGGGCCGACGTGGTGCTGTGGGACAAGGACCCCTTCTCGGTCTACGCCCGCGCCGAACGCGTCTGGATCGACGGCGCGGTGACCTACGACCGGACGAACCCGGCCTTCCAGGCCAAGTCGGACTTCGAGCTCGGCCTGGGAGGCCTGCGATGAGACGTTCCCTCGCCGCCACTGCGGCCGTCCTGGCGCTCGCGGCCGGCTCCGCCCAGGCCGCCACCGTCGCCGTGACCAACGCCCGCATCCTGACCGCCGGTCCCGCCGGCGAGATCGCCAAGGGCACGGTCCTCGTCCGCGACGGCAAGATCGCGGCGGTCGGTCCCTCGGTCGCCGTTCCGGCCGGCGCTCAGGTGGTCGACGCCAAGGGCGGGATCGTCACGCCCGGCTTCGTGGCCGCCAACAGCATCCTGGGCGCGGTCGAGGTGGGCGCCCTGGGCACGGACGCCAGCGTCGACAACGCCGAGCTCAGCGCCGCCTTCGACATCCAGTACGCGTTGAATCCCGACTCCTTCGTGATCCCGGTCGCGCGCCTGGGCGGTATCACGAGCGCGGTCGTCACCCCGCGTCCCGCGTCGCGCGGGAACGGCGACGACGGCCACAGCCACGACGGGGCCGAGGACCTGACCGCCGGCGGCGGCGCTTCGGAGCGCACCCACGGCCTGTTCTCGGGCCAGGCGGCGGTGATCCAGCTCACCCAGGGCGAGGACCCGCTGGTCCGCGCCAAGGTGGCCATGGTCGCGCCGTTCGGCGATCGCGGCGCGAACCTGGCCGGTGGAGCGCGCGGCGCCCAGATCGTCCTGCTGAAGACCGTCATCGAGGACGTGCGCGCCTACGCCCGCAACCGGGCCGCCTACGAACGCGCCGGCTACCGCGACCTGGCCCTCTCCAGGGCCGACCTGGAGGCCCTGGTCCCGGTGGTCGAGGGCCGCATGCCGTTGATCGCCGTGGCCGACCGCGCCTCGGACATCCGGGCGATCCTGCGGTTGGCCCGCGAGGAGAAGCTGAAGGTCATCCTGTCGGGCGCCGCCGAGGGCTGGCGCGTGGCCGACGAGATCGCCCGCGCGGGCGTGCCCGTCATCATCAATCCTATCCGGGACCGCCCCGAGGGCTTCGAGAGCCTGGGTTCCACGCTCGAGAACGCCGCCCGCCTGGAGGCGGCGGGCGTGACGGTGGTCATCGAGGGCCAGGGCGGCGCGCACCGGGCGCACGAGACCCGCTACAACGCCGGCAACGCGGTGGCCTATGGCATGTCGCCGGCCGCGGCGCTCAAGGCGATCACCATCAACCCCGCCAAGGTGTTCGGAGTCGCGAACCGGGTCGGTTCGCTGGAGCCCGGCAAGGACGCCGACCTCGTGCTGTGGTCGGGCGACCCCTTCGAACCGCTCTCGCGGCCCGAGCTGATCCTGGTGCGCGGCGAGGCCCAGCCCCTGACGTCCCGCCAGTTCGAGCTGCGGGATCGCTACAAGGACCTCAACACGGCCTATCCGCCGGCCTATTCGAAGTAGCGCCCGCACGCTCCCTTCCCGCTCGCGGGAAGGTGGGGACCGTCGGCCGAGGCCGGCGCACGCCGGCCGGAGAGCGGACGGTGGGAAGGGCGAGCCGCAGGCGCGGTGCGCGCCGCCTTCCCTCTCCCCCACCCGCTCTGCGGCGGGCGGTCCCCCTCTCCCGCGGATCGGGAGAGGAAAGACTCAGCTCGTCACTTCTCCGGGTGCGTGAGCGCCTGGTAGGTGAGCGTCCGGGCCATGGTCCCGAGGTCGTCGCCGCCCGTGCCGCCCATCCGCTGGATCATGCCCACGAAGACGAGGTCGTTGGTCGGATCCACCCAGAACCAGGTGCCGGCCGCCCCGCCCCAGCTCATAGAGCCCTTGCCTTCGAGCGTCCCGGCGGCGCGGGGATCGTTGACCACCATGAAGTCGAGGCCGAAGCCCACGGCCTCGTTGAAGCGCGCGCCGGTCGTGCCGTTGGACGAGACCAGCACCTCCTTGGGGATCATGTTCGTGCCCATCATCTCCACCGAGGCCGGCGAGAGGATGCGCACGCCGTCGAGTTCGCCCTTGTTGGCGATCATCTGGGCGAAGCGGGCGTAGTCCATGGTTGTCGAGACCAGGCCGCCGCCGCCGGACTCGAAGGGTGGCGGGTCGAGGTAGGTCGGCATGTCGAAGCCGAAGAGCTGCTTGGCCTCCTCGATCCTGCCGGTGTCCTTGTTGCCCATATAGACCGCCGCCAGCCGGTCCGCCTTGTCCTTGGGGACGTAGAAGGCGGTGTCGGTCATCTTCAGCGGCTTGAAGATCCGCTGCTCCATGAACTGGCCCAGCGTCTGACCGGTCAGCTTCTCGACGATGTAGCCCTGGATGTCGACTGAGCTGGAGTAACGCCACTGGGTTCCGGGCTGATAGACCAGCGGGATCTGCGCCGTGCGCTCGATCATCTCGTGGGTGCTGGAGGCTCCCAGAACCTCCTTCTCGCGATAGAGCTTGTCGACAGGATGGTCGTCCTGCAGGCCATAGCCGAAGCCCGCCGTGTGGCTCATGATCTCCCGCATGGTGGGCGGGCGTTTCATGTCCTCCAGGATCGGCTTCCCGTTGCCGTCCACGCCGGTCATGACCTTCAGCGTCTTGAACTCGGGCACGTAGCGGGTGACCGGGTCGTCCAGGCGCCAGCGTCCCTCCTCGAAGAGGATCATCATGGCCACGCCGGTGATCGGCTTGGTCATCGAATAGATGCGGAAGATGGTGTCCTCGGTCATCGGCTTGCCCGTGGCCAGGCTCTGCTGCCCATAGGTCCGGAACGCCACCACCTTGCCGTGGCGCGCCAGCAGCGTCGTCATGCCGGCCACCCGGCCGTCCGCCACCACCTTGGCCATATAGGCGTCTAGCCGCGCGAGCCGCTCGGCGTCGAAGCCCGCCGCCTCGGGCGAGACGCGCTGCGTCAGCGCCGCCGCGGCGGATGGCTTGGGCGCGGCGTAGGAGGCCTGGACAGGCGCCAGGACCAGCGCCACGGCCGTCATGGCCGCGGCGAAACGACGGTTCACCCGCATCGGAATTTCCCCCAAGGATCTTGTTTGAGGCGGAGCTTAGGCCGCCACCGGGCGCACGCAAGCACGGTTGCGTTTCACCTTCGCAACGCCCGCCGGCTAGTCTGCCGCTGATGAAGCGACTCCTGATCGTCTGGCATTCCCGCACCGGCGCGGCCCGGGCCATGGCCGAGGCCGCCGCGCGCGGAGCCGGCGCCGAAGCCGGCGTGGACGTGCTGCTCCGGCGGGCCGAGGATGCGCAGGCCGCCGATCTCCTGGCGGCTGACGGCTATCTCTTCGCCTGCCCGGAGAACCTCGCGGCGATGTCCGGCGAGATGAAGGCGTTCTTCGACCGGACCTATTACACCGTGCTCGACCGCCTGAACGGCCGCCCCTACGCCGCCATGATCGCCGCCGGCAGCGACGGGACGGCGGCCGCGCGTCAGCTCGCCCGCATCGTCACCGGCTGGCGGCTGAAGCCGATCGCCGAACCCCTCATCCTGAACACAGCCGCCCAGACGCCCGAGGCGATCCTGGCGGAAAAGCACCCCACCGACGCCGACCTCGCTCCTTGCGCGGACCTCGGCGCCGCCATGGCCGCCGGCCTGGCCATGGGGCTGTTCTAGGGCCTTCTCTTCCCCCGCGCGCCGAGCATGCGGCCGAGCTGAAGCGTGATCAGGGTGGCGAGGCCCGCGAAGGCCACGAGCGCCGGATCGTGATCCTGCGACGGCGCGACCGCTCGGGGCGCCAGGGCCAGGTAGGCCGCGCAGGCGGCGACCAGCAGGGCGTTGCGCAGGAGATCCCAACGCGAGATCACGTGTCCCGAGGCGCCGAAGCAGCTGCACCGGACCTCGCGCCTGTCGATCAGCCCCTTCGCCACGACCGCCGAGAAGGCCAGGAACAGCGACAGCGCCGCCGCGGCCGCTCCGTAGGCCAGCTCCTGCCCGGCCATCAGCAGGGCCGCCAAAAGCGCCTCGGCCGCCATGACCGCGACGGCGCCGAGCTGGACCAGCGGCCCCCAAGTCGGCAGAAGCTCGCCCAGGCCGCGGCGGAAGGCGCGCCACGACAGCGCCTTGCCCGTGAACGCCAGCACCAGGATGAACAACACATAGAGGCGACAGACCTCGGCGAGATACGCGGTCATCCGCCGCCGTCCGCCGCGGCCTTCTGGCCACGCTCGCCCACCAACGCCCACTCCCCGATTCATCGGCGGGATCGCCCGCCCGCCGAACCGTTGCGCCGCACGCCCCTCATTTGCAACTTTTCCGCGATCCTTACAGTCGACAACCCAGCCGTGTTTTTGGCGGGTGTTGCCCCCATGCCTCAGGAACCTGCCCTCCGCGGACCGTGCAGGGCGCCATTGCCCCGGCTCGCCAAGAATCGTAAGTTCGGTATGCACGCCGCGTGGACTGCGGCGAAACAAATCATCGGGGAGCCCATCGTGAAACGCGCCGCCACTCTCTTGCTCGGAACAGCCCTGCTCGGGACCGCTCTGTGTGGCGCGCCCGTGGCGCTCACCGGAAGCCTGGACGCGGCGGCCCAGGCCAAGGCCGCCAAGGCCGAAGCGTACAAGGCGCCCCGCACCGCCTTCGGCCAGCCAGACCTCAGCGGCTACTGGACCAACAACACCATGACTCCGATGACCCGGCGTCCTGGCGTCTCCTCCCTCGTCTATACCGAGGACGAGGTGAAGAAGATGGAGGCCGAGGCCGAGGCCGAGGTGGAGGAAGGCAACGCCCCCACCGATCCCAACGCCGGCGCCGAGGCGGCCAAGCCCGCGGCCAGCAGCCTGCGTCCGGAGTTCGCCGCGGCCGGCGGCGACGTGGGTGGCTACAACCGCGGCTGGCTCGATCCCGGCCATACGGTGATGCGGGTGCGCGGCGAGCCCCGCTCTTCGCTGATCACCACCCCCAACGGCCAGATCCCGCCCCGCAAGAAGGGCGCGCCGCCGCCGCCCGGCTTCGGTCGCGGTCTGGGCTCGTTCGACAGCTACGAGACCCGCTCCCTGGGCGAGCGCTGCATCATCGGCTTCGGGCGCAACGGCGGCCCGCCGATGTTCCCCAACGGCTTCTACAACAACAACTACCAGTTCATTCAGACGCCCGACCACTTCGTCATCGAGGTGGAGATGAACCACGACCTGCGGATCGTGCGGCTGAACGCCAAGCACCGCACCGACGATGTGCGACCCTATTTCGGCGACTCCATCGGCTGGTGGGAGGGCGACACCCTGGTCGTCGAGACCACCCACATCCCGCAGAGCCAGGGCTTCATGGGCTCGTGGAAGGATCTGAAGGTCACCGAGCGCTTCACGCGCGTCGGGCCCCAGCGCGTGCACTACGCCTTCACCATCGACGACCCAACCGTGTGGGATGCGCCGTGGGGCGGCGAGTACGAGTTCGCCCCCCTGAACGGCCGGATATTCGAATACGCCTGCCACGAGGGCAACTACGCCCTGCCCGGCATCCTGGCCGGCGCCCGGGCCGAGGAGCAGGCCGCCGCCGAAGCCGCAGCGGCCAAGGCCGCCGAGGCCGCAAAGAGCAAGGCCAAGGACAAGAAGGCTGGCGACTGATCGGGGCGATCCGCCCGCGACCTTGACTTTGAACCTCCCGCGCGCCGGAATCCCGGCGTGTGGGAGTCGGGTTTCGGGGGACGATCCAATGGACGGGACGCAGCGGAACGCGGGCGGCGTGCGCGCGTGAGGCGTTTTCCTGCCCTGGCGGCGCTCGCTTGCCTGTCGCTGGCCGCGCCGGCGGCCGCCAACCCCCACATCGGCGAATGGTCCGAAGGCCGCGCGGCCGAGCCGCAGACGGCCCGCGAGCGCGCCGCCCTGATCGCCGAGCTGCGCCTGCGCCCGCAGGACGCCCATCACCACCTCGCCTACGCCCGGCTGCTCGCCAAGGAGTTCCTGGACCGGCGCAACGCCGACTGGCGCCCGGCCGCGGCGGCCTACGAGTTCGCGCTCCAGCTCGACCCCAGCCTCTCGGCGGCGCGCGCCGAGCTCGGCCGTCTTTACGCCGCCGCCGGCCGGCCGCACCTCGCGGTGCAGCTCCTGGCCGAACACGTGGCCGTGGCGCCGAGCGACGCCCAGGCGCTCACCGACCTGTCGCTCACCGCCCTGCGCACGGGCGACCTGGCCCTGGCGCTCTGGGCCGGACGCAAGGCCGCCACGCTCTCGGGCGACATCCCCGCGCTCGAAGCCGCCGCGCTGAGCGCCGGCGCGGCGGCGGCGCCAGACGCCGACAGCCTGCTGGCCCGTCTGCGAGCCGCCCAGCCGGCCAAGGCCGAAGCGGTCGCCCGCGACGCGGCGAGCTGGCGCCAGGCCGCGACCCTGGCCCAGGCTTCGCTTCCCCAGCCGGCCGCAGCGGCGCCGGCAGCCCTCCCGGCTCCCGGGAGCGCGCCAGCCGACTGGCGCGCGTGCCAGGCCGCCAGTCCGTCGGCCTCGTCGGGCTATCCCGCCTATCCCGGCCAGACGACCCAGACCCTGGGCCCGCAGCCCATGGCCGCCCTGCCCGCCCCCTGCGTCGGGGTCGAGCCGCCGATGGCGGTCATCGAGGCGGTGATCGTGCGCCAGCGGGACGAGGCCCAGTCCGCCAGGGGCGTGAACCTTTTGAATTCGCTGGAGCTGGTGGCCCGCGGCCGGCTGCGGATCTCCGAGGAGACCGCGCCCGGCGGTCAGCCGATCAACACCAACTACCTGACCGTCTCCCTGCCGGACAACGGCATCACCTACCTGCTCGACATCCTCGACGACCAGGCCTTCCGCACCGAGGTGCTGGCCAAGCCGTCGCTGGTGGCCCTGGACCGCACGCCCTCGGTGTTCTTCTCGGGCGCCACCATCACCATCCCGATCAGCGGCCAGTACTCGGGCAGCCTGCAGGAGAAGGCGGTGGGCGTGTCGCTGGCGGTGACCCCCACCTTCGTCTCGGACGACGAGATGCTGCTGGCCGTGAACGCCGGCCGCTCGTTCCTGGAACCCGGTCTGGAAGCCGAGCTGGAACAGGGCATCCAGACGACCACCAACAGCGTCAGCGCCAACGTCCGCCTGCGCTTCGGCGAGACCCTGGTGCTGTCAGGCCTGGCCGAGCGCGAGGACTCCCGCGATTCCACCGAGGTCCCCGGCCTGTCGCGCATCCCCGGCCTGAACCTGTTCCTGGCCAGCCGCCAGACCCGCAGGCTGCGCAACAACATGGTGGTCCTGCTGACCCCGCGGCGTCCCAACGAAACCAGCCGCCGCGACTCCGACGACAGTCTGCTCCCGCGCCGCTACGATCGGCGCCTGGCCGAGGCCGTGGGCCGGCTGGCCCGGCAGGAGACGCCCGAGGCCGCCGCCCTCGACACGCTGTCGGCCCAGCTCGCCGCCGCCGACCTCACCGACAAGCTGCCGGTGACGCCGCTCGCGGAGGGGCGCTGAGCCGCTATTCCACCACCGCGCCGGACCCCGCCTGAGACTTCTTCCAGCGCTCCTCGCAGGCGATCAGCGGATTGCGTCGGCCGTCCACGATGCGCTCGGTGATCCGCTCGCCGGCGTAGCCGTCACAGAGGTTTCGCGCCGCGCCGCGGGCCGAGCGGGCCGCGCCGCCGGGAACCAGCTCGATGTGCAGGTGCGGCCCCTGCCCGCCCCGTGCGGGCTCGGCCACCACGCGCCGGAACGGATGGCCGGCGCGCTCCAGCCGGGCCTTGGCAGCCGCGGCCGCCATCCCGTCCACCACGACGTCGTACGCGCCCGGCGCGGCGTGCGAGCCGACGGAATGGGTCGAAAGCCGGCCGGGCCGGACGGTCCCGGCGCCCTGGCGGCGCAGAGCATCCTCGTGGGCGGGGCTCCGGTAGCCGCTGGTCACCCGCCAGCCGCCGGGGCCGAACACCCGGTCCAGCGTCCCGTGGAACGTCTCGGCATGGGCCGGGGTCGAGAGGAAGCCCAGGAGGGCGGCCGCGATCGGTCCGAGGAGGCGGGTCATCGCGTCGCACCCTGGCGGCCCCGGACGTCCTCCGCCTTGAGATGGCGCAATCGCAGCCCCATCTGGACCCGGCGCGAGCGAGCCTCCGCGGGGCAGTACAGCCCGCCTGATCACCGGGCGACCCCGTGGACGAACTCGCGACCGCCAGAACGACACGCAGCGGTGGCCCCGCCCTTGTCCCCGCCCAGGGATGCGTTCGTTCTGGCAAGCGCCCCCTTGGCAAGCGCCCTGCCCAAACAAGAGGCGCCTTCCGCCCGGATTGCGCGCGATACGGGCGTCCGGACGGCGCCGCCTCCCCACGGGGTGAGCGCGGCTGTGCGCGCGGCGCGCCATCGCCTTGGCTGGCCCAAGTGCAGTTAAAAGCGGGTGGCGATGGCGACGCCCTTCGACGAGATGGACGGCTGGCCGGGCGGGGCGCCGCCGGAGGCCTACGCCCAGGTGCGGGCCTGGCTGGAGACGGTCCCGCCCGAGCTGCTCCAGACCCGCAAGGCTCAGGCCGAGCTCCTGTTCCGGCGGACCGGCGTCACCTTCAACGTCTATGGCGATCCCGGCGGGGCCGAGCGACTGATTCCGTTCGACATCGTGCCGCGCGTGCTGACCGGCGCCGAGTGGAGCCGCATCGAGCGCGGGCTGGTGCAGCGGGTCGAGGCGCTGAACGCCCTGCTGCGCGATCTCTATGGCCCACAGGAGATCCTGAAGGCCGGCGTGATCCCCGAGGAGCTGGTGCGGCTCAACCCGCAGCACGAGCTGGCCGTCATGGGCCACCGGCCCAGCAAGGGCGTCTTCGTCCATGTGGCCGGGGTCGACCTGGTGCGCACCGGGCCGGACGAGTTCCACGTGCTGGAGGACAACGCCCGCACGCCATCCGGCGTCTCCTACATGCTCGAGAACCGGGAGATGATGCTCCGGCTGTTCCCGGACCTCGTGGCCCGATCGAACGTGGCGCCGGTCGAGACCTATCCCGACCTGCTGCTGGAGACCCTGCGGTCGGTGGCGCCCGAGGGGCCGGAGGCCGAGCCCACCATCGTCGTCCTGACGCCCGGGCCGTACAACTCGGCCTTCTACGAGCACAGTTTCCTGGCCGACAAGATGGGCGTCGAGCTGGTCGAGGGCGCGGACCTCTTCGTCCGCGACAACCTCGTCTACATGCGCACCACCGAGGGGCCGCGGCGTGTCCACGTGATCTACCGGCGGATCGACGACGCCTTCCTCGACCCGCTGTTCTTCCGCCCGGACTCGACGCTGGGCGTGCCCGGCCTGCTGCAGGCCTACCTGGCGGGCAACGTGGCGCTGGCCAACGCCATCGGCACCGGTGTCGCCGACGACAAGGCCATGTACAGCTACATGCCCGAAGTCATCCGCTTCTACTCGGGCCAGGAGCCGATCCTGGGCAACGTGCCCACCTGGCGCTGCCGCGAGCCCGAGCACCTGGCCTATGTCCTCGACCACCTGGCCGAACTGGTGGTGAAGGAGGTCGACGGCTCGGGCGGCTACGGCATGCTGGTCGGCCCTCACGCCACCCAGGCCCAGGTCGCCGAGTTCGCCGCCAAGCTGCGCGCCGCGCCCGAGGGCTTCATCGCCCAGCCGACGCTGGCGCTCTCCACCTGCCCCACCCTGGACGGCGACCAGCTCGCAAGGCGCCACGTGGACCTGCGGCCCTTCGTACTGACCGGGGCGGACGGGGTGAAGGTGACGCCCGGCGGCCTGACGCGGGTGGCGCTCACCCCCGGCTCGCTGGTGGTCAACTCCAGCCAGGGCGGCGGCACCAAGGACACCTGGGTGGGCGGCTGCTGACGCCCATGCTGTCGCGCACCGCCGCCAACCTCTACTGGACGGGCCGCTACGTGGAGCGGGCCGACTTCCTGTCGCGCCTGCTGGACGCCACCGCGAGGCTGGCCGCCCTGCCCACCACCTACGGCGGCGACCCGGCCGCCTGGTCCGGCGTGCTGGCCGCCGCCGGCGCCGCAGAGGCCTTCGCCGCCGCTCAGGGCGAGGCGAGCGAGGCGGCGGTCGTGCGCTTCCTGACCGTCGATCCGGCCAACCCCTCGGCCATCTGCACCTGCGTCGAGCACGCCCGGGGCAACGCGCGGGCCGTGCGCACCGGCCTGACCCGCGAGGCCTGGGAGGCCATCAACGCCGCCTGGCACGAGGTCCAGCGCCTGCGCCAGCAGGACCCGGTCAAGGCCGAGGTCCGCGAGTTCACCGAGGCCGTCCAGCGGGCGGTCGCGGCCTTCGACGGGGCGGCCCAGCGGACCATGCTGCGCGACGACGCCTACTGGTTCCTGCAGCTCGGCGCGGCGGTGGAGCGGGCCGACAACACCGCCCGCCTGCTGGACGTGAAGTACCACCTGCTGCTGCCCAAGGACGAGCCGGTGGGCGGCAGCCTGGACTACTTCCAGTGGTCGACCATCCTGCGCACCGTCTCGGCGGCCACGGCCTACCGCTGGGTCTATCGCGACGCCATCAAGCCCTGGCTGGTCGCCGACCTGCTGATCTTCAACGACCGGATGCCCCGCTCGCTGGCCTGCTGCTACGACACGGTGGTCGAGCTGCTGGACTACCTGAGCGCCGGCACGGGCCGCCGCGGCCCGGCCCACCGGCTGGCCTCGCGCATCCAGCTCCAGCTCCGCGAGAGCGGCGTCGAGCAGGTCTTCGCCTCGGGCCTGCACGAGTTCATCGAGGCCTTCATCGTCGACAACAACCGGCTGGGCGTGGCCATCGCCGAGCAGTTCGCGTTCTGAAGAGCCATGCGCATCCGGGTCCGCCACGCCACCACCTACGCCTACGACGCCCCGGCCCATGGGGTGATCCAGGCCCTGCGCGTCACGCCCGCCCCGCACGAGGCCCAGGCCGTGCTCGCCTGGCGGGTCGACGTGGACGTGGACGGCCTGCTGCGCGAGACCCGCGACGCCTTCGGCAACGTGCTCCACCTCTTCTACGCCGAGGGGCCGGTGACCGACCTCACCATCCGGGTGACCGGCGAGGTCGAGGTCACGGACGCGGCCGGGGTGGTGCGCGGCGCGCCCGAGCCCTTCGCGCCCGCCGTCTTCCTGCGCCCCACCCCGCTGACGGCGGCCGACGCGGCGATCTGCGCCTGGGCCGACGAGACGCCGGACGGCCCGCCGCTCGACCGCCTGCACCGGCTGATGGACGGCCTGCACCGGCGCCTGCGCTTCGACACCGCCGCGACCGGGGTCGAGACCACGGCGGCCCAGGCCTTCGCCGCCGGCCACGGGGTCTGCCAGGACCACGCCCACATCTTCATCGCCGCAGCCCGCCGCCTGGGCCTGCCCGCCCGCTACGTCTCGGGCCACCTCTCGCGCCCGGAGGCCCACGACCAGGAGGCCGCCCACGCCTGGGCCGAGGCCTTCGTCCCCGACCTGGGCTGGACCGGCTTCGACCCGGCCAACGGCGTCTGTCCCGACCCGCGCTATCTTCGTGTGGCCGTGGGACTCGACTATCTTGACGCCGCCCCGCTGCGGGGCGCGCGGCGCGGCGGCGGCCAGGAGCGGCTCCGCGTGGCGGTGCTGGCCCGCGAGGCGGCGCGGCAGCGGCAAGACTAGGAACGTGAGGAAGACGCCTTGACCTATTGCGTGGGCCTGCTGGTCAAGGAGGGGCTGGCCATGCTGGCCGACACCCGCACCAACGCCGGGGTCGACAACATCTCCACCTACCGCAAGCTGCGGATCCACGGGAACGACGGCCAGCGGCTGATCGCGGTGGCTTCGGCCGGCAGCCTGTCGACCACCCAGGCGGCGCTGGAGCGCGTGCGCCTGGGCTTCACCGCCCCCGACACCGGCGAAACCGAACGCCTCGGCACCGTCCCCTCGATCCACCGCGCCGCCTACCTGCTGGGCCAGGCGGTGCGCTTCACCGCCGACGAGATGGAGGGGCTGAAGCAGGGCGACATCAATTTCGACGCCACCCTGCTGGTGGGCGGCAGCGTGGGCGGCGAGCCCACCCGCCTGTTCCTGGTCTACGGCGCCGGCAACTTCATCGAGTGCGGCCCCGACACACCCTATCTCCAGATCGGCGAGACCAAGTACGGCAAGCCGATCCTCGACCGGGCGCTGACCTACGACACCCCGCTGGACGAGGCGGTGAAGATCGCCCTGATCTCGTTCAGCTCGACCATGCGCTCGAACCTGGCCGTCGGCCTGCCGATCGACATGATGACCGCGCGCGCCGGCGAGAGCCGCGCGACCCTGGTCCACCGCATCGACGACCACGACGCCTACTACCGCGACCTCAACGACCGCTGGTCGGCGGCGCTCCGGGCCGCCCAGGCCTCGATCCCCCAGCCGCCGTACCGGTGAGGTTCTGGCCCCGACGCGTCGTCCTAAGGGCCGCCACGAAAAGCACGAAGGACACGAAAGGCGGGGTGGATCAGACCCGGAGGATCAGGCCGGCGGGTCGGGACCCGACGGGCGGGGTTTAGGGGGTCAGGTCAATCAGCCTCTCCGGGCGTCCCTCCCGGGTCGCGCTCCGCGCGCCCGAGGGCAGGCTCTCCGCCGAACCGTCCCACGGTCGGATCGGATACCGGTTGTGGGGTCGCAATCGGTCGTTCCTCACCCCTCTCCCAATCGCGTGGGAGAGGAAGTTCGGGGGCTTCAACCCTCCACCCGCCTTCGCCCTACGGGCTTCGGACGGTCCCGCCCCGTGTGGGGGAGGATTCATGGGCGCCACACGGACCATCAACCCTGGCGTGGCAGGGTGGCGGCGGGTCCAAAGGAGGCGGCGATGGTCAGGGGTTGGCTGGCGGCGGGCGGGATCGTTCTCGCGCTGATGGCGACGCCGGCGGCGGCGTGCCGGTTGGGCGGGGACGTGCTGATCTTCGAGGCGGCGGCGCCCGAGACGCCGCCGGGCGAGCGGTTCGCCACCGTCGCCAGGGTGCGGCTGGAGGGCGAGCGGCCCGACCTGAAGGCGAACCTTGCGGACCTGGCCGATCCCCGGGGCTTCCCGGTGGGGACGGCGCGGGTGCTGGAGGTGGTGCGCGGGCCCGCGCCGCCGCCCGAGCTTCCGGCCTATATCGCGGCGCTGACCTCCTGCTCGGACCCGTTCGTGGGGCCGCCCGGACCGTTCGTCGTCACAGGCTACGTCGTGGGCCAGGTCATGCGGGACGCGCGCGGCCCCTACCTGCTGCTCGCCGAGCGCAACGACGTGACGGGGCGCTGGAAATGACGCCGGCCCGCCGCCTGGAGGGCCCCGGCGCCGAGGAGCGGCTGCGGACGCTGCGGCGCCGCTTCGCCCGGACGCATCGCGCCGCCGCGCGCGCCGGGCGCTTCTCCTGGCGGCTAGCGCTGATGTGCCTGGCGACATTCGCGGGCGTCGTCGCGGGCGGGTGGATGCTGGTGCGGTAGGGTCAGGGCGACGCCGTGGGGCCGTTCGCCCCCTCCACCACTTCGCGGTCCCCCTCCCCCATGAAGGGGGAGGAAAGGAATGCGGCGGCCCATTGACATACAGACAGTATGCCTGCAACAAGAAGGCGGCTCGCGCTCGGGGTGCAGGCGCACAATCGCAGGGGGTGGTTCATGGGCAAGATTCACAACACGGCCTTCGGGCTGGCCGCCGCGCTGGCGTTGGGGGCGGCGTCGCCGGCGGCGGCGGGGACGGTCATCCAGTTCGGGATCAACGGCGGCCAGCTTCGCGAGCCGGTGTTCATGCTGACCACCGGCGCGGGGACGAGCTGCTGGGAGAAGGGCATCCCGGCCACCACCTTCCAGCCCAATGGGATCAGCGCCCAGCTCGAGACCCAGCCGCTGGAGACCTGCCCCGGCATGGCGGCGTTCTCGCGCCACCAGTTCCAGACGGCCGTCGGGGGCCAGCCCCTGCTGGGCTACATCACCATCACCGTGAAGGTGGTCGACGGCCTGAAGGTGATCAGCGTCGACCAGGACTTCCCCCCGGGGTTCTCGTTCGACGTGTCGGGCAAGCTCGCCATGAAGCCATGGGAGGACGGCGAGCTCGTCCTGACGCCCGAGTGCGGCGCCCTCTGCCCGGCCCGCAGGACGGCCACGGTGGCGGTCTATAACGGCACGTCCCAGCCCCAGACCCTGGGGCTGAACCTGAGCTGCGCGACGGTGACCCAGGGGACGGCTCGACAGGACGTGCCGCCGCGCAGCGAGGCGACCGTGATCCTGGACGCCACGGGACCGGACGGGAGCGCGGCCTGCACCGCCGACCTCAGCACCGCCGCCATCGCCTTCGGGCCGTCCGCAGCGGCCACGCTGCGGTTCGGGTCGGTCCCGGCCCAGACCGCGCTCACCGTCACCGGCCAGGCGCCGGCCGGCCTGAGGATGACCGCCGAGACGGCGTCGCGCGAGAGCAACGCCGCCGTCAACGACGTCCTGGTCAACCTGCGGCTCGACGCCTGCCCGCCCGACGGCTGCGGGGCGCCCTGACGGAGCCGGATATGCATTGACATACCGTCTGTATGTTTGTAACAATGTTCTCAAGGCCCGCACGGGGTGTCGCGGGACAACCGGAGAGAACACCATGGTCAAATCCCGCACCGTCGCCGGCGCGCTGTGCGTCCTGCTGGCGGCCGGCGCCGCCCAGGCCCAGGACCCGAACATCGACCCCGGCCAGAAGTACAGCAACCAGCTGGCCAAGAGCGTCACCAACGTCGACCAGTTCGCGAGCCTGCTCTACGGCCTGAACGGCGACGCCCCGGCCGTGGCGATGACGGGCGGCCAGCCGATGCCCGCCTCCCCGGCCCAGTTCAAGCAGATGGTGGCCCAGGGCCAGATCGCCCACTTCGACGTGCAGGGGGTGTTCATGACCCAGCCGCTGCACGCCGGCCAGATCCAGTACGCGCAGCCGACCCTGACCGACGACATCCTGGCGGTGCCGGCGGGGACGGTGACCAACTGCTCCCAGACGTCGCAGACCTCGGACTTCAACTTCACCCATTCCACGTCGGACACCACCACCCTGACGGTGGCCTCGACGACCGGCGCCAGCATCACCGGCACCTTCGGCTTCTCGCCGCCCTCGCTGACCGGCGGGCCGAGCGGCTCGGTGTCGGTCAACATCAACACGTCCGAGACCGACACCACGGCCACGGCGACGACCAACACCAACACCTGGTCGGTGACGGCCCACCCGGTGGTCCCGGCCCGCTCGGCCGCCGACGTGCAGATGGTGATCATGCAGAAGCGCTACGACGGGGTGCCGTGGTCGGCCGACGTGTTCGCCGATCCGGGCCAGGCGTTCACCGCCCTGCTCTACTTCCGGGGCCCCTACCAGCCGGCCCCGGCGCCCGAGTGGATCGCCCAGCCCAAGCGCACCCGGCTAGGCGCCTACCTGACCCAGGACCAGCTCAAGCTGGGCCAGGTGAGCGGAACGTTCAACGGCGTGGAGGGCTATCGGGCCGAGCTGCGCTACGGCAACGTGCGGCCGGTGACCGACGTGGAGTGCGGCGGCCTGGGGGCTAGTCAGGGCGCGGGCGTCAGGGTCGCCGCCCCGATGCTGGCGGCCGGCGCCAAGGTCGCGCCCATGGCCAACCCGGTGGCGGTGTTCCCGGCCACCCGGCGGTGACGGCCTAAGGGGAGGCCGAAAGGGAGGCGAAGGGGTGACCCGGGCCTCCCCCTGGCTGTCCCCTAAGCCACCGGTTCGGGCCGGTGGCGGGCGGCGTAGGCGGCGGGGGTGAGTTCGGCGTCGATGGCCGCGCGGATCCTGGCGGCCGCCTCGCCGCGCAGACGCTGCTTCACGAGGGCGTGGGACGGTCGATGGACCTGCTTCAGCGCGGCGACGGCGGTCTCGGCCGCCGCATCGAGGTCGGTCGCCGGGACCAGGCGGTCGAGGAAACCCGCCCGCACGGCGTCGGCGGGGCCGTACATCTCGCCGGTCGTCGCGGTGCGGTTCAGCCAGGCCGGATGCAGGCGGGCGCGGGCGAGTTCCAGCGCGAAGCTGGGCACGGCGATGCCGATGGCCACCTCGTTCAGCCCCATGCGGTAGTCCCCCGCCTCGCCCAGGCGCAGGTCCGAGCCAAGCAGCAGGAAGGCGCCCATCGGGAAGGCGTGCCCCCGGCATACGCCCAGGATCGGCTGGGGGAAGGTGAAGAGCTTCAGCGCCAGTTCCGCCCCGGCGCGCACCATGGCGAGGCTGGCCCCCGGATCGCCCGCGGCGAAGACCTTCAGGTCGAACCCGGCGGAGAACACGCCCGGCCGCGCGGAGGAGAGCACCACGATCGCCCGGTCTGCGGCGGCGCGGTCGAAGGCGGCGTCCAGCGCCTGAAGCATGGCCAGCGACATCACGTTGGCCTTGCCATCGTCCATGACGATGCGGGCCACGCCGTCGTTGAGTTCGTAGCTGACGATCCCGGTCATCCCCGCCTCTCCATCCGTTGACGAATGCGATATAGACCGGTCTTTATAATCGATGCAAGTTGCGTCGGCCGCGCGGTTCTGGCGCAAGGGGACGAAGACCTAGGGGGATCGCCGATTGCCGCCGCCGCCCAAGCATCGTGACGCCATCGTCGACGCGGCCGTGCGCCTGTTCCGGCAGAAGGGCTACGCCGCCACGGGTCTGGCCGACATCGTGGCCGCCAGCGGAGCGCCCAAGGGGTCCGTCTACCACTACTTCCCGGGCGGCAAGGCCGAGATCGGGGCCGCCGCCGTGCGGGAAGCCGGACGCCGGGTGGTGGAGACGGTGCGCGAGCTCTCGGCCGCCTCGGCCTCGGCGGGCGAACTGGTGAAGGGCCACGCCCGGCTGCTGGGCGAATGGATGGCGGCCTCGGGCTACCGCGACGGGGCGCCGATGACGACGGTGCTGCTTGAGAACGCGCCGGCCGATGACGCCATCACCCGCGAGGGCCGCGCGGCCCTGGACGCCTGGGCGGGCGAGGTGGCGGGCAGGCTCATGGCCGACGGCGTGGAGGCGACCCGGGCGGCGAGCCTGGCGTCCCTCACCCTCGCGGCCCTGGACGGGGCGCTGGTGCAGGCCCGCGTGGCCCAGTCCTCCCGGCCGCTGGAAACCGCCGCAGAGGAGCTGGTCGCCCTGTTCGCGGCGGCGACGCGGGGCTGACCGCCCTACCCCTTCGGCCGGAACCGCTTGGTCGCGGGGAAGCCCTTCGGGGCGAGCTTGCCGGCGCCGGCCCGGCGGCCCTGCCAGGCCTGCCAGTCCTCCCACGCGCGGGTGCGGCCGGCGGCGTCGATCCAGGCGGCGCCCTCGGCGGCGTTGAACACCAGGGCGTCCCTGAGGCCGCCCTCGCGATACGACTGGAGCTTCACGCCCTTGCCACGCGGCATCTCGGGCAGCTCGGCGGTCGGGAAGATCAGGATCTTGCCGTTGTCGCCCACGACGGCGACCTGGTCGCCCGTCACGGGCAGGCAGACGGCGGCGCCCTCCCCCTTCTTGGCGGGATCGCCGGCGTTCAGCACCTGCTTGCCGGCCCGGCGGAAGGCGATGGCCTCCTCTTCCGGCAGGATGAAGCCGTAGCCCTGCTTGCTGGCCAGCAGGCGCTTGGTCCCCGGCCGGTGCGGGAAGACATCGACGATGCCCACCTTGTCGTCGAGGTCGATCATCAGGCGCAGCGGCTCGCCGTGGCCCCGCGCGCCCGGCAGCTTGTCGCAGCCGAGCGTGAAGAACCGGCCGTCCGAGGCGAAGATCAGGAGCTTGTCCGTGGTCTCGGCGGGGACCAGGAAGGCCAGCTTATCGCCCTCCTTGAACTTCAGTTCCGAGGGGTCCTCGACGCGGCCCTTGGCGGCGCGAATCCAGCCGCGCTCGGACAGGATGATGGTGATCGGCTCGCGCACGATCATGGCTTCCAGCGCCGCCTCGGTGTCGATCTGCGGCGCCTCGGCGAAGGTGGAGCGGCGGTCGTTGAGCTTGCCGAGCTCGGCCTTCACGTGGCGCAGGCCCTCGCCCACCAGCTTCCACTGGGCCTTGTCGGAGGCCAGCATCTGGAGGATGCCGTCGCGCTCCTCCGACAGCTCGGCGTGCTCGCGGCGGATCTCCATCTCCTCCAGCCGGGCGAGCTGGCGCAGGCGGGTGTTGAGGATGGCGTCGGCCTGGATCTCGGAGAGCTCGAAGGCGGCGATCAGCTTGGCCTTGGGCTCGTCCTCGTAGCGGACGATGCGGATCACCTCGTCCAGATTGAGGTAGGCGATCATCAGGCCGTTGAGGATGTGGAGGCGGGCCTCGATCTTGTCCAGGCGGTGGCGGGCCCGGCGGACCAGCACCTCGCGGCGGTGGTCGAGGAAGGCCTTCAGCGCCTGGCGCAGGTTCATCACGCCCGGCGTGCCGCGGGCGTCCAGGACGTTGAGGTTGACGGAAAAGCGGGTCTCGAGGTCGGAGAGCTTGAAGAGGCTCTCCATGAGGACCTCCGGTTCGACGTTCCGGCTCTTGGGCTCAAGGACGAGGCGCACGTCCTCGGCGCTCTCATCGCGCACGTCGCCCAGCAGCGGCGCCTTCTTGCCCTCGATCAGCTCGGCGAGCTGTTCGACCAGATCGGCCTTCTTCACCTGGTAGGGGATCTCGGTGACGACGATCTGGTAGGTCCCCTTGCCGAGGTCCTCCTTCGTCCAGCGGGCCCGCACCCGCACCCCGCCCCGGCCGGTGGCGTAGGTCTCGATCAGGTTGGCGCGCGGCTCGACGATGACGCCGCCGGTGGGGAAGTCGGGGCCCTGGACGTGGGCCATCAGGGCCTCGGTCGAGGCCTCGGGCTGATCCAGCAGCAGCAGGCAGGCGTCGATCAGCTCGCCGGCGTTGTGCGGCGGGATGGAGGTGGCCATGCCGACGGCGATGCCCGTCGAGCCGTTGGCCAGCAGGTTCGGGAAGCCGGCCGGCAGCACCACCGGCTCCTCGTCGGAGCCGTCGTAGGTGGGCTTGAAGTCGACGGCGTTCTCTTCGATCCCGTCCAGCAGGAGGGTCGCGGCCACCGTCAGCTTGGCCTCGGTGTAGCGCATGGCCGCGGCGTTATCGCCGTCGATGTTGCCGAAGTTGCCCTGGCCGTCGACCTGCGGATAGCGCTGGGCGAAGGACTGGGCCATGCGCACCAGGGTGTCGTAGATCGACTGGTCGCCGTGCGGGTGGTAGCCGCCCATCACCTCGCCGACCACCTTGGCGCACTTGCGGGCCGCCGCGTCGGGGTTCAGCCGCATCTCGCGCATGGCGTAGAGCACGCGCCGCTGCACGGGCTTCAGGCCGTCGCGCACGTCGGGCAGCGCCCGGTCGGTGATGACGGACAGCGCATAGGCGAGATAGCGGCGCGACAGGGCCTCGGAGAGCGGCTCCTCGATGATGCGGTCGGGCTCGCCGGGCGGGGCGGTATGGACGGTCATGGGGCCGTCTTAGCGCGCGGCGGGATTCGACGCGACCGCCCGGCGCGCCGCAGGCGATGGAACGAACCGCAGAGAACGCGGAAGGACGCAGAAGGGATTCTGCGTCTTCTGCGTTTTCCGCGGTTATCCGATGGCGCTTCGCCCGGGGGTCAGAACGGCAGGGGCGAAAGGTCCGGATCGAGCCAGGCGCGCCTCGCCTCGGGGCTGAACAGGCGGGGCCTGGACCAGTAGGCCAGCGGCCAGTCCGAGCGGCCGAACGGGCCGGCGAGGAGTTCGGCGAGCGCAGCCGAGAGGCTCGTGTTCGGACGGGCGACCAAGTGGGCGCGGGCGGCCCGGAGCGAGGCGAGCGTGATGGTCTCGTGGTAGCCGCTGGTGTCGGTGTTCGGAACGCCGGTGGCTTCGTTGTAGGCGCGGATCAGCCCCGGCATGTCGCGGAAGGCGTCCACGCCCGGCCGGGTCAGCAGCCAGAACGCCGCGGCCCAGTGGGCGGCGTGGGTCCACTCGGGCTTCGGCAGGGTGCGGTGGGTCACGCCCTCGCCGATGCGGGCGATGTCGAGGTCGGTGTAGGCCGTCACGGTCGAGCTCCTTAAGGGGCTCAGGCGGGGCCGCGCGCAGCAAAAACCCCGCCGGAGCGGGGTCTGCGGGACTGTGCGTGAGGGAAGGCTCAGGAACAGGCGCGCGCAGACACCGCCGCGGGGCGGGCCTGGGTTTGCTGGGCCTGATTGAGCGTCCTGGTCACGGGCGGGGCTTGTATCAGAGCCGCCCCGCCTCGGACAAGCGATCCAGCAGCCAGAGCCTCGCCGGCGGCAGGGGGCGGTTCAGGGGGCCGAAGATGAAGGCTTCCAGGAAGTGGCCGGTGAGCGCGAGCCCCGCGGCCACGTCGCCCGTGTTCAGCCCGTACTGGGCGGCCAGCAGGAACGGCGGCAAGGCCAGCAGCCGGTCCCTGTAGGGCTCGCCCGCCGCGCGGCTGACGGCGCGGCCGGTTCGGGGGCTGACATAGACGAGGTCGTCGGTGGTCCCGGTGGCGGCGCACTTGGAGAGGTCCAGGCCGAAGCCCAGGTCCTGCAGCAGGCCCGCCTCGAAGCGGACGAAGACCGCCGGCCAGACGTCGGGATGGGTGAGCGCGCCGGTCAGGGCCTCGAAGGCCAGGTAGGCGCCGGGATGCGGTTCGCGCTCGGGCAGCGCGCCGGCGGCCACGGCGGCGGCGGCCTGGAGCCCCGACAGCGCCAGGGGATCGTCGAACAGGGCCGCTGGCCCCTCCCCCACCGGCTCGATGGCCGCCGAGCCGAGCTGGTCGGAGACGCGGGCGCGGTAGCGGCAGATCACCCGCGCGCCCGGCTGGAGGAAGGGCCGCGCCTTGCGCGAGCCGCCGCCGGCCACGTGGGCGGCGTACTTGCCGTGGGCCGAGGTCAGGAGTTCGACGATCGCCCCGGACTCGCCGTGGAGGCGGGCCGAGAGCACGAAGGCGTCGTCCTCAAATTCCACGGGGAAAATCCATCAGCGGCTCGCGGCCGCCTCGATGATCGGCCGCCACTCCGGCTCGACCGGCAGTTTGAAGACCTCGCGCAGCACGCGCTCGATGCCGGCGGCGTCGAGCATCTCGTGGGCCGTCTCGCCGCCGCGCGGGCGGATGGTGAGGCGGTTGAACAAGAGGCCGTAGCGCGCCTCGGGGGTCGTCCGCGCCGCCAGCAGGTTGTGCCGGAAGTGGCTGGTCGGATGGGTCGAGGTGAACCAGTTGGCCATCTCGTAGTCGCGCTGGACGCAGGGGCTGAGGCCGATGTCGTAGGCCGGGACCCAGCCCGCCTCGCGCAACACCTCCAGGCGCAACTCCTCGCCCACGGGCGTCAGGCGATAGCGGTCGTGGTCGGTCTGCTGCTCCAGGCCGGGCTCCAGGCGCAGCGGCGCGGTCAGCACGCAGCCGCCGAAGCCCACGTCGACCATCCAGGGCGCGCCCCCGACCAGAACCTTCAGCACCATGTGGGTGCGAGGCTGAGGCGGCGCGTCGTCGGGCATGTTCCAGCGGACCCGGGCGGCCAGCCCCTCGACCGGAAAGCCCAGGGTGGTCAGCACGCGCCGGAAAAGGCCGTTGTGCTCGAAGCAGTACCCGCCTCGGCCGCCGTGGATCAGCTTGGCGTCCACCGCCTCGGGAGAGATGTCGATCCCCCGGTCCAGCAGGCAGTCGATGGCCTCGAACGGAATGGCCGCGGGATGCAGGGCGTGGAGCGCGCGCAGCACCTCCAGGGTGGGCTCGCGGGGCCCCTGGTAGCCGATGCGGGCGAAGTAGGCGTCGAGGTCGACCATGCCCTGAGACCTAGGCGCTCAGGCGTCGTAGTCCAGCCCCAGGGGGCCGTAGAACTCGCGCTTGTCGGCCCATTTCTCGTCGACGGCGACGTGCAGGAAGAGATGGACGGGCTGGCCGAGCAGTTCGGTGAGCTCCTCGCGGGCCTTCTGGCCGATCCACTTCAGGGTCTGGCCTCCCTTGCCCAGGATGATCGGCCGCTGGCTCTCTCGCTCGACGAAGATGGTCTGTTCGATGCGCAGGCCGTTCTTCTGCTCCTCGAACTTCGTGGTCTCGACGGCGGCGGCGTAGGGCAGCTCCTCGTGGACCCGCAGGTAGAGCTTCTCGCGGGTGATCTCGGCGGCGAGCAGCCGGGCCGGCAGGTCGGCGGTCTGGTCCTCGGGGTAGAACCAGGGGTTCTCGGGCATGAGCTGGGCGATGCGCGCCTTGAGGTCGCCCACGCCCGAGCCGTCCTTGGCCGAGATCATGAAGACCTCGGAATAGACCCCGGTCTCGAAGAGGCGCTGGGAGAGACCCAGGAGCTTCTCGCGCTTCAGGCCGTCGATCTTGTTGAGCGCCAGGATGGCCTGCTTGCCGGCCGCCTTCAGCCCCTCGACGATGGACTCCACGTCGATGGCGGCCTTGCGGTCGGCGGCCGATCCGCCCTTCTCGGCGACCGCGATCTCGGCGGCGGAATCGACCAGGTGGACGATGGCGTCGGCGTCCTCGATCCCGCCCCAGGCGGCGCGGACCATGGCGCGGTCGAGGCGGCGCCGCGGCTGGAAGATGCCGGGGGTGTCGACGAGCACGATCTGGGCGTCGCCCGCGATGGCCACGCCGCGCACCGGGAAGCGCGTGGTCTGGACCTTCTGGGTGACGATGGACACCTTGGCCCCCACCAGGCGGTTGGTCAGGGTGGACTTGCCCGCGTTGGGCGCGCCGATGATGGCGCAGAAGCCGGCGCGGCTCATTGTCCGGCCCTCGCGGCGGCGGGGCCCTCGCGCTTGAGCAGCATGGCCAGGGCCGCGGCCTTCTCGGCGGCCTGGCGCGACCCGCCCTCGCCGCGCTCGGCGCCCAGGCCCTTCACCTGCACCTCGACGACGAAGCAGGGCGCGTGCGCCGGCCCCTCGCGGGAAACGATCTCGTATGTCGGCAACGGCAGGCCCATGCCCTGCACCCACTCCTGAAGCTGCGTCTTGGGATCCTTCGCCCGGGGCTCGTCCAGCCGGGCGAACTCCTCCTCCCAGAACTTTTCGAAGAACGCCCGGGCCGTCTCCAGGCCGCCGTCGATGTAGAGCGCCGCGATCAGCGCCTCGCAGGCGTCGCCCAGCACGGCGTCGGACTTCCGCGCGCCGACCTTGGTGGCCGAGGCCGACATGCGCAGCGCCGCCTGCAGGCCCGCCCGATGCGCCGCCCGCGCGCAGGCGTGGTAGTTCACGAGGCTGGCGAGCAGCCGGCTCATCTCCCCTTCCCGCGCGTCCGGGTCGAGGGCCATCAGCCGCTCGGCCGCGCACAGGTTGAGCACCCGGTCGCCCAGGAACTCCAGCCGCTCGTTATGGCGCACGGAACGGGCGCCGTCGCCGACGCTGGCGTGGGTCAGGGCCCGCTCGAGGAGCTCGCGGTCTTGGAACCTGTATCCGATGCGGCGTTCGAGCTCGGCGACCGCCGCCGCCCTCGTGTTCATTGGAGGGCGAGGCTCACTGGAGGATGTTGAAGAACCGGCCAGGCCGGGCGTCGAGGACCCAGGTCCACGGCTTGAAGATCGAGGCCTCGGGCTTCCACGACAGCATGATGATCCGGGCCTTGCCGACCAGGTTCTCGGCCGGGACATAGCCCACCCCGCCGGCGCCGGGCGGCACGCGGCTGTCGGAAGAGTTGTCCCGGTTGTCGCCCATCATGAAGTAGTGGCCTTCCGGCACCACGTAGACGTCGGTGTTGTCGAGGTCCCCGTCGGTCCCGAAGTCCTGGGTGACGTACGACTTGCCGTCGATGGTCTCGCGGTAGCGGGCGACCTCGCGGACGAAGCCGTAGCCGGTGTCCATCTTCACCGGGCTCATCGGCTCGCGCTTCACCGGCTGGCCGTTGAGGTAGAGCAGGCCCCGGCGCATCTGGATGCGGTCGCCCGGCAGGCCGATCACCCGCTTGATGTAGTCGGTGCGGTTGTCGCTGGGCAGCTTGAAGACGACGATGTCGCCCCGATGGGGCTTCTGCTCGAACAGGCGGCCTTCCAGGATCGGCGGGCTGAACGGGACCGAGTGCTTGGAATAGCCATACGACCACTTGGAGACGATGATGTAGTCGCCCTCGTAGAGGTTCGGCTCCATCGAGGCCGAGGGGATGGTGAAGGGCTGGAAGAAGATCACGCGCAGGAACAGCGCGATCAGCAGCGCGTAGACCACCGTCTTGATGATCTCGACGAATTCGTTGGCCGCGCCGGACTTGTCGGGGCTGTGCGCGCTCTGCACGTTCTCGCTCATGGACGATCCCTGGGACCCCGGGCGAACCGGGACGAAGCGTTGGGTTAGACGCTGGATACCCCGGGGGCAAGCGCCGCGCCCGTGAACTCTGCGTCACGGAGGCATGCCCCTTCGTCGCAACTGGACTGGTGACGCCCCCTGGACCGGGCCTATGTAGCCTCCATGACCCGCCCCTCCCTGCCGCCGCTGCACGCCCTGCTGGCCCTCGCGGTGGTGGCCGTGTGGGGGACCAATTTCGTGGTCATCCGCTGGGCGCTGGACGACCTGCCGCCGCTGACCTTCGCGGCCCTGCGGTTCACCTTCGCCCTCCTGCCGGCGGTGTTCTTCCTGAAGCGGCCGAACGTGGCCTGGTGGAACCTGGCGCTATACGGCGTGCTGATCGGGGTCGGCCAGTTCGGCCTGCTCTACATCGCCATGACCCACTGGATCTCGCCGGGCCTGGCCTCCCTGGTGGTGCAGATCCAGGCGTTCTTCACGGTGGGCTTCGCCATGATGCTGGCCGGCGAGAAGATCCGCCGCTTCCAGATCGCCGCCCTGAGCCTGGCGGCGGCCGGCCTCGCCTGGCTGATGGCCCACACCAGCGCCGACGCCACGCCGCTGGGCTTGGCCCTGGTGGTCGGCGCGGCCCTGGGCTGGGCCGGCGGCAACACCGTCGCCCGCACGGCGGGCCCGGTGAACATGCTGGCCTATGTGGTGTGGTCGAGCCTGTTCGCCGCCCCGCCCCTCTTCGCCCTGGCCTTCGTGTTCGAGGGCTGGCCGGCCGTGAGCCAGGGGATCGCGAACGCCGACCTCGGCACCTGGGCCTGCGTGCTCTGGCAGTCGGTGGGCAACACGATCTTCGGCTATGCGAGCTGGGCCTGGCTGCTGGCCCGCCATCCGACCGCCACCATCGCGCCGCTCTCCCTGCTGGTGCCGGTGTTCGGCATGGGCGCCTCGGCCCTGCTGCTGGGCGAGCCCCTGGCGCCCTGGAAGCTGACGGCGGCGGTGCTGGTGCTGGGCGGGCTGGCGCTCAACACCCTCTATCCGGCCTGGGAACGGCGGCGGGCGGCGGCGGCCGCGGCCTCTGCCTCTCCCCCCGCCTAGAGCCTTGAGCGCGATCTGATCGCAAAACCGGCGCCCACTCTTGCGGATCGCGCTCCAGCGGCGAATCAGGCCGGCAGGGCCTCGATGATCACGAAGGCCTGGGCGTAGGGGTGGTCGTCGGTCAGCGACAGGTGGATCACGGCCTTCATGCCGGGCGGGGTGATCTCCTCCAGCCGCTTCAGCGCGCCGCCGGTGAGCGCCATGGTGGGCTGGCCCGAGCGCATGTTGACCACGCCCATGTCGCGCCAGAAGACCCCGCGCCGCATGCCGGTGCCGAGCGCCTTGGCGCAGGCCTCCTTGGCGGCGAAACGCTTGGCGTAGGAGGCCGCGGCGTCGGTCTTGCGGTCCGAGCGCGTGCGTTCGAGGTCGGTGAAGACGCGGTGGCGGAATCGATCGCCGAAGCGGTCCAGGCTCGCCTGGATGCGGCGGATGTCGGACAGGTCCGAGCCGATGCCGACGATCATGCGGCCCGGGTCCGCCGCGCCTCGTCCATCAGGGCCCGCATCCGCTGGATGGCGGGGCCGAGGCCGATGAAGATGGCCTCCCCGATCAGGAAGTGGCCGATGTTGAGCTCCATCACCTCGGGGATGGCGGCGACGGGCTTCACCGTCTCGTAGTCGATGCCGTGGCCGGCGTGGACCTCCAGGTCCAGGCGCGCGGCCTCCGACGCGGCGGCCTTCAGGCCCTCCAGCAGGCGGGCGGCGTCCTCGGCGCGGCCCTGGCGGACGGCCTCGCAGTAGGCGCCGGTGTGCAGCTCGACCACCTGGGCGCCCACGGACTTCGCCGCCGCCACCTGGGCCGGGTCGGCGTCGATGAAGCAGGAGACGCGGATCCCCGCCTCGGCCATCCGCTTCACCACGGGGGCGATGACATTGTGGCCGCGCACGACGTCGAGGCCGCCCTCGGTGGTCACCTCCTCGCGCCGCTCGGGCACCAGGCAGGCGGCGTGCGGGCGGTGGGCCAGCGCGATGGTCTCCATCTCGGGCGTCACGGCGCATTCGAAGTTCAGGGGGCGGCCCCGCTTGCGGCAGGTGGCGGCCAACGCCTCGATGTCGGCGTCCGAGATGTGGCGGCGGTCCTCGCGCAGATGGGCGGTGATGCCGTCGGCCCCGGCGGCCAGCGCGACTTCCGCCGCGCGGACGGGATCGGGATAGCCCTCGCCCCGGGCGTTCCGGACGGTCGCCACATGGTCGATGTTCACGCCGAGGCGCAGCTTGGTCATCAGCCCTTCAGCCTCCGGCTGCCGGGGTCCTCGATGGGGATGGCCGCCAGTTCCGGCGGAAGCTGGTCGGCGGGATAGGCCGGCACGTCCAGGCGGGCCAGCGCCACCAGCGGGGCGCCGGGATCGGCCCGGCCGCCCGAACGGTCCACGATGCAGGCGGCCACGACGACGTTGCCGCCCGCCTTGCGGATGGCCTCGACGCACTCGCGCGACGACAGGCCGGTGGTGACGATGTCCTCGACCATGGCGATGCGGGCGCCCTCGGGGATCGAGAAGGCCCGGCGCAGCTTGAACTCGCCCCCTTCCCGCTCGACGTAGACCGACGGGCAGCCCAGGTGGCGGGCTGTCTCGTAGCCCGGGATGATGCCGCCCACGGCCGGGGAGACGCAGAGGTCCACCTGACCCACCGCCTCGGTGATCTTCGCCGCCAGGGCCTTGCACAGGCGCTCGGTGCGGTCGGGATGCTGGAAGACCAGGTTCTTCTGCAGGAAGACGGGCGAGTGCAGGCCCGACGACAGGACGAAGTGGCCTTCGCGCAGGGCGCCGGCGCCGCGGAACTCGTTGAGGACGTCTTCGGTGTTCATGAGGCCCGGAGATAGTCGCGTTTCGCCACGGGCGGAAGATGCCAGGCGTTGCGGGCTGGCCCCCGGCCCCGCTACGACGGAGCGATGGTGAAGGTGCTGATCGGCCTGGCCCTGGCGCTGGGCGCGTGGATCGCGGCGGGGCTCGTGATCGTGGCGACGGCGGCGAACGCCAAACCGCGCGGCGAGTTCGTCGACATCGGCGGGCGGAAGCTGCGGCTCGTGTGCGATGGCCCGGCGGGCGGCGGGCCCACCGTCTGGCTGGAGCACGGCGCGTTCGGCGCGGCCACCGACTTCGCGGCCATCCAGCGGAAGCTTTCGGCCAAGGGCTTGCGGAGCTGCGCCTACGATCGGGCGGGGATGGGCTATTCCGATCCGGGACCGAAGCCGCGTGACGGCGACGCGGCCCTGGCCGACCTGGAGGCGCTGATGACGGCCGTGGGCGACGACGGCCCCGTGGTCCTCGTGGGCCATTCGATGGCGGGGCTGCACGTCCGGCGCTTCGCCACCGCCCATCCCGAGCGGACGGTGGGCATCGTGCTGGTGGACGCCACCACCCCGGAGGCCATCGACGACCCGGGCACGCGCAAGTTCGTCGGCGTCTTCAAGGCCGTGGCGCGCACGGCGGCGGTGGCGGGGACCCTGGGCCTGACCAAGCCCTTCTACTACGCCGCCGAACGGATCGGCCTGCCGCCCGAGGCGGTGACCGAGAAGCGGCGCATCTGGGTCTCGGGCCGCCACGCCCGGGGGTCGGCCGCCGAGGGGCTGCAATGGGAGCGCGCCGCGCGCCAGGCGATCGCCGCGGGGCCGCTACCGCCGGAGCTGCCGGTTTCGGTGATCGTGGCCGGGGACCGAAGCGAGGACTCGCCGCGCGCCCTGCCCGCCCGGCGCTCGGGCCACGGCTATTTCGAGGCGGTCCCGGGGGCGACGCACACCAGCATCCTGGGCCTCACCCACGGGGACGCCGTGGTGCGCGGGGTCGAGCACGTGCTGGCGGCCGGCGCCTAGCTCTTCGTCCGCTCCACCGTCTCGACGCTGGGATTGGCCCGGAGCGCGGCGGCGATGTGGGTCAGGTGCTTGGCGTCGTTGACGTCGATGTCGAAGTCCACGTCGAAGAAGTCCTGCTGCCGGTGATGCATGCGCAGGTTCATGATGTTGCCGCCGGCCTCGCCGATGATGCCGCAGACTTGGCCCAGCACGCCCGGCGCGTTGCGGATGGTGGCGGTGACCCGGGCCCGGGCGATGGCGTTGCGCTCGGCCTCGGGCGTCCATTGAAGGTCGCGCCAAAGCTCCTCGCGCTCCTCGAATTCGGCCAGCCGCTCGCAGTCGATGGTGTGGACCGTGAGGCCCCGGCCATCGCTCTCCAGGATGCCCACGATGCGGTCGCCGGGGACCGGCGAGCAGCATTCGCCGAAATGGATCGAGACGCCGGGCGTCAGGCCTCCACCGCGCACGTAGAGCTTGGCGCTCGCGCCATCCTCGATGTGGCGGCGGGCGGCGGCGGCCTCGCGCTCGGCGGCCTTGAGGCCCGGGAAGACCGCCTCCAGCACCTGGGCCGGCGGCGCGCGGCCCCGCCCCACGGCCTCGAACAGGTCCTCCTCGGACGTTACGGCGAAGCGGTCGAGGGCGGGCCGGAGCGACACGTCCTTTCGCGTCTTGCCGGCCGCCTCGAACATCTGGTCGACCGTGGCCCGGCCCAGGCGCACGAACTCCTCGCGCTCGGTCTGGCGGATGTGGCGGCGGATGGCCGAGCGGGCCCGGCCCGTGACCGTGAGCGAGCGCCAGTCCGGCGGCACCACGGGCTTGCCTCCGCGGATCACCTCGACCACGTCGCCGTTCTGAAGAACCGTCCGCAAAGGCTTGAGTTCGCCGTTGATTTTGACGCCGATGGTGGTGTCGCCGATGTCGGTGTGGACGGCGTAGGCGAAGTCCAGCGGCATGGCTCCGCGCGGCAGGCTGACCAGCCGGCCCTTGGGCGTGAAGACGAACACCTGGTCGAGGTACATCTCGAGCTTGGCGTGCTCGACCAGTTCCTCGGCGTCGCCGCCATGCTCCAGCACCTGGACAAGGTGGCGCAGGTTGACCAGCGGGTCGCGGCCGCCGGCGGCGGCCTGGTGCTCGGCGTCGAAGCCGTAGCTCTCGTTCTTGTAGCGCCAGTGGGCGGCCACGCCCTCCTCGGCCACGCGGTCCATGGCCTCGGTGCGGATCTGCATCTCGATACGCATGCCCTTGGGCCCCACCACCGTGGTGTGCAGCGAGCGATAGTTGTTCCGCTTGGGCGTCGAGATGAAGTCCTTGAACCGCTCGGGCACGCTGGGCCACGACCGGTGGATGACGCCCAGGGCGCGGTAGCAGTCGTCCTCGGTGTCGACGATCACCCGGAAAGCGTAGATGTCGGAAAGCTGGGAGAACCCGATCGATTTGCGCTGGAGCTTCCGCCAGATCGAGAACGGGTGCTTCTCGCGGCCGAACACGCGGCTGGGGACGCCAGCGGCGTGGAGCCGGCTTGTGATCTCCTGGCTGACCAGGGCGACCGCCCCGCCCTGCTGCTGGCGCAGCACTTCCAGCCGGCGGATGATCGCATCGCGCGCCACCGGGTTCAGGTGGGCGAAGGCGAGTTCCTCCAGCTCGGCGCAGATGCGGTGCACGCCGATGGAGCGCGCCAGCGGGGCGTAGATGTCGAGCGTCTCGCGCGCGATCCGCTCCCGCTTGGCCGGGCTCTTGATGAAGTGGAGCGTGCGCATGTTGTGGAGCCGGTCGGCCAGCTTCACGAGCAGGACGCGCACGTCCCTGGAGATCGCCAGGATGAACTTCCGGAGGTTCTCGGCCTGGCGCAAGTGCTCGGAGGAGAGCTCCAGCTTGGAGAGCTTGGTGACGCCCGCGACCAGTTCGGCCACTTCGGCGCCGAACAGGCGCTCGATATCGGCGGGGGTGGCGTCGGTGTCCTCGATGACGTCGTGCAGCAGCGCCGTGACGATGGTCGCGGTGTCGAGCCGGTAGTCGGTGAGGATGCCCGCCACCTCGATGGGATGGGCGAAATAGGGGTCGCCCGAGGCCCGCTTCTGCGAGCCGTGCTGGCGCATGGCGTAGACGTAGGCCCGGTTCAGCAGCGCCTCGTCGGCGCTGGGATCGTACGAGCGGACCTTCTCGATCAGCTCGAACTGGCGCAGCAGCTTGGGCCGCTTGGCCGAGACGGGCGTCTCGCCCACGGGCGTGGGCGCGGGCTTGAAGTCGGCGGGCTCGACGGGACGAGCTTCCGGTGGGGCGGCGGGGTCGGACGCCGCCTCTTGAAGGAGTGGTTCTGCGCCTTCGGGGCTCAGTACCGCTCCTCCTGACCGCCGTCACGGTCGCTCTGCAGGGCGCGAACCAGCTCCAGCTCGCTCATCTGCATGTGGGTGGGATCGGCCAGCAGGGCGAGGGTTTCGGCCTCTTCCTCGGCTTCCGACCGCTCGTCGACGCGCTGCAGCGTGCCGATGAGGGTTTCCTTCAGTTCCTCGGCGTCGACCACGTCGTCGGCGATCTCGCGAAGGGCCACGACCGGATTCTTGTCGTTGTCGCGGTCGACCATGATCTGCGAGCCCGCCGAAATGGCGCGCGCGCGGTGGGCCGACAGCAGGACGAGCGCAAAGCGGTTCGGGACCTTTTCGATGCAGTCTTCGACGGTGACGCGGGCCATGGAGTCCTCAAAGCGGGGATAGAACCGGTGAAAATAGAGGTTCAGGCCCCATTGTGCAACGCCGCATGGCAAGGGTCGTGGGGTCAGTTTGAAAAACAGCCGACTACATCGCGTCGAGCATGTTCCAGCCGATGTGGAAGAAGAAGCCGATGGCGATCACCAAAACACAGCCAACCGCAATCAAAATCAGCCAGCCGCCGCACCCTATGTCGTCCATGACAAAGCTCCTGGTTGCAGCGACAGCGTATCAGGCCGCGCGTTTCATGTAAGTCGGGGGCCGGTACGGCGTCGCGGCCAGGCTTATTCGCGGACCATCACCCGCTCGGCCTGCTCGCGAAGGTCGCCGGTGAAGACGTCGCCGAAGTCCTCCAGCTCGTAGACCTGGCGGATCTCCAGAGTGGCGTTGGCCTCCTCGAGGATGCAGGGCCACTTCTTCGCCCACTCCAGCACTTGGTCCCAGCCGTCGGCCTCGACCAGGGTGTAGCCGGCCACCAGCTCCTTGGTCTCGGCGAAGGGGCCGTCGATGACCACCGGCTTGCCGTGCTTGAAGGTCACCCGCTTGCCGCGGATCGAGGGATGCAGGCCGTCGCCGCCGAGGATCTTCAGATGGCGGCCCATCTGCTCGTGGTAGTCCATCATCGCCTGGGCGAGTTCGCGGCTGGGCATGACGCCGGCCTCGGTGGCCTCGTCGGCCTTGCGGATGAGCATGAAGCGCATCTGAGGTCTCCTGTCTGCGGGCCGCCGGGAGGGCGGCCTTCCGCCCAAGGACGCGGGGCGCCCCCGCATCCCGACAAAAAATGACTACTGGGGCCGGGCGTCCAGGCCGACGCGGGCCCGGCGGGCGAGCTCGGCGGCGGTCAGGCCCGAGACGGGATGGCGCCACTCCGGCGCGACCTGGGCCAGGGGCCCCATCACGAACAGCCGCTCGTGGGCCCTGGGGTGCGGCAGGACCAGGCCGGGTTCGTCGCGGACCTCGCGGCCGTGGGCGATGAGGTCGAGGTCCACCGTGCGGGGCGCGTTCTTCACCGAGCGACGGCGGCCGAACTCCGCCTCCAGGGCGAGCAACGTGGACAACACCTCTTCGGGTGGCGCGCTCGCCTCGACAAGCGCGACGCCGTTGCGGTACTCAGGCCCCATTGGGTCGGGCCAGGCGGCCGAGCGCCACCAGGACGACCGAACGAGGATTTTCAGACCCGCGTCGGGGAACCGCGCCAGAACCGCCTCCAGCAGCGCCTCGGACGAGCCGTAGCCGGCCGCCACGTTGCTGCCCAGGGCGATGACGACGGCCCGATCGATATCCAGGATTTCGCTGATGACCTTCTACCCCACGGACCGGCTGGCGCTGTTCATCGACGGGGCCAACCTCTACTCGGCCGCCAAGGGCCTCGGCTTCGACATCGACTACCGCAAGCTGCTCGAGGAGTTCCGCAAGCGCAGCGTGCTGGTCAGGGCCTACTATTACACCGCCCTGGTTGAGAACGAGGAATACTCGCCCATCCGGCCGCTCGTCGACTGGCTGGACTACAACGGCTACCGGCTCGTGACGAAATCGGCCCGGGAGTACGTCGACAGCCAGGGCCGCAAGCGCTGGCGCGGCGACATGGACGTGGAGATCGCCGTCGACATGCTGGAGATGGCGGCCCACGCCGACCACCTGGTGCTGTTCTCGGGCGACGGCGACTTCCGCGCGCTGGTCGAGGCGGTGCAGCGCAAGGGCTGCCGGGTGACGGTGGTCTCGACGCTGAAGTCCCAGCCGCCCATGGTCTCGGACGAGCTGCGGCGGCAGGCGGACAGCTTCGTGGATCTCGCCGACCTCGCCGACATCATCGGCCGGCCCTCGCGCCTGCCGCGCTTCATCCAGGAAAGCCACGCCCAGCGCGTGGACCGCGACGCCGACCAGGCCGATGCGGACGCCTGAGGCCGTCGTGGAGATCACGCCCGAACCGCCCCACGACTGCCCGCTCTGCCCCAGGCTCGTGGCCTACCGAGAGGCCAACCGCGCGGCCCATCCCGACTGGTTCAACGGCCCTGCCCCCTCGTTCGGGGACGAGAACGCCCGCCTGCTGGTGGCGGGCCTGGCCCCCGGCCGGACCGGAGCGAACCGGACCGGCCGGCCCTTCACCGGCGATTTCGCGGGCGTGCTGCTCTACGAGACCCTCCTTAAGACCGGGTTCGCGACGGGCCGCTACGAGGCCCGGGCCGACGACGGGCTGACGCTGACGGACTGCATGATCACCAACGCGGTGCGCTGCGCCCCGCCCGGCAACAAGCCCGAGACGGTCGAGGAGGCCAACTGCCGGCCGTTCCTGGCGGCCAGGCTCGCGGCGCTTCCCCGGCTGAAGGTGATCGTGACCCTGGGCGACGTGTCGCGGCGCAACGTGCTCCGGGCCCTGGGGCTGAAGGCTTCGGCCGGGATCGCCGGCCACGGGACCGAGTTCCAGGCCGGACCCTACACGGTGCTGAACAGCTACCACTGCTCCCGGCTCAACACGAACACCGGCCGGCTGACGGCGGCGATGTTCGAGGCGGTGTTCCAGCGGGCCCGGGCGCTGATCGGCGTGTAGAAATGTTTTGATGTTCCTATTTTGTTCTGTTACGAATTAGGTATGATTAGGCGAAACATCTATCCATCCCAGCCCACGACCGATGAACCTTCGGAATGGGCCAAGGCGCAGCCGCTAGATGGCTCCTTCCAGGTGGCGGGGACGGCCGGCTGGATGGCCCGGCGCGCCATGCAGAAGAACCCGGAGATCGAACAGAACCTTCGATCCACGCTGAAAAGCATGTTTCCCTCGTCCTTCACGGATGGGGAGATCACGACCTTGCAGGATCGGGCGTTGGACGCAGCCGAATGGAAGGATCTGCTCGTCCTCCAGGGAATCGAAGCCGGCTCCACTGTGACGCTGACACCCGCCCAAAAGGCGCGTGTCGATCGGCTGGTGAACAAGCTGGGCGACGATGCCCTTGGGCGCCGGGCCCGGGGCGCTTATGGTGACGCCCTCAGCCGAGGGCAGATTCGTGTCGAGTGAGCCGGGCGTGCGTCGCAGTTGGTTCCTGACGCCGCTCCTGGCCAGCCTGGCGGTGGCGCTCATTGAATTGTGGGGAGCTTCACCCTGCGACCATGGCCCCGCGGCGTGCCGTGACGCGTGGGAGTTCCTAGACTGGACTTCCCTGCTCTTCCCGCACGCGTTCGCCTTTCCGCTCATGCTCACGCCGCTGGGCGCGGGCGGGACTGCCGCCGTGCTCGTCGCCCTGGACGTCGCCCTCGTGGCGGGGCTTTGGCTAACCCAGCCGCCACGGATCAGCTTTCGACGGCTGGCGGCATTGCTCGCGGGCTGGCTGCTGCTGTCGGCGGCGGGCGCTTGGGCGGCCCCGGAACTGATGGCGCTGGCCTGGGGGCTTCAACACCGCTAGCGGAGCGCACGCCGCGACGGTACGGCGACGCCGGCTGTGGCGGATGGCGGGCGGCGCATGTAGCGTCGCGGCCCAGCTTGAACCGGAGTCACCGCGTGTCCCTTATTCGCACCCTGGCCGTTTCGGCCGCCGTCCTCGCCATCGCCGCACCCGCTGCGGCCAAGCCGCCGCCGGGCCTGCACGACCAGGCGCTGGAGATCCTGACGAAGGGCATCAGCTACCGGACGGTGGCCGGCGCCGGCCAGACGGTCGCCTATGCTGAGTACATCAAGGGCGTGCTGACGGCGGCCGGCTACAAGGACGGCGAGATCACCATCGAGCCGATGAACGGCACGGCGTTCCTGATCGCCCGCTATCCCGGCAAGGACCCCAAGAAGAAGCCGATCGTCATCTCGGGCCACATGGACGTGGTCGAGGCCAAGGCGGCGGACTGGACCCGCGATCCCTTTACGCCCGTCGTCGAGAACGGCTGGATCTACGGCCGCGGCGCCGTGGACAACAAGTTCGACGTCTCGATGGTGGTCGCCACCCTGGCCGACCTGCGCAAGCAGGGCTGGACGCCGGGCCGCGACGTGGTCCTGGCGCTGTCGGGCGACGAGGAGACCATGATGGCCACCACGGCCGTCCTCGCCGAACGGCTGAAGGACGCCGAGCTGGTGCTGAACTCGGACGGCGGCGGCGGCGGCTTCAAGGACGGCAAGCCGCTGCCCTACGGCGTCCAGGGCGCGGAGAAGACCTACGCCGACTTCCACGTGACCTTCACCGACCCGGGCGGCCACTCCAGCCGGCCGACCGACACCAACCCGATCTACCGGCTCAGCCGGGCGCTGAACCGGCTGTCGGACTACCAGTTCCCGGTGATGTCGAACGACATCACCCGCGCGGCCCTGGGCGCCGAGGGCAAGGAGGTCGGCGGCCCGGTCGGCGCGGCGCTGCGGGCCTTCGCGGCGAACCCGAAGGACGAAGCGGCCATCGCCACCCTGTCGAAGGTCCCGGACTACAATCCGATCCTGCGCACCACCTGCGTGGCAACCATGCTGGAGGGCGGGCACGCGGCCAACGCCCTGCCGCAGAAGGCCCAGGCGACGGTGAACTGCCGCATCTTCCCGGGCGTGTCCTCGGAAAGCGTGCGCCAGACCCTGGTCGAGGTGATGGCCGAACCCACCGCGACCGTCACCCGCATGGACGACGGCTCGATCGACAGTCCCGCCTCGCCGCTGCGCGCCGACGTGATGGCGGCGGTGAAGAAGGCGGTGCACGCCCGCTACCCGGGCCTGGCCATCGTGCCGTGGCAGGAATCGGGGGCCTCGGACTCCATGCACTTCCGGGCCAAGGGCGTGCCGAGCTACGGCGTCTCGGGCCTGTTCATGGAACAGGGCCAGGCCTACGCCCACGGCCTGAACGAGAAGGCCCCGGTGGCGGCCATCGACGGCTCGCTGGACCACTGGAACTCGCTGATCCGCGACCTGGCGAGGTAGGACTCAGCGCCCCCAGTAGCGGTACCGCCACGCGGCCTCGAAACCGGCCTTCCGGTAGAGGCCGCGGGCGGGATTGGCCTCCTCGACCTGCAGGAAGACGCGCCGAATATCGCGCGCCAGGGCCGCCGTGGCGAAGGCGGCCAGGATGGCGCCGGCGCATCCCCGTCCCCGATGCGAGGGGGCCGTGCGCAAGCCGTGAATTCCCGCCCAGCCGTGGCCGAAGCTGACCGCGCCCACGGCCACGGTGCGGCCGTCCTCGCGCACCACGCCGTAGAGGGCGTCGGGCGAGCGGGTGAGCGCCGCCACCCGATGGGCGCCGTCGGCGGGATCGAAGCCCTCGCCCACGAACACCTCGCCCCAGGCGGCGTCGGGCGCCTGCATGAGCTCGGCGGCCGGATCGCGGTAGCCGGCGACGGTGAGCGCGTCGGCCAGCTTCACCCAGGTCGGCTGGCGGCCCACGAAACCCCGGGCCTCCAGGGCGGCGCGGACGGGGGTCAGGCCCTCCTCGTCGGCGATGCGGAAGGCGGGCGGCAGGCCGCGGGCCTCATAGGCGGAGACGATGGCGTCCAAGGCGTCGGGCGTGGCGTCGTGGCTCAGGGGGACGGCGGATTTCGCCCGCCCCACGGTCCCGGCGTCCAGGGGGACCAGCCAGCCGCCGATCTCCAGCACCCGCGGCGGGGCGACGGCCTCGACCGTGGCCCGTTCGATGGACTCGACGTCGGCCGGGTCGATCACCCCTTTTCCCGCATCAGCCGGGCCTTGTCCCGCTGCCAGTCGCGCTGGGCCGCCGTCTCACGCTTGTCGTGGATCTTCTTGCCCTTGGCCAGCGCGATCTCGAGCTTGGCCAGGCCCTTGTCGCTCCAGTAGAGCTTGGTCGGGATCAGCGTCAGGCCCTCGCGCTGGACCGCCCCGATCAGCCGGTCGATCTCGCGGCGCTTGAGGAGCAGCTTCCGGTGGCGCCGGGGCTCGTGGTTGAAGTGCGGGCCGGCCTGGGCGTAGGGCGGGATGTCGGCGTTGACCAGCATGATCTCGTCGCCCTCCACCGCCGCGTAGCTCTCGGCGATGTTGGCCTTGCCGTTGCGCAGCGACTTCACCTCCGAGCCGGTCAGGGCGATGCCGCACTCGAAGATCTGTTCGATGAAGTAGTCGAACCGCGCCCGCCGGTTCTCGGCGATCAGCTTCCCGGCCATGTCAGATCAGGCCCGCGTCCCGCATGGCGGCCAGGACCTCGGTGCGGGCGGGTTCCGAACAGGGGGTGATCGGTAGGCGGGTCTCGTCCGAGCAGAGGCCCAGGTGGGCCAGGGCGAACTTGGTGGGGGCCGGCGAGGCGTCGGCGAACAGCGCCTTGTGCAGTCGCACCAGCCGGTCCTGCCACTGCAGCGCAGCGGGCCAGTCGCCGGCCATCACGGCCTCATAGAAGGCGGAGCACTGTTCCGGCGCCACGTTGGCGGTCACCGAGATGCAGCCGTGGCCGCCATGGGCCATGTAGCCCAGCGCCACCGGGTCGTCGCCCGACAGCATCACCCAGTCCTCGCCGCAGTGCAGGCGCTGGAAGCTGGCGCGCACGAGGTCGGAGGTGGCGTCCTTGACCCCGACGATGTTCGGCAGCTTCGACAGCCGGACCAGGATCTCGTTCGAGATGTCCACGCTGGTGCGGCCGGGGACGTTGTAGACGAGGATCGGCAGCTGCACGGCGTCGTTGATCGCCTTGTAGTGGGCGTAGAGGCCCTCCTGGCTCGGACGATTGTAGTAGGGCGTCACCACCAGGGCCGCCTCGGCGCCCACCGCCTTGGCGTGGCGCACCAGCTCGATGGCCTCGGCCGTGGAGTTGGAGCCCGCACCGGCCACCACGGGCACGCGGCCCCGGGCGGTCTTCACGCAGAGTTCGACGACGCGGCGGTGCTCCTCGTGGCTGAGGGTGGCCGTCTCGCCCGTGGTGCCGACGGGCACGAGGCCATGGACGCCGCCGTCGATCTGGCGCTCGACCAGGGCCACGAAGGCGTCTTCGTCGACCTGGCCGTTGCGGAACGGCGTCACGAGGGCGGGCAGGACCCCCCGGAAAAGAGGTTCGGACATGGTGTGCAAAAAGCCGTGAAGATGCCGCTTGTTGGGGCGACGTTCAGATTTGGGCGGACAATATGTTGGCGCGGGCTTGGCCCGCAATGCGGATTCCGTCCGGATTCCGTTCGTATTTGGCGCCCCGGAGTGTCGGGGAGAAGGGTGTCGAGGGAGAGGTTGGACTCCAAGACCCGCAAAGCGTTCCTCGCCGTGAGCCTCGTGGCCATGGCCGCCGCAGTGGCCCGCGCGCAGCCCGCCGACCCGATCGGCGACCTCCTTTCGCGCCCCGCGCCCGCGACCCAGACGGCGCCCGCGCCCGTTCCGCAGACCGTAACGCGGCCCCTGTCGGCCGCCGACCAGTCGGCCTTCGCCCAGGCGCTGGCTTCCGCCCGGCGCGCGGACATCTCGGGCGCCCGGGTCGCCATCGCGGCGATCTCAGATCCGCTGGCCAAGAAGGCGGCGACCTGGGCGCTCGTCGACGCCTGCGCCGACTCGCTGAGCTTCTTCGAGGTGGACACCGCCCGGCGCGAGCTGGCCGGCTGGCCGCGGGCCTTGCGCCGCCAGGCGGCCGCCGAGAAGCTGCTGGAGACCTCCGGCAAGACCCCGGCCCAGGTCGTCGAGTGGTTCGCCGGCCAGCCGCCGCAGACCGCCTACGGCGCCATGGCGCTCGCCGCCGCCTACCGCATGAGCGGCCGCCACCAGGAGGCCGCCGACCTGATCCGGGCGTGGTGGCGCGGCAAGAGCTTCGAGGCCGACGCCCAGCGGCGCATGCTGGCCCGCTTCTCCGACGTTCTGACCATGGACGACCACGTCCGCCGGGCCGACATCCTGCTCTACGGGCCGCAGGGACCGGCGGCGCGCGAGATGGTGGCCATGCTGCCCGCCGACCAGCAGGCCGCCGCGCTGGCCCGCATCGCCTTCCGCTCGGACGCGGCCAACGCCAACGACCTGTTCGCCGCCCTGCCCCCCGAGGCGCAGACCTCTCCCGGCGTGGCCTTCGAGCGCGCGGCCTACATGCGCCGCAAGGGCCTGGACACCATCGCCCTGACGCAGATCGCCTACTTCCCCAAGACCCTCGTCACCGACGAGCAGGCCCAGAAGATGTGGGACGAGCGCCGCCGGCTGACGCTGGCGGCCATGAAGAACGGCGACTGGCGCGGGGCCTACCAGGCCGCCGCCAACTCCGGCCTGACCGAGGGGACCGACGCCACCGAGGCCGAGTTCTACGCCGGCTGGATCGCGCTGACCCGGCTGAACGACCCGGCTGCGGCGGCGCGCCACTTCGCGGCCATCGAGCGCATCGGCTCCTCGCCCATCACCAAGGGCCGGGCCTTCTACTGGCAGGGCCGCGCCGCCGAGGCGCGGGGCGACCAGAGGGCGGCGGAAGCCTTCTACAGCCAGGGCGCCCAGCACCTGACGACCTTCTACGGCCAGCTTTCGGCCGAGAAGCTGGGCCTGCGGCTCACCCTGCCGGCCGATCCCGTCCCCACCGCCGCCGACCGCGCCCGCTTCGAGGGCCGCGAGGTGGTCCAGGCCGCGCGCCTGTTCGCCGATCAGGGCCAGCGGGACCTGTTCCGGGTCTTCGCCCTGCACATCGACGACATCGTGCCGACGACCCAGGAGGCCGCCCTGCTGGTGGACCTGATCCGCGGCTACGGCGACCAGGACACCTCGATGAAGGCCGTCCGGGCCGCCGCGCAGCGGGGCCTGGTGCTGGCCGACCGGGGCTATCCCTACCGCACGCCGCCCACCGTGGCCGGAGGGCCGGAGCCGGCCCTGGTGCTGGGCATCACCCGCCAGGAGAGCGGTTTCGATCCCCGGGTGCGCTCGGGCGCCGACGCGCGGGGCATGATGCAGCTCCTGCCGGCGACGGCGGCCCACGTGGCCAAGCGCATCGGCGTGAACCATTCCACCGAGATGCTGTGGGACCCGGACCACAACATGCAGTTGGGCTCGGCCTTCCTGGGTCAGCTCGTCGACCGGTTCTCCGGCTCGTACATCATGGCCGCCGCGGGCTACAACGCCGGTCCCGGGCGCCCGCCCCAATGGGCCGCCTACTGCGGCGACCCGCGCGGCGGGAGCACCGATCCCCTCGACTTCATCGAGTGCATCCCCTTCTCGGAGACGCGCAACTACGTGATGCGGGTCATGGAGAACATGCAGGTGTACCGGGCCAAGCTGAACGGCGGCTCGGCCCCGATCACGCTGTCCAGCGACCTGAAGCGCGGGGCCTACGGCTATTCGGCCCCCCAACCCCTGGTGACGGCGAGCCCCTGAAACCTCACGTCGGCAGCTTGCGGACCCGGTCGTAGGCCAGGAAGAACAGCACCGCCCAGACGAGATCGATGGCCGAGAAGCCGGCCACGGTCCAGGGCGTGCGGCCCATCAGGAACAGCGGCAGGACCGCGGCGGGGAAGCTCACCTTCTCGATGATACAGGCGACCATGGCGGGCCAAAGCCGGCCGGGGTCGCGGGAGACGATCAGGAACAACACCTGGAAGGCGAGCGTCACGCCCGCGAAGCCGTACCAGAGTTCCGGGTGGGACACCGGCCGTCCCTGCGCCGCCTGGGCGCCTTCGAGGAAGTACATCGGCGCGATCACCGCGATCCCGTAGATCCCCGCCGCCAGGAACACCCACCGCGCGAACCGCATGGCCTGAATCTCCATCAGCGTCCCCCTCTGCGCGCCGCCACGACCGGCCCGGCGGCGGTCTCCTCCAAACGTCCATCGAGCCGGAAGGCCCGGGCGAGCACCTCGGGCGTTAGCGCGTCCCGGGGTAGGCCCTGGGACTCGATCCGCCCCTCGTTCAGCACAATCAAGCGGTCGCAGAACCTGGCCGCAAGGCCCAGGTCGTGCAGGGTGACGACGACGGCCGCGCCCCGCGCCGCCTCCTCGCGGAACAGCTCCAGCACCAGGAGCTGGGCGTCGGGGTCGAGGCCGGCGATGGGTTCGTCGGCGACCAGCAGCGGCGCCCGGGCGGCCAGCAGGCGGGCCAGCAGCACCCTCGCCCGCTCGCCGCCGGACATCTCGAGCACACCCCGATCCTCCAGGCCGGCCAGCCCCACGCGGGCCAGGGCGGCGAGCGCGCGGCGTCGGGCCTCGGCGGCGGGGACGGACGGCGCGCCCAGGCTCGCCACCCGCCAGGCGGTCATGTTCCAGCCCAAGTGGCGCTCCTGGGGCAGGTAGGCGCAGAGCGCGGCGCGGGCGGGCTC
The DNA here is from genome assembly GCF_046463815.1 of Phenylobacterium sp. Taxonomy (GTDB): domain Bacteria; phylum Pseudomonadota; class Alphaproteobacteria; order Caulobacterales; family Caulobacteraceae; genus Phenylobacterium. The sequence goes on along the minus strand of NZ_JBKBRO010000003.1, from coordinate 108,701 downwards.
GCTGAGCGCCAGGACCTCGCGGCCCGCGAGTTCGGCCCGCCCCCGCTCCGGGCGCGCGAGGCCGAGCGCCGCGCGCAGGAGGGTGGTCTTGCCGGCTCCGTTGGCGCCCAGGACGCCCAGCACCTCGCCGGGGCGGGCCTCCAGGCTGACGCCGTCGAGCACCAGGGCGCGGCCGCGGCGGACGGCCACGCCGCGGAGGGCGAGCGCCGGGGTCATCCGCGCCAGCTCCGAGCCGCCCGCCAGGCGATCAGCGCGAACAGCGGCGCGCCGAACAGCGCCGTGACGACGCCCAGCTTCAGTTCCAGGTCGGTGGGGATCACCCGCGCGGCGATGTCGGCGGCGGCGAGCAGGCCCGCGCCGGCCAGCGCCGAGGGCAGCAGGATGCGGCCGGGGTCGGCCCCCGCCCCTGCCCGGACGAGGTGCGGGGCGGCCAGGCCCACGAAGCCCACGATGCCGGCCATGGCCACCGAGGCGCCGGCGAGCAGCGAGGCGCCGGCCACGGCGGCGGCCCGCAGCCTCGTCATCGGCAGGCCCGAGAGCGCGGCGGCCTCCTCGCCGAGCGTCAGCATGACGAGGCCCCGGGCGGCGTAGGCGCAGAGCGCGGCTCCGGCGGCGAGGGCCGGGAGCTGGCGGGCGATGTCGCCCCAGTCGCGGTTCTCCACCGAGCCCAGCAGCCAGGCGAACACCTCGGCCAGGGTCACCGGCGAAGGCGAGAAGTTGAACACCAGCGAGGTCAGCGCGCCCGCGAAGGCCGAGAGCGCCACGCCGAACAGGATCAGGGTCTCGGGCTCCCGGAACCGCGCGGCGAGCCAGGTGAGCGCCAGGCCCACGGCCAGCGCCGCCCCCAGCGCCGCGCCCTCGATGGCCCCGGGCGTGGCGGCAAAGCCCAGGGAGATGGCGAGCGCCGCCCCCAGCCCCGCGCCGCCCGAGACGCCAAGCACCCCGGGATCGGCCAGCGGATTGCGCAGCAGGCCCTGCATCACCGCGCCGGCCAGGCCGAGGGCGGCGCCCACCACCAGGGCCGCGGCGGTGCGCGGCAGGCGGATGGCGAACAGCACCTGGCCCGGCCCCGAGGCGGGATCGGCGAAGGCCTGGGCCACCTGGGCGCCCGACAGCCGGGTCTCGCCCAGGAACAGGCCCGCCACGGCGAGCGCGGCCAGAAGGGCGAGAAGGCCCAGGTTGAGGGCGAGCGTCCTCACCGGCGGGCCTCGGCAGCCAGCAGGGCCGCGGCCTCGGCCGCCCCCCAGTCGGGGCAGCCCAGCATGGCGCCCGGAAGGCTGGCGACGGCGCGCTCGCGGGCCAGGCGCTGGAGCACCCGGTGACGGCCCACGCCCCAGGTGTCGCCGGCGAGCTGGAAGGTGTCGAAGAAGCCGAGCACCACCGCCCGCGGCGGGTCGAGGGCGAGTTGTTCGAGCGAGACCATGTGGTAGCCCGGCCGGGTCTCGGCGTTCACCATGCCGGCCGCGCGGAGCACCGCGTCCACCAGGGCGCCGGGGCCGGCCGTGACGCCGGAGGGCGTGAGATAGACGGCGCTCGCGCCCTTCCACGCCCCGCTCGCGGCGGCCAGGCGGGCGTCCATCCGGGCGACCAGGGCCTCCCCGGCCGCGCCGCGACCGAGGCTGGCGGCCACCTTGCGGATGCTTGCGCGGACCTCGTCGAACCCTCGCGCCTCGGGGATGGTCACCACGCGGACGCCGCGCCGTTCCAGGGCCGCGATCAGACGCGGGTCGCCGCCCCAATAGCGGACCACGACGTCGGGCCGGACGGCCAGGGCGCTCTCAAGGTCGACGCGGCGCTTCGGCAGGCCCCTGGCCAGCGCGCGCAGGCGGGAGTCGGCGTCATCCGCGCGGGTGGACAGCCCCACGATCGCCTCGCGTGGGCTCAGCGCCAGGACGTACTGGTCGGCGCACTGGTCGAGGGAGAGCACGCGCGGAGCGGCGGCGGCGGACCCGGCGAACGCCAGGGCCAGGGCCGCGCCCAGGATCAGTCGATGACCAGGCCGTTCAGGACGCCTTCCTGCATCACCTGGATCAGCTCCTCGCTGTCGGCCCATTCGAAGCCGGGCCGCGAGGTCATCAGGGCCACCACGCCGTGGCAAGCCATCCACAGCGCCTGGGCGGCCGAGTCGGCGCCGCCGGTGCGCAGGCGGCCCGTCGCCGCGATCTCGCGGACCACGCCGGAGAAGATCTCGTAGCATTGTCGGCTCAGGTCCGCCGTGCCTTCCGGCCAGGGGACCGCAGATACCGGACGCGGGACGCAATAGACAAGCTGGTAGGCGTTCGGATGCTCCAGCCCCCAGCGCATGTAGGCGTCGAGCATCATCCGCACCCGGACCACGGGGTCCAGCGGCTTGGCGGCGATGTCGCGGTTCCTCTCCAGCAGGTCGCGGATCGTCCGCTCGCAGATCTCGAGGAGGATGCAGCCCTTGTCCGGGAAATGCATGTAGAGGGCGGTCGAGGAGACCCCCACCTCGTCGGCGATCTTGCGGATGGTCGCGCCCTCGTAGCCCTCGGCCACGAAGATGCGTTCGGCGGCCTCCAGGATCTCGGCCCGCCGCAGGTGGCCATCGCCCTTGGCCTTGCGCGCGCTCTTGCGCGTCGTGGTCCCCAAAGCAGTCACTTCACTCACTTCCCCAAGCTCCCCTTGAGCTTTAGGGACCCCAAATCGGCGGCCCTGGCAAGACTCCCGTGGGGGAAGGCGGACGCCAAGTGCTTGACTGGCTTGGGCTTCGCGGCCGGTTTTCATCGGGCGGGCGGGGGCCGGGCTGGACGGCGCGCCCGGCTTGCGCTTCAAGGCGCCCATGAGCCGCCCGATTGTCGCCGACGCGCCCGGCGTGATGCGCACCGAAGGCTGGGCGGACTACGCCCTGCTGGACTCAGGGGGCGGCCGCAAGCTGGAACGCTACGGCTCCTACACCGTCATCCGCCCCGAGCCGCAATGTCTGTGGACGCCGCGCAAGCCCGCCCTGTGGGACAAGGCCGACGCCGTCTTCGACCCCACCGACGAGGAGGACGCCGGACGCTGGCGCTTCCAGGGCAAGCCCAGGGAATCCTGGCCGCTCTCTTGGGGCGAGGCGAGGTTCCTGGGGCGGTTCACGGCCTTCCGGCATCTGGCCTTTTTTCCCGAGCAGGCGGCCAACTGGGCGTTCCTGGACGAGAAGGTTCGGGCGGCGGGACAGCCGAAGGTGCTGAACCTCTTCGGGTACACCGGCGTCGCCAGCCTGGTGATGGCGGCGGCCGGGGCCGCCGTCACCCATGTGGACGCCTCGAAGAAGGCCGTCGCCTGGGCCCGGGAGAACGCCGAGCTCTCCAAGTTGGCCGACCGGCCGATCCGCTGGATCGTCGAGGACGCCCGCCGCTACGTGCAGCGCGAGGTGCGGCGGGGCTCGAAGTACGACGGCGTCATCCTGGACCCGCCGAAGTACGGGCGCGGACCCGACGGGCAGGTTTGGCGGCTGTTCGAGGACCTGCCTGAACTTGCCGGGCTATGCGCCGAACTTCTTTCGGAAAACGCCTCCTTCCTCATCCTCAACGCCTATGCCGAGCGGATCTCGGGCGCCGCGCTCTCGGGCCTGCTGGCCGAGAAGCTCGCGGGCCGCGGCGGACGCATCGACTGGGGCGAACTGGCCCTCGTGGAGGACGGCGGGGAGCGGGCCATCGGCATGAGTTTCTACGGGCGGTGGTCGTCGGGGGGACCGGCATGAGGGCCGTCACCTCGCTCAGCAATCCCACGGTGAAGGCCGTCCGGGCGCTGCACCTGCGCAAGGACCGCGACGAGACGGGCCTGTTCCTGGCCGAGGGCCTGAAGCACGTCATCGAGGGCGTCGACACCGGTCACGCACCGAAGATCCTGATGTACGGCCCGGAGGCGGCCAAGCATCCCCTGCTGAGGCGGGCGGCGGACGCCACGCGGGGCGCAGGCGGCGAGGTCATCGAGGTGACGCAGGACATCCTGGCCAAGATCTCCAAGCGCGACAATCCGCAGGCCGTGGTGGGCGTCTTCCCGCAGATGTTCCGGCCGCTGTCGGCGATCGACCCCAGGGCCGCCGACTGCTGGGTGGCGCTGCACCGGGTGCGCGATCCCGGCAACCTGGGGACCATCGTGCGCACGGCCGATGCGGCCGGCTGCGGCGGGGTGATCCTGGTGGGCGAGTGCTGCGACCCCTATTCGGTGGAGGCCGTGCGGGCGACCATGGGGTCGATCTTCGCCGTGCCGCTGTCGAAGGCGAGCGAGGCCGAGTTCGCCGCCTGGCGGAGGGGCTGGCCGGGCTCGGTGGTGGGGACCCTGCTCACCGCCACCCACAGCCACGCGACCGCCGAGTACCGCAAGCCGGCGCTGATCCTGATGGGCAACGAACAGCAGGGCCTGACGCCCGAGATGGCCGCCCTGCCCGACCTGAATGTGAAGATCCCGATGCGCGGCCGGGCCGACAGCCTCAACCTGTCGGTGGCCACGGGCATCATGATCTACGCCGCCACGGCCTGAGCGGCGCCCGTTCCCTGCGCAGCGGCCGCATGGCGGCGCCGAGAAATTCGCATTCCGGAGAATTGAGGCCGTTCGAACCCCGTTCCCCCTGGGGCGGACGCGGCGGGCCTCGCTACCCCTTGGACGCACGCGCCGGAACGGCCGCAGAGGGGATTTCGACAGATGGGGACAGGCGTCCAGAGGACGACGCGACGACAGTTGCTGTCGGCGATCGCGCTGGCGGGCGGCACGGCCGCGCTCTACCAGGCCATGACCACGCTGGGCCACGCCGCCGAGACGCAGTTCACGGGGCCTCCCAACCTCTCCGGCGCGCGCAAGGGGGCGACGGTGCTGGTGCTGGGCGCGGGGCTGGCCGGGCTGCTGGCGGCCTATGAGCTCACCAAGGCCGGCTACAAGGTCCGCATCCTGGAGTTCCAGAACCGGGCGGGCGGCCGCAACTGGAGCCTGCGCGGCGGCGATACCTACACCGAGCTGGGCGGCGCCACGCAGAAGATCGGCTTCCAGCCCGGCAACTACCTGAACCCCGGCCCCTGGCGCATCCCGCACCACCACCGCACGCTGCTGCACTACTGCCGCCAGTTCGGCGTGGCGCTGGAGCCGTTCATCCAGTTCAACCACAACACCTACATCCACTCCTCGACGGCGTTCGGCGGCAAGCCGGTGCGCTTCAAGGCGGCCAAGGCCGATTTCGAGGGCAACGTCGCCGAACTGCTGGCCAAGTCGATCAACCAGAACGCCCTGGACGAGGCGGTCACGGCCGAGGACCGCGAGCGGCTGCTGGAAGCCCTGCGCGGCTGGGGGATGCTGGACAAGGACTACCGGTATGTCTCCAGCCTCCGGGCGTCGGCGCACCGGGGCTACGAGCGGCCGCCCGGCGGCGGCGTGAACGGCGCGCCGATCCCCTCGCCCCTGCTCGACTTCCACGACGTGCTGGACCCGCAGGTGTGGACCTCGATGAGCTTCTTCATGGGCCACGAGATGCAGACCACCATGTTCCAGCCGGTGGGCGGCATGGACATGATCGGCAAGGCCTTCGCCCGCCAGGTCCAGGACCTGATCACCTACAACGCCAAGGTCAGCAGGATCGCTCAGGACCGGAAGGGCGTGGAGGTCACCTACACCGACACGGCCAGCAACACGGTCCAGACCGCCAAGGCCGACTGGTGCGTCTGCACCATCCCGCTCTCGATCCTCAGCCAGATCGACATGCAGGTGACCGACGAGATGATGGCCGCGATCCGCGCCGTCCCTTACTCGGGCCAGGTGAAGATCGGCCTGGAGATGCGCCGCCGGTTCTGGGAGGAGGACGACTCCATCTACGGCGGCCACAGCTTCACGGACCAGGAGATCGGCCTGATCTCCTATCCCAACAACGACCTCTTCGGCCGGGGGCCCGCCGTGCTCCTGGGCGCCTTCGCCCGCGAGCCCGGGGCCTACTGGCTGGCCGGCATGACGCCCGAGCAGCGGATCGAGGTGGCCCTGGCGCAGGGCTCGGTGATCCACCCCGGCGCCTACCGCAAGGAGTTCATGACCGGGGCGTCGGTGGCGTGGAGCCGGGTGCCCTGGGCGCTGGGCTGCTGCGCCCGCTGGAGCGAGGAGACCCGCAAGGAGCACTACCAGACGCTTGTGGCCATGGACCGGCGGATCGTCCTGGCGGGCGAGCACGCCTCGTACGTCGGCTGCTGGATGGAGGGCGCCCTGCTCTCGTCGCTCGACGCCATCACCCGCCTGCACAAGCGCGCCCTGGAGGCCTGACGATGACGCGATCCCTCCTGTTCGCGGCGGCGCTCGCCGCCGTGGCCGTCCCGGCGGCGGCCCAGGCGCCGGCCCAAGCTTCTGGGGGTGGCGACACCGGCGGCGGCGTGGTCCGCTATCGCCAGCCCACGACGGGCGCCGAGGTCTATGAGCGGATCTGCCAGGCCTGCCACATGGCCGATGGAAAGGGAGGGACGGGCGCCGGGTCCATCCCGGCCCTGGCGGACAATCCGAAGCTGTCGGCGGCGGCCTATCCGATCATGGTGGTGACGCGCGGCGCCGGCGCCATGCCGGGTTTCACGGGCATGCTGAGCAACGCCCAGATGGCCGAGGTGATCGGCTACGTGCGGACCCACTTCGGCAACGCCTATGCGAAGCCGGTGACGGCGGCCGACGTGGCGGCGCTGGCCCCCGCGCCGCCGACGCCCAGCCATTAGAGCGCGATCAGGCCCCGCGCGGCTTGGCCCGGGCCGTGGGGGCGGCCTGGGCCGGGTCTTCCGGCCAGACGTGCTTGGGGTAGCGCCCGCGCATGTCCGAGCGGACGTCCTTCCACGAGCCCCTCCAGAAGCCCGGCAGGTCCTGGGTCGTCTGGATCGGCCGATGGGCCGGCGAGAGCAGGCTGAGCGTCAGCGGGACGCCGCCCACGGTCGGATGCTGGGACAGGCCGAACACCTCCTGCACGCGCACGTCCACGCGAGGGCCCGCCTCGGCGGCGTAGTCGATGGCGAAGCTGTTGCCGGTGGGGGCGGTCCAGCGGGCCGGCGCCTCGGCCTCCAGCCGGCGCTGCAGGTCCCAGGGGACGAGGGTGCGGAGCGCGCCGTCCAGGACGTCCGGCTTCAGGGCGGCGAGCGAGCGGACGCCCGCCAGCAGCGGGGTCAGCCAGTCGTCCAGCGTCTCGACGAGGGCGGCGTCCGACAGGTCCGGCCAGGCGGGGTCGCGGGCGCGCAGGAAGGCCACCCGCTCGCGCAGGCTCTCGGCGGACGCGCTCCAGGGCAGGACGCGCACGCCCTCGCGCCGGACCCGGTCGGCCAGCGCCCGGGCGACGAGCGCCGGGTCGGGATTGTCGTCCACCTCCTCGCGGAGGGTGAGCCGGCCCAGGCGGGTGAGCCGCTTGGCGCGAAGGCGCCCGCCGCCGCTCTCCTCAAGGCGCTCCTCGACCTCGAACTGGTCGGCGAAGGCCGAAAGCTCGGCCTCCTCCAGCGGCGCGGCCAGCAGGATGCGGTCGCGGCGGTCCCCGCCCCCCAGCTCGGCCACCGCCAGCCATTTCTCACGCGCGAGCGCGTCGGTGGGCTCCACGAAGGCGCCGCGGCCGCTGACGAGCTGGAACTCCCCCTGACCGCCGCGCGCCTTGGCCACCCGCTCGGGATAGGCGAAGGCCAGCAGCAGGCCGTCGGACAGCGGCTCGCCCCTGCCCTGTCGGCCCGCCAGCGCGGCCCAGCGATCGGCCAGCGCCCGGGCGTCCCGGCCCCGGGGCGAGCGATCGCGGTCGAGTTGCTCCAGGCGATGGCGCAGGTCGGCGTCGCGGCCGCCCAGGCCCCGCTCGGTGACGAGCGCGGCGATGCGGGCGGCGCGGACCGCCTGGCCGGTGTCGGCGGCCTTCAACACCATGTGGGCCAGCCTGGGCGCGAGCGGCATGTCGGACAGGGCCCGGCCGTGGGCCGTCAGCACGCCCTCGCCGTCCAGGGCCTCAAGCCTCCGCAGCAGGGCCCGGGCCTCGGCGAAGGCGGCGGCCGGCGGCGGATCGAGGAAGGCCAGGTCCCTGGGGTCCTTGGCGCCCCAGCGGGCGAGGTCGAGGGCCAGGCCCGAGAGGTCGGCGTCGAGGATCTCGGGATCGCCATAGGCCGGCAGCGCCCGGGTCTCGGCCTCGTCCCACAGGCGGTAGCAGGCGCCCGGCTCGGTGCGGCCCGCCCGGCCGCGGCGCTGGTCGGCGGCGGCGCGGCTGACGCGGACGGTGGCCAGGCGCGTCAGGCCGCTCGCCGGATCGTAGCGGGGCACGCGGGCCAGGCCGCCGTCGATCACCACGCGCACGCCCTGGATGGTCAGGCTGGTCTCGGCGATGGAGGTGGCCAGCACCACCTTGCGGCGGCCCGGCGGCGCGGGCGCGATGGCCCGGTCCTGGTCCTTCGGATCGAGGGCGCCGTAGAGCGGATCGACGTCCACGTCCGGCCGGCGGAGGCGCTCGCGGAGGCGCTCGGCGGTGCGCAGGATCTCGCCCTGACCGGGCAGGAAGACGAGCAGGCTGCCGGTCTCCTCCGAGAGCGCCCGTTCGACGGCGCGGACGACGCGGTCCTCCAGGCGCTGGGTCTCGTCGCGGCCGAGGTAACGGGTCTCGACCGGGAACACGCGGCCCTGGCTCTCCACCACCGGGGCGTCGTCCAGCAGGCGGGCGACCGCCGCGCCGTCCAGGGTGGCCGACATGACGAGGAGGCGCAGGTCGTCGCGGATCAAGCCCTGCGAATCGCGGGCCAACGCCAGGCCCAGGTCGGCGTCCAGGCTGCGCTCGTGGAACTCGTCGAAGATCACGCAGGCCACGCCCGCCAGCTCCGGGTCGGAGAGGATCATGCGGGTGAAGACGCCCTCGGTGACCACCTCGATGCGCGTGCGGGCCGAGACCTTGGACTGCATCCGCACCCGGTAGCCGACCGTGCCCCCCACCGGCTCGCCCAGCGTCTGGGCCATGCGGTGGGCGGCGGCGCGGGCCGCCAGCCGGCGCGGCTCCAGCACGACGATACGCCCGTCCCCGACCCAGGATTCGCCCAACAGCTCCAGCGGAACCACGGTGGTCTTGCCGGCCCCGGGCGGCGCCACGAGCACGGCGGCGTTCCGCCGGGCGAGCCGCGCCTTCAACTCAGGCAGGATGTCGTGGACCGGAAGCATCCCGGCGGCTCTAGCGAATGGCGCCCGCCCCCGCCAGCCTTGCCGCTTGACCTAGAGGCGCCAAGCACGCAACGGTCCGCGCCAGCTAATTCAACGGCGGCCGGGGGGCCGCTGCTCGGAGGGAATATGTGGCGTGTTAAGCCGCTCGACGCGATCCTGGCGACCGCGGAGAAGAAGTCACTTCACAGATCGCTGGGCGCCTTCCAGCTCACCATGCTGGGCATCGGCGCGGTCATCGGGACCGGGATCTTCGTGCTGACCGCCGAGGCGGCCCAGAAGGCCGGCCCCGGCATGATGCTGTCGTTCGTCATCGCCGGCGTGGTCTGCGCCGTGGCCGCGCTCTGTTACGCGGAAATGGCCTCGATGGTGCCGGTCTCCGGCTCGGCCTACACCTACAGCTACGCCGTGATGGGCGAGCTCGTGGCCTGGATGGTCGGCTGGGCCCTGATCCTGGAATACGCCGTCGCCGCGGGCGCTGTGTCGGTCGGCTGGTCCGGCTATGTGGTGGGGCTGATCGAGGCCTCGTTCGGGATAGACATTCCCGCCCAGCTCACCCTCGGTCCGTTCGACGGCGGCCTGATCAACCTGCCGGCCATGGGCATCGCGGGCCTGGTCACCTGGCTGCTGGTCATCGGCACCAAGGAGAGCGCCACGGTCAACGCCATCCTGGTGGCCATCAAGGTCGCGGCCCTGACCCTGTTCATCGTGCTGGCCGTGCCGGTGATGAAGATGGAGCAGTTCACGCCGTTCGCCCCGCTCGGCTTCGCCGGCATCTCGGCGGCGGCGGCCTCGATCTTCTTCGCCTACGTGGGCTTCGACGCCGTCTCGACGGCGGCCGAGGAGACCAAGAACCCGCAGCGCAACATGCCCATCGGCCTGATCGGCTCGCTCGGCATCTGCACCATCTTCTACCTGCTTGTGGCCGCGGGCGTGATCGGCACCGTGGGCGCTCAGCCGCTGATGGGAGCCAACGGCGCCCACCTCGAGCCGGGCAGCCGCGAGCTGGCCGCCGCCTGCTCGGCCATCGGCGACGGCGCCGTCGTCTGCTCGAAGGAGGCCCTGGCCTGGACCCTGCGCTCCATCGGCTGGCCGCAGATCGGCAACCTGATCGGCCTCGCCGCCGGCCTGGCCCTGCCCTCGGTCATCCTGATGATGATGTTCGGCCAGACCCGCATCTTCTTCGTGATGAGCCGCGACGGCCTGCTGCCGGCCGCGTTCTCCAAGATCCACCCGAAGTTCAACACGCCCCACGTGATCACCATCATCACCGGCGTCGCGGTGGCGCTGTTCGCGGCGTTCTTCCCCGTGGGCCAACTGGCCAACATCTCGAACTCGGGGACGCTGTTCGCCTTCGCGGCCGTGTCGATCGCCGTCATGGTGATCCGCAAGACCGACCCGACGCGCCACCGGCCGTTCAAGACGCCGCTGATCTACCTCACCGCCCCGATCGCCGTGGCCGGCTGCGTCTACCTGTTCTTCAGCCTGGACCCGAAGAGCAAGCTGCTGTTCCTGATCTGGGCGGCGATCGGCCTGCTGGTCTACTTCGGCTACAGCCGCTCGCGCAGCCACGTGGGCCGCGGCCTGGTCGAGACGCACGAGCTCGATCCGGACGCCCCGCCGCCGCCCGTCCCGGGCGAGTGACGAAAGACGGAGAGGCCCGGGCATTGTCCCGGGCCTTTTCTTTAGGGACACGAACCCCGATCATGGGGGCGACATGAACGCTCCCGCTCCGCCCCTGCCCATCCGCGCCCTCATCGCGCCGGTCACGCCCCTCCAGCAGAACTGCACCATCGTCTGGTGCGTGAAGACGATGAAGGCCGCGATCATCGATCCCGGCGGCGAGGTCCCGCGCCTCCTCCAGGCCCTGAAGGACCAGGACCTGACGCTGGAGAAGATCTGGATCACCCACGGCCACCTGGATCACGCGGGCGGGACCGCGGCCCTGAAGGAGGCCACCGGCGCGCCGATCGAAGGCCCCCACCCCGACGACCAGTTCTGGATCGACGACATCGGGACCTCGGGGGCCAAATGGGGCATGCCGGATGCGCGCAGCTTCACCCCCGACCGCTGGCTGCACGACGGGGACACGGTGAGCCTCGGCGAGACCGAGTTCGAGGTCATCCACTGCCCGGGGCATACACCCGGCCACGTGGTCTTCTTCCATCGGCAGGCGCGGTTCGCCCAGGTGGGCGACGTGCTGTTCCAGGGCTCCATCGGGCGGACGGACTTCCCGCGCGGGAACCACGCCGACCTGATCGCCTCGATCACCCAGAAGCTCTGGCCCCTGGGCGACGACGTGCGCTTCGTCCCCGGCCACGGGCCGATGTCGAGCTTCGGCCAGGAGCGGCGCACCAATCCGTTCGTGGCCGACGCGGTGCTGGCCGGCGAGTAAACGCGGTGACACACGCGTTTCAGCCGGGACATTCGCGCGTTACCGCGCCCGCCCATGCTGGGCGCCATGGAGCTTGCTGCTGACATGCCGGGCACGGGCGCCCGCATCCTGATGGTCGACGACGATCCGGGCATCCGCGACGTCGTCTCGGATTTCCTGGGCCGCCACGGCTACAAGGTGGAGACGGCCGGCGATTCCGCCGAGATGGAGCGGGTTCTGGAACGCGGCCCCGTCGACCTGATCGTACTGGACGTCATGCTGCCGGGCGAGGACGGCCTGGCCATCTGCCGCCGCATCACAGCCTCCGAAACCGCGCCGCCGGTCATCATGCTCTCGGCCATGGGCGAGGACACCGACCGCATCGTGGGCCTGGAGCTGGGCGCCGACGACTACCTGGCCAAGCCGTGCAATCCGCGCGAGCTGCTGGCGCGGGTGCGCGCCGTGCTGCGCCGGGCCGAGCAGCGCAGCAGTTCGAGCGCCATGGGCGCCGGGTGCGAGTTCGCCGGCTGGCGGCTCGACCTCGTGCGGCGCGAGCTGCGCTCGCCGGAAGGCGTGGTGGTGAACCTGTCGTCGGGCGAGTTCTCCCTGCTGCGCGCCTTCGTGGAGCGGCCGCAGCGGGTGCTGACCCGCGACCAGCTCCTGGAGTTCGCCCGCGGCCCCGACAGCGACGCCTTCGACCGCGCCATCGACGTCCAGATCAGCCGCCTGCGCCGCAAGCTGGACGACGGCGGCAACGGCAACGACCTGATCCGCACGATCCGCAACGAGGGCTACATGTTCACCGCCAAGGTGAAGCGCGCATGACCCCGGCGGGGCGTCCGACGGCCTCGTTCTTCGTCCAGCTCCTGACGCTGACCGGACTGACCCTGGTGGCCGCCTGGGCCATCAGCATCCTCTTGCTGTTCGCCCTGCCCCCGCCGGTGCCGGACTTCTACCGGCTGGGCGAGATCGAGCGGACGTTCCAGGGGACGCCCCCCGTCTTCACCGAGCGCCGCCCGCTCGTGTTGGGCGAGCAGGCGAAGCCGCCCTCGCCCGAGCTCGAGGGCCGCAACATGCCCCAGATCCGCGCCAAGCTGGCGCGGGACATGGGCGTCGCCGTCGCCGACGTGGTGATCGCCGGCGAGCGCGGCCCGCTTTCGGACCGCCGCGTCGGCCGCATCCTGCGCGACCGCGCCCAGCGGGCCGGTTTCAGCGAAGAGCACTTCCTGATCGAGCCCTTCCGGGTGGGCATCCGCCAGCCGGACGGCCGCTGGAAGGTGGTGGAGCCCCAGGCCGGCGTCGGGCTTTCGGCCTGGCAGCAGCGGCTGGCGCTGTGGTTCGTGCTCTCTGCGCTCGCCATGGCCCCGGTGGCGTGGATCTTCGCCCGGCGGCTCTCGGCGCCGATCACGCTCTTCGCCAAGGCCGCCAAGCGGCTGGGCCGCGACCCGCGGGCCGCTCCGCTGGAGCTCAAGGGCCCCAAGGAGATCGAGGTCGCCGCCCGGGCCTTCAACGACATGCAGGAGCGCCTGCGCCGCTACGTCGAGGACCGCACGGCCATGGTCGGCGCCATCGCCCACGACCTGCGCACGCCGCTCACCCGGCTGCGTTTCCGCATCGAGGGCCTGCCCGAGGAGCAGCGCGGAAAGATCGCCGCCGACCTCGATCAGATGGAGGCCATGATCACGGCCACCCTCGCCTTCGTGCGCGACACGACCCGGGCAGCCGAGCGGACGCCGCTGGAGCTGTCGTCGCTGCTGGAGAGCCTCTGCGACGAGATGGCCGAGACCGGGGCCAAGACCCAGATGGAGGTCGGCGAGAAGGTGGTGGTCGAGGGCGATCCCATGGCCCTGCGCCGCCTGTTCGCCAACCTGCTGGAGAACGCCGTGAAATTCGGCGGCGGGGCGCGGGCCCGCGTCTTCCGCGACGAGGCCAACGCGGTCGTGGAGATCGAGGACGACGGCCCGGGCATTCCCGTCTCCGACATCGAGAGGGTCTTCGAGCCGTTCTACCGCCGCGAACCGTCCCGCAGCCGCAAGACCGGCGGCATCGGCCTGGGCCTGGCCGTCGTCCGCTCCATCGCCCGCGGCCACGGCGGCGACGTGACCCTGGACAACCGCGACGGGGGCGGCCTGAGGGCCCGCGTGCTCCTGCCCCTTTAAGGGGCCGACCCTTCGCGTTTTCGGCGCCGGCGGGCCCCGCGCCCGGACTCCATCGAGGCCCTCAGGCGCGAATAGGGCGCGTTCCCACGCAACCTCTATCGGCTCTCGGTGGTTAGCCTGACCGCAGACCCCGTGAGGCGCCATGTCCGAGCCAGACCACAGTCAGGACAAAGTCCCCCCGCAAGGTGGGCGTGCGGAGGATCCGCCGTCCGCACCCGAAAGGCCGCGCGACGACGAGCGGCCGGCCGGGGGCGCCTCGCTCGACCTCCCCCTCCCGTCGCCCGATTAGGAGAGTTGCCCCCATGCCCACCGTCGAATCCGGCAAGCCGCGGGCCCGCCGAGGCTTCGCCGCCATGAACCCCGAACGTCGCCGCGAGATCGCCCGCAAGGGCGGCGCCAGCGTGCCCGGCGAGAAGCGCAGCTTCGCCAAGGACCGCGACCTGGCCGCCTCGGCCGGCCGCAAGGGCGGCGAAGCCTCGCGCGGCGGCGGCCGCACGCGCGGCCGCGAGTCCCAGGCTCCAGGCCCCAGGCTCTAGGCTCTCAGGAGCACGACGGCGAAGGCGGGGTGGGCGCTGACCCACCGCCGCTGGAGCCGCCATCCCGCCTTCGCCGCCAGCTCGGCCAGGCCATCCAGCGTAAACTTGTGCGAGTTCTCGGTGTGCAGGGTTTCCCCGGCCGCGAACCTGAACGTGCGGCCGGCCGCGGTGACCGCCTGGTCCTTCAGGCTCACCAGATGCATCTCGATGCGGCGCTCGGCCGCGTTCCAAACCGTGCGGTGGGCGAAGGCGTCGAGGTTGAAGTCCCCGGAAAGCTCCCGGTTTATCCGGGCCAGCAGGTTCTTGTTGAACGCCGCCGTGACGCCCAGCGCGTCGTCGTAGGCGGCGACCAGCGTCGCCTCGTCCTTGACGAGGTCGGCGCCGACCAGGAAGGCCGAACCCTCGCCCAGCAGGCGCCGCGCGCCCTTCAGGAAGTCGAGCGCCTCGTCCGGCGTGAAGTTGCCGATGGTGGAGCCCGGGAAGAAGCCCACCACGGGGCGCCCGGCCGTGGCCCGCGGCAGCTCCAGCGCCGTGGTGAAGTCCTCGCGCAACGGCGCCACCGTCAGCCTGGGATAGTCGGCGCGGATGGCGTGGGCGGCCTCGTCGAGCGCCGAGGCGCTGATGTCGATGGGCGCGTAGACGGCCACCTGGGGCGCGGCGTCCAGGAGGATGCGGGTCTTCACGCTGGCCCCGCTGCCGAACTCCACGAGGGCGGCGCCGTCGGGAATTTCCGCCGCGATCTCGCCCGCCGCCTGGCGCAGGAGGCCAACCTCGGTGCGGGTGGGATAGTACTCGCGGAGCTCGGTGATCGCCTCGAACAGGCGCGAGCCCTCGGCGTCGTAGAAGTGCTTGGGCGGGATCTGTTTGCGGGCCTTGGCGAGGCCTTCCAGAACGTCGTCGCGCAGGCTGGCCCCCTCGCCCGCCCCGTCCAGGGCCAGGCGGACGCCCGAGAACATCCAGCGCTGATGGGGATAGAAGAAGTTCCGGTAGCTGGCCCGCACGTGGCCGCCGGGCGTGACGCAGGCGCCGCCCCGCAGCACGAACTGCCCGGACATGAACTTGCCGTTGTACTCGCCCACCGCGCCCCGGGCGGGCCTGAAGCCCGGATAGGGGCCGTAGGCGCTGCGGGTCCACTCCCAGAGGTCGCCGAACATCTGGCGCAGGCCCTGGCCGGCGGACGCCGGCTGCGGGACGAGCCGGCCGGACGACAGGAATTCGCCCTCGTGCCAGGCCTGGGCGGAGGCGTGCTCCCATTCGGCCTCGGTGGGCAGGCGGGCGCCCGCCCAGGACGCGTAGGCGTCGGCCTCGTAGTAGCTGACGTGGCTGACCGGGGCGGCGGGATCGACGGGCCGCAGGCCGCGCAGGGTCATGGCCAGCCAGCCGTCCCCGCCCTCGCGCCAGTAGAGCGGCGCACGCCAGCCCTCCTCCTGGACCCTCGCCCAGCCCTCCGAAAGCCAGAACTCGGGCCGGGCGTAGCCGCCGTCGGCCATGAAGGCCAGCCATTCGCCGTTGGTCACCAGCCGGTCGGCGAGGCGGAATGGCTCCAGCCAGACCTTGTGGCGCGGCCCCTCGTTGTCGAACGCGAAGCCGTCGCCGGCGTGGCCGATCTCCACCAGGCCGCCCTCGAAACCGAGGTAGTCCAGGGGCGCTGCGATCCGGCGCGGCTCGCCGCGCGGCGGCGCATAGGCCGGGCTAAGCGGCGAGGCGGCGAACAGGTGCAGGATGTCCATCAGGATGAGCTCCTGATGCTGCTGCTCGTGGGCGAGGCCCAGGTCGAGGAGCGCGGCGTGCTCGCCCGCTCCATTCTCCAGCAGCCGCGCCATGCCGGCGTCCACGTGGGCGCGGTAGGCCAGGACGTCGTCCACCGAGGGCCGTGTGATCAGGCCGCGGGCGGGCCGCGGCTGCCGCGGGCCCACGGCCTCGTAGTACGAGTTGAAAAGATAGCCGAAGCGGGCGTCGAACACCCGGTAGCCGGGAAGGTTCGGGACCAGCAGGAAGGTCTCGAAGAACCAGCTCGTGTGCGCCAGGTGCCACTTGGTGGGGCTCGCGTCCGGCATCGACTGGACCTGCATGTCCTCGGGCGTCAGCGCGCGGATCAGCGCTTCGCTGGAATGGCGCACGGCGCGGTAGCGGGCCAGGGCCTCGGGAACGGCGGTCCGGGGCCGGTGGGCGCGGGCGCCGGTCGTCGGTTCGGTATCGCCCATGGAGCCTTCCCCTCTCGCTCAGAGCGCTGATGTGGGCGCCGAGGCGCCTGGCCACAACCGGACGTGGCGGGCTTCCCTGGGGAAAACCGCCTCGGCCCCCTTTCTCCGAACGGCGGCGCCCCGGCGAAGTTCCCGGAATCCGGGGGGTTCGGGCGGTGCGATTCCCGGAACGGGATGCAGGGGGGCGCGTTCAACCGACCGCCGAGAAGCAGAGCGCGGCAGGCCCGAACGGCCCACGGTCCCAAGCGGACGGGGCCCGCGAGGACAGCATGAGTTCGACCTTCACCTGGCGGGACGAAGTGGTGAGCCTTATCCCGGCGCTGCGGGCCTTCGCCTGGTCGCTCAGCCACAACGGCTCGGACGCCGACGACCTGGTGCAGGACACCCTCATCAAGGCCTGGTCGAACCGCGACAAGTTCGAGCCGGGCACGAACCTGCGGGCCTGGCTGTTCACGATCCTGCGCAACACCTACTACACCAATGTGATCCGCCGGCGGCGCGAGGTGCGGGACGAGACCGGCGAATACGCCGAGGGCCTGAAGTCGCCGCCGACCCAGGACTGGAGCGTGGCCATGCGCGCCCTCCAGGCGGCGCTCCAGCAGCTTCCGGACGAGCACCGCGAGGCCCTGATCCTGGTGGGCGCGGCCGGCCTTTCATACGAGGAGGCGGCCGAGATCTGCGGCTGTGCGCTTGGGACCATCAAGAGCCGCGTGAACCGGGCGCGCGCGCGCCTCCTGAAGATCATGGACGCCGACGACGCCACCGGCGTGATGGCGCTGGAATCCATGACGGCGGTCGGCTCGGCCTAGGCGCCGCCGCACCCCGGCTATTCCGCCCCTCATCGCCGTCGCGCGGCGCTTCCGCTGCGTCAGCGCGATGCGCGCCGTCGTTGGCGCGGCCGACGCCTTCGGTTAGCTGTGGACGCGCGAGCGGGCGGCCACAAGCCCGCCGCAGGCAACGGAAACGCCGAGGGGCCATGCGCGAGGATCCCATCAAGCTTCTGACCGACATCCCGTCGGTCCACGCCGCGGCGCGCGGCGACCACGTGGCGGTCGAGTTCGAGGGGCGCCGCCTCACCTACGCCGAGCTGGAGCGCCGGTCGGACGGCGTCGCGGGCCTGTTGCAGCAGGCCGGGGTGAAGCCCGGCGACCGGGTGGCGTGGCTCGGCCGCTCGTCCGAGGCCTGGTACGAGATCTTCTTCGGGACGGCCAAGGCCCGCGCCTGCCTCGCGCCGATCAACTCGCGCCTGGCGCCGCCCGAGATCGCCTTCATCCTGCGGGACTCCGGCGCGGACGTGTTCTTCGTCTCGCCCGAATTCTTCGAGTGCGCCCTGGCCGTGGCCGCGCAGGTGGACCGGCCGATCCGCCTGGTCGGCGTGGGCGCCGCCCACGAGGGGTTCGAGGACTACGCCGCCCTGCGCGACGCCGCGCCCGCCCCCGCCCTCTCCCGACCCGCGCTGGAAGACGACGTCCTGCAGCTCTACACCTCGGGAACCACGGGCCTGCCCAAGGGCGTGCGGCTGACGCACCGCAACTACGCCGCGTTCCTGGCGCTGCGGCACGAGGTGGAGGGCTTCGCCTACGCGGCCGAGGACACGGTCCTGATCCTGATGCCGCTGTTCCACGTGGCCGGGACCAACATCAGCTTCTCGGGGCTCGCGTCCGGCGCGCGCCTTGTGCTGATGGCCGAGTTCGACCCGCCGCGCGTGCTGGAGACCATCGGCGCGGCCGGCGTCAACCACGTCTTCATGGCGCCGGTGATGATCAACGTCCTGCTGCAGACGCCGCAGATCGCCGACACGGACTTCTCCAGCCTGAAGACCGTCTGCTACGGCGCCTCGCCCATTTCAGAGGCGGTGCTGAAGGCCGCGACCGAGCGGTTCGGCTGTGGCTTCATCCAGTTCTACGGCATGACCGAGACCACCGGCGCCGGGACGACCCTGGCGCCCGCCGAGCACCGGGGCGAGCTGCTGCGCTCGTGCGGCCGGGCCTGGCCGACCCTGGAGGTGCGGGTCGCCGACGAGACCGGAAATGCGCTGCCGGCGGGCCGGATCGGCGAGATCGAGATCCGCGGCCCGATCGTCATGGCGGGCTACTGGAACCGGCCCGAGGCCACCGCCGAGACCATCCGCCCCGACGGCTGGCTGCGCACCGGCGACGCCGGCTACATGGACGACGACGGCTTCTTCTTCGTCCACGACCGGGTGAAGGACATGATCGTCACCGGCGGCGAAAACGTCTATCCGGCCGAGGTGGAGAACGCGATCCTGGGCTGCCCGGGCGTGGCCGACGCCGCCGTGATCGGCGTGCCCGACGACAAATGGGGCGAGGCCGTGAAGGCCGTGGTCGTGCCCGCGCCGGGCGAGGCGCCGGACCCGGCGGCGATCATCGCCTGGGCCCGCCAGCGGATCGCCGGCTACAAGGCGCCGAAGTCGGTGGACTTCATCGAGGCCCTGCCCCGCAACCCCTCGGGCAAGGTGCTGCGGCGCGAGCTTCGCAAGCCCTACTGGGAGGGGCTTGGCCGCAACGTGGGTTAGGTCGACGCGGCGGCGCTGGGCCGTGCCTTCACCCGGGCGAACCAGTCGGTGAGCTTGCCGAACGCCGGGTCCAGCGGCTGCCCCACCACGGCGCCGAAGTCGAGGAAGCAGAACAGCAGCACGTCGGCCAGGGTGAAGCGTTCACCGGCGATCCACGGGCCCTGGAACTGGCCTTCCAGCCATTCCAGCCCATCGCGGGCGATGGCCTTCAGGCCGGGCGCGGCGGCCGGCAGGCAGCGCATGCGGCTCTCGAACATCGGCAGGCCCTCGCCGAACCGGAAACCGTTGGCCATGGGCTCGCAGATCTTCAGGTCCAGACGGCGGACCCACATGCGGGTCTGGGCCCGCTCCTGCGGCGTCCGGCCGATCAGCGAGGGCTCGGGCTGCACCTCCTCGAGATATTCGCAGATGGCGGTGATCTCGGTGACCCTGGCGCCGTCGTCCAGCTCCAGGGCCGGCGTCTGACCGGCCGGATTGACCTTCAGGTAGGGCTCGCGGCGGTTCTCGCCGCCGCGCAGGTCCACCTCGACGCGCTCCACCTCCAGGCCCTTCTCGGCCAGAAACATCTTCACCACGCGCGGGTTCGGCCCCACGGACGTGTACAATTTCATGTCACCCCCCTTATTTCGCCTTATCCACAAGGGCGCTTGTTGACTTAACTCGAAATTAAGCATTGGCGCGGGCTAGAATCATCGGTCCGATCGGCGTATAACGCCGGTATGAACGAGCGCAGTTTCAGACCCGATCTGACGGGCTCGGGCGAGAGCCTCGACGATTTCCTCACCCGCCTGAAGACCAAGCTGAGCCGGACGAAACCGCGCCCGGGCCGGGACCTGCCGCCGGACGAGGACCACTTCGTCACCTCGCGCTGGCCCCGGGGCGGCGCGGGCGGCGCGGAGGCCCCCCTGCCCCGGCCGGACCGCCCGCTGGCGGACTGCCACGCCCACTGACGGACACCCTCAGGCCGCCAGGCGGGGCTGCTCCTTGGCGGCCGACGCCGGATTGCTGAACCGCAGGACGCCGTCCTCAAGCTTGGCGTAGCGCAGGCTCATCAGGTCCATGGCGTAGTTCTGATAGAGGCGCCACGGCGGCTTGTTCCCCTGCTTGGGGAACTTGGCCATGGCCCGCTGGACGTAGCCCGACGAGAAATCCAGCCACGGCTCGTGCCTCACGGTCGGGTCGTCGTTGACCGGCGTGACCTGGCGCTGGCCGGTCTTCCTCATGTGGTTCAGCACGCGGCTGACGTATTCGCACGTCAGGTCGCACTTCAGGGTCCAGGAGGCGTTGGTGTAGCCGAAGGCCGAGGCGAGGTTCGGTACGCCCTCGTACATCATCCCCTTGTAGGAGAGCGTCTGGGACGCATCGACCTTGCGGCCGTCGACGGTGAGCTCCACGCCGTTCCAGACCTCGAGGACGAGGCCGGTGGCCGAGACGATCACGTCGGCCTCCAGCTCCTGGCCGGACTTCAGCCTGATCCCCTTCTCCGTGAACGTCTCGATGTGGTCGGTGACCACCGACGCGCGGCCGGACCTGATCATCTTGAACATGTCGGAGTCCGGCACCAGGCAGAGGCGCTGGTCCCAGGGATTATAGCTGGGCGTGAAATGGGTCTCGACGTCGTAGTCGGGGCCGAGCTCCTCGCGGACCATCTTCAGGATCCGCGCCTTGACCGCCGCGGGCTTCTCCCGGGCCATCTTGAAGAAGTACATGCCGAACAGGACGTTGCGCCAACGGACGATGTCGTAGGCGAGCTTGCCCGGCAGCACCTTGCGCAGCCAGTTGGCGAACCTGTCCTCGGCCGGGCGCGAGACGACGTAGGTCGGCGAGCGCTGGAGCATGGTGACGTGGGCGGCGTCCTTGGCCATCTCCGGCACCAGGGTGACCGCCGTGGCGCCGGAGCCGATGACGACCACCTTCTTGCCCCGGTAGTCGAGCCCTTCCGGCCACTGTTGCGGATGGACGAAGGCGCCCTTGAAGCGCTCGCGGCCCGGATAGTCCGGCGTGTAGCCGCCGTTGTACGAATAGTAGCCGCCGCACAGGAACAGGAAGCTGCAGGTGAAGCGGACGGTCTTGCCGTCATGCTCGGCCTCGACCGTCCAGGCCGCCGCCTCGGTGGACCACGACGCCCTCTTCACGAGGTGGCGGAAGCGGATATGGCGGTCGATGCCATACTCGGCGGCGGTTTCGCGCACGTACTTCAGGATCGATGGGCCGTCGGCGATGGCCTTGGCCTCGCGCCACGGCTTGAAGGCGTAGCCCAGGGTGTACATGTCGCTGTCGGAACGGATTCCGGGATAGCGGAACAGATCCCAGGTGCCGCCCGAGGCGTCGCGGCCTTCCAGGATCACATAGCTGCGGTCGGGCGCTTCGGTCTTCAGGTGGTAGCCCGCGCCGATCCCCGAGAGCCCGGCCCCCACGATCACCACGTCGAAGTGTTCGACAGCCATTCTTGTTTCCATCCCCAGAGTCCCAGGGCGGGGAAGATAGCTGAACGGCGTTCAGGTACCAGCCGAAAAAGGCCGCCCCTCGGTGAGACGGACGAGGTAGTCGGCGAGCTGGTCGGCGTCGGCCGCCCGGATCAGTCCCGAACGGTAGAGCGCCAGGGCCCCGTGCAGCAGCGACCAGACCGCGATGACCGCGTCGCGCGCTTCGGCGCCGCGCAGGCCGGGCGCGAGGCCGCGCAGGCTGAGCTGGATCACCCGGTCCGACGCCGCCTTCAGCGCCGGCGCAGCGGCGATCTGCCGGCGGTCGCGGCCCATCACCAGGGCGTAGAGGCCAGGCTCCTCCAGGGCGAAGCGCGCGTAGGCCGCCACGAAGGCGCGGCGCGGATCGTCCGCCTCCACGGCGGCCGCCAGGCGATCCGCCAGCAGGTCGTAGCCCCGGGCGGCGACGGCGTTCAGCAGGCCCTCGCGGTCGCCAAAGGGCCGGTAGAGCGCGCGGTGGGCCACGCCGACCTTCCCGGCCACCTCGCGCATGGAGACCGCCTCGGGCCCGCCGGCGCGGACGAGGCCGAAGGCGGCGTCCACTGCCGCCCGCGCCAGGTCTCCATGATGGTAGGACGTCTTCGGCTCCACGCCCCCGGATTAGGTGCGCCGGACGTGCTAGGCAACCGACATGCCGGCCACCGACCGGCCCTCGGCGTCCTGGATATCCACAGCCACGTCGAAGGCCACCTTGCCGTCCGCGTCGAGCCGGGCGCGCAGAGCCTCCGGCGACTCGGCGCAGCGGGCGGTAGCGGTGAGCAGGCCCCGGGCCAGCCGCGTGTAGCGGATGGACGCCTCCGAGGCGACAGGCCGGATCTGGCCAAGCTGGTCGGCGAAGGTTCCCACCATGGCCCCGCCCGAGGCGGCCTCGCCCAGGGTGAACAGGGCGCCGGCGTGCATGCTGCCGATGTGGTTCAAGACCTCCTGGCGCTGGTCAAGGCGGGCGCGGGCCTCGCCGGGCTTCACCTCGACCACCTCGACGCCGGTGTGGGCCGCGTAGGGAACGGAATCGAGCGCGCTCATGGGCGCCTCCTCTCTTGCATGTATCCGATGGATACATGCGGCAGGCGCAGCCTTCATGCAAGCGGCGGCGCAAACGTTATCATTGATTAGTTACCGTTGATCTGGATCAAATAGGCGCCGAGCGGGAGCGGTGATGCTCCCGGCGACTCCAGCAACCGGGCCTCCCACGAGCCCGGACCGAAGGGAAACGACGGAAGGCCCATGAACGACACCTCCACCCTGCCCCGCCCCGCGGCCGCCAAGGTCGAACACTTCGACGTCCTCATCGTGGGCGCCGGCATCTCGGGGGTGGGCGGCGCCTACCACCTGAAACAGCAGTGCCCCGGCAAGAGCTTCGTGGTGCTGGAGGCGCTGGAAAGCTTCGGCGGCACCTGGCTGACCCACAAGTATCCTGGCATCCGGTCGGACAGCGACCTCTACACCTTCGGCTACCGCTTCAAGCCCTGGGTCGGCCCGCCGATCGCCACCGCCGAGGAGATCCTCAGCTACATGGGCGAGGTGATCGAGGAGAACGACCTTTCGCCCCACATCCGCTACCGGCACCGGATCACCACCGCCACCTGGTCCAGCCGCGACAACCTGTGGACCATCGAGGCCGAGCGCCTGGACACCGGCGAGGCGGTGGCCTTCACGGCCAACTTCCTGTGGATGTGCCAAGGCTACTACCGCCAGTCCCAGGGCTACACCCCCGACTGGCCGGGCATGAAGGACTTCAAGGGCCAGATCGTCCACCCGCAGACATGGCCAGAGGACATCCAGCTCAAGGACAAGAAGGTCGTCATCATCGGTTCGGGCGCGACCGCCGCGACCCTGCTGCCGAACATCGCCGACGACTGCGGCCACGTGACCCTGCTGCAGCGCTCGCCGACCTATTTCATCCCCGGCCGCAACGCCAACGAGCTGGCCGACATCCTGCGCGAGCTGAAGATCGACGAGAGCTGGATCCACGAGATCGTCCGCCGGAAGATCCTGCACGACCAGGACATGTTCACCCGCCGCTCCTTCGAGGAGCCCGAGGCCGTGAAGCAGGAGCTGCTCGCCGGCGTCAGCGCCTTCGTGGGGCCCGAGATCACGGCCAAGCACTTCACCCCCACCTACCGCCCCTGGCGCCAGCGGATCGCCTTCGTGCCCGACGGCGACATCTTCCAGGCGGTGAACCAGGGCAAGGCCTCGGTGGTCACCGACGAGATCGAACGCTTCACCGAGAAGGGCATCCTGCTGAAGTCCGGCCAGGAACTGGAGGCGGACATCGTCATCACGGCCACGGGCTTCAACCTGAACGTCCTGGGCGACATCAACTTCGTCGTCGACGGCAAGCCGCTGAACTTCGCCGACACGGTGACCTACCGCGGGATGATGTTCACCGGCGTGCCCAACATGGTCTGGGTGTTCGGCTACTTCCGGGCGAGCTGGACGCTCCGGGCCGACCTGGTCGCCGACTTCGTCTGCCGCCTGCTGAACCACATGGACCAGAAGGGGGCGAAGAAGGTCGAGGTCGCCCTGCGTCCCGAGGACAGGGACATGAAGCTGTCCTCGTGGATCGACCCGGAGAACTTCAATCCCGGCTACCTGATGCGCGGCATGCACCTGCTGCCCAAGCGCGGCGACAAGCCCGAGTGGCAGCACAGCCAGGACTACTGGGCCGAGAAGGACGAGCTGCCGAAGATCGACTTGGACGACGCGGCCTTCGTCTACGGCGGCGTGAAGGCCAAGGCGCCCGAGCCGGCCTGACCGCCCACCAGGTCCGAAGATGACGCGGGGCCCTTCCGGAAGGAGGGCCCCTATGCGTTCCGCATCGCCTTGCACATGCGGGAGAAGGCCTCGTCCAGGGGCCGGATCCAGGCGGGCGGCACGTCGGCGACGCCCATGGCCTTGCGCATGCAGGCGGCCCACTGCTCGGCCTCGGCCTGGCCGATCGGAAAGTCCGCATGGGCCGACATCACGCAGGGCCGCCCCGGATGGCGCGCGGCATAGACCGCAGGCCCGCCCACCCAGCCCGACAGGAAATCCGTCAGCCGGACGCGCATGGGCGCGAGGTCAGGGGCGTGGATGCGCCGCAGCTCCGCGAAGGCGGGATCGCTCTCCATGGCGTCGTAGAAGGCGTCCACGAGGCGCCGGAGCCCCGCCTCCCCGCCCAGGGCTTCGTAAGGGGTGGGAACGCGGGGTTTCGCCTGGGACGCTTCGCTCATGCGCCGAGGTCTAAGGCCGCGCGCGACGGCGCCGCTTGATCGCGATCAAGGCCCGGGATTCGATGGAGAGGCTGGAACATCATGCGCCGCCTGCTGTCCGACGCCGGCAGGCCGGACAAAGCCGGGCCTCTACGTCAGCCGGGGTTGCGAGTATTTCTAGTCAACCGTCCCCTACCTAGTCCGCGACGTGAAGCGGGTTGAGGACGTGGACAGTTCGGGCGCTGACCACGCCGCTGACGCCGTGCGCTACAGGTGCCTGAGGCAGCGCCAGGGCACGTGGCAAGTTGAGATAGTCGGGCTGTACTGCCGAACTAGCGGCGCACTGGCGAAGTCGCTAGCTTCACGATATGGTTGATGGTCGCGGCTACGCCGTGGTTGAGCATGAGCGTGAGGTAAATACCTACGCGGAGCTTTGGCACGCAGCCAATGTCATGTTCGAGAAGGGCCAAGCTGACCGCAAAGGGTCGGCATGGGCATTCCTGAGCTGCCTGACGCTGAGCGCATTTGCGTTCGAGGCATACATGAACCACGTGGGCGACGCGCGGCTTGAGAATTGGGATGACCTTGAGCGTGCCTTGTCGCCGATGGCTAAGCTGAGACACCTAAGTCTCACGTTCAGGGTCGACCTTGGCGGCAGGGGCGAGCGGCCCCTCCAGACGCTGGATGAGCTGACTAAGCTGAGGAACGTCCTGGCGCACGGCCGTTCCCTGACATAGAAGCCCAAACCCAAGCTTGTGCCGTATGACGACCCCGACTTTGAACGCCAACTGAGGGAAGAGCCCACGACCCCCTGGGAAAAGAAGATCAGGGGGCCTGAGTTCGCGGCAAGGGTGCTCGAAGACCTTGAGGCGGTGTTCAGGAAGATCCACGACACGCTGCCTGAGCCAAAGGACGCCCTGTTCAGCTTCGGCTACCACACGTCGAGCAGTGGGCGGGCCTGACATGCGCGCGCCTTGGGACAAGCGCGGCACGGTCCGCCTCCAACAGTTGCCTAACAAGTCACCAGCCACGCTGCGGCGGCTGAGCGATAGCGACCTGCATAAGTTCATCGCTGGCTGGAAGCCCGGAACCACTGACTGGATTGCTGGCGATGCTGAGTTGAAGCGGCGTCAGAACGGGCTCGCGAGATGGGCGCTGGGCGCGAGCATCCTGTCGTTGGTGGTGGCGGTGATCGCGCTTTTCGTGAAGGGCAGTTGATGCCCGCGCCTGCGAGGCTCGCCGTGATCGCCTTGGCCCGCTTGGCCTACTTCTGGGCGTTCGTCGCGGTCTTCACGGCCTTCCTGGCGTTGGCTTTCCAGATGCCCTGGTTGATGAGCTACGTGCCGCGAGCCTTCGGCCAATGGGAATGGTGGTGCGCCGTGGCCGTGGCCGTTGGGCGATTTCCCCTGCTGGATGACTTCCTAGACGAGCGGCTGTAGCCGCTCCGCTGCGCCGTTGTCGCTGCGCCGCCTATAAGGAGAGAGAGGGCGGCGCAGCGACGCGCGCCACCCCATCCCCTCTGTATCTCGGTGCGCCAGGAGCGCTCGGCGCAGCGAACATGTTAGCCTGCCGCTCAGGTTCAGTGGGGGTGGCGATGACTGAGGAAGAAGAGCGGCTAGCTGCTGAGTTGGCCAAGGTTCGGGCTAAGCTCAAGCGTGAGGAACAGAACGACAAGCGAGCGGCCAAACTCCGATCTGCCGCCCTGCGCTGGCTGATTGTTCCGGGGTTCCTGGTCTTTGGCCTGTGGTTTCCGCTGAGCGACGCACCGGCGTGGGCTCAGTCCTTGGGCTTTGGGCTAGGTGGGCTGATCGCCTACGTCGTTTACACCGTTGAGCGGTTAAAGACCCAACTCAACGCCATCGGTGAGATAACCTACCAGAACTGGGAAAGAGCAGGTGGCCCGTACCACCCTGATGACTGAACCCTGCCTGCCTCAATCCCTCCCGAGCCAAAAAGGCGCAGCGAAAGTCGGTCGTCAGGCCGACGTATCTCCTCTCTGGCGCGGCGACGCTCTCCAAGAGGTACACGTAATGCATTCAGCAGCCCTTCTTCGCTGAAGCTACGAAGGGCATCCTGCTTCGACTGCAAGGTTGGTGCTAGTCCTGCGAAGCTCGTAGAGCGAAGCAGGATGGCGGTGACGGGGCCATCGTTCTTCAGGAATGACAAGGACTTATGGCCGTTTCCGAGAGGGGTGCCAACTTTGTCACCCCTCTAGGCCCCCTCAGTTGGCACACTTGGCACGCCCTCAAAACGCTTGCAGAACAAGGAGGTAACCGTGCCTGACGGGGGTGACACGAGGGGTGCCACCGTCGATGGCACTGCCAGCCCCTCGCCCATGGTAAGGAGGCCCATGGACCAGCCTCACGATCTCGTACTCGCAAACCTCGACTTCCTTCGTGACTTCCTGCGGGAGGAACGAGCGGGCACCCAGGACGCCGACCGCCAGGTGGTTCTTGATGGCCACCTCGCCACTGTGGATGATGCCTCCGAGCGGATCATCGCTTTGCAGGAGGAGTTGAAGCAGTGTTCCCCGACCAGTTCGCCGAGAACGTCGGCCGCCTTGTCGGATGGTGGGTCGTAGGTGCCCTGACCCTGACCGCCTTCGTCCGAGCCGGGCGCTGGCTGCACCGCCGCTACTACGACTGGCTGTGGCGTAGCTATCAGCGCCGGTCCCAGGCCGGGTAATTATCCCGCACCCTCGGGGGGCCGAAGGCCACCCACCTCAGGTTCCCCCTGAGGACACACGCCATGAAACCTTGAGAGCCCTCGGCCCAGCGCCGGGGGCTCTTTCGTTTTGGAGAGAGCCCCTGAACACCCTGCGTGATCGCATCGGCCGCCAGCTCGACCTCGAAGCGGAGGCTCGGGCGCTCGGCGTCGAACGCTACCGCCGCCAACGTCCGCTGCCCTGGCGCACCGACACCGCCGGGGTCGAGGACGAGGCTGACCTCCCGCCGGGCCGCCAGCTCCTGAAGCTGACCATCGAGCCTGTGGCCTCGGCGCTCCACGAGTTCATCCAGCGGGTGGCCCACGGCGGCGCTGGCCGTCGCCCCGCTGCCGCCAAGATCCTGGGCCTCGGCCGCCCCGAGGAGGTGGCCTACCTGATCGGTCGGGTGGTCGTGTCCTCGGCCGCCGTGCAGCTGTCGGCCCAGGCCACCGCCTTCCAAGTGGCGGACGCCATCATCGACCACGCCGAGATGCTGCGCCTGAAGGACGCCAACAAGGAAGGCTTCAAGGGCCTCCTCAAGTCCCAGCAGCGGAGCGGCTACTCGGGCAAGAAGCGGAAGGCCGTCCGCAAGATCATGGAGAACGAGGGCGCGAAGCTCGACTTCTCCCTGACCGACCGGCTGCACGCCGGGATGAAGGCCATCGAGCTGTTCTGCGACGCCACCGGGCTGTTCGTGCTGGACCTCCAGCAGAACGCCCGAGGCGAGGCGTACGTCGTGCGTCCGACTGAGACCGCACGGGTCTGGCTGGAGCGCCAGCACGCCCGCTGCGAGGTGCTGGAGCCGGTCCACCTCCCCATGGTGGTCCGCCCCCGCCGCTGGCGGTCGCCCTTCTGGGGCGGCTACCTGACCAAACGGCCGGGCCTGCGCCTCGCGAAGCAGTGGAACTGGCGCTACCACGAGGAGCTGCGTCACGTTGACATGGAGCCCGTCTACCGGGCCGTGAACAACGTCCAGAACACGGCGTGGCGGATCAACCGCCGGGTCCTCGACGTGATGACCCAGGTCTGGGACGGCGGCGGCTCGCTCGGCGGGCTGCCTCGCCGGGACGATCTGCCCCTCCCGCCCAAGCCGGTGGACTTCGAGACCAACGAGACCGCCGCCAAGGAGTGGAAGGCCGAGGCCGCAGCGGTCCACCAGAAGAACGCCCAGACGCTGTCCCGGCGGCTGGCCATGAGCCAGCGCCTGTGGATCGCCGCCAAGTTCGCCGACGAGGAAGCCATCTACTTCCCGCACGAGCTGGACTTCCGGGGTCGCATCTACCCGATCCCGACCGGCGGCCCCCACCCGCAGGGGGAGGACAGCGCCAAGGCCCTGCTGGAGTTCTCCGAGGGCGTGCCCCTCGGGGAGGAAGGTCCGATGTGGCTGGCCATCCACCTGGCTAACCTGTTCGGCGTGGACAAGGTGTCCTTCGCCGACCGGCTGGCCTGGGTCGAGCAGCACATGGACCTGATCCTCGACAGCGCCCGCAACCCGCTCGACGGGGAGCGGTTCTGGGCCACGGCCGACAGCCCGTACTGCGCCCTGGCCGCCTGCTTCGAGTGGGACGGCTACGTGCGCGAGGGGGTGGACTACGTCAGCCACATCCCGGTCGCCCTGGACGGGTCGAACTCGGGGCTGCAGCACTTCAGCGCCATGCTTCGGGACCCCATCGGTGCCGAGGCGGTGAACCTGCTGCCGTGCGGCGCGCCCCAGGACATCTACGCTCGGGTCGCCAAGCGCGCCCAGGAGATCGCCGACGCCACGCCGATCATCGAGATCGAGGTGGGCGGCGAGAAGGTGTCCTTCCCGAACCCGTGGGTGGGCGGCAAGGTCACCCGGAAGATCGCCAAGCGTCCGTGCATGACGTTCTGCTACTCGGCCACCCGGTTCGGGATGCAGGGCATGATCGTGCAGACCCTCCGCGAACTCGACATGGAGAACGCGGAGGCTGGTAAGCCGCCCCACCTCGAAGGGGCGGACAACTACCGGGCTGCGATCTGGCTGTCGCACGTCCTGTGGCAGGTCATCAGCGAGACCGTGAACGCCGCCTCGGCCGCCATGGAGTGGCTGCGGACGGCCGCCAAGGTCGCCGCTGAGTACGGCCTGCCGATCTGGTGGACCACGCCCATGGGCTTCCCGGTTCTCCAGGCGTACCGCTCGGTCAACGCCAAGCGGGTCGATGTCTACTGCAAGGGGAAGCGGCTCACCGTGACCCTGTCCATCGACACCGAGGAGATCGACAAGCGGGGTCAGGCCAACGGCATCGCGCCCAACTTCGTCCACTCGCTCGACGCCGCCCACCTGATGGCGGTCGTCAACCGGATGGCCGACCTGGGGGTGACCCACATGGCCCTGATCCACGACTCCTTCGGCACCCACGCCGCCAACGCCGGGCTCCTGTCCAGGGAGCTGCGGCGCACCTTCATCGAGCAGTACACGCCGAACGTCCTGGCCCGCTTCCGTGACGAGCTGGTCGCCCAGCTGCCGGACGAGCTGGTCGTGAAGCTACCGCCGCTCCCGCGCCTCGGTCCCCTGGACCTGGGGCAGCTGGAGTTCGCCGAGTACATGTTTGCCTGATACCTGCATTAGCCCAGAGAAAGGAGACCCATGCAGAACCCGTTCCTCCCCATGTTCATCGTCCTGATCCTCCTGCCGATCATCCTCGCTGGCTGCGGCCCGGTGCCCGCCGCCCAGGCTGGGACCCCACCCGCCGTCGAGAGCTACTCCGACGTGGACGACGTGGAGACTTGGCGGGACCCGCAGACCGGCTGCCAGTACCTCCTGTTCGCTGACGGCAACCTCGAAGCGGGCGGCATGACCCCGCGCCTGGACGCCAACGGCCTGCCGATCTGCCGCTAAGCGAAACCTGCATTACCCCAGAGGCTCGAATGAACCAGAACGTCCTGACCTTCACCGCTCCCACTGGCCAGCCCATCCGCACGGCGCTGATTCACGGGGAGCCGTGGTTCGTGGCGGCTGACGTGTGCCGCGCGCTCGGCCTCAACGCTGACCACACCACCAAGATCGGGGGGCGTGTTCAAGGACGACGAGGTCCGCACCGTGCGGCGCGAGCAAACTCTGTCTGACGGAGTTAGCTCCTCACTCCTGTTCACCGGCACCGCCGGGCGGCTCCGCATCCTGTCCGAGAGCGGCCTCTACAAGCTGGTGATGAGGTCGGACAAGAAGGAGGCGCTGGTCTTCCAAGACTGGGTCACGCGCGAAGTCCTCCCATCCATCCGTAAGACCGGCGGCTACCAGCTGGCCGACCACGGGCGCACCGAGATGCCCCTCCCGGCCGACCTCGCCGTCGCCATCCAGCAGCTCGCCGCCGCCCAGCGCGAGCTGGCCGACCGGGTGGTGGTGGCGCTGGATGAGTTCCGCCGTCAGATGCAGCAGCAGCGTGACGACCAGCGGATGCTCACGGCCCGCCAGCTGATCCGCTCCAAGGTTGTGACCGGCATCGGCGCCCCTGAGTTGGGCAGGAAGCTGACCACCTACTGCATGAACAACGGCATCCCCATGGGAACCGAGGAGACCGACTACGGCGACGTGAACACGTACCCGGTGTCGGCCGCCCGTGCCTGGGCTGCGGGCCGCAAGCTCGCCGCCTAAAACCTGCATTACCCCAGAGGGTGTCGATTATCCCGCACCCTCGGGGACGTGCGTCCCGATCACCCCTGAACCTGGAGAGAACCATGAACCTGATGCCGCAAGTCGCCCTGCGCCCGACCGAAGATGGCCGCCTCGAAGTGAAGGTGGCTGGCACCCCGGAGCAGCTGGCGTTCGCCTTCAACCCGGTCTTCGCCAAGAGCCTGTTCGTGACCGTGATGGTCCAGGCGGCGCTGCTCGACGAGATGAGCGAGCCCGAGACCGACACCCGCCAATAACCCCGCACCCTCGGAGGCCCGCACCCGATGCAGCTTCACACCCTGCAAGACCGCATCCGCCACGCCTCGACCGTGGCTGAGCTGCGCGAGCCCGCCTTCCGGCTGGCCCACCGCATGCAGGACATCGAGCCTGCCGCCCAGTACCGAGCCCTGATGCTGGCCGCCGTCGTGGCCACCCAGGCGCTGGGCCTGGACCCGCACGAGGAGATCGAGCGCGCCAAGCGCATGGTCGCCTCGGCCGAAGGCCCCTTCACCATCCACGTCCAGGCGCTCCGCGACTACGTGCGCGGTGAGCTGCTGCGGCGCTAACCGAAACCTGCATTAGCCCAGAGAACCACCCGCATGAAGATCATCGTGCCCGCCGTCCGCATCGACGAGTACGGCTACCAGCGGACCATCACGACCACGTTCATCTACGGCGAGACGCCGCGCACTGCAGAGAGCGACCGCTTCCTGCGCCGCCCCGTGGTCTACGCCAAGACGGTCTTCGACTACGACTTCCGGGCCGCGCAGCGGCTCATCGCCACCGGCCGCCTCGCGGTCTACTCGACCGCCATCGTGGCCATCGCCCCGCTGTTCGTGGTGAACCTGGCTGCCGAGCTGCTGACGCTCGGCACTCGCCTCCTGGCTGACGGCGTCGGCGCCGTCGTCCGCTTCGTCGGCGTCCGCCCGGCCCACAGCATCCGCGCCACCATCGGCGGACTGGTGAAGGAGATCGTCGGGTAATGGCGATCTCGACCCCCGCCATCAGGGCGCTGCTCGCCCGAGCCGTCGAGGCCTTCGAGCAGAACAACGGGCTCGTCCCCACCGACATCGAGATGGCCCTCGCCGCCGAGGGCTACGACCTCGACCGCCTGGAGGGTGACATCGAGCTGATCCTCAACAACCGCTGACCGAAACCTGCATTAACCCAGACAACCGCATGAGCAAGAACAAGAAGCTGCCCGAGATCGTCACCGCGAAGGGGATCGCGGTCTACCCGAAGCTCAACGAGCCCGACACCAAGTACAACAAGGAGGGCGTCTACGAGGTGAAGCTCACCTTCGAGAGCGCCGACGACCCGGCCGTCCAGGCCATGGTCAAGCGCATCGAGCAGGAGCGCGACACCTTCTTCGACGCCAAGGTCGCCGAGCTGAAGGGCGAAGGTAAGGGCGCTGCGGCCAAGCAGCTGAAGAAGGCCGACATCCTGAAGCCCGAGCTGGACAAGGAGACCGGCGATGAGACCGGCCGCGTCTACATCAAGGCGAAGATGTCCGCCTCGGGCACCCGCGAAGACGGCACGAAGTGGACCCAGAAGCCGAACTACTTCTCGGCCTCGGGCAAGCAGCTGAAGAACCCGCCCCGCATCGGCGGCGGCTCGGTCCTGAAGCTGGGCGTGGCGCTCAAGCCGTACGTCATCGAGTCCTCCAAGGAGGTCGGCGTCACGCTGCGGCTGAAGGCTGTCCAGATCATCAGCCTCGTGAGCGGCGGCAGCCGGTCCTTCGAGTCCTACGGCTTCCAGGCTGAGGACGGCGACGAGATCGACGACGCCGAGTTCGACGCCAACACCAGCGACGACGACGCCGCTGGCGGTTCGGCGGCCGACGAGGATGACGACCTCTAAGGCCACCACCCACACGTTCTTCATCCCGCTCGATCCGATGCCTGCCCCGCGCCCGCGCTTCGTGGTGCGGGGCAAGTTCGCCTCGGCCTACATGCCGAAGGAGTACGAGGTCTGGAAGGATCGCGCGGTGGAGTGCGTGCGAGGGGTCAACGACATCCCCTCGGCTCCCCTGCTGGGACCCTGCACCGTCACCCTCCAGGTGCTGGTCGCCCGGCCGAAGACCACCAAGCTCACCCACCCTGCACCCGACGTGGACAACTACGCCAAGGCTGTCCTCGACGCGATCACCCAGAGCGAACGCTGGTGGATGGACGACAAGCAAGTCGTCTGCCTCACCGTGGAAAAAGCCTGGGCTAATGCAGACGAGGTGCCGGGGATCGCGGTGACGATCACCCACGAGGCTCCGTGAAGATCATCCCGATGAAGACCATCAAGTACCTTGTCGTCCACTGCAGCGCGACCCCGGCGAACCGGGACATCGGCGCTGCGGAGATCAGGACGATGCACCGCCGCCAGGGCTGGCGAGACATCGGCTACCACTACGTGATCCGCCGCAACGGCGTGATCGAGAAGGGCCGACCCGAGACCGAGCCCGGCGCTCACGTCCAGGGCCACAACAGCCACAGCATCGGCATCTGCATGGTGGGCGGCGTGAAGCCCAACATGACCGCCGAGTGCAACTTCACGGACGAGCAGTTCGCCAGCCTGCGGAAGCTGCTGAACGAGCTGACCGCCAAGTACCCGACCGCCAAGGTCTGCGGCCACCGGGACCTCAGTCCCGACCGGAACGGCGACGGCAAGGTCGCCCCCGGCGAATGGGTCAAGGACTGCCCGACCTTCGAGGCGGGCCACTGGTTCGCGACCGGCGAGCTGAAGCTCCGTCCCTGATCCCTGCATAATCCCAGAGAGTGGAGAGACCCAGATGAAATACGACCCGAAGTGGTCGAAGCCTCGGCTCGTCATCGAACACCTGAAGGTGCTGGGCCGGATCACCGCCGCCACCGCCCACCAGGCCTACGGCTACTTCTGGCTGCCGGGCGCGATCTTCGCGCTCCGCAACAAGCAGAAGCACCTCGTCCCCGAGGGGAAGACCATCATCACCGTCCCGCGCGTGGACGTGAGGGGCAACCCCTTCGCCGAGTACCGCCTCGTCCCCGCCGATCAGGCCCAGGCTGCCTGAGGAGACCCCCGACATGCTGCGTGACAACCAAGGGCGCGCCCTGCTGCGCCTACCCACGACCATGCGCCTCGCCTTCGAGCGCGCCTTCCGTGCCCACGCCGTCAACGGCGAGGTTCTCTGCGAGGTCGGCTCGCCGCTCGACATGGCTGGCGCGGCCATCAGCAACCCCCGCCTGGGCTACCGCAAGGTCCCGGCCTGGACGGTGACCCGGAGGGCGAAGCGATGAGGTCGCCCTTCGACCGCCTCGTCGGCTGGCTGGCCGACCGCCTGGGCTACGTCCCGGCTGCCAGCCTGCATGCCCAGGTCGCCGCCAACGAGCGACTGATCGAGCAGCTGGAGGACGCCGAGCGTGCCGAGATGCGGGCTCGCGCTGATGCCGAAGACCTCGAACGCCAGAACGCCCGCCTTCAGGTGCTGGCCGACGCCGTGCTGACGGCCCGCGCCAACTCCCTGAAGTACGGCCTGCCGCTCGATCAGGCGCTGGAGCTGGAGTTCAACTCCGAGCGGATGCTGGACCGGGACCTCGTGGTCTACCGCCTGTCGATCCGCCCGAAGGCCTCCACGATCCAGTGGGCGGTGACCAGCCAGACGATGGCCGAGCTGCGCGACGCCCCTGAGGTGTTTGCCCGGCGGGTCATGAAGGACCTGATCCCGCGCTTCGAGCGCAGCCTGGGCCGAGCCCTGGCCGGAGCCGCCGCAGCCTTCTGATGCACGACACGGACGAGACGCACCTCGTCCGCAAGGAGCCGTGCCCTGAGTGCGGGTCGAGGGACAACCTCGCCCGCTACTCGGACGGCCACGCCTACTGCTTCACGCCGGGCTGCGGACACTACGAACGCGGCGACAGGGGCGACGACGATCCGCCCCCGCGCCCCAACCAGAACCAGAAACGCATGGACCTGCTGAGTGGGGAGATCACCGCGATCCCCCAGCGCAACCTCACGCGCGAAACCTGCGAGAAGTTCAACTACCGGGTCGGCGAGTACAAGGGCGGCAAGGCCCACCTCGCCAACTACTGCGACGAGAGCGGGCGGCCGGTCGCCCAGAAGGTCCGCTTCAAGCGCGACGGCGAGAAGTCCTTCACCTGGGTCGGCTCGCCCAAGCAGGCGGGCCTGTTCGGGCAGCACCTCTGGCGCGACGGCGGCAAGATGCTGGTCGTCACCGAGGGGGAGATCGACGCGCTGTCGGCCTTCCAGGCGCTCGGCGGGACCTGGCCCGTGGTGTCCGTGCCGAACGGCGCGGGCGGCGCGAAGCGGGACCTGGCCAAGCACACCGGCTGGCTCGCTCGCTTCGAGACCGTCGTCCTCTGCTTCGACATGGACGAGCCCGGCCGCAAGGCCGTCGAGGAGTGCGCGATCCTGCTGCCGCCCGGCAAGCTGAAGGTCGCCCAGCTCCCGCTCAAGGACGCCAACGAGATGGTCAAGGCCAACCGCTCCAAGGAGCTGGCCCGCGCCATCTGGGACGCCAAGGCCTACCGACCTGACGGCATCCGCTCCGTGGCGGACCTCAAGGCCAAGGCCCTGGAGCCCGCCCGGTGGGGCCTGCCGTGGCCCTGGCGGACCATGACGCAGCGGACCTACGGCATCCAGCGCCGGTACATCTACGGCTTCGGCGCGGGCGTCGGCTCGGGCAAGACCACGACCTTCAAGCAGATCATGCTCGCCGCGATGCGGCCTGATCTGATGGAGGACCACAGCGGTCTCGTCGATCACCTGGGCCAGCCGATCCAGATCCCGGCACCCCGTCCGGTCGGCACGATCTTCTTCGAGGAGAACCCGGCCAAGACCCTCCGGTCGCTGGCGGGGATGGCCATCGGGAAGCGGCTGAACAAGCCCGACGTGCCCTACGATCCGGCCGAGGTCGAGGCTGCCATCGACAGCTTCGACGGCCTGTTCTTCCCGGCCGACACGTTCGGGGCGAAGGACTACGGCTCCATCGCCGCGCACATCCGCTACCTCGTGCAAGGCCTGGGCATCCGCGACGTGTTCCTCGACCCGCTCACCGCACTGGTGGCGAACGAGGAGGACGAACGCCGGGCGCTGGACGCCATCATGGCGGACCTGTCCGGTCTCGTGGAGACCCACGACTTCACGCTCTACTACATCTCCCACCTCACCACCCCGCAGGGCACCGCCCACGAGGAAGGTGGCCGGGTGCTGGAGAAGCACTTCACCGGGTCCCGCGCTCTCGCCCGGTGGAGCCACGCCATGATCGGCCTGGAGCGCAACAAGCAGAACCCAGACGAACCCACCCTCGTCCGCGGCCTCAAGGACCGCGAGTTCGGCGAGGCAGTCGGCCCGCTGCTGGCGCTCCGGTTCGACCCGGAGACCGGCCGCATGGTCGAGGTGCCGATCCCGAGCGAGGACGAGGACAGCCCCGCTTTCGAGGATGAGACCCACACCGACATCTAACCCCAAGTCGCCCCGCCTGAAGGTCATCAACCTCTGGGCGGGGCCGGGCGCTGGTAAGTCCACGACCGCCGCCGCCCTGTTCGCCGCCATGAAGGCCAAGGGCCTGCGCGTCGAGCTGGTCCGCGAGTTCGCCAAGGAGCTGACCTACGAGGCCGACTTCATGCGCCTCGGCAACCAGCTCCTGATCCTGGCCGAGCAGCACCGCCGCCTCGACGCCCTGGTGGGCCAGGTGGACTACGCCATCACCGACAGCCCGCTCCCCATCGGCATCGCCTACGCCCGCCCGGCGTGGCGGACCTCAGCCTTCATCGGCGTGGTCAAGGAAGCCTGGAGCCACTTCGACAACCTCAACTACTGGGTGGAGCGCGTGAAGCCGTACCAGACCTACGGACGCAACGAGACGGAGGCCGAGGCCCGCAAGCTGGACGACCGGCTGATGGCGGTGGCCTCGGAGTTCTGCCGCCGGATCGTCCGCGTGAAGGGCGACGAGCGCGCTGGCCAGCTGATCCTCGGGCACCTGGGGGTGACCCAATGAGCGAGGTGCAGCTGTCCCTGTTCCCCGACCTGCACACCGCCCTGGAGGCGGACGGCACGCCGGTCCCCTCAACGACCCGGCTGAAGCTCCTGCCGCCCGCTGACGGCGCGCCCGACACCAACCCGAAGACCCGCTACGGGATGGCGAAGCCGCCCATCGGCCTCGTCCCCGGCACCGCCCTGGTGCAGATCGCGGAGAGCTTCCGGCTCGGCGCGCAGAAGTACGGCCCGGCCAACTGGCGGGTCGATCCGGTGTCGTCCTCGACCTACGTCAACGCCGCCATGCGGCACCTGCTGCAGTGGGTGGACGGCGAGGACACGGACCCCGAGAGCGGCGTGTCGCACCTGGCTCACGTCGCAGCCTGCGTGTGCATCCTGATGGACGCGCAGACGTGCAGCACCCTGCACGACGACCGGCCGCCGAAGGCCCCGACCGGAGACCTGATCCGGTCCCTCACCAAACCCATCAGCTGACCAAGGGGCGGGCCATCGAGCCCGCCCTTTCGTTTCCCCAGGAGACCATATGCTTGTCTACGACCTGGAGACCGATGGTCTCCGGGGCGAGCTGACGCGCGTCCACTGCCTGAACATCCTGAACCGGGCGACGGGCGAACGCTTCCGGTTCAACCGGGGCCACTACGACGACGGCTCCCCCTGCCACCGGCACGGCCCCATCGAGGATGGGGTGCGGATGCTGGAGGAAGCCGAGTGCATCGGCGGTCACAACATCATCCGGTTCGACAACCCGGTCCTGCGGGAGCTGTACGGGTTCAACCCACGGCCCGACCAGAAGGTCCGCGACTCCATGGTCGAGGCGCGGGTCATCTGGACCAACATCTGGGACATCGACGAGCGCGCCCTGCGGAAGGGCAAGCGGCCTGAGTGGTTCGTGAAGTCGGGCCTCAAGGGCACCCACAAGCTGGAGGCTTGGGGGGCGCGCCTCGGCGTCCTGAAGGGCGAGTTCAAGGGGCCGTGGGACGCCTTCACCCCGGCGATGGACGAGTACGCCGACCAAGACCCCGTGGTCACGGCGGCGCTGTTCGACCGGATCGACGCCAAGAACTACTCGCAGGAGTGCCTCGACCTAGAGAACGAGGTCGCCCAGATCATCTTCCTGCAAGAGGAACACGGCTTCCTCTTTGACCGCGACCGCGCCGAGCAGCTGATGATCGAGCTGCAGGTGCGGAAGGCCGAGCTGGAAGACCTCCTGCGGCAGACCTTCCGGCCCTGGTGGGTCCCCGAGCGCGAGAAGGGTCAGCACAAGGTGCTGGTCCCCAAGCGCGACAACAGCAAGCAGGGCTACGTCGCTGGCTGCGCGCTGACGAAGGTCACCCAGGTCGTCTTCAACCCGGCGTCCCGCGACCACATCGCCGACCGGATGATTAAGCTGTTCGGCTGGCGGCCCGTGGAGTTCACGGACACCGGCAAGCCGAAGGTGGACGAAACCACCCTGGCCGGGATCGACGCGCCCGAGGCGCAGCTCCTCGTCGAGTACCTCACCATCGAGAAGCGGCTCGGCCAGGTCGCCACTGGTGAGCAGGCCTGGCTCAAGAAGGTCCGCGACGACGGGCGCATCCACGGCTCCGTCAACACGAACGGGGCGGTGACGGGTCGCATGACCCACGCCAACCCGAACGTCGCCCAGGTGCCGAAGGTGAAGCTGGCGGAGGATGGCTCCATCCTCGTGAGCTACGCGGGCGGCTGGGGCTTCGAGTGCCGCAGCTGCTTCATCGTCCCGCCCGGTTTCCTGCTCGTCGGCTGCGACGCCGAGGGTTTGGAGCTGCGGATGCTGGGCCACTACATGGCCCGGTTCGACGGCGGCGAGTACGCGAACGCGGTCGTCAACGGCAAGAAGGAGGACGGCACCGACGTTCACTCGGTGAACCGCCGGGTCGTCGGCCTGAACAGCCGGGACAACGCCAAGACCTTCATCTACGCCTACCTGTACGGGGCCGGGAACTACAAGCTCGGCACGATCGTGCTGGACGACATGGACGCTGACCGGAAGGCGGCGTTCTACGCCCGCTACCCGGCCGGTGACGCCCGCGACAAGGCCATCGCCCGCCTGGGCATGAAGGCCCGCAGGCGGATCGAGGAAGGCCTGCCCGCCCTCGGGAAGCTCCAGGCGCTCGTGAAGGAGAAGGCCAAGCGGGGCTACCTCAAGGGCCTCGACGGTCGCCTCCTACACGTCCGCTCGCAGCACTCGGCGCTGAACACCCTGCTCCAGGGTGGCGGCGCCATCGTGATGAAGAAGGCCCTGGTCCTCTGCTACCGCGCGTTCCTTGAGCGCGGCTGGCAGCACGGCCGGGAGTTCGCGTTCGTGGCCAACGTCCACGACGAGTTCCAGAAGGAAGTCCAAGAGCAGCACGCTGACACCGCCGGTCAGATCGCGGCGTGGTCCATCGCGCGTGCGGGTGAAGCCTTCGGGCTCAAGTGCCCGCTCGCGGGAGCGTACCAGATCGGCCACTCGTGGGCCGACTCCCACTGACGACCCTCGGCGGATGATGCTGTCGAACGCCCGGTCCCGCGCCAAGCGGGCCGGGGTTCCCTGCACCATCACCGTCGAGGACATCGTCGTCCCCTCTCACTGCCCGGTCCTGGGCATCCCCCTGGCTCGCCGCCTGGGGCGGAAGGGAGGGTGCGATCAGTCCCCTTCGCTGGACCGGATCGTCCCCGAGCTGGGCTACGTGCCCGGCAACATCGTCGTCGTCTCGCGCCGGGCCAACCGGATCAAGAACGACGCCTCCATCGACGAGCTGCGCGCCATCGCCGACTTCTACGAGATCGGGCTCCACAGCCTGAAGCCTCGTCAGGGTCGGCGTGCGCGCGTCCTCAAGGACCCCGCATGAACGTCCTGCTGACCATCCTCAAGCACGTCACCACCACGCGCGACGGCGAGAGCTACGACGTGGTGCGGGTGGGCATGATCCTGTCCGGTGCCGCCCTGATCTTCCTGGCGGGCTGGGACGTAGTCGCCCACCGCGCATCGTTCGACCCGCTCGCCTTCGGCGGCGGGGTGGCCGCCATCCTGTTCGGCGGCGGCGCTGGCATCGCGGCCAAGCGCAAAGACGAACCCGACCCCGAGTAACCCCTGGAGACCATGAAGAAGCTGATCGCCTGCGCCCTGGCGCTGGGCCTGTCGGCCTGCGCCTCGCGTCCGCTCGACTTCGAGCGCACCGACACCGCCCTCAACTACACCGTCGAGCGGTACTGCTCGCTGCACCCGCTGGCCCGCGCCGCGCTCCGCGCGCAGCTGACGGACGGCGTGCCGGTGATCGTCTGCCCGAGCGACATCCCGGCCACGACCACGGCTCCCCAGCGGTGAGCCTCCCGGCCGTCGCTGAGACGGACGGCTGGCGCGTCGAGGTCCGCCGCGTGGACCGCCACTGGATGTTCGACGGCCCGATGCATCGGTTCGACGTCATCAACCGGGCAAACCACCAGCGGCGGCACTTCTTCCTCCCCGCCGAGACGCGCCCCGAGCGTGTCGGGGAGGTCATCCGTGAAGTCATGGAGGACTGCTTCCCCCGATGCGCCGTCTCCTGATCGACGCAGACATCATCGCCTACATGGCGACGGCAGCGAACCAGCAGACCTGGCAGTGGGACGAGGACGTGGTGTCCACGGTCGCGGACTTCCGAGCCGCCAAGCGGCAGGCTCGGGACGTGATCGACGGCTTCATGTCCGCCCTCGATGGGGACGAGCTGGTCGTCTGTCTGTCGGACGACTTCGCCAACTTTCGGCGCGAGGTCTGGCCCGAGTACAAGTCCAACCGCAAGGGCGTCGAGCGCCCGGTCCACCTCTACGACCTGAAGGCCTGGCTGGCTGAGAAGTACCCCGCGCAGTCGCGCCCCCGCCTGGAGGCCGACGACGTGATGGGGATCTTGGCGACCGAGCCTGTCCAGGGCGAGGACCGCATCATGGTCTCGGCCGACAAGGACATGCAGACCGTCCCCGGACTGCTCTACCGACCAAACCTCGAGAACGCCCAGGTCCGCCAGATCACCCCAGAGGAAGCCGACAGGTTCCACCTGTGGCAGACCATCTGCGGGGACCCGACTGACGGCTACCCCGGCTGCCCAGGCGCTGGCCCTGTGGCCGCCGACCTGGCGCTCGACCAGCTGGTCGGCGTCGAGGCCCACGAGCGGGAGATCACCCGAGGCCCCCGCAAGGGGACCGTCGAGGTGAAGTGGAAGCCCGCCCAGTTCGACACCCGCTGGGACGCCATCCTGTCCCTCTACCGCAAGGCGGGGCTCACCGAGCGTGACGCCCTGGCCCAGGCCCGCTGCGCCCGCATCCTCCGACATGGGGAGTGGGACCGGCGGCCGATCCTCTGGAACCCGCCCGCGAAGGCCTAGGCAATTATCCCGCAGCCTAGGAGCCCCAAGCGGGTGCGTTCCCTGGTTCTCTCCTCTCTCCCACTCAGGACCCCCTGTGAGCAATCGCAGGGGGTCTTCTTGCTAGGACCCAAGGACACCCATGGCTCGACTGTTCCCCCGCACGCCCGATGAGTTCATCGCCGAGCTGGAGCGCCGCGCGCCCGAACCTCGGCACGGCCCCGACCGCAGCATCGAGCAGATCATGTTCGACAGCGGCCGACGGGCGCTCGCCCTGGAGATGCGGGACTTCTTCACCGCCTCCTTCAACCGAGCCCCGGATGTGCGTCGTCAAGAAACCTAAGCCTGTCGTGGTGGAGAAGCCGACTGACAGGCCGCTTCCGATCCTCCGCAACCCGTACCTCGACGGGATCGACCCCATCATGCGCGCCCGCAGCACCGGCCTCCGCGCCCTGAGGATCGACCGCAATGTGTAGCGCGATCCTAGGCAAGGTGACGGCCGACGCTGCCGCCAAGCGGCGCGAGCAAGCCCTCGCTGAGGGCGACACCCAAACCGCCAACGCCCTGACCGGCGGCAAAGCCAAGGTCGGGCTGAACTACCTCCTCATCCGCAAGCGCGACCAGAAGCGCGCCGCGTCAGGCATCCAGATCACCCGCTGATGGCCACTGCTGCGGCGCGCTACGGCGCGCTGTCCGCCGCTCGGGACCCTGTCCTGCAGCGTGCGCGTGACGCCGCGCGGCTCACGATCCCTGGCCTGATCCCTGTCGAGGGTCAGAACGAACACACCATCCACGAGCAGCCCTACCAGAGCCTCGGGGCTCGCTGCGTGTCGAGCCTCTCGGCCACGCTGCTGCTCGCCCTGTTCCCCCCGAACCTCCCGTTCTTCCGCCTCAACATCGACGAGGACACCGCGCAGCAGCTGGGCACCCAGCTGGGCGAGGCCAACTCCAAGCTGGCCGTCCTGGCGCGGACCACGTTCTCGCTGATGACCGGGGCGTCCCTCCGGCCGATCCTGATGGAGGTGCTGCGGCACCTCATCGTGGCGGGCAACTGCCTGCTCTACCTCGGCCAGGACAAGGTCCGCTTCTACCGGCTCGACCAGTACGTGGTGAAGCGGGACAGCGCAGGCCGCTGGACCGAGATCATCGTGGTCGAGAAGGTCTACCCCTCGACGCTCCCTGAGGACGTGCGCGCCGCACTCGCCCTGGAGACCCCGCAAGGCGGGGTCGAGCAGATGGTGGACGTGTACACCTACGTCCGCCGCGTGAAGG
Organism: Phenylobacterium sp.; assembly: GCF_046463815.1. Lineage (GTDB taxonomy): Bacteria > Pseudomonadota > Alphaproteobacteria > Caulobacterales > Caulobacteraceae > Phenylobacterium. The sequence goes on along the minus strand of NZ_JBKBRO010000003.1, from coordinate 66,175 downwards.
GCCAGGTGCAGCAGCACCAGGAGATCAAGGGGAAGATCGTCCCCGGCTCCCAAGGGGGCAGTCCCGAGGACGCCTCAGCGTGGATCCCCCTGCGCTGGCTGGTGGTCCCCGGAAGCGACTACGGCCGAGGCCACGTCACCGAGAACATCGGGGACCTGATGTCCCTCGAAGACCTCTCGAAGGCGATGGTCCAGTTCGCCATGGCGGCCGCCCGCATCCTGCACATCGTGGACCCCAACGCGGGGATCGACGTGGAGGAGCTGGCCGACGCCGAGACCGGCGACTTCCTCACCGGCTACATCGACCGCATCAAGACCCTGCAGCTCGACAAGAGCCAGGACTGGTCCGTGATGAACCAGCTGGCCGAGCGACTGGAGCAGCGCGTCGCCGCTGCCTTCCTGCTACGCGCGGGGGTCATGCGGGACGCCGAGCGGGTCACCGCCGAGGAAGTCCGCATCGTCGCCCAGGAGCTGGAGAACGCTCTCGGCGGCACCTACACGGTCCTGTCGGACGAGCTGCAGCTGCCGCTGGTCCGCCGCTACCTCTACCTGGGGGCCAAGACCGGGCGCATCCCGCGTCTCCCCAAGGCCATCCAGCCGGTCATCGTCACCGGCTTCGACGCCCTCGGGCGTGCCCACTCCGTCAACCGCATCCGCGCCTGGGCGCAGGACGCTCAAGCGATCCTCCCCAACTTCGGCGGGCTGGTGAACGGCTCCGAGCTGCTCAAGCGGCTGGGCGAAGGGCACGGCGTGGAGGGCCTGGACGACCTCCTCAAGTCCGACGAGCAGCTGGCGTCGGAACAGCAGGCCCAAGCCCTGACCGAGGTCGGGGTCACCGCTGCTCCCACCATCGCGAAGGTTGGCGCTGAGGCCGCCCTCGCGGCTCAACAGCAGGAACCAGAATGACGAAGGCACCCAACAAGTCGGCGATCTCCGTCACCGACAACACCAAGGCTTCCGCTACCCCGGCCAGCCAGGTCGAGACGACCAAGGCTGCTGGCCCGGCGGGCTTCACGATCCTGACGCGCGTCGGCGTGGCCACGAACGTGGCGTTCGCGGACGCTTCCGCCTCGATCCAACCGAAAGAGGAAGCTGCTGAGTAATGGCGGGTGAGACCGCTACGGTGCTGCCCGAAGGGGTGGCCCCCTCGGCCGAGTACGTGGCCAAGATGACGGGCGCGCAGCACACCGATCCGGTGCCCGCCCAGGTGGCGCAGCAAGCCGCCGCCCCCGAAGTCCCTGAGAAGTTCCGAGCCGCTGACGGCTCGCTGGACAGCGCCAAGCTGCTCGCCTCCTACACGGAGCTGGAGAAGCGCCTGTCCTCGGGCAAGCCCGCTGAGGCTGCCCCTGCCGCCCAAGACGCCCCCAAGGAGGGCGACCAGAAGGCCGATGAGGCCAAGCCCGGCGCGAAGATCGAGCGCCCGAAGCAAGGGGCGGCCCCCGAAACTTCCCCCCTCGCTACCGCTGTGGATGCCCTGAAGACCGCCTACGAGGGCGGCCAGGAGCTGACCGACGATCTCGTGAAGCCGCTGCTCGACGCCGGGCTTCCGCGCGAGGTCATCGACACCTACTTCGCTGGCCTGAAGGCCATCGAGGCGTCCATCGAGCTGACGGCCCATCAGGTCGCCGGCGGCAAGGACAACTTCGAGGCTGCCCGCAAGTGGGCGGTGTCGGCCCTGAGCGATCAGGAGCTGGACTACTACAACGCCCAGGCCACCAACCCGGCGACCGCCAAGCAGGCCGTCGAGTGGCTGATGGCCAAGTACGGCGCGGCGAACCCGTCCGAGGGTCGCATGGTCGAGGCGCAGCCCGCCAACGGCGCTGCTGGCGACGTGTTCAACAGCCAGCACGAGGTGACCGTGGCCATGCAGTCGCCGCAGTACAAGGCGGACCCGGCCTTCCGTAAGTCGGTGGCCGAGAAGCTGCAGCGGTCCATCCGCGCGGGGACCATCCGGTCCACCGCCGAGTGGCACAAGCGCGGCTAACCCTACCCCCCGGCAGCGTGCTGTCGGCGCGACCTGAGGGTCGCATTGAAGACCACCCGCCTCAGTGCGTGGTGGCCGCCCGGCGAGCGGATCGCCAGAGCCCGACTGCAGCGGGCGCGGCCGGTGGAAGCCCGGCCCCCCATCCCTCCAAGCACGCAGACCCGAAGCGGGGGCCGGTTGCGGCCGACAACCCCGCGCGGAGGGGGCTCGCGGGCTGACGGGACCAGTCCTCCCATCAACCCCACACGAGAGACTAACTCGACATGACCGACGCCGTTGTGTCGCGTCCCGGCCAGAACCAACTGGCGGGCGACGAACGTGCGCTGATGCTTGACCTGTTCGGCGGTGAAGTCCTGACGGCCTTCCAGACCGCCACGATCATGCGGGACAAGCACCAAGTGAAGACCCTGGAGAAGGGCAAGCTGTTCAAGTTCCCGGCCATCTGGCGGACGACCGTGGGCTACCACACGCCCGGCCAGGAGATCCTGGGCAACAAGATCCCGCACACCGAGATCGTCGTGACGCCCGACGAGAAGCTGGTCTCCAGCGTCTTCGTCGCGGACATCGACGAGGTGATGCTGCACTACGACGTGCGTGCCCCGTACGCCGAGGAGCTGGGCGCGGCCCTGGCTCGCTTCTACGACAAGAACGTCATCCGCCGGATCGTGCAGTCGGCTCGCGGTGGCGCTCTGTTCGCGGGCGACCAAGGCGGCTCGACCCTGACCAACGCCAACTTCCCGACCGACGCGACCGTCCTGTTCGACGGTGTGTCGCTGGCGAAGGAGACGATGGACTCCAAGGACGTGCCGGTGAACGTCCAGCCGCTGTTCGCGGTCTTCCGCCCGGCCCAGTGGTACCTGATGGCCCGCTCGGATCGGAACCTGAACCGCGACAAGAACGGTGGCTCGGCCAGCGACCGCAAGCACACGCTGGAGACCATCGACGAGGTCCGCATCCTCAAGTCGAACAACACGCCGTTCGGCGTGAACGACACCGCGAACTCGGACATCCCGGCCAAGTACCGCGCCGACTTCTCGAAGACGGTGGGTGTGGTCTGGACGCCGTACGCGGCTGCGACCGCTGAGGTGCAGGGCCTGTCGAGCCAGGTCGTCGACCAGCCCGAGCGTCAGGGCACCCTGATGATCTCGCGCCTGATGGTCGGCACCGACCCGATCCGCACCAAGTGCGCCGTGGAGCTGGGCCTCCCGGCCTAAGCCGCCCCGAGGGGGACTGCAGGGACACCTGTGGTCCCCCTCTGTTTTTTCGCATCCCCCCATCGGCCGCCGCCGGGCGGACGCCGGTCTCCAAAACCGCGCGAGCTGGGTTCGACCCCCAGGGCCGGTGCCATGCACGGAACCTAACCCATGCCCAACCTTGCCTTCACGACGGAGCTGGACGCCGTCAACGAGATGCTCGTGAGCATCGGTCAGGCTCCGGTGAACACCCTGGCCGTCAGCGGCATCCGCGACGTGAACATCGCCAGGGGCGAACTCCTCAAGGTGTCCCGTCAGGTCCAGCTCATCGGCTGGAACTGGAACACCGACGAGGGCTACACCCTCACGCCCGACATCGACGGACACATCTCGCTCCCCGAGGGCCTCCTCAAGTTCGAGCCCATGGACCGCTCGCGGCAGCTGGTGCAGCGCCGCAACCCCGCCAAGGGGCTGGGCCTCTACGACAAGGACCGGCTGTCCTTCGAGTTCGACGAGCCCGTCAAGATCAAGGCCGTCTGGGGCTTCCCCTTCGACGACCTCCCCGAGAGCGCCCGCAACTACGTCGCCATCAGCGCGGCCCGCAAGTTCCAGGCGCAGACCATCGGGTCCCAGGCGCTGGACGGCTTCAAAGCCGAGGATGAGCAGCGCGCCTGGGCGACCCTGCTGCGGGACGAGCGTGGCGGGCGGAACACCAACATGTTCCGCCGGAACCGTGGCCTGCAGCGCCTCTACAACCGCAGCACTCCCACGAGGTCTTATCCTTGAGCCTTGTCACGCAGGCCATCCCGAGCCTGCACAACGGGGTCTCTCAGCAGTCCCCGCTGGTCCGCGCACCGGACCAGTGCGAGGAGATGGTCAACGGCTGGGCTTCGCTCTCGGAGGGCACGGGTAAGCGCCCCCCGACCGAGCAGGTCGCCACCATCCTCCCCAGCGCGCCGACGAACGCCAAGGTCCACGAGATCAACCGCGACGCCAGCGAGCAGTACATCGCCATCGCCACGGACGGCGTGATCCGGGTCTATGACTTCGCCACCGGACAGGAGGTTCCCTGCTCCGCCCCTGCGGGCTGGGGGTACCTGACTGGGGTGACCGATTGGGCGACCGACCTCGCGCTGTACACGGTCGCCGACTACACCTTCGTGGTGAACAAGAAGCGCGTCTGCGCGATGCTCCCGGCCGGGGCCGATCAGGTCCCCCAGGACAGCGAAGCGGCGTGGCTCAACCGCACCTTCGGAGTGGATGCGAACGGCGTGCCCTACGGCCCCGGCGCAGCCTACCAGTACGCGGTGAACCCCGGAGGTACCCTCACGGGCACCGTCCAGGCGTTCAACAAGCTGCCTGAGACGGCGGCTGAGGGCGCGATCTACAAGGTCCAGGGGACCGAGGAGACGGGGTTCGTATCCTACTACGTCCGCTACTCCAGCGGCGTGTGGGATGAGACCGTCGCCCCCGGCCTCCAGAACGCCATCGACCCCGGCACCATGCCGCACGCGCTGATCCGGCAGGCCAACGGCGAGTTCCGCTTCGTGCCGTTCTCCTGGGCTCCCCGCCGGGTGGGCGACACCGAGACGAACCCTAACCCCGGCTTCATCGGCCGCACGATCTCGGGCGTGTTCTTCTACCAGAACCGCCTCGCGTTCCTCTACGACGAGAACTGCGTCCTCTCCTGCGCCGGGGACTTCGGCAACTTCTGGCGCATGACCGTTCTCGACTACATCGACAGCGATGTGATCGACGTGGCGGCGACCAGCACGAGGGTCTCGCTGCTGCGACACGCCGTGCCCTTCAACGACGGCATCGTCCTGTTCTCGGACCAGACGCAGTTCGCCATGAGCAACGGCGAGATGGGCGTCTCCCCGATGAGCGTCGCGATCCGCCCGGTGACCAACTACGAGGTCGCCCACAGGGCACCCCCGGTGGCCCTTGGGACGGAGGTCTACTTCGCCTCCGAGAAGAACGGCTGGGCCACGATCCGCGAGTACAGCCGCATGGCGGACTCCGACGCCACCTCGGCGGCGGACATCACCGCCCACGTCCCCCGCTACATCCCCGCAGGCGTCCACCAGCTGGCCCCTGCGGCCGACCTCAACGCGGTCTTCGTGCTGACCGACGGCGCGCCAAACAGGGTGTTCGTCTACCAGTTCTACTGGGTGGACGCGCAGAACAAGGCGCAGTCCGCGTGGCACGTCTGGGAGATGGGGTGGAACGACCGGGTCATGTCGGCGGCGTACCTCAAGGGGTACCTCTACCTCCTGATCGCACGACCCAACGGCCTGTCCCTGGAGCGCATCAACCTCCAGGCTGGGGCACGGCCCTACGGGGCGTCCCAGCGGGTTCACCTCGACCGCCTGACCCAGGTGGTGGGCGTCTACGATCCGGCCCGCCAGCGCACCTACTTCAACCTGCCCTATCGGCACGAGGAGGTGCTTGCTCCGGTTCGGGTGGTGCGAAGCGACGCCGTCGGTCCTCGCGCCATGTCCCTCATCAGCCCCGACGACTACGTGTTCGAGGCGGACAACATGGTCCTGTCGGTCCCCGGAAACGAGGCGGGCGTCCACCTCGTGGGCGTCCAGTACACGTTCCGGTTCGTCTTCTCGAAGCAGTACCTGCGACGCGGCGACGGCACCCCGGTAACCACCGGGCGGCTCCAGCTGCGGACCTTCACGATCAACTACCGCGAGACTGGCTTCTTCCGCACGGAGGTTCAGCCGTACGGCGCAGCGACCGATCCCCAGGTTGAGGAGGTGCTGCCCGCAAAGCTGGCGGACTTCACGGGCAAGACGCTGGGGGCTGTTGAGCTGCGCCTGGGTACGCCCCAGGTGGCGACCGGCGACTACGCCTTCCAAGTCTACGGGGAAGCGGAGGCGGCGGTGATCGCCCTGACAAACCGCACCCACGTCGCCTCGACCTTCGTGTCGGCCGAGTGGGAAGCCTTCTACTTCAACCGAGCGAGAGCGTGATCGAGTACCTCGATCTTCGCGAGGTGGACGGTGGGACCCTGCTGGGCCTGCTGAGCCACCTCGCGGAGAACCTGAGGCCCTCCGACATCGACGAGATCCAGGCCACGACCGGCACCGGTCCCATGCAAGCCCTCGTGGAGAGCGTGGCGGTGTCCGAGCGGGCCTGGATCATCCGCGTTGACGGAGAGCCCGTGTGCGTCTTCGGGGCTGCCCCGACCGAGTTTCCGGGGGCTGGCTCCGTCTGGATGATGGGGACGTCGCGCATGGATGAGCGCCCGGTGGCGCTGTCCATCTGCCGCAACTTCCGCCCCTACCTGGCTGAGCTGCACAAGCTCTGGCCGATCCTGTTCAACTTCATCGACGCCCGTAACCAGAAGTCCATGGATTGGCTTCTGTGGGGCGGCTTCCAGATCATCGAGGCCCTGCCGAACCACGGACCAGAGGGCCGCCTGTTCTTCACCTTCAGCAGGTACGAACCTCCATGTGTCCACCCGTCCTCCCCGGCCTAGCGGCTGTGGGATCGTTCCTGACCTCCAGTGCGGGGCTGGCGACGCTCGCCGTCGCTGGGACAGCGGCCAGTCTGTACACGCAGGCGAGGTCTGCCGCCGCGCAGGAGGAGGCCATCCGCGAGCAGCTCGCGATGGTCGAGGCGGAAGCCCTCGACACCGAGACCGCCGAGGTCAACGACCGCCTCCGCGCCATGCGGAAGGAACAGGCCCGCACGCGGGTCGCCGCTGGTGAAGCCGGGCTCCAGCTCGGGGGCAGCATCGAGCTGCTCCTGAAGGACAGCCTGATGCAGGCCGCAGTGTCCCGCGAGCGCACCAGCCAGAACGCCGAGCGTGAGCGCATGAGCGCCCGCGCCGAGGCCAACTCGATGCTCTCCCGCGTGGAGCGGCCGACCGCCCTCGGGGCGGGCCTGCAGCTCGTCTCGTCGGGCGTCTCGGGCTGGTCCACCGGCAAGAGCATCGCCATCAGCCGCGAGAACGCGGCCAAGCAGATCGGCAGAGGTAGCTAGTGGCTGACCGCAACCTCGCGACCCTCGGCGGCCGAACCACGGCGCAGAGCCGCATCACCAACAACCGCGACGCCGTCCTTCCGACGCGACGCCTGGACCAAGCGCCCGAGCTGCGGAACCGCATGCAGATGCGCGATGGCTTCCGCGCCGATGGCGAGGTGGATGCCGTCCGCCGGGTCCTCGGCATGGTGGACAGCGCCGTGGACAAGTACGCCGACTACGACAACCAGCGGTTCCTCAAGCGCGAGCGCGAGAACGCGGGCCAGGCCGTAGCCGACGAGGCCATGGGCAAGGCGGACGAGCAGAAGATGTCCACCTCCACCGCGTACCGCACCGCCATCGCCATGAGCCGGGCGCGCAAGCGGGCCGCCGAGGTCGAGCTGATGCTCAAGCCCGAGATCGAAGACCTCCTGTCCAGGGGGGCCGACGCGGACCCGACCAGGGGCGAGCAGCCGGTTGACCTTGAGGACGTGAACGAGCTGATCGAGCGGCGCTTCCGCTCCGTCCTGCTCGACGACGAGGGCCGCCCCGTGGACTTCGGGGACCCGGCCGCGAACATGGAGGCCTACTCCCAGCTGGAGCGCCTGCGTCCCCAGCTGCTGAACTCGGCGCAGGAGATCATCCGCGCCCAGGAGGCCGAGAAGGTCATCCGTGGGTTCGGCGACGAGCTGGAGCTGCAAGCGGCCAAGGAGGGCCGCATCGACGTGGAGTCCTTCATGGGCCGCCTCCCTCCGGGGGTGGACCGGAACAAGGCCCGCGCCGCGCTCCTCGACAGCGCCGTCAACGCGGCCGAGCAGCTCGAAGACCCTGACCTCCTCCTGTCGGTGGCGAACAGCCGCCGGGCTGACGGGACGCCCACCTGGACCCCGCAGCAGGAGGGCCGCCTCCGCGACGAGGCCCGCCGGATCGAACAGGTCCGCGAGCAGCGCGAGGAGGAGCGGTCGAAGGAGACCCTCGGGCTCCTCTCGGTCGAGCTGCGGTCGGGCAAGAAGCTTGACCCGTCGCGCGTCTCGCAGCTCATCAGCGAGGGGAAGCTCCGTCCTGAGGACGCCGAGCTGGCCTTCGCGATCCAAGAGCGGATCGAGGACAACGCCTGGGAAGACCTCCAGCGCAGCCGAGCGAACGTCCGCTGGGGCTGGGAGGTGGCTGACCGGGCGCAGGCCCAGCGCGAGCGGGCCATCGGCACGGCCGGTAGCGCGGCTGCGATGCAGCTCAAGGCCGACATCGTCGGCGGCAACGTGACGCCCAGCGAGGCGCACCGCAGGGCTGCCCAGCTGTTCGCCGCTGGGAAGATCAACCTGAAGACCTTCGAGCATCTGGCGGACGAGGCTCGGAAGATCCCGACCAACGCCAAGGCGGTTCAGAACGCCGGGGCCGCGATCTGGGAGCAGCAGCTCATCCGCGACCTCACCCGGTCGGGACGGCTGGCGGGCAAGCCCGGCCATGCGTCCGTCGCCAAGTACAACCTCCTAGCGGCCACCGTGAAGGAGGCCTTCTACCGTGGCCTGCGGCAGGGAATGGAAGGCGAAGAAGCCTACGCCCGCGCCCTGGCCACCATCCCCGGCGTCTCGAAAGAGGCGATCCGAAACGACGTGCTGCGCGGCCGAGCCGCCAACATGCGCGTCCCAGCCAAGGAACAGCGATAGCGAGAGACCCCTGAGTGTCGAACCTGACTGAAGCCGATCTGGACTACATCCTCGCCGCCGGGCCGACCCCGGCTCCGCTCAGCGCCCCGAGGAAGTCCAGCGCGGCCCCTGCGCCCGCGCCCAAGAAGCGCGTGGGGGTCGCGGACGAAGCCTTCAGGGCCGTCCTCGGGGGTCTCCGTGACAGCGCCCAAGGCACCCTCGACGCCATCGACGACCTGGCTGCGGCTACCGACGAGGCGATCTACCGGCGCACCGGCGTCGGCTCCTACATCCTGACCGGCCGCCATGCCCGCAACGGCGTGATCGAGCTGGTCTCCAAGGCAGAGGCCGAGCGCCGCAGCGGCAAGACCGCAGGCTTCAACGCGAAGACCTGGGTGCCGAAGGTCGAGGAGAACCAAAGCACCGCCGGGCGGATCACCCGCGACATCGTGGAGTTCGGCTCCTCGTTCGCCGGGGGTGCCCGCGCGCTGCGCGGCATGGCCGCCCTCGGCACCGTGGGCCGGTTCTCGCGGCCGGTCGCGGCCGGTGCCGCCGCCGCCTTCGTGGACGTGAAGCCCATGGAGGGGAACCTCGCCAACCTGGCCAAGGAGCTGGGCATCAAGGACAACGTCCTGGCCGAGGCCCTGGCGGTGGACGAGGACGACAGCGCCCTGGAGGCGCGCTTCAAGAACGCCGCCTCGGACGCGGTGACCGGCGTGGCCTTCGACGCCGCGCTCTCCACCCTGGTCAAGGGCGTGCGCTACGTGCGCGGCCTGCGGCAGGCGAAGGAGTCGGTAGAGGCCCAGGCGGCTGTCCCCGAGGAAGCCCTGCGGCACGCCCCCGAGTTCGACGAGCGGGCCGCCCAGGCGGTCGCCACCGAGGCTGACGCGAGCCTCCCCAAGGGTGCGGGAAAAACCGCGCCTGAGGCCGCCCCGAAGGCGGGCGAGCAGCTCTCCCTGTTCGACGACCTCCCGGCAGCCGCCCGGCCTGACCCGGTGGACGAGCTGGAGCAGTCCCTGTTCAACATCCCCTCGAAGGTCCGCAGCCTCGATGAGGCTGGCCTGCGGGCGCTCGCCCAGGCCTACCACCAGGGCAAGGACTTCGAGGTGCTGGATCGCCTGGGGCTCGACCCCACGCGCATCGACTTCGCCAAGGTGCTGGCCGACGACGTGGGCCTGGACCGCGTCCACGAGCTGGTGGCCAGGATCGCTGAGGCGACACAGCCGCTGGCCATGGAGGCGGGCTCGAAGCCGCGCTCCTGGCGCAACACCGCCATGCTCGCCAACATCATCGGCGCGAGCGAGGGCCAGCTGGTCGCCACCTTCAAGGGCAAGACCCAGCTGCTCGACGCCTACGCCTGGGGAGCCCGGCAGCTGCTCGGCGGGTCCGCCGCCCGGCTGACCGCCCTGGCTGAGCAGGCCCGCGCCTTCGTCAACGACCCGACCAGCCCCAAGTACGTCGAGTTCCTCAAGGCGCTCGAAGCGCACGCCGCTCTGCAGGCGCAGTTCAAGGCCGCCACCAGCAACCTGGGTCGCGCCCTGAACAGCCTGAAGGGCACCGCCACCGCCAAGAACGCGGTCGAGCAGGCGGCCCGCATCCGCGCCCTGGCCCCCGACGCCAACGTTGACGGGGTGACCAAGGGGGTGAACTCGGCCGAGGACGCCCTGCGTGCCCTCGGGGACGCCAAGAGCCCGCGCGACCGGCGGCTCCTGATCGAGAAGATCATCCGAGCCAAGGGCGACACCGAGAAGGTGACGAAGCTGGCCGAGCGGTACTCCGGTCCCCAGCGGTGGCAGCGCGCCATCCGCGAGTACGTCACCGGCAACCTGTTCTCGGTCGGCACCGGAGCGGTGAACATCGTCTCCACCGCCGGGCACATGGTCTTCCGCTCGCTGGCCCGCGTCCCGGTCCATGCCCTGGCCTACGCCACCGGCAAGGCTGGGGGCCGCGAGTTCGTCGCCGCCCGCGTGGCTGACACCGCCTACTTCGGCACCATCGTGCCCGCCTTCGGGCGCGGCATGGCCCAGGTCATCCGGCTCCTGTCGGACGACCTCACCGAGGAGGTGCAGGGTCTCGCCGGGTCCTTCGGCAGCAACGCCCTGGAGGGCACGCTCGGGTCCTTCCGCAAGTGGATGGACGACCGCTACGGGGCCTACACGCCCCGGTACGAGCGGGTGGACGCCACGCGCGCCAAGGAGTGGCGGGCCTCGAAGGAGCAGATCGACGCCATCATGGACAACACGGACCAGCTCCCGGCCATCATGCGCCTGGGTCTGCGTGGCCTGATCGGCATCGGCACTGCCTCCTTCAACTTCGCCGGTACGGCGGCCCGGTCCATCCGCCTTGCCACCATCGACGTGGCCGACGAGCTGTTCGGCACCGTCTCCGAGCATGCCACCAAGGCCGCTGAGGCCGCCCGGCTGGCCGCCCTTGAGGCGTACGACCGGGGCCTCCAGGGGGACGAGCTGTCCAAGTACGTCCGCCAGCGCGCCGACGTGCTGCTCAAGCACACCTCCACGGAGCTGATCGAGCGCGCCGAGCGGCTGGTCGCCCTCGGTGCCCGGCCCGACAGCGACGAGGTGTACGAGCTGGCGTCCGAAGCGACCCGCGCTCTGCAGATCGAGACCGTCTCTCGGGACGAAGCCCACAAGCTCCTGTTCCAAGACGACCTCGATTGGGAGCTGAGCCAGAAGGCCGCCCGGCTGCTACCGCACCTCGACGGCCACACCGGCCTGATCTTCCCCTTCATCAAGACCCCGATGAAGATCCTTGAGACGACCCTCGGGGAGTACACGCCCCTCGGGCTGCTCCAGCGGCAGACCCGCGAGCGCCTCACGTCGGGCACCTTCGACGCCCAGGTGGCGATCTCGCAGATGGCCCTCGGCACCATGTCCATCGCCTCGGCGGTGGCCCTGGCGCAGGCGGGCGTGATTGTGGGTCACGACGGCGGGCCGCGCTCCTCCAGCCGGATGGAGCGACCGAGCTACTCGATGAAGGTGGGCGACACCTGGGTCGAGTTCAGCCGCTTCGACCCGGCGGGCATCCTGCTGGGCCTGGGGGCTGACATCTACGAGCAGATGACGGCGGCCGACGGTGAGGACGACGAGCCGAACCGCTGGCAGTGGGAGCGCGCCTTCTCGGCGATGGCTCTCGCGATCAACCGCAACATCCTCTCGAAGACCTGGCTGACCAGCGCCCGCGACCTCGTGGCCGCCGCGTCCGCGCAGAACGACGCCGAGGCGTCCGCCGCTCTCGACCGGCTGAAGACCAACATGGTCCAGAAGTTCGTCCCCGCCGGGGGCGTCATGCGCTGGTGGGAGGGCGAGGACTCGGGCGTCCTGCGGGAAGCCCAGACCATGTGGGAACGGGTCAAGGCCAGCACCGCGTGGTCCGACGAGCTGCCTGTCCGCCGCGACACCCTCCTGGGCCGCCCGGTCACCTACGACCGGGTCCTCGGCATCCAGGCGGGGAGCGACAAGGACGACCCGCTCATCCGCGAGCTGTCCGACCTCCACTTCGACCTCGCGCCGAACACCCGGCGCTTCCGTGGGGTGGAGCTGACGGCGAAGCAGATGTCCCGCCTCAAGGAGCTGCGGGGGCAGATCGTCGTGGACAGCAGCGGGCTCACCTTCGAGGAGCAGCTGCGGGACCTGATCGCCAGCCCTGACTGGCAGGAGATGGACCGGCGGACCCGCATCCGCACCGTCCAGCGCCTGCGCGACGACTACCACGACATCGCCATCGAGGCCCTCCGCGAGGAGGACCCCGAGTTCGACCACGCGGTCGGGGCGGTGAAGCTCCGGCGCAAGCTGGAGAAGCAGGGCTACTCGGAGCCCGAGATCAGTGCCGAGCTGCAACGCTTCAAGGAGGAAGTCCTAGGCCAGTGAGTCTGGTCCCCGCGACCCACGTCTCGTACGTGGCGGCTGCGGATCAACGGGAGTTCGACGTGAGCTTCCCGTACCTGCACGCTGACCACGTCGAGGTCGTGGTCGGTGGGATCGTGCAGCCCCTCTCCGGGTACGAGTGGGTCAGCCCCACCCGTATCCGGCTGAAGGTGCCGCCGGTCGCTGGAACCGCAGTGACTCTGCGGCGGCGCACGCCCATCGACCAAGCCATCGTCACCTTCCGCAACGGCTCTGTCCTCACCGAGGAGGAGCTGAACAAGTCCGTCCTCCAAGTCCTGTATGTACAACAGGAGCTGCTCGACCTCTACACGAACAGCCTGGACCGGGCGAAGGTCCGCCTGGGGGACAACCTGGGCGTCATCGTGGACCCGGACGCCATCATGGACCAGCTGGTCCAGATGGTCCTGGCGGACGAGCTGCTCGCCGAGCTGCGTACCCGGATCGACGACATCAACGGCGTCGCTACTGCCCTGATCGAGGAGCAGCTGCGGACGCACAACCTGAAGCAGGGCGTGAACGTCATCCGCGACGAAGTGCGCGTGGTGAAGGACGCCCAAGGCGAGACCGCATCGGTCCTCGACCTCCTGGTCGTCAAGGCACCTGACGGGAACAGCCTGACCCTTCGGGAGGACAAGGTCTACCGGGGGAACGGGGAGAGCCTCGCCCAGACCTTCAGCGCGGTGCAGACGAACATCGACGCCGTGCAGGCCAGCGTCACCGAGCTGGAGAGCGCCACGGTCGGTCCCGAGGGGGCCGTCACGAAGCTCCAGACCAGCCTCGGTGCGTTCGATGAGGTCGGCGGCGGGTTCATCCTGAATGACCTGCTGGTGAAGCGGTCGAACGGCGAGAGCCTGGCCGAGTCCTTCAACGGCATCACGGCCCGCCTGGGCGACGCTGAGGCTGCCGTGGTTGAGAACCAGGAGGCCATCGCCGACGAGGCCTCTGCGCGGGCGACCGCGATCTCCGGGCTCCAAGCCCAGGTCAACGGGTTCAGCTCCAGCATCACCATCCTGCAACAGGTGGACGCCCAGCTGGGTGCCCGCTGGGGCGTCGCGCTGGACGCCAACGGGAACGTCTCGGGCGTCGTGATGAACAACGGCGGCCAGGGCAAGAGCAGCTTCGACGTGGTGGCCGACAGGTTCGCCATCATCAACCCCGGCGCGCCGAACCAGCGCATCGTCCCGTTCTCGGTGGTGGACGGCTACGCCAACTTCGCCCAGCCGATCTCGGTCTACAAGGTCGGGGCCACCCACAAGGCGGTCCTCGGGCCGGGCTTCGGGGCGTCGGGCAACTGCGTCCTGTGGTTCGGGCCGTCGTGGGTCGCGGTCGCTGCGGCCACCATCGACAACTCGATCTTCTGTCTGACCACGGATGGACAGATCAAGTTCCCGACCAGCGGCGGCGGGGGTATCCCTCCCATCGTCCTGAGCGTCCCCTTCAACCAGACCAGCACGACTAGCCGGTCGGTGACGGTGACTCCGATGAACGGCTCGGCCCCTTACAACTGGCGCTGGACCTTCAACGGCCTCGACAGCAACGCCGCCCAGTGGGGCATCAGCGTCGTGTCCACGTCCGGTGTCGCCTCGGACACCTTCACGGTGACCATCAATCAGCGCCCGCCGCCCGGCGAGTTCGTGAACGCCTACCTGACGGTGTTCTGCGAGGACTCCTCTGGGGCGTACCTGCCGTCCACCCGGTCGGTGACCATCCGCTTTAACGGCTAACCCCCCCAACAAGGAACCCTGATGGCTGAGACCATCCCCAGCGCCACCCCGGCGCTGCTGACCCAGCGCATCTCCAACCTGCTCGACTGGGCTGAGACCCGCGACGGAAAGTGGACCGCCTGGGTCACCGGGACCCCCACCGGGGGACCCAGCGGCGACGGTCGCTACCCACTGCCCTACGACGAGGACGAGGACGTTCTCATCGAGTGCCCGGCCCTGCTGGCCGACATGGTCAGCGGCCCGGCCGCTGCGGCCGAGGCTGCCGTCGCGGCGGCCGAGGCCGCCAGAGACGCGGCCATCGCGGCGTCCACCGGGGTCGTCGCCGAGCGCGAGGCGGCGCAGGCTGCGATGAACGCGGCCATCGCTGCTCGCGACCTGGCGCTTTCCTACCGCGATCAGTCGGGCACCCACGCGGCCAACGCTAACGCGGACCGCCAGGCGGCCGAGCAGGCCCGCGCCGACGCCCAGGAGATCCTGGCGACTATCCAGACGACCGTCGAGCAGGTCCAGGGCGTGGGCGAGCAAGCGGCCCAGGTGGCCGCCCATGCCGCCCAGGTGGCCTCGGACAAGGCCGAGGTGGACGCTGACCGGATCGCCGCCCAGCAGGCCGCCGCAGACGCACAGGCGGCTCTGGCGGGCATCCAAGACGTGGCCGAGGACGCCGCCCAGGTGGCGACCGACCGCGTCGCAGTCGAGGCCGTCCTGACGGACGTGACCGCGAGGCAGGCTGACGTGGCCGACAAGGCCGCCCAGGTCGCCGCCGACGTGGACACCGTAGCCGCCGACAAGGCCCTCGTGGCCGCAGACCGCGCCGCCGCCGAGCAGGCCAAGATCGACGCCCAGGCGGCAGCTGCCAGCGTGGATGGCCCGGCCCTTCAGGCGCAGATCGACACCCTGGACGGTCGCGTGGACGCGCACGACACCCAGCTCGTGGAGCTGGCGTCGTCGGCCTCCGACCCCAAGACGATCATGCGCATCATGCTCGCCATCGCGGAGCTGAAGGCGAACCAGTGGGGCACTCCGAACGGCCTGACGGACGACTTCGTGGACCAGGACGGCGTGGACGCGGCGGCGTCTGTTGGCGAGGTCTACGACAGCACCGGTAAGCTGTTCAAGAACACCCCCGCCGTGCCGGGGGATGCCTCCGTCCAGAACGCCACCAGCGGCGACTCGACCGTTTCGGCGTCGTCTGCATACCCAGGATACGGGGCGTACATGGCCTTCGACGGGAGCTATGTCACGGATAGTGGGGGCAACGCCTGGTTCAGCAACGACGGGAACCTGGGCCACTGGATCAAACGCGACTTCACGGTCCAGAAGGCCTGGACCCGCTATTACATCGCCGTCCTTGGTCCCTCCTTAGCCCCAGCGGCATGGAACCTCCAGGGTTCCAACGACAACTCTACGTGGACGACCGTCGATAGTCGCTCAGACCAGACTGGGTGGGCAGCGGGGTCTGCGGGCGAGCGCGAGTTCACCATCGCGAACCCCGGCGCGTACCGCTACTACCGCCTCGTTATCACCGCCAAGGCTGGCGCGGGCGGTTCTGGCGGTGTCTATAGTGTCCAAGAGCTTCGGTTCAGTACCGAGCCGACGCCCGCAGGAGCCCTGGACCTGCGCTCGGTTGCCTACACGGCCCTCGCGTCTCCCACGAAGGCCAGCGCGCTGGTAATCGCCAAGGCCAGCGCCGCCTTCACGCTCAACAGCGACCTCGCAGCTTACGTGAGTAGGGATAACGGCGCGACGTGGACCAAACTCACCCTGACGGCCCGTGAGGCCATATCCGGCTTCACCGTCTACGAGGCCCTCAACACCGACCTCTCGGCCCAGCCGAGCGGAACGGCGATGAGGTGGCGCGTGGTCGGCGCGTCCGGCTGGTCCTGGGAAGTCGGGGCGGTCGCCTTCCTCTGGAACTAATACACACATGCCCACCATCATCGGAAACGCCTCGCTGGGCGGCCTCACGGCCCCCGGCGGGGTCCGCCGGTACATCCCGAAGGTCGTCTTCATGCAGCGAATGGCGGCCTCAGCGCGGATCGCTGTGCGGCAAGCGGCTAAGACCGACCCCTACATCGAGGACTTCCTCGATCTCCTGGCCGCCACCATCGAGGTTAACCTCGACGACCCAGACACCCTGGCTGGCGTCCAGTACCTCGTCGCGTCCGAACTGCTGACCCAGACGGAGGCCGAGGCTCTCCTGGCGTGAGTAGCTTCACTGCTGCGGCGTGGGAGCCGACCGGCGAGAAGGACGAAGGTCGTCCCCTCTACGCCATCCGTGGCGCGGAAGGGGACGGCTTCGACTTCTACATCGGCTACAAAGGCTCCAGCCTGTGGGTCCACGTCCCCGAGGGCTTCCTGACGGACGGTCCCTCGATCCCCGGCATCGTCCGTTGGGCGATCCCCAAGTCCGTCATCGAGAAGACCCTGAAGTCGGCTGCGGTCCACGACCTCCTGTGCGAGGACCCGCGCTTCGAGCGCCACGAAGCCGACGCCATCTTCCTCACCGCCATGTACGCCGAGGGCACGCCCGCCTTCTGGCGCGAGGTCTTCTTCAATGCGGTGAGGACCAACAAGTCCAAGGCCCGCCGTAACCCCGACGAGCTGGTCTTACCCGCCACCTCAAAAGACCGGACTATCCCGTTGTGAAGACTCAAGAAAATGGCCCGCGCTACATGCTCGGTGTCATCTCTGGGAAGATCGACCTGATCCTCCTGAACCAGGCCGAGGAGAAGCGCCAGAACGAGGCGCGCTTCGCCAAGATCGAGGCCCGCCAGGACGCGACCGAGGAAGACGTGGCCGCGCTGAAGCGGGACCGCGCCTGGGTCCTGGGGGCCGCTGCCACGGTGTCGGCGCTCGGCGCGACCGTCGCTGGCTGGCTGGGGTTCGGTAAGTGACCGGCCGCGCCTCCGAGGCGCTGCTCGACCTCCTGCACGGGCTCGCCGCAGACAGCCTGCGGGAGGAGCTGGAGCGCGCCCTGACCCGCGCCCGCGAGAACCCCGACAACCCCCAATGCGCGGTGAACCCGCAGCTCCTCGACAAGGTGCTGAAGTTCCTGGCGCAGAACGGCGTCAACGCCCCCGCGTCCTCCCCCAAGGTGGACCGCCTGGCTGCCCAGCTGGCCGACCTCGATCTCGATGAGGTCGCCCTGTCTCGGCATTAACCCAGAGGCCGCGTTTTCCCAGCCTTCCAGGCCCCTCACGGGTCCGCAGGTACTACCCTAGCTGCCACCCCCGTTGAGGGGCCTGCACGCCCAGAAAACCGGGCCTCGCAGCCCCATCCGAATGAACTCCAAGGACATCCTCCAGAGGAGCTTCCTGAAGTTCCTCTGGTACGTGTTCACGCACGTCCTGATGCTGCCGCAGCCGACGCGCGTGCAGCTCGACATCGCCCGGTACCTAGAGGGCGGCCCGCTCAAGCGGTTCATCCAGGCCTTCCGGGGCGTCGGCAAGTCCTTCCTGACGTGCTGCTACGTGGTGTGGCGGCTCTGGAAGAACCCCAACCTCAAGATCCTGATCGTCTCGGCGAACGAGAAGCTGGCGCTCGAAAACGCCACGCTCATCAAGCTCATCATCGACCACCCGGCGGGCGACGACCTGTGGCCCGAGCTGCGGACCCAGCGCGGCCAGCGGTCCTCGACCATGGCCTTCGACGTGGGCTGCTGCGTCCCCGACAAGTCGCCCTCGGTGAAGGTGGTCGGCATCACCGGCCAGCTGACCGGCTCGCGCTCCGACATCCTGATCTCGGACGACGTGGAGGTCCCGAAGAACTCCGCGACCGAGGCGATGCGCGACAAGCTCCGCGAGCTGACGGCCGAGTACGCGGCCATCGCCAAGCCCGGCTCCGAGATCATCTGGCTGGGCACCCCGCAGTCCCACGAGTCGATCTACCGGGGCATGCGGGAGCGCGGCTACGACATCCGCATCTGGCCCGCCAGGTACCCCACGGCCGACCGTATGGCCTACTACGGGGGGAACCTCGCGCCGCTCCTGCTGGCCGACCTAGAGGCGGACCCGAAGCTCGCCATCCCGGTCGGCACGAAGACCGGCGGCAAGCCGACCGACCCCGCCCGCTTCTCCGACCTCGATCTTCTGTCGCGGGAGGAGGAGTACCGGGAGGCCGGGTTCCTCCTGCAGTACCAGCTCGACACGTCCCTCTCGGACGCCGACAAGTTCCCCCTGAAGACCCGCAACCTGATCGTCCTCGACGTGGACGTGAAGGTCGCCCCGGTGCGGATGGTGTGGGGCAGCGGCCCTGACCAAGTCCTCAAGGACTACGCCAACGTCGGCTTCGACGGCGACCGCCTCTGCCGCCCGATGTGGGTGTCCCCCGACTTCGTCCCCTTCACCGGGTCGGTGATGTACGTGGACCCCTCGGGCCGGGGCCGGGACGAGACCGGCTACTGCGTGACCAAGTTCCTCAACGGCTACGTCTTCGTCCGCCGCTGGGGCGGCTTCAGGGACGGCTTCGGCGAGGAGACCCTCCGAGCCCTGGCGGACATCGCCGCCGAGGAGGAGGCCAACCTCATCATGTGCGAGGACAACATGGGCGACGGCATGTTCCGCCGCCTGCTGGAGCCGTACGTGACCCGCCGCCGACCCACCCCCATCGAGGGGTATAAGGTCACCGGCCAGAAGGAACTCCGCATCCTCAGCGCGCTGGAGCCCGCCCTGGCCCAGCACCGGGTGGTGATCGACGCCACCGTCGTCCGCACCGACCTGGCTAACCCCGAGGTGATCCGCCGGGGCCTCTACCAGCTGACCCACCTGACCTCCCAGCGGGGAGCCCTCAGGCACGACGACCGGGTCGAAGTCCTGGCCGCCGCAGTCAAGCACTGGGCGGACCACATGAACGCTGACGCCCTCAAGGCCGAGGAGGCCTGGAAGCGGAAGCAGGACGAGGCCTGGGAGAAGGAGTTCTTCAAGGGCACCATCCTCGGCCACCACTACCAGAGCCAGGCCAACGGTCCCCGCCGGGCAGCCGGAAGGCAAGTCCGGAGGACAGCCCGCAGGGGAGCCTCAAGGAGGATCAGCTGGTGACCCTCAGGGGATACTCTGGTGGGAGGATGATGAGGTAGAAACCTCAGGTATAAGACCCTTAGGTATACCTATAGGTATTACGTAGAGAGGGGTGGTCTCTTTTCAAGGGGCCACCCCCTCAATCGTTTGGGGGTCACTCACGCGAAACCCCATACGTGGGGACGAGCGCCCGACTTCCCCCCGTAGGGGGTGGTGGTCTCAGGCCCGCCGGGCCGACCCTCTGGGCGGCCTGGAGGCATACACCCTGGCACGATTGGCGGCCGTGCCGATGCCAACCCATTGGAAAGCCTCAGGTTTGATGGCACAGGCTGTGCCAGTGGAGCCGAGAGGCGAGCCGCTGGGCGGCCTAGTGGGTGCCGCTGGGTGTCCGCTGGGCGGCCGATGAGTGCGAGCGCGCCCTTGGGCTGCCCTGCTTTTTTCGACCTGGGTGCGCCCTGCTGGCCGCCCTTGGGGCCGCCTGCTAGGCTGCCCGCATGCTGACGCTGGGCGAGTGTGTGGAGCGCGGGGGTGCGGTTCCTGATCGGCTGCCGCTGCGGGGCGCAACGCTGGGAGGCTGCGGACGACGTGCTGGGCAACCCTGCGCGGACCATCTAGGAACTGCAGTGGCGTGGGTTCTGGCGCTGCGCTTCGTGCGGCGGGCTACCGGCCGTCATGGTCTACGCTTGGGATGCGGGGATGGACCGCCAGCTTGAGCGATGGGGGCCTGAGGGGCTCACCGACTGACCGCGCGTTCGCGCGTACACGAGTGGCGGCCCTGAGGGGTCTCCTGAGGGCTAAGCCATTGATTTTCCTGCTCACGTTTTCGTGATCGAGTTAGCCCAGATACTGGGTTGACCCCGCCTTCGGCATCCGTATCTTGGGGCCATCGACGGACGGCGACACCGCCACCGCCGAGAGGGCCGGAAGGCCCGACGACTTGGCCCACCGAGCGCCCCTGATTGGCAACGGGCTAGGCGAAGAGCCTGTGAGGCGGAAGCCTCCGAAGGACGGGGACACGCGCCATCCCGCTAGAGCCGTAGCCAACCGCGCCGAACGTCTGGCCAATACCTGCATTAACCCAGCCTTTCGGCTGCCCTTCGGGGCGGCCGGGAGGCTGTCTGCCGAGCCGCCTGCGGGCGGTTCCGCTGACAGTCTCAAGGGGAGCCTGAACATGTCCAACGGGGTGATCCTGTACGAAGGCCCTAGCGCCCTCGACGGCGCGCCCATCGTGGTGATCGCTACCGGCCTCGATGGCCGCACCCGGAACGAAAAGACGGGGGCCATGGTCCAGACTTGGATCATGCGCCAGGACGTGCCGCCGCACGTCGCCGTCAAGACGGGCCAGGACGCGAGCGTCTGTGGCGACTGCATCCACCGCCCGGCCAACGGCGGGTCCTGCTACGTCAAGGTCTTCCAAGCGCCGCTCTCGGTCTGGAACGCCTACCGGCGCGGGGTCTATGCCCGCCCGGCCGCGCCCTTCGCCGACCTGTTCGCTGGCCGCATGGTGCGCCTGGGGTCCTACGGTGACCCGGCCGCCGCGCCGCTGGCGCTCTGGCTGGACGTGACCTTCAAGGCCGCTGGCTGGACCGGCTACACGCACCAATGGCGGGTCGCCGAGCCCGGCTTCCAGCGCCTCTGCATGGCGTCCGCTGACAGCCCCGAGGAAGCCCTGGAGGCTCGCGCTGCGGGCTGGCGCACGTTCCGCGTCCGCGCCGACGCCACGGCCGAACCGCTGGAGCCCAAGCGGGAGTTCGTCTGCCCGGCCTCGAAGGAAGCCGGATACCGGACGGACTGCGCCGCCTGCCGGGCCTGCATGGGGACCGCCGCCAAGGCGAAGGCCTCGCCCGTCATCATCGCCCACGGCGCGATCGCCCGGCGCTTCATCGTGCGCCGCGTGGCCGCCGCCGCCTGAAACCTGCATTAGCCCAGAGGTTCGCCCATGGCTGCCCGCCTGTCCAACCCTGTCCTGTTCTACGGCGATCGCATGGCCGCCGTGGACAACGAAGGCTCGATCCTGGCCCTGGCCGTGCGCGAGCCACACCAATGGACTGTCTACACATGGTCCGAAGCCCACGGCTGGCTTCCGAACGTGGGCTGCCGCCTCAAGCGCGAGGCCGAACGCTGGCTTCGCCGCTTCGACCCCAACGCCTGACAACCTGAGAGCAAGCCGATGCCCCGCTTCCGCATCCGCGAGAACGCGCCCACCCGTGACGCCCATGGCCGCCGCTACGGCCCGACCTTCGATCTCCTGCAGAGCGACGGGCCGGGCTGGCGCTTCGTGGCCGCCTTCGGGGATCGCGAGGCCGCCGAGGCTGCCCGCATCGCCCGCCAGCGCCTGTGGTCGGAGGCCGCCCGCTGGGCGGTGGCTGCCTGATGCGCCGCCCTAGCCAAGCCGCGCCCGGCCGCCGGGTCTACGCCTACCGCAACCTGCACAAGGGGTGCTGGTCGCTCCGCGCCCTGGACGGGCCGGATCGGGGCCGCGTGATCGCGCACGCTGACGACGTGGCGCTCGCCGCCTGCGAGTTCCGGGTCTCCGAGAAGGTGCGCCAGCGCGTCCTGCGGGAGCGCAAGAAGTACGTCCACGCGGGGGTCGTCGGGCACGTCCTGGCCGCCGCGCCTGACTACCAGCGGGCCGGGAAGCGGCTCCGCTACAATCCCTACGAGGGACCCTCTTTCACCGCCGATGGCGCGCCTGTCCGCGCCGCCGATGTCGTCCGCCTGGGTGCGGACGGCCGATGCCAAGCATGGGGAACCGCCCAATGAAGATCGCTGAGAAGCCGCTGCGCGTCCTCGTGGCGTGCGAGTTCTCGGGCACCGTGCGCCGCGCCTTCGCCGCGCTGGGGCACGACGCCTGGAGCTGCGACCTCCTGCCTGCGGAGGATGGCAGCAACAAGCACATCGTGGGCGATGCCCGCGCCTACCTGAACGACGGGTGGGACCTGCTCATGGTCGCTCACCCGCCCTGCACCCGGCTCTGTAACTCGGGTGTCCGCTGGCTGTTCGCGCCCCCGCCCGGCCGCACCAGCGAGGAGATGTGGGCCGAGCTGGAGGAAGGGGCCGCCCTGTTCTCAGCCTTCTGGAACGCTCCCATCGAGCGGGTCTGCGTCGAGAACCCGATCATGCACCGGCATGCGAAGGAGCGGATCGCGAACTACCAGCCGCCCGCGCAGTTCGTGCAGCCCTGGTGGTTCGGCGAGCCGGTCTTCAAGTCCACCGGACTGTACCTACGCGGCCTGCCGCCGCTGGTCCCGACGAACGCCCTGACGCCGCCCGAGCCGGGCACCGAGGAACACAAGCGGTGGTCCCGCATCCACCGCGCCTCGGGCTGGGGCAAGAACGCCGAGACCCGCTGGCGCGAACGCTCGCGCTTCTTCCCAGGCATCGCCCGCGCAATGGCCGAGCAATGGGGCGGGGATGCCGAAGCTGGCCTGATGGAGGCTGCCTGATGGCCCGCTACGCCGAGGACCAGGACCCCACGATCTACGATCTGATCGACGAGGGGATGGACGACAACATCGACCTCATCATGCGCCAGCTGTTCACGGACGAGGACGTGGACGTGATCGTCCGCGCCCTCACGCTCTACGCCATGGCGCTCGCCAAGGAACACCCTCGGCGCGCCCGAGCGGAGGCCGTGCTGGCCGCCATCAAGGGACCGGAGGCATGAGCGCCTTCGACCGCCGAGCGTACGAGGAGGACGGGCACTGGCTCGCCCTCCGCTACGAGTGCGACTGCGGCACCACCTGGCACGACGAGTGGTCCTGCGAGGTGGACGACGAGTGCCCGAGCTGCGGCACCGACTGCAGCCCGACCGACAGCGAGGAGCTGGAGGTCGAGGCCTGATGCAAGACGCCTTGTCGATCCGGCGGGCCACCGACGAGCTGATCGCCCAGGCCCGCACCATGGAGCCGCTGAAGGCGGCCCGAGAACTGCGGGAGCGCGCCCGCCGCGCGCACCGCGCCATGTACCGCTGCAAGGGGGACGCCTTCGCCCTGGCCGAGGCGCGCGAGCGCCTGGACGCCGAGGCCGACCGCCTCCTCGCCACCCTGCACTAGGAGACACCGATGTTCATCGTGACCGACGCCTACGGGCGTTCCCTTGGGCTGCCTGCCTATCGCTCGCGCCGCGCTGCCGCGCAGGCTGCTCGCTCCCTGCGGATGGTCTGCGGGGGCCGGTATGCGGTGCGCGAGGCTGGCCGATGATGGACCGCCACCGCTGGATCTTCCTGGCCCTCGCCCTGGTCGCCTTCGCGGCGGCCCTCTGGATCGCCCTCAACCCGACCGCTACGCCATGACCCTCGCCATCTTCCGCTTCACGCACCACGACCCCGAGCAGCACTTCTTCAACGTGCTGGTGGACCTCGACGTGGTCGGGGCCGACGCGCCGACGCTCCTCGCTCGGGCTCGGGACTACGCCTACGAGCTGAACGACTTCTACACGGCGGACTTCGCCGCCGCCTTCATCCAGGCGAACCGCAACGGGCCGGGCTCGGTCTGCATGCTGCCCTCGGGGAGCTGGCAGGCGAGCGCCCCGGCGGACGTGGAGTTCGTCTTCACGACGGTCCAGCTCAAGACCGGGCACGTTCGCGTCTTCGGGGAGGCCTCGTTCTGGGACCCCGACACTGAGGAGTGGCGCATCGTCAAGTTGTGGGATGCCCCACTCAAGCGTGTAGAACAACGAGACGCAAGGGTGGAAGCTTGACCAATGCTGACGAGGGAGTCAGGTTTCGGGATAAGCCCAGAGGCTGTCTTGACGAGGCTTCTGGGCTAGTGCATCAAACGAGAGTGACTATGGCTACTTCCACGCCGCCGCCCAGAATGGGGGCGATCTTGGTGGCGGCTCTTGCCGCCCTAGGGCTCACAGTAGTGGGCTTGTTCTGGAAGACTTTCGTCTGGGTAGCGGCGGCGCTATCGGCGCTGCTGATCCTGGCGATCATCCTCCGAACGTCTGGCAGGAAATCAGGGCGACTGCCTTAGCGGCTCTCACCTGACTTCGACATTAACCTGCCAACGGGGGGAGGATGGACATCATCTCGCCTGAGGCCATCAGTGAGGTGGCCTTGCAACTGACGACTACGAGTACGACCAAGGGTGTACGGGACAATGGTACTCACCAAGGGCCAAGCGGAAGCTCAAGCCTCGACCGACCAGGGGGGCTCCGACAAGCTTCTCTCGACTTCCGCAGACGCCTTCGAGCACTTGGCGGCGGTGATGCAGATCATCGCTGAAGCGGTGCCCGCACGCTGCTCTACGCGCCAAGTGCTGGCGTTCTGCATCATCGTCTACGCCAACGCGAAGGGTCAGTCCGTGACCCTCTCTCAGGTGCGTGAGACGGCGGGCGAAGGCCTGGGCCAGAGCATCGAGAAGACCATCCAGATGTTCTTCGCACCCTCCAAGCAGCAGCCCGACGCGCTCGGGTGGCTGGAACAGGAGGTCGATGAAGACGACCGCCGCAAGAAGTACCTGAAGCTGACTGCGCGGGGTCGCCACGTCGCGAACGAGATCACTCGCGCGCTCGCCGACTAACCAGCGGCTGACCTAAGGGAGAACCAGATGCAGCTACGCCGGAAGCCCTCCGGCGTCTGGGTCGTCGACTACCTCGACGACAAAGGCAGACGCCGCCGAGTTTCCACCGGGTGCAAGGACAAGCGGGAAGCCCAGAAGCGAGCCCGCGAGATCGTCAACGGCATCGACGTGCCGCCCGCACCGGACGAGCAACCCCCACGTCCCGGCTCGGCCGAAGCGAAGGGCACGACGATGGCACAGCTGTTCGATCTGTGCTGCAAGGGCCAAGGCCCCTGGTCGCCCCGCCGCGCCAAGTCCCAGAGGACCATCGCTTCCAACATCAAGATCCTCTCGGGGCTGATCGGGTCCATGCCGATCACGGAGGTGACCTACCAGCACCTCCGTCAGCTTCAACGGGACCTGTTCGCTCGGGGCTACGCCCCTGCGACCGTGAAGCGGAAGATGGATGCGGTCGGTCGGGCACTCACCTTCGCCGAGGAGGAGGGCCTGATCCCCGTCCGCCCGAAGATGCCGCAGACCGAGGTGGACAACATCCAAGAGCGCATCCTCGACGAGGCCGAGGAGGTGGCGGTGTTCGCCGCCATCGAGAAGCGCGTGAAGGCCGAGCCGTCCCGGCAGTGGCTCCGCTTCAAGCACCTGATCCGGTTCCTGCTGGACACCGGGTGCCGCCTCAGCGAGCCGCTGCAGGCAACCACGGGGTGGATCACTGCCCACCAGGGCGAGCCCGTGATCGAGATACCCGGATGGGCGACGAAGACCGGGAAGGGCCGCACGGTCCCCCTCACCGCAGCCATCGTGGAGAGCCTGCCGTACCTGCGGATCACGGCGGTTAACGACCGCCTGTTCGACATGAAGCCAGCCAACGTCTGGTACATGTGGAACACGATCCGCGAGGACGTGAAGGCGCAGAACCCGAAGCTGAACATCGACGATGTGAAGCTGCACACGCTGCGCCACACCTGCCTGACGCGCCTGCTGCGTGGCGGCTTCCCGCTCCACAAGGTCAGCATCTGGGCTGGCCATGCGGACGTGAAGATCACCATGGACCGCTACACCAAGGTGAACTCGGGCGAGCTGCTGGAGGGGGCGGGCATCCTCAACCGGGCGTCCGCAGGTTCCCATCTTAAGGTGGTGTCTGCATAAGCGCAGATACTGCGCCATCGAGGGTGACAATCTTAGCCCAGCCAATCGTGCCAGATTGGCACCCCAAGGTGCCAAAAAGTGTAATGAAAACAGAGGGGGGATGGCGGTGACGGAGGGATTCGAACCCTCGATACGCTTTCACGTATGACGATTTAGCAAACCGTTGCCTTCAGCCACTCGGCCACGTCACCAGCTCGCCGGGCGGAAGACCGCCCCGCAAGGAGGGGCGTTATTAGCGGACCCGGGCCGATCTGCCTAGACGGTCCGGCAGGGCAAAACACGCTTTCGGGCTCAGCCCTGGCTCAACCCTGGGCCAGCCACTGGCGCGCCTGGCGCTGGGCCTCGGCGACCTCGTCGGACGCCATCTCGTCGGCCAGTTCCTTGCGGTAGACCTTGGCCTCGACCGAGCCGCGCATGGCGGCCAGGTTGAACAGCATGTGGGCCGAGACATAGTCCAGCGGCGCGCCGCCCTGTCCGGTGGAGTAGAGCAGTCCCAGGCGGAACAGCTCGTCGCCCGTCGCGTCCGGCTTCGGGAGCGGCAGGCCTTCGCTCTTCATCTCCATGCTCGCCAGCATGTTTCGCTTCCCTGTCGCGGCCGGAGGACCCGGTTCTCGGGACCCTTCCCCGGCTCTGCGAAGCACAGGAAACCAAGCTTAAGCTGAACGGATGGTTAAACGGGCTGTTGTCGGCGCTTCATCTCAAGACAAGACCACAGAATTCGGCGTCTCGACTGGCGGGTTCCCTCGGCGGCGGCCCGCCGAGGTTCACCATTCTGGGTAACTGGACTACCGCGCCCGCTGGCCGAACAGCACGCGGCGGGCCTCCTCGGCCTCCTTGCCCGAGGCCTGCAGGCCGGGGCCGCGGCGCAGGTGGTCGCCCCTGGCCAGCGCCCGCTTCACCGCATCGCGGGCCAGCACCCGCTCGTGCCAGGCCTTCACGTTCGGAAACTCGTCCAGGTGGATGCCGAGGACCGGCCAGGCGGAGGCCCAGGGCGCGGTCGCCATGTCGGCGATGGAATAGTCGCCGGCCAGGTAGTCACGGCCGGCCAGGCGCTTCTCCAGCACGCCGTAGAGGCGGTGGACCTCGTTGGAATAGCGGTTGGCGCCATAGGCCAGATGGCGCTGGTCCCTGGTGACGGCGGGCGCGTAGTTGCGGAAGTGGTTGGCCTGGCCGCTGTTGGGGCCGAAGTTGGCCATCTGCCACATCAGCCATTCCTCGACGGCGACGCGGCCGCGCTCGTCCGCGCCGTAGAACTGGCCGGTCTTGCGGCCGAGATACTGGAGAATGGCGCCGGATTCGAAGACCGAGATGGGCTGGCCGCCGGGGCCGTCCGGATCGACGATGGCCGGCATGCGGTTGTTCGGGCTGATCGCCAGGAACTCGGGCTTGAACTGGTCGCCACGGCCGATGTTCACCGGCACGATCTCATAGGGCAGCCCCATCTCCTCCAGCGCGATGGTCACCTTGTGCCCGTTGGGCGTGGGCCAGTAGTGGACCTCGATCGGCTGAGCCATGGCGTTCCTTTCGTCTCGTTCTTCCGGAGAGCCCTCGCCGCCTAAGATGGCGGCCCGCACGCCTGTGGCAAGCCGCCGCAGAGATGTTCCCCAGCGTAAGCCGGCTCTCCGCCACGAACGAACTTGCGTTCAGACCCAGTTCAGGCGTTTGCGGAGACAAAGGAGCCTCGAGGACGCCAACTTTGGAAAGTCTGCAGCGATGAGACGCCTGCTCCTGACGCTCGCCGCGCTGGCGGCGACGGCCGGCGCGCCGTTCGCCGTCGACGCCGCGTTCGCCAAAGACAATGGCCCCAGGGGCAGGGGCCACGGCGGCGGAAGCTGGAAGGGCGCCCAGGGCCATGGTCGCGGCCCGGAGGGCCGGCGCTGGGAGCGCCCGGACTACGGCAGCCCGCCGCCGCCCCTACCGCCCCGGACCGTGCGGCCGGGCGGCTACCTGCCGCCGCAATACCGGGGCGCCCCGGTCGAGGACTATCCGCGCTACCGGCTGAGGCCGCCGCCCGAGGGCTACGCCTGGCGGCGGATGGGCGACGCCTTCGTCCTGATGGACCGCAACGGCCGGGTCTTCGACATCATCCCAGACTAGGTTCCCTTCCCATTCACGGGGGGACCGTTCGCCGAGGCGAAACCGAAGAGCGAATAGTGGGAAGGGCGAACCGCAGGCCCTGAATCAGGCGCCGTGCGCACCGCCTTCCCTCTCCCGCGAGCGGGAGAAGATCGGAGGCGTCAGAGGCCCAGCTTCGCCTTCAGGAGCTGGTTGACGGCGCCCGGGTTGGCCTTGCCGCCGGTCGCCTTCATCACCTGCCCCACGAACCAGCCGATGGCCTGGGGCTTGTCCTTCACGGCGGCGGCCTGGCCGGGATTGGCGGCGATCAGATCGTCGACGATCTTCTCCAGCGCGCCGGTGTCGGACACCTGGGTCAGGCCATGCAGCTCAACGATCTCGCGCGCGCCGCCCTCGCCCGCCCACATGCGCTCGAACACGTCCTTGGCGATCTTGGACGAGATCGCGCCCTCCTCGATGAGCTGGACGAGCTCGGCGACGGCGGCGGGGCCGATGGGCGATTCCGCGAAGTCCTGGGCGGTGGCCGAAAGCCTGGCCGCCAGGTCGTTGGTCACCCAGTTGGCCACCAGCTTGGCGTCGCGCCCCCTGGCCGCGGCTTCGTAGAAGTCGGCCTTGGCCCGATCCGAGATCAGCACGCCGGCGTCGTAGGCCGACAGGCCGTACTGCGCCTGGAAGCGGGCCTTCTTGGCGTCGGGCAGCTCGGGCAGCTCGGCCTCGATCTTCTTCACCCAGGCCGGGTCCAACTCCAGCGGCAGCAGGTCGGGATCGGGGAAGTAGCGGTAGTCATGCGCCTCTTCCTTCGAGCGCATGGACCGCGTCTCGCCCTTCGTGGGGTCGAACAGGCGGGTCTCCTGGTCGATCTTGCCGCCGTCTTCCAGGATCTCGATCTGCCGGCGCGCCTCGTACTCGATCGCCTGCTGCATGAAGCGGAACGAGTTGACGTTCTTGATCTCGCAGCGCGTGCCCAGGTGGCTGAAGTCGCCGGTCTGGCGGTACTTCTCGTAGGCGCCGGGCCGGCAGACCGAGACGTTCACGTCGGCCCGCAGATTGCCCTTCTCCATGTCGCCGTCGCACGAGCCAAGGTAGATCAGGATGGTCCGCAGCTTCTTCACATAGGCCGCCGCCTCGTCCGACGAGCGCATGTCGGGCCGCGACACGATCTCCATCAGGGCCGTGCCGGCGCGGTTCAGGTCGACATAGGTGAAGTTCGGATCCTGGTCGTGCAGGCTCTTGCCGGCGTCCTGCTCCAGGTGCAGCCGCTCGATCCGGACGGTGAAGGTGGAGCCGTCGTCGCGCTCGACGATGACCTCGCCCTCGCCCACGATCGGGTGCTCGTACTGGCTGATCTGATAGCCCTGCGGCAGGTCCGGATAGAAGTAGTTCTTCCGGTCGAAGCGGCTCTTCAGGTTGATCTGAGCCTTCAGGCCCAGGCCCGTGCGGATCGCCTGCTCCACGCAGTGACGGTTGATGACCGGCAGCATGCCGGGCATGGCCGCGTCCACCAGGCTGACCTGCTCGTTCGGCCCCGCGCCGAATCCCACTGCCGCACCGGAGAACAGCTTGGCGTGAGAGGCCACCTGGGCGTGGACCTCGAGGCCGAGGACGATTTCCCACGGGCCGGTGCGGCCCTGGATCAGCTTGGCGTTTGCGACTTCGCTCATGGCCGCTTCCCTAGCGCCGCGCGGCCGGAAGGTGAAGGCCGCTCACACAGCCTCTTGCGCAAAGGCCACGAATTGGACTCAAGCTGCGGCGCAGCCTAACGGCGTTCACATACCCCGGGGGAAGGAAGACCCATGAAGACCATCGCTCTCGCCGCCGTCGCCGCGGCCCTGATCGCGGGCCCCGCGCTCGCCCAAGACCATTCGGCCCATGCCGCGGCCCAGGCGACCGCCACGACCGGCGGCCTGTCGGTGGAGAACACCCCCATCGGCGACATCATCAAGAACGAGCAGGCCAAGGCCGCGCTCGAGAAGGCCATCCCGGCCATCGCCCAGTTCTACGACCAGATCAGCGGCATGACGCTGGCCCAGGTGGCGCCGATGAGCCAGGGCGCGCTGGATGACGCAAAGCTCAAGG
This sequence comes from Phenylobacterium sp., assembly GCF_046463815.1. Classification (GTDB taxonomy): domain Bacteria; phylum Pseudomonadota; class Alphaproteobacteria; order Caulobacterales; family Caulobacteraceae; genus Phenylobacterium. The sequence goes on along the minus strand of NZ_JBKBRO010000003.1, from coordinate 35,914 downwards.
AAATCCAGGCCGAGTTCGACAAGATCAAATAGGGGCGTCTTCTCCCTCCCCTCGATGGGGAGGGTGGATCCGGCGAAGCCGGAGACGGGTGGGGTGGCTGCACGGCGCCCCACCCCGCTCGCCTCCCGGCGAGTCGCCCTCCCCACAAGGGGGAGGGAAAGCTCAGTTCACCACCACTTGCTGGGCTTGGCCTTGAAGTCGGCGGCCTTCTCGATGGCCGAGCCCAGCGAGAACAGCGTGCCCTCGTCGAGATTGCGGCCGATGAGCTGGAGGCCCAGCGGCAGGCCATTGGCGTCGACGCCCGCCGGAACGCTCATCCCCGGCAAGCCGGCCAGGTTCACCGTCACGGTGAAGATGTCGTTCAGATACATGGCCACCGGATCGTCCGACTTCTGCCCCAGGGCGAAGGCGGCCGACGGCGCGGTCGGGGTCAAAAGGGCGTCCACCTTCTCCCAGGCCTGGTCGAAGTCGTCGGCGATGCGCCGGCGGACTTTCAGCGCCTTCAGGTAGTAGGCGTCGTAGTAGCCGGCCGACAGGACATAGGTGCCGATCAGGATGCGGCGCTTCACCTCGGCGCCGAAGCCCTCGGCGCGGGTGTTCTCGTAGGTCTCGGTGAGGTTGCCGCCCTCGGCGCGCAGGCCGTAGCGCATGCCGTCGTAGCGGGCGAGGTTAGAGGACGCCTCGGCCGGCGCGATGATGTAGTAGGCCGGCAGCGCGTACCTGGTGTGCGGCAGGCTGACCTCGACGATCTCGCAGCCGGCCTCCTTAAGCCAGGCGATCCCCTGCTCCCACAGCTTCTCGATCTCGGGCGGCATGCCGTCGACGCGGTACTCCTTCGGGATGCCGACGCGCAGGCCCTTGACCGACTTGCCGCAGAAGGACGCGAAATCCGGCGTCTCGACCGGCAGGCTGGTGGAGTCCTTCGGGTCGTGGCCGGCCATGGAGTGCAGCAGGATCGCCGCGTCCTCGACCGTGCGGGCCATCGGACCGGCCTGGTCCAGGGACGAGGCGAAGGCGACGACGCCCCAGCGCGAGCAGCGGCCGTAGGTCGGCTTGATGCCCACGGTGCCCGTGAAGGCCGCCGGCTGGCGGATGGACCCCCCGGTATCGGTGGCCGTGGCGCCCAGGCAGAGCTCGGCGGCGACCGCAGCGGCCGATCCGCCCGACGAGCCGCCGGGGGTCAGTTTGGCGTTGCCGCCTTCCGCCCGCCAGGGGTTGACCACCGGCCCCCAGGCCGAGGTCTCGTTGGACGAGCCCATGGCGAACTCGTCCATGTTGAGCTTGCCCAGCATGACCGCCCCGTCGCGCCACAGGTTGGCGGTGACGGTGCTCTCGTAGGTCGGCTTGAAGCCCTTGAGGATCTTGGAAGCCGCCGTGGACTCCACGCCCTCGGTGCAGAAGAGGTCCTTGATGCCCAGCGGCGCGCCATCCAGGCGGCCGGCCTCGCCGCGCGCCCGACGCTCGTCCGAGGCCTTGGCCATGTCGAGCGCGCGGTCCGGCGTCTCCACGACGAAGGCGTTCAGCGCGCGGGCGGCCTCGACGGCCTCGATGTGGGCGCGGGTCAGTTCGACCGAGGAGAAGGACTTCGACGAGAGGCCGTCCAGCGCGGCCTTGAGCGTCAGCGAGGTCAGCTCGGCCATTACTCGACCACCTTGGGCACGACGAAGAAGTTCTTGGCGGACTTGGGCGCGTTGGCGAGCACCTTGGCGGGATCGCCGCCGTCGGTGACCACGTCCTCGCGCATCGGAAGGGTCGTTTCCACCGACGTGGTCATGGGCTCCACGCCGTCGGTGTCCACCTCGGCCAGCTGCTCGATCCAGTTCAGGATGCCCGAGAGCTCCTTCGCAAGCGGCTCCAACCTGTCTTCCGGCTCGGCGATCCGCGCGAGCCTCGCGACCTTGCGCACGGTCGCGGCGTCGATGGCCATGACCATCCCTCCTTGAGTACGAGCGCGTGGGTTAGCCGTGCGGCGCAGCATTTTGCAAGCTAAGAGGGGCCGATGGCCGTCATCGATCTCCTCGAATTGCCCAAAGCCGCGCCGCCGAACACGCCCCTGGTGGGCCTGGACCTGGGCGAGAAGACCATCGGCGTGGCCGTCTCGGACGCCACGCGCATGGTGGCGAGCCCGCTGGAGCTGATCCGCAAGAGCAAGTTCACCGACGACGCGAACGCCCTCTTCAGGCTGATGGATAGCCGGCGGGCCTCGGGGATCGTCATCGGCCTGCCGGTGAACATGGACGGGACCGAGGGGACGCGCTGCCAATCCAACCGCGCCTTCGCCCGCAACCTGCTGCGCCTCAAGCCCGACCTGCCGATCGTCTTCTGGGATGAGCGGATGTCGACCATGGCCGTGAACCGGATGCTGGTGAACGAGGCCGACATGACCCGCGCCCGCCGCGCCGAGGTGGTCGACAAGATGGCCGCCGCCTGGATCCTCCAGGGCGCCCTGGACCGGCTCCGAAACCTCTGACGCCGCTTGGCTTCCGGCCCGGCGCGGCCTATGACGCCGCTTTGATGAGCGGCGCACCCACCGGCCTGAACGAGGTCCTGCAGCGGACCTTCTCCTTCCCCAAGCGCCATTTCCTTTCCGCGACGGACCTGAATGAGGTCGAGGTGAGCAACCTGCTCGACCTCGCCGACGGCTTCGTCAGCCTGAACCGCCAGACCTCGAAGAAGCTCGACCTGCTGAAGGGTCGGACGCTGATGAACCTGTTCTTCGAGAACTCCACCCGGACCCAGAGCTCGTTCGAGCTGGCCGGCAAGCGGCTGGGCGCCGACGTGGTCAACATGAGCCCCCGCTCCTCCTCGATCTCCAAGGGCGAGACCCTGATCGACACGGCGGTGACGCTGAACGCCATGCAGCCGGACCTGCTGGTGATCCGTCATTCGTCGTCGGGCGCGGCCTCCCTGCTCTCCCAGAAGGTGGGCTGCTCGGTGATCAACGCCGGCGACGGCCAGCACGAGCACCCGACCCAGGCCCTGCTGGACGCGCTCTCCATGCGCCGGGCGTTCGGCAGGATCGCGGGGCTGAAGGTGGCGATCTGCGGCGACGTGCTGCACAGCCGGGTCGCCCGCTCCAACATCGCCCTGCTGCAGATGCTGGGCGCCCACGTGCGCCTCGTGGGGCCGCCGACCCTGATCCCGCCCGCCGCCGACCGCTGGAACGTCGAGGTGTTCCACGACATGCGCAGGGGCATCGCCGGCTGCGACGTGGTGATGATGCTGCGCCTGCAACTCGAGCGCATGGACGGCGTCATGGCCCCCTCGCAGCGGGAGTATTTCCGCTTTTACGGCCTGGATCGCGAGAAGCTGGCCCACGCCGCCCCGCACGTGCGCGTCATGCATCCCGGTCCCATGAACCGCGGCGTCGAGATCGACTCCGAGGTGGCCGACGACCTGTCGGTCAGCCTGATCCAGGACCAGGTCGAGATGGGCGTGGCCGCCCGCATGGCCGTGCTGACCTCGCTGGCCGCGCGCCTGGACAACGACCGATGACCGCCGGCCGCCCCATCGCCTTCACGAACGTCCGCCTGCTGGACCCCGCGTCCGGCTATGACGGCCCGGGCGCCGTGGTCGTCACCGAGGGCGTGATCGCCGACATGGCCAAGGGCCAGGACCTGGGCGCCCTGTCCAAGGACGTCGAGGTGGTGGACGGCGCAGGCAAGCTCTTGCTGCCCGGCCTGATCGACATCCGGGTCAAGACCGGCGAGCCGGGCGCCGAGACCAAGGAGACGCTGAAGTCCGCCGGCCGGGCCGCCGCGGCGGGCGGGGTCACCACCATCGTCGTCCAGCCGGACACCCATCCGGTCGTGGACGAGCCCTCGGTGGTGGACTTCATCCTGCGCCGGGCCCGGGACATCGAGCTGGTCAACGTCTATCCGGCGGGCGCCGCGACCAAGGGCGCCCAGGGCGAGCGGATGGCCGAGATCGGCCTGATGCACGAGGCCGGCTGCCTGTACGTGACCGACGCCGACCGGCCGATCGTCAACTCCAAGGTCTTCCAGCGGGTGCTGGCCTACGCCAAGGCCTTCGACACCCCGGTGGCCCACCGCCCGGCCGATCCCTGGCTGTCGCCGGGCGCGGCCGCCACCTCGGGGGAGTTCGCCGCCCGCATGGGCCTGCCCAGCGTCCCGGCCATCGCCGAGAAGATCATGCTGGAGCGCGACCTCGCCCTGGCCGAAGTCACGGGCGCGAAGCTGATCGTCGACCAGCTCACCACCGGCGCGGCGCTGGAGAGCTTCGAGCGGGCGGTGAAGCGGGGGGTGAACGCCACGGCCACCACCTCGATCAACCACCTGTCGTTCAACGAGATCGACATCGGCGACTACCGCACCTTCTGCAAGCTGGACCCGCCCCTGCGGAGCGAGGACGACCGCCAGGCGGTGATCGACGCCGTGGCCTCCGGGCTCATCAAGGTGATCGTCTCGGCCCACGCGCCGGCGCCCGCCGAGGACAAGCGCCTGCCCTACGACGAGGCCGCGCCCGGCGCCGTGGGACTGGAGACCCTGCTGTCGGCCCTGCTCGCCTTCCACCACGAGGGCCGCATCCCGCTGATGGACCTGATCCGCACCGTCACCAGCGCGCCGGCCGAACTCTTGGGCTTGCCCAGTGGCCGGATCGCCAAGGGCGCACCGGCCGACCTCGTGCTCGTGGACCCGAACGCCCCGGTGGTGATCGACGCCGACAAGCTGACGTCCAAGTCCAAGAACTCGCCCTTCGACGGCCGGCGCCTGCAGGGCAAGGTGCTGCGCACGGTGGTGGACGGGCGGACGGTGTTTGGGGGTTAGTCCCACCGCCTTGTTCTCTTTTTGTTCTTGCCCTTGGAGAGCAGCGCTGCTAGTCTGCGTGCTTGGCTCAGGGGGTGAAGATGGCTGGAATGCCTCGGGGTGAAGCGCGGACGGTTCCTGATCCGGACGGCGACCTTTACGATGAGATGTGCCTTGGGCAGCGAGCCTTCAACGATGCTCGGGAGGCGGAACTGTGCCGCCGCTCAACCGCGAGGAAGATCAAGGAGACGGCAGAAACGACAGGAAAGGTCCAGAAGGCTGCGGAGTTGGGCTCCGCGATGTTCGCCGTCCTGTCGGGCGCCGACGACGATCTGAAGGCGGCGGAGGCAATCAGAAAATTCGGGGGCAAGCTTGGCCCGGCCCTCTCGCTGACGGCGGCGACAGCGGGCTATCGTGCGGATCGCCAACGCGGCGTCCCCAAGGACGAGGCGCTTATTCGCAATGGTGGGGGGTTCGTGCTCGGTCAGACACTCGGAAAGCTGGGCGCCGTCAGTTTTGGCGCGGCCGCCCTACCCTTTGCTCGAAGGAATCCGGCGATTGTTCCCGCTGCGGCAGGTGTAGGCGAGTATGTTGGCGGTTGGGATGGCGAAAACATCGCGAAGGACCTCGCGGCTGGCTGGAGCGGCCTGAAATCGACCGCCCGCGACGTCGGCGGGACGACGCTTCGCGGCGTCGCCGCGATGAATGAGCCGGCGCCCCATGTCGGTCGCGGCCGACTGGGAGCGGACCCGCATGGCCGTTGGTGAGCGCGTCGTGATCGGCCGGGTGGCTCCGGTGACCACTTGGCTGATCCTTCTGAGCTCCATAGCCCTCGTCGCGCTGCTGCTCTGGATGGCGCTGGTGCGAGGCTACTATCACCCTCGCTATGAGGGGCGGCAACTCGGCGTCCTTTACTTCCTGCCGGTCCTGATCCCCCTGGGCGGCGTTATTGGATTCTTCGGCCACCGGATTTTCGCGCTGCTCTTCCGGCGGGGCGCGGCGCTCTACATCGACGGGGGCGTTCTGCTTAACCCTCCGAGGACGTCTAAAGGCGTCCCGCTCGAAGACATCTCGCGCATCACGGTGGACCCCGACCAGATCTTCGTCGGGATCGCCGCGAGCTTCGCGATCGTCACGCGGCAGGGCCAGGAGTTTTCGTTCGCAGCTCTCTTCTATCGGGAAACGGCCGAAGCCATGGCGATCGCCCTGAAGGAGGAGCTCAAACGCCGCGGGCTGCAAGTCGGCCCGATTGTACATGAGTGGGATACTGGCCCGACGCCGCAAAGCGGCTAGTTCCCCGTCGGCACGACGCTCGCGGTCTCGACCATCAGCACGACGGTGCGGCCCCGGGCGTGGGGGAAGTGCATGACGCCCTTGGGCACGGTCAGCCCCTGCCCCGGCTCCAGCACCACCGTGCGGCCGTCCTCCAGGTCGATGTCGAGCCGGCCCTCGACCACGTAGAAGAACTCGTCCTCGTTCTCGTGTTTGTGCCAGTGGAAGTCGCCGTCCAGCACGCCCGGCGCACCACGGACCCGTTCACCTGGGTCAGCGTGCGGTTCCACCAGGGCTGGGTCGCCGCCGCCAGCGCCGCCACGTCGATGTGCCGGCCCTGTTCGAACATGACCTCCGTCTGGATGTCGTAGGCCTTGGCGTCCATGGCGGCTCCTTTAGGTTGAGCTTCACAGCTTGGGTGCGGCGGGGGCGAGCGCAAGGGCCGGTCGACCGGCGGCGGCCTCAGCGCGCCTGTTCTCTTTTTGTTCTTGATTATCCGGCCGGATGCCGCTAAGATTGCAATTTGGCGGCGGATCGCGTGCGGCGATCCTGAGGCGGGGGAGAAGCATGGCTGGAAGTTCGAGAACCCAACCGCAGACGGTCCCGGACCCGGACGGCGAGGCTTACGACAGGATGTGCCGCAGGCAGCGGGCCTACAACGAGACCCAGGAGGCCTGCGTCGCGCGGAGGCGTGCAGAAACGCTGGACACCGCCGACAAGGTCAATTCCGTGGCGGGCGCCGTTCCTGCCATCACGCACGATCTGGGAGAGGCCCGCGCGGCCAATGCGGCTCGCAAGGTGACGGGTGTAATAGGAAATGTGACGGCTCCGATCGTCGGGGCAGCCGGCTATGACGCGGATCGCAAGGCGGGGATTCCGGTCGATGAGGCGGCCATTCGAAATTACGGCCCCTGGGCCGCCGAAGCGGTGGTCGGGCTTCTCACCAAGGGTCGGTCGCTTCCGGCGGCCGGAGCCGCCGAACTCGGCGTCTCGGCCCTTTCCTCCCCCGTCTTCGACCGCCTGGCGAACGGTTGGCGGGGACTCAAGGATCACGTCAGGGATGATCCCTATTGGCGAGACCGGGCGATGCGGGCGACCGATCCGTTCTACTTGATGAGAGCCCTGGGTCAGCGCCGATGACAACGCCTCCCGGCGCGATCGTGATTGGCGAGCTGTCCCGCGCCAACATCGTGGCGATGGCCATCTTCACGACGCTGATCGCCGTCGGCGGCGGCGCAGTCATTCTGGAGCCTATTTGGACCTCGAATCCGCATCCGGAACCGGGCGCTCTCTTCACGGCCCTGGCGGCGCTGATCTTTTTCGGCTGGATGTGGCTCGCAGCCCTGAACATGGCGCGCAAGGCCATCGCCAACGACGGCGTGGGCCTTTATGTCCAGGAGGGCGTTCTGCACGACGTGCTGACCGGCCGGACTGTCAGGTTGGACAGCATACGGGCCGCCTACCGGGAAGCGCCGCGGGGAGTCTTCAAGACGAGCCTCGCCTTGGAGACCGAGCTCGGCCGGCCGGAAAACCGCGCGTATTCTCCCTATGGGGGATATCACCAATTGAGCGCGGGACCTTTCGTGTACCGGACGCCGATCTCCGTCATGCTGGAGCGTCTCGAGGCCTGCGGCGTGAAAGTGAAGGGCTCGAAGACGGACCTCATCGGAGCATGACGCACGCGCGGCGCGCGGCTAGGACTGGAGTCGCAATGCGGGGGAGCGCGCCATGTCGGACATCATGATGCTGCTGGGGGCCGTGGCCCTCGGCGGGTACCTTCTGGGATCGATCCCGTTCGGGGTCATCGCCGCCAGGCTGGGCGGCGCGGGCGACCTGCGGTCCATCGGCTCGGGCAACATCGGGGCGACCAACGTCCTGCGCACAGGCCGCAAGGACCTGGCCCTGATCACCCTGCTGGGCGACGGCGGCAAGGGCGCCGTGGCGGTGCTCGTCGCCTACCTGATCGCCAGGAACGCCGGGACGGGACAGCAGGCCCTGCTGACCGCCGTGGCCGGCACCTGCGCCTTCCTGGGCCACCTGTTCCCGGTGTGGCTGGGCTTCAAGGGCGGCAAGGGCGTGGCGACGTTCTTCGGCGCCCTGCTGGCGGCGGCCTGGCCGGTGGGCGTGCTAGCCGGGGCGACCTGGCTGGTCGTGGCCTTCCTGTTCCGGATGTCGTCGCTGGCGGCCCTGGTGGCGGCGGCCCTGGCCCCCGTCTACGCCCTGCTGGTCGGCCGGCCCGAGCCCATCGCCGTCATGGCCCTCTTCATGGCCGTGCTGATCTACGTCCGCCACGCGGCCAATATCCGCCGCCTGCTGAAGGGCGAGGAGCCGCGCATCGGCGGGGGCAAGAAGACCGCCGAATGAAGGATTGGGCTTGATCCGCACGCTCACCGACGCCCAGCGGCGCGACTGGCTGCGGCTGGCCCGCACCGAGAACGTCGGGCCGGTCACCTTCGCCCAGTTGATCGGCCGCTTCGGCGAGCCGGCGCTGGCGCTGGCCGCCCTGCCCGACCTCGCCCGGCGCGGCGGGCGGATGAGCGGGCTGAGGATCGCGAGCGAAGCGGAAGCCGAGCGTGAGTTCGCCGCCGGCGCGGCCCTGGGCGCGCGCCTGATCGCCGCGTGCGAACCGGACTTCCCTCGGGCGCTGGCCGCCCTCGACCCGCCCCCGCCGCTGATCTGGACGCGCGGGAACCCCGCCCTGCTGGACCGTACCTGCGTCGCGGTGGTCGGCGCGCGGGTGGCCTCCGCGGGCGGGCAGCGCTTCGCGCGGGGCCTGGCCGCCGACCTGGGTCGGACCGGCCACGTGGTCGTCTCGGGGATGGCGCGGGGCATCGACGGCGCGGCGCACGAGGGCGCCCTGCCGACCGGCACGGCCGCCGTCCTGGGCGGCGGGATCGACGACGTCTATCCGCCCGAGCACCGGGATCTCTACGACCGCATCGCGGCCGAGGGCTGCGTGGTCTCGGAAAGCGAGCCCGGCCGCGCGGCCGTCGCCCGCGACTTCCCCCGCCGCAACCGGATCATCGCCGGCCTGTCCCGCGCCGTGGTGGTGGTGGAGGCCGAGCTCCGGTCGGGCTCGCTGATCACTGCCCGCCTGGCCGCTGAGCAGGGCCGCGAGGTGCTGGCCGTCCCGGGTTCGCCGCTCGATCCCCGCGCCCGGGGGACCAACGACCTGATCCGCCAGGGAGCCGCCCTGTGCGAGGGTGTCGACGACGTGCTGCGCGCCCTGGAGGGCCTGCGCGGCTTCGAGGCGCCCGAGCCGCCCGCCTTCCAGCCCGCGCCGGAACCGGAACCGGACGACAAGCTCAGGAAGCGGGTGGCGGAACTCCTCTCTCCGACCCCCGTCTCGCGCGACGAACTGGTGCGGGCCACGGGCGCGCCGGCTCCCGCCGTCTTCGCCGCCCTGGTCGAACTGGCGCTGGCCGGCCGGGCCGAACTGCTGCCCGGCGGAATGATCAGTCAGGCGTGAGCCCCTTTAGGGGCTCGCCGAAAGTCGCTTTCGCGGGCCGTTGACAGGGGCTAGAGGCCGCCCCCACCTTCCGCGCCTCTTTGGGGACCAGACCGCCTAAATGAACGTCGTCATCGTCGAGAGCCCGGCCAAGGCCAAGACCATCAACAAGTACCTGGGCTCCGACTACAAGGTGCTCGCCTCGTACGGCCACGTCCGCGACCTGCCCGCGAAGGACGGCTCGGTGCGCCCGGACGAGGACTTCGCCATGTCGTGGGACGTGGACGCCAAGGCCGCCAAGCGCCTGTCCGAGATCGCCGAGGCCGCCAAGGGCGCCGACCGCGTGATCCTGGCCACCGACCCAGACCGCGAGGGCGAGGCCATCAGCTGGCACGTGTTGGAGGTCCTGCGGAAGAAGCGGGCGCTCAAGGACGCCAAGGTCCAGCGGGTGGTGTTCAACGCCATCACCAAGGCGGCCGTGACCGAGGCCATGGCCAATCCGCGCGACCTCGACATGGAGCTGGTCGAGGCCTACCTGGCCCGCCGCGCGCTCGACTACCTGGTGGGCTTCACGCTCTCGCCAGTGCTGTGGCGCAAGCTGCCGGGCGCCAAGTCGGCCGGGCGCGTGCAGTCGGTGGCGCTGCGCCTGATCGTCGACCGCGAGCTCGAGATCGAACGCTTCAGGACCCAGGAATACTGGACCGTCGAGGCCGAGGTGGCGGCCGGCGGCGATCCCTTCACCGCACGCCTCGTGAAGCACGAGGGCAAGCGGCTCTCGAAGTTCGACCTCGCCAACGAGACGAGCGCCTTCGCAGCCCGCGACGCGGTGAAGGCGGCGTCCTTCAGGATCTCGGCCGTCGAGCGCAAGCCGGGCCGGCGCTCCCCGCCCCCGCCCTTCACCACCTCGACCCTGCAGCAGGAGGCCGCCCGCAAGCTCGGATTCTCGGCCCAGCGGACCATGCAGGCGGCCCAGAAGCTCTATGAAGGCGTCGACATCGGCGGCGAGACGGTGGGCCTCATCACCTACATGCGGACCGACGGCGTGCAGACCGCGCCGGAGGCGCTGGACGAGGCGCGCACGGTGATCGGCGGTCTGTATGGCAAGGAGTACGTGCCCGAGAAGCCGCGCTTCTATTCGACCAAGGCCAAAAACGCCCAGGAGGCGCACGAGGCGATCCGCCCGACGAGCCTGGCGCGCAATCCCGGCAAGCTGCGGCTCGAAGGCGACCTCGGGCGGCTCTACGAGCTGGTCTGGAAGCGGATGATCGCCTCGCAGATGGAAAGCGCCCGCATCGAGCGCACGACCATCGACCTGGACAGCGCCGATGGCCGCACCGGCCTGCGCGCCACCGGCCAGGTGGTGACCTTCCCCGGCTACCTCGCCGTCTACGAGGAGGGCCAGGACGACCCCGAGGATGAGGAAGGCGGCCGCCTGCCCCAGGTGGCGGAAGGCGCCCAGGCGACTGTCCGCTCCGCCAAGGCCGACCAGCACTTCACCGAGCCGCCGCCGCGCTATTCCGAAGCGAGCCTCGTGAAGAAGATGGAGGAGCTCGGCATCGGCCGGCCCTCGACCTACGCCTCGATCCTGGAGCGGCTGCGCGACCGGGCTTACGTGCGGATGGAGAAGCAGCGGTTCGTGCCCGAGGACCAGGGCCGGATCGTCACCATCTTCCTGGAGGAGTTCTTCAAGAAGTACGTCGAGTACGACTTCACCGCCGACCTGGAGGACCAGCTCGACCAGGTTTCGGCCGGCGACCTCGACTGGAAAGTGCTGCTCAAGAACTTCTGGGCCGACTTCAACGCCAAGGTCGGCGAGCTGGGCCAGATCGGCACCCGCGAGGTGATCGACGCCCTCGACGAGAGCCTGGCCTCGACCCTGTTCCCGCCGAACGCCGACGGCTCGGACCCGCGGACCTGCCCGCGCTGCGGCAGCGGCCGGCTCAGCCTGAAGCCCAGCCGCACCGGCGCGTTCATCGGCTGCTCGAACTATCCGGAATGCCGCTTCACCCGACCGTTCGGCCCGCCCGACGCGGAAGGCGCCGAGGGCAACGGCGACCGCGACCTGGGGACCGACCCGGCCACCGGCGAGACGGTCTGGCTAAAGTCGGGCCGCTTCGGCCCCTACGTCCAGCTCGGCGAAGGCGAGAAGCCCAAGCGGTCGAGCCTGCCCAAGGGCTGGAGCGCGGCGGACATGGACCGCGAAAAGGCCCTGCGCCTGCTGCGCCTGCCCCGCGAGGTGGGCCCGCACCCCGAGGACGGCCAGCCGATCCTGGCCGGCATCGGCCGCTACGGCCCCTTCGTCCAGCACAACGGCACCTACGCCAACCTGCCGAGCGTGGACGAGGTGTTCGAGGTGGGCGTGAACCGCGCCGTGGACCTGATCGCCACCAAGCGGGCCGGCGCCAAGCGCGGCGCCGACGCCGAGGCGCTGAAGGACCTGGGCGCCCACCCGGCCGACGGGCAACCGGTCCGCGTCCTGGCCGGCCGCTACGGGCCTTACGTGAAGCACGGCTCCACCAACGCCACGATCCCCAAGAACGCCGATCCCAGGGCGCTCACCATGGACGAGGCGGTGAAGCTGCTGGCCGAGCGTGAGGCCAAGGGCGGCGGCAAGAAGAAGCCCGCGCGGGGCGCAAAGGCCTCGCCCAAGGCCAAGAAGGCCTCGGCGAAGAAGGCCTCGGCGAAGAAGGCCAAAGCCGAGGACTGACACGGAGTAAGGCCCGGGCGGTGGCGTTGTGCTAAGCACCAGCGATGGCCCGTCCCCGCACGCCCAAGCCGACCCGAGTCCCGCCGAAGCTCCCCCAAAAGGCTTCTCTGGGCCTTCCCGACCGGGAGACCCTGCTGAAGTTCATCCGCGAGAGCGGCGAGACGGACAAGGCCGCCATCGCCCGCGCCTTCCGCCTTAAGGGCGCCGACCGCCGCGCCCTGCGCGTGATGCTGAACGAGATGCAGGACGCAGGCACGCTATCCCGCCGCAGCCGGCGCGGCTTCGCCGAGACCGGCGCCTTGCCCGAGGTGGGCGTGGTGGACGTGGTCGAGCGCGATCCCGACGGCGACCTGCTGGTCAGGCTGACCAAGGGCGAGGACGCGCCGCTGGTGGCCCTGGCGCCCGGCGGCGACGTGGTCGGACACGCCCCCGGTCTGGGCGACCGGCTGCTGGTGCGGTTCGTCAGGCTGGAGAACGGCGAGTTCGAGGCCCGGCTCATCAAGCGCCTGGGCCAGAGCGCCCATCGGGTGCTGGGGGTGGTCCGCAAGGCGCGCCGCGAGGTCCGCGTGGAGCCCGTCGACCGCCGCTCCAAGGACACCCTGGTGCTGGACGATCCCGGCGACCTGCGGGACGGCGACCTGGTGGTGGCCCAGGTGAGCGGCGCCGCCGGCCGCTATGGGCCGCACCGGGGCAAGGTGCTGGAGGTGGTGGGCCGCGAGGACGAGCCGCGCGCCGCCTCGCTGATCGCCATCCACGCCCACGGCATCCCCACCGGCTTCTCCCAGGCCGCCGAGGCCGAGGCGGAAGCGGCCGAACCGCCGACGCTGTCGGGCCGCGAGAACCTGCGCGAGGTCCCGCTGATCACCATCGACCCGGCCGACGCCCGCGACCACGACGACGCGGTCTACGCCCATCCGGACGAGGACCCGAGGAATCCCGGCGGCTGGGTGGTCTGGGTGGCCATCGCCGACGTCGCCGCCTACGTCCGCCCCGGATCGGCCCTGGACAAGGAGGCGCGCGAGAAGGGCAACAGCGTGTATTTCCCCGACCGGGTGGAGCCGATGCTCCCCGAGCGGCTGTCGAACGGGCTTTGCTCGCTGCGCGAGGGCGAGAACCGCGCCTGCCTCGCCGTGCGGATGGTGTTCGGCGCCGACGGGCGCAAGCGGTCGCACCGCTTCGTGCGGGGCCTGATGCGTTCGGCCGCCAAGCTGGCCTACGAACAGGCCCAGGCCGCCATCGACGGCAAGCTCGACGACAAGACCGGCCCCCTGCTGGAGACGGTCCTGAAGCCGCTGTGGGCCGCCTACGCCTGCCTCAAGAAGGGCCGCGACGCCCGCTCCCCGCTCGCCATCGAGAGCCTGGAGCGGAAGATCCACATCGACGAGATGGGCCGGGTGGCCTCGATCCTGCCGCGCGAGGCGCTGGAGGCGCACCGGCTGATCGAGGAGTTCATGATCCAGGCGAACGTCTGCGCCGCCGAGACCCTGGAGCAGAAGAAGACGCCGCTGATCTACCGGGTCCACGACGCCCCCAGCCAGGAGAAGATCTTCGCCCTGGTGGACTTCCTGGCGACCCTGGGCATGCCCTGGACCAAGGGCGAGGCGCCGCGCACCGAGCGTTTCAACCGCCTGCTGGAGGAGACCCGCGACGGGCCCAACGCCGAGATCGTCAACGAGGTGGTCCTGCGCACCCAGATGCAGGCCCACTACAACACCGAGAACATCGGCCACTACGGGCTGAACCTGGCCAAGTACGCCCACTTCACCTCGCCGATCCGCCGCTACGCCGACCTGATCGTCCACCGGGCGCTGATCACGGCCCTCGGCCTGGGCAAGGACGGCCTCTCCGAGCGCGACATCGCGCAGATGAAGGGCACGGCCGAGCAGATCACCTTCGCCGAGCGGCGGGCCATGGCCGCCGAGCGCGACGCCACCGACCGCTACGTCGCCGCCTTCCTGTCGGACCAGGTCGGCGCGGAGTTCGCGGGCAAGATCACCGGCGTCACCCGCTTCGGCCTGTTCGTGCGCCTGGCCGAGACGGGCGCGGACGGCCTCGTCCCCGTCTCCAGCCTGGGCGGGGAATATTTCATCCACGACGACCGGGCGCACGCCCTGGTGGGCGAGCGCACGGGCGCGCGCTGGCCGCTGGGGATGAGCGTCCAGGTGCGGCTGCGCGAGGCCACGCCGATCACCGGCGGCCTCCTGTTCGACATGCTGAGCGAGCCCGCCCCGCCCGACCGCACGGCGCCGCGGCCTCGCCTGGGCGTTCGGGCCCGCGGCGACCGCAGGCCCGGCGGCGGCTTCAAGGGCCCGCCCCGGGGGAAGCTGCACGGCGGCGGCGCGGGCCGCACGCCGAAGAGCAGGGGCAAGAAGACCCGCCCCAAACGTTGAGGGGGGTCGTTGACGGTGGAAGCTTGACGCTGGGACAGCCTTCCCTCGCCGGCCGTCGGGCTCATACAGTTGTTCGATGTCCGACGCCCCGATACTGCCCCTGAAACCCGAAGGCCCGCCCCGCGTCACGGGCCAGAAGGCCGTGCGCCCGAAGAGCGCCGCCACGGTGATGATCGTCCGCCGGGACGGCCCCAAGCCCCGCGTGCTGATGGGCAAGCGCCATGGCGGCCACAGTTTCATGCCCGACCGCTGGGTGTTCCCGGGCGGCCGGATCGACCGCTCGGACTACCGCGCCCCCTTCGCCACCGACCTGCGGCCCGAGGTGGCGGGCCTGTTCGACGCCTATCTGAAGCCCGGCAAGGGCCGCGCGCTCGCCCTGGCCGCCGTGCGGGAGACCTGGGAGGAGACCGGCCTGCTGCTGGCGCGGCCCTCGCCGGGGCGTCCCGGCGCCGGCCCATGGCGCGAGTTCGTGGCCCAGGGGGCGCTGGCCGACCTGGACGCCCTGGACGTCATCGCCCGCGCCATCACCCCGCCCATGGTGGCCAAGCGCTTCGACACCTGGTTCCTGCTTGCCGACGCCGAACGGCTGATGAGCCTGGAGCGCCAGTCCGACTGCGGCGAGCTGGAGGAGATCGCCTGGGTCGACTTCGACGAGGCCGCAGACCTGCCGCTGCCGACCGTCACGCGGCTGATGCTCAAGGAAGCCGCGGCCCGCATGGAGGACCCCTCGCGGCCCAAGCCCTTCCTGCGGTACCGTGACCGCGCGGCGGGGCGGCCCGCCTATCTCTGAGGCGCGGCATTGACTTCCGGCCGCGGATTCGTATTTTCCGCGCCTCTTACGAACACCCGCCGGCGGTGCGATCCCGTTTGGCCCCGCGTTTAAGGACCGACCATGGCGAAGCCCGCCTCCATCAAGATCCGCCTGAACTCGACGGCCGACACCGGCTTCTTCTACGTGACCAAGAAGAACGCCCGCACCAAGACCGACAAGATGGTGCTGAAGAAGTACGACCCGATCGTGCGCAAGCACGTCGAGTTCAAGGAAGGCAAGATCAAGTAGGCTGACGAAGCCTCTGATTTTGTTGTGAAGACGCCCGGCCTCACCGCCGGGCGTTTTTCGTTTCCCTCCCTGTCTGGGGAGGGTGGCGAGCGCAGCGAGACGGGTGGGGAATAGTCGATCGGGCTCGGCGGTTGGGAGAGGCCTACCCCACACTGGCCGCTCACGCGGCCTGTCCCTCCCCATCAAGGGAGGGAAATTAGGCCGCCCGGGCGATCACCCGGTTGCGGCCGCTGGACTTGGCCTCATAGACGGCCTCGTCGGCGCGCTTGAGCAGGGCCTGGGCGCTGTCGCCGGGGCCGGCGCTGGCGGCCACGCCGATGGAGATGGTCACCGACAGCAGCTCCTCGCCGCCCTGGACCCGGAACGGCGAGCCCGCCACGTGCAGGCGGATGCGCTCGGCGATGCGGCCGGCGTCGTCCAGCGAGGTGTCGGGCATGACCACCACGAACTCCTCGCCGCCATGGCGCACGGGCAGGTCCACGGCGCGGACGTTGGAGGCCAGGCGCACGGCGAACTCGCGCAGCACCTCGTCGCCCACGTCGTGGCCGAAGCTGTCGTTGATGCGCTTGAAGTGGTCGATGTCGATGACCAGCAGGGCCACCGGGTCGCCGCCGGCCAGGGAGCGCCGCATCAGGGCCTCGAGCTGGCCCTGCATGTAGCGGCGGTTGTGCAGCCCCGTGAGCTGGTCGGTGACGGCCAGCTCCAGCGAGTGGTCGAGGTTGTTACGCAGGTAGTCGGTGTAGCGCTTGCGGCGGATCTGGGTGCGGGCCCGGGCGGCCAGTTCGCCGGGGTCCACGGGCCGGGCCAGGATATCGTTCACCCCGATCTCCAGGGCCTTCACGACGCGGTGGCGCTCGTCGAAATCCACCACCGCCAGCACGGGCAGGCCGCGGGTGGCCTCGTCCGAGCGGATCTGGGCCGCGAGCCTGAGGCCGTCGAAGGCCTTGGCCCCGGCGTTGACGATGACCAGGTCGACCGGGCCCTTGGCGGTCAGCAGCGCCTTCTCCAGGTCTGTCTCGACCACCGGGCGGTGCTCGACGGCCAGCTCGGCGCAGACGCGCTGGGCCTGGCGGGCGTTGTCGTCCACGATGAGGATGCGGCCGCCGCCGCCGCCCAGCCGCGAGGCGGCCCCGGCGATCACGCCCATGCGCCGGCCCGAGGCCTCGCGCTCGCGCAGCTCGTCGATCACCGCCTTCAGCCGGGTGAGGCTGCGCACCCGGGCGAACAGCATGACGTCGTCGATGGGCTTGGTCAGGAAGTCGTCGGCGCCCGCCTCCAGGCCCGCGATGCGGTCGGACCGGCCGTCGAGGGCGGTGACCAGCACGACGGGGACGTGGCGTGTCTCGGCGTCGTCCTTCAGCCGGCGGCAGACCTGGAAGCCGTCCATGCCGGGCATCATCACATCCAGCAGCACGATGTCGGGCCGCTCGGAGGCGGCCATGGCGAGCGCCGTCGGCCCATCGGACGCCGTCAGCACCTCGTAGTACTCGGCCGAAAGCTTGGCTTCGAGCAGGCGGACGTTCGCCTCGATGTCGTCCACCACGAGGATGCGGGCGGACACGGCGCTAGTCCAGCAGGCGGCGGATGGTGTCGAGGAAGTGCGAGACCGAGATGGGCTTGGAGATATAGGCCTCGCAGCCGCCTTCGCGGATGCGCTCCTCGTCGCCCTTCATGGCGAAGGCCGTCACGGCCACGACGGGGATGTGGGCCAGCTCCTCGTCCTCCTTCAGCCACTTGGTGACCTCGAGGCCCGAGATCTCGGGGAGCTGGATGTCCATGAGGATCAGGTCAGGGCGATGCTCGCGGGCGAGCGACAGCGCCGCGAGGCCCTCGCGGGTCTCGAAGATTTCGTAGCCCTGGGCATCGAGCAGATCATGAAAAAGCTTCATGTTCAGCTCGTTATCCTCGACGATGAGGACCTTCTTGGCCATACGGGACCCGGCGCTCTCCTCGGGTCCGGCGCGAACACTCGAGCCTTCCCCACCTGATCCGCGTTGATCCCACGAGATATCCTTAAACTTCGTTAGCCGCGTTTGGACGCCACCTTGACCGCCCCCCTGACCACCCCCCTGACCAGCCTGGCCGTCGCCGCCCCGTCGCTTGAATCCCTTGGACTTTCCAAGGCGCGCCCCCTGGTGCTCGTGGACGTGGACGAGGTGCTGGGCCTCTTCATGCAGGGCTTCGGGGACTTCCTGGCGAGCCGGGGGCTGGAGTTCCGAATCGACCGCTTCGCCCTCTTCCAGAACATCTACGAGCCGGGCGCCGCCGAGCACCTGGACCTCGCGAAAGGCCAGGCCCTGTTCAACGAGTTCTTCCGCACCCATTGCCACGAGATCGAGCCCGCGCCCGGGGCCATCGCGGGCCTGAACCGGCTGGCGAAGGGCGCCGAGATCCTGATCCTGTCCAACGCGCCGGCCGAGGCCGAGCGCCTGCGGGCCCACTGGCTGGAGCGGCACGGCCTGCCCCATCCCCTGATCCTCAACGTCGGGCCGAAGGGCCCCATCGCCGCAGGCCTGGTCGGTCAGACCCCGCATCCCACGGCCTTCGTGGACGACCTGCTGCCGAACCTCGATTCGGTGGCCGAGCATTCGCCCGCCACGGCGACCTTCCAGCACGTGGCCGACACGCGCCTGCAGCCGCTGGCCCCGCGGTCCGAGCGGCACCCGCGCATCGACGACTGGGCCGAGCTTGCCGAGGCCATCGAGGCCGCCATCCGCCGCTGAGCGTGGTAAGCGGGCGGCCATGTCCGACCCCATCCGAATCTGGCTCGCCGTCGCCTACGCCGCCCCGTTCCGCGTGGGCGGCTGGGCCTTCGTGCGCCGAGACGCCGCCGGCCTGGCGGGCCTGGCCGCGGGCGAGCGCCGCCTATCGGGCGGCCGCGCCCCGCTGCTCGCGCTCGCCGCCGCGCTGAAGGACCTGCCCAAGGGCGCCGAGGTCGAGCTCGTCACCTCCGACGCGGGCGTCGCCGCCGCACCCCGCATCCTGGCGCCCCAGCCGGGCGAGGAGCCCCCGACCGAGGACCTTGACCTGTGGGCCCAGCTCTCCACGGCCCTGAAGGACCGCCGCGTGCGGATCGTACGCGAGGCGCCGCAGCCGGGACGCCCCCTCGCCTTCGCCGCCGCCTGGGCCGAGCAGGCCCGCGAACGCGCGAAGAACGGCCCCTTCGCCTTCGCCATCCCCAAGCCCAACCTCGCCAGGTCCGGCGCCTGAACGAGCGGCGAAGGAACAAATCAGGTATACGCGGGAGCATGATCCGCTTCGGCGTGGATTTCGGCGGGACCAAGATCGAGGCCGCGGCGCTGGACGCCGAGGGCCGGTTCCAGGCGCGTGTGCGCGTCCCCTCGCCGCCGGACTACGACGCGGGCCTTGAGGCCGTGCGCGAGCTCGTCGCCGAGGCCGAGCGACAGGCCGGCGCGACGGCGACCCGGATCGGCGTCGGCGGTCCCGGATCGCCCTCGTCCGCCACGGGGCTGATGCGCAACGCCAACTCCACCCAGCTCAACGGCCGCCCGTTCCCGACCGACCTGGAGCGCGTGCTGGGCCGGTCCGTGCGCTACGCCAACGACGCCAACTGCCTGGCGTTGTCCGAGGCGACGGACGGGGCCGGCGCCGGGTTCGGCGTGGTCTTCGCCGTCATCCTGGGCACGGGCGTCGGCGGCGGGATCGCCGTGGAGGGCCGCCCCGTCCAGGGCCGCAACGCCGTGGCCGGCGAGTGGGGCCACTCGCCCCTGCCCTGGCCCGCCGATGACGAGCGGCCTGGCCCCGAATGCTGGTGCGGCCGGCGCGGCTGCCTGGAACAATGGGTCAGCGGCCCGGCCTTCGCCCGCGACGCCGGCCGCCCCGCCGAACAGGCCGCCGCCGAGGACGGACCGGCGCTGGCCCGCTACATCGACCGCCTGGGACGCGGCCTGGCGGTCATCGTGGACGTGCTCGACCCCGAGGTGATCGTCCTGGGCGGCGGCATGTCGAACGTGGACGCGCTCTACGACCGCCTGCCCGGGGCCATCGCGCCCCATGTCTTCTCCGACGCCTTCGACACGCCGGTCCGCAAGGCCCTGCACGGCGACTCCTCGGGCGTCCGTGGCGCGGCCTGGCTCTGGCCCCTGGAGCCGCCCCGGTGAAGGCGCTGTGCCGGGACTGCTTCTGGACCGGCGAGGCGCCCCTGCGCCGCTGTCCGACCTGCGGCTCGCCCCGAATCGTGGCCCACGAGGAGCTGGACGAGCTTTGCATCGCCCACATGGACTGCGACGCCTTCTACGCCAGCGTCGAGAAGCGCGACCGGCCCGAGCTGCGGGACGTGCCGGTCATCGTCGGCGGCGGTAAACGCGGCGTGGTCACCACCTGCTGCTACATCGCCCGCATCAAGGGCGTCCGCTCGGCCATGCCGATGTTCAAGGCGCTGAGGGCCTGCCCCGAGGCCGTGGTCATCAAGCCGGACTTCACCAAGTACCGCGCCGAGAGCCGGCGCATCCTGGGCATGGCCGCCGAGCTGACGCCGCTCGTCCAGAACCTGTCCCTGGACGAGGCCTGGATGGACCTGTCCGGCACCGAGCGCCTGCACGGCGCGCCGCCGGCGCTCACGCTGGCGAAGCTCCAGGCCCGCATCGAGGCCGAGACGGGGCTGACCGTCTCCATCGGCCTGGCGCCCAACAAGTTCCTGGCCAAGATCGCCTCCGACCTCGACAAGCCCCGCGGCTTCTCGGTGATCGGCGCGAGGTCGGCCCAGGCGTTCCTGGCGGGCAAGCCGGTCGGCATCCTGCCCGGCGTGGGCCCGGCCATGGTCGCTTCGCTGGAAAAGGCGGGCTACCGCACGGTCGGCGACCTGGCCCGCGTGGACCGCAAGGTCCTGGCCGAGCGCTGGGGCGCGCATGGCCTGCGCCTGCACGACCTCGCCCACGGCCGCGACAGCCGGACCGTCAATCCCAACGAGGAGCGCAAGGGCATCAGCGCCGAGACCACCTTCAACGAGGACCTGAGCGCCGTCGCCGACCTGGAGGACCGCCTGGCGCCCCTGTGCGAGAAGGTGGCGCGCCAGGCTCGCGCGGGCGGGGTCGCGGGCCGCGTGGTGACGCTGAAGCTCAGGACCACGGACTTCCGGATCGTGACACGGCGGCGCACGCTGCCCGTGGCCACCCAGACGGCGAAGACCCTGTTCGCGGTCGGGCGCGAGCTGCTGGCGAAAGAAGCCGCCGGCCGTCCCTGGCGCCTCATCGGCATCGGGATCGCCGACCTGGTGGACGCCGAGGCCGCCTCGGCCGACTTCTTCGCGGAGGCCGAACGCAAGGCCCTGGCCGGCGAACGGACCCTCGACGCCATCCGTCAGAAATTCGGCAAGGACGCGGTGACGTCCGGCCGTATGCTCAAATCCAAGGCGCTCAACGAAGAGTGATCGGCGGCGCAACCCGGCGTGGCGGCGCGCCGGCGCGGGTTGACGTTCATCGTGGACCGTGACGATTCGACCCTTCCAAATGCGCCCATCTTCCATATCTAATCCTTGGAGGGCGCGTCGTCGGCTGCGCCAGGAGATCGGTTGATGAGCGAACGGAAGGAAGGTGACTCCGGCGCCGGCGTTCGCTCGGCGGTCATCACCCAGACGAAGCCGAAGACGCAGAAGCCCGCCATGTACCGGGTTCTGCTCCTGAACGACGACTACACGCCGATGGAGTTCGTCGTGTACGTACTTGAGCAGTTCTTCAACAAGTCGCGTGAAGACGCGACTCGCATAATGCTCCATGTCCATCAACACGGCGTGGGCGTTTGCGGGGTCTACACATACGAAGTAGCGGAAACCAAAGTGGCCCAGGTCGTTGATACGGCGCGGCGGCACCAACATCCGCTGCAGTGCACCATGGAGAAGGATTAAGGCCTCTTGCCTTCATTTTCGCGCCAGCTCGAAGAGTCCCTGCACCGCGCGGTCGCTTACGCCAATCAGCGAAAGCATGAATACGCTACGCTAGAGCACCTGCTGCTCTCGCTCGTCGACGACGAGGACGCCGCCGGCGTCATGCGCGCCTGCGACGTGGACCTCGGCGCGCTCAGGACCACCCTCACCAACTACGTGGACAACGAGCTGCGCTCGCTGGTCGTGGACGACGGCGAGGACGCCAAGCCCACGGCGGGCTTCCAGCGCGTCATCCAGCGCGCGGTCATCCACGTGCAGTCCTCCGGCCGCGAGGAGGTCAGCGGCGCCAATGTGCTGGTGGCGATCTTCTCCGAGCGCGAGAGCCACGCCGCCTACTTCCTGCAAGAGCAGGACATGACCCGCTACGACGCGGTCAACTACATCGCCCACGGCATCGCCAAGAAGGCCGGTGCGTCCGAGGCCAAGCCCGTCAAGGGCTCGGAGGACGACGAGAAGCCCGCGGTGAAGACCGGCGGCGAGGCGCTCGAGGCCTACTGCATCAACCTCAACGAGAAGGCCAAGCAGGGGAAGGTCGACCCGCTGATCGGGCGGATGGCCGAGGTGGAGCGCTGCATCCAGATCCTCTGCCGCCGGACCAAGAACAACCCGCTGCTGGTGGGCGATCCCGGCGTCGGCAAGACCGCCATCGCCGAAGGCCTGGCCCGCAAGATCGTCAACAAGCAGGTCCCGGAAGTCCTCGCGGGCGCCACCATCTTCTCGCTCGACATGGGCGCGCTCCTGGCCGGCACCCGCTACCGCGGCGACTTCGAGGAGCGCGTGAAGCAGGTCGTCAAGGAACTGGAGAACCACCCCGACGCGGTGCTGTTCATCGACGAGATCCACACGGTGATCGGCGCGGGCGCCACCTCGGGCGGAGCCATGGACGCCTCCAACCTGCTGAAGCCCGCCCTGGCGTCCGGCACGCTGCGCTGCATGGGCTCAACGACCTACAAGGAGTTCCGCCAGCACTTCGAGAAGGACCGGGCGCTGGTCCGGCGCTTCCAGAAGATCGACGTCAACGAGCCCACGATCGACGACACGATCAAGATCCTCAAAGGGCTGAAGACCTACTACGAGGAGTTCCACAAGCTCCGCTACACCAACGACGCCATCAAGGCGGCGGTGGAGCTGTCGGCCAAGTACATCACCGACCGCAAGCTGCCGGACAAGGCGATCGACATCATCGACGAGGCCGGCGCCTCACAGATGCTTCTGACCGAGGGCAAGCGGAAGAAGACCCTGGGCGTGAAGGAGATCGAGGCGGTCGTCGCCAAGATCGCCCGCATCCCGCCCAAGTCGGTGTCCAAGTCCGACACCGAGGCGCTGAAGCAGCTCGAGGGCGACCTGAAGCGCGCGGTCTACGGCCAGGAAGAGGCCATCGAGCAGCTCTCGGCGGCCATGAAGATGGCCCGCGCCGGCCTGCGCGACGCCAACAAGCCGATCGGCTGCTACCTGTTCACCGGCCCCACCGGCACCGGCAAGACCGAGACGGCCCGGCAACTCGCCGGCACGCTCGGCATCGAGCTCTTGCGGTTCGACATGTCGGAATACATGGAGCGCCACACGGTCAGCCGCCTGATCGGCGCGCCGCCCGGCTACGTGGGCTTCGACCAGGGCGGCCTGCTGACAGACGCGGTCGACCAGCACCCACACGCGGTGGTCCTGCTGGACGAGATCGAGAAGGCTCACCCGGACGTCTACAACATCCTCCTGCAGGTCATGGACCACGGTCAGCTGACCGACTCCAACGGCAAGAAGATCGACTTCCGCAACGTGGTCCTGATCATGACCACCAACGCCGGCGCCGCCGACGCCCAGCGCAACGCCATCGGCTTCGGCCGCGGCAAGCAGGACGACGAGGTGGAAGAGGCGCTGAAGCGGCAGTTCACGCCCGAGTTCAGGAACCGCCTGGACGCCATCGTGCACTTCCGCGCGCTGACGCCCGAGATCATCCGCCAGGTGGTCCAGAAGTTCGTGATGCAGCTCGAGGCCCAGCTGGCCGACCGGCACGTCACCATCGAAACGGACGACGAGGCCACCGACTGGCTGGCCAAGAACGGCTTCGACGAACTCTACGGCGCCCGGCCGCTGGCCCGGGTCATCCAGGAGAACATCAAGAAGCCCCTGGCCGACGAGATCCTGTTCGGCCGGCTCACCAAGGGCGGCCACGTCAAGGTGGTGCTCAAGGACGGCAAGCTGGCGTTCGAGATCGAGGGCCAGACCCGCGAGCCCGGCGCCCCGGTCATCGAGACCCCCGAGGCCGAACCGGTGGATTGACCTGACGCGCCCTTCTCCCCTTGCGGGAGAAGGTGTCGCCCGAAGGATGACAGATGAGGAGTCGCACGGCACGTCCGCGCGGCCCCTCTTCGTATCAGGCTTCTGAGAAACCACTCATCCGACCGGCTCCGCCGGCCACCTTCTCCCGCAAGGGGAGAAGGACGGGTCAGCTGATCTTCGCCGCGATCTGTTCGGCCAGCGCCTTGAGTTCGTCCATGTCGGCCACGCCGCCCGAAGCGTGGCGGCCCAGCGCCACATTCTCCCACCGGGGGATGATGTGGACATGCAGGTGATAGATGGTCTGCCCGGCGGGCGCCCCGTTGAACTGGGTGATCACGAGGCCGTCGGGGTTCAGCGCCGCGCGCACGGCCTTGGCCACCCGCTGGACGCCCAGGATCAGGTGCGAGAGGCGCTCGGGCTCCTCCTCCAGGAGGTTGCGGGCCGTCGAATGCTTGGGGATCACCAGCGTGTGCCCCTTGGACTGCGGGAAGGCGTCCATGAACGAGAAGACATGATCGTCCTCGAACACCCGGGCGCAGCCCATCTCGCCGCGCAGGATCTTCGCGAAGATGTTGTCGGGGTCGTAGGTTCCGTCCAGCATGGGCCGCTCCTGGTAAGGCCTAGGGTCGTAGCAAATCAGCCGTCCTGCCGGAACGGCGAGAACTCCTCGGCCAGCCACTCGATCTCCTCCTCCACGCCCGCCCGCTCCTGCTCCAGGAAGCGTTCGACGGGGCCACGCAGGGCCGGGTCGGCGATGTAGTGGGCGGAATGGACGGCGGTCGGCAGGTAGCCGCGGGCGATCTTGTGCTGGCCCTGGGCGCCGGCCTCGACGCGGGCGAGGCCGCGTTCGATGGCCCATTCGATAGCCTGGTAGTAGCAGAGCTCGAAGTGGAGGAACGGGACGTCCTCCACGCAGCCCCAGTGGCGGCCGTAGAGGCAGTCGTCGCCGATCAGGTTCAGCGCGCCCGCGATCCAGCGCCCCTCGCGCCGAGCCAGGATCAGCAGCACGCGCGCGGCCATCCGCTCGCCGAGTTCCGAGAAGAAGGCCCGCGTCAGATAGGGCCGCCCCCACTTCCTCGAACCGGTATCCATGTAGAAGCCGAAGAAGGCGTCCCAGTGCTCCTCGGTCAGGTCAGCGCCGGTCAGGCGGACGATCTCGACGGTCCTCTGGGCGTCCCGGCGCTCGCGCCGGATGGTCTTGCGGCGGCCGGAGGAGAGCGCGGCCAGGAAGTCCTCGAAGTCGCGGTAGCCGCGGTTCTCCCAGTGGTACTGCTGGCCCTCGCGAAGCCCCAGGCCCTGTTCGCCCATCCAGGCCCACTCCTCGCGGGTCGGGAAGTTCACATGCAGCGACGAGGCGCCGTAGCGCTCGCAGACGGTCAGCGCCCCGCCCAGGAGCAGCCCCCTCGCCTCGCCCGCGTCCACGTCCGGCCGCACCAGCAGCCTGGGCCCCGTCACCGGCGTGAACGGCGCCGCCGACAGGAGCTTGGGATAGTAGCGCCCGCCGGCCCGCTCGTAGGCGTCGGCCCAGGCATGGTCGAAGACGTACTCCCCCTGGCTGTGGGACTTCAGGTAGAGCGGCATCACGGCCGCCACCCGGCCCTCCGCATCCTCGACCGACAGGTGGTGCGGCCCCCAGCCCTGTCGCTCCACGGCGCAGTTCGTCTGCTCCAGGGCGTCCAGGAAGTCGAAGAGGACGAAGGGATTGCCCAGGTGGGCCGGGTTGGCGGCGCAGGCGTCCCAGGCCTCGCGGCCGATCTCGGCGATGCGGCGGGACACCTTCACCGCCGGCTTGAGGCTCACGCCCGGAACCCCTCGAAGATCAGGTTGTCGCAGCCGTCCTTGACGGCCTCCCACTGCTCGGGCCGGCGCACCGTCCAGGCGACCACCGGCATCCCCTCCGCCCGCAGTTCGGCGGCCCGGGCGCTGGGCAGCATGTCGAGGCCGAGCGCCAGGAAGTGCGGCCGGGCGATGGCGACGTGCTCCAGGTTCGCCAGGGCCGCCCGCTGCTCGGAGCCCATGTGCTCGGCGTTGGCGTAGGAATAGCTGTCGAGGCCGCGCAGGACGTTCGGATAGCGGTCGGCGAACCAGGCGTGGGAATAGGGGTTGAAGCCGATCACGCAGAGCGGGCCGTTATGGTCGGCGATCACCTCGTGCACCCGCTGCTCCAGCGGCCCGACCTCGCCGTAGGGGGTCTTCAGCTCGATGTGGACCATGGCCCGCCGGCCGACCAGCGCCAGGGTCTCCAGCAGCGTGGGGATCTTCTCGTCCGAACCCTTCAGGCGAAGCTCGGCGAGATCGGCGGCCGTGCGGTCGCGCAAGCGGCCGGCCTGGCCGGTCATCCGCTCCAGCGTGTCGTCGTGGAACACCACCGCCTCGCCGTCGGCCGAGAGGTGGACGTCGAGCTCGATGCCATAGCCCGCGGCGCAGGCGGCCTGGAAGGCGCCCAGCGAGTTCTCGGGCGGGCCGTCGGGGCTCCAGAGCCCCCGGTGCGCGATCGGCGGGTGGAAGAGAAGGTCCCAGGCCTCGCCGAAGCGGTCCCTCACGAGAGTTGCACCACCGCGTCGACCTCGACGGCGAAGTTGAGCGGCAGGCGATAGACGCCCACGGCCGAGCGGGCGTGGCGGCCCGCGTCGCCGAAGGCCTCGACCATCAGGTCGGAGCAGCCGTTCACCACCTGGGGGATGTCGAAGAAGCTGGGGCCGGCCTGGACAAAGCCGCCCAGCTTCACCACCCGGACCACGCGGGACAGGTCGCCCTCGCAGGCGGCCTTCATCTGGGCGATCAGGTTGATCCCGCAGAGCCGCGCGGCGGCCTTAGCGGTCTCGGCGTCCACGTCCTCGCCCACGATCCCCTTGATCCCGCCCGAGGCGTCCACCGACACTTGGCCGGAGATGTGCAGCAGGTCGCCGACGCGCACGAAGGGCACGTAGTTGGCGACAGGGGCGTTGGGCTGCGGGAGGGTGATGCCCAGCTTGGCCAGGCGGTCTTCGACTTGCGACATGGCCGAACCTGTAGCGCCCGGCCGGCCATGAGAAAAGGGCCGGCCCTCGCGGGCCGGCCCCTCAATTACGCGGGTACTGAACGGGTCGCCGTTTAGCGGACGGCCTGCAGCTTCTCGACGACCGCGGTGACGCGTTCGTTGAGGGGCTTCATGGAGTCCTTCACCGAGGCCGACACGGTCTCAGACATCTTGCCGACCTCGGCCATGTAGGTCTCGAGGGCGGTCTTGGCGAAGGCGGTCTGCAGCTCCATCACCTCCTGGACGCTCTTGGCGCCGGCGAGCGAACGGGCGGCGTTCACCTGATTCTCGAAGGCGGCCTTGGAGAAGGCCATGGCCTGGGCGCCCAGGGCTTCGGCGCCCTTGGTGGCGGCGGTCACCGAGGCGATCACGGCTTCCAGGTTCTTCTTGGAGTGGGTGTTGGCTTCGTTCAGCGCGGCCAGGGTCTTCTCGACGCCGTCCTTGAAGGCGACGTTGGTGGCGGCGGTGAACTGTTCGACGGTGGTCTTCGCGGCTTCGGCGGCGGCCATGGTGCGAACTCCTGACAGGAGGGTGGGGTGGAACGCGGCAGGCGACTTTCGGGGCGCAGGGCCCCAACGAACGTGCTCCCTTCTCTCATGCTGCAGTGCAGCAGTCAAGCAAATTTTGTGCACTGCACAATGGCCGGCCTGCCCACTTCGTCCACAGGCGCGGCATTTCGCCCGTTCAACTCCTGTTTACTCTGATGAAAGGCTACGGCTGTCATTGTAGCGAGTCTCACGGCGGCGCTCGCGTCGCCTCAACGCTTTGAAACGACGGACGGAAGCATGTTCCAGCACGCCCGCCGCCTTGTGCTCTCCCTGGGCGTGGCCGCCATGGCCGCGTTCGGCGCCCTCGCCCCCGCGGCGCAGGCGCAGGTCCCCTACCAGCGCCTGGCCCAGACCTCGTCGAAGTACGCCGCCATCGTCGTGGACGCGAAGACCGGCGAGGTCCTGTACGAGAACCGCGCGGACGCGCTGCGCTATCCGGCCTCGATCACCAAGGTGATGACGCTGTACCTGACGTTCGAGGCGCTGGCGTCGGGCAAGATCGACCTGGACGACCGGGTGGTCTTCTCGCCGCGCGCAGCGGCCCAGGCCCCGACCAAGCTGGGCGTGCGGGCCGGCGATTCCATCTCGGTCGACGAGGCGATGAAGGCGCTCGCCACCAAGTCGGCGAACGACGCCGCCGTGGCCCTGGCCGAGAAGCTGGGCGGCACCGAGCAGCGGTTCGCCGCCCTGATGACCCTGCGCGCCCAGGAACTGGGCATGACGAACACCCACTTCGCCAACGCCTCGGGCCTGCCCGACAGCCGCCAGACCTCGACGGCGCGCGACATCGCCATCCTGTCGCGGGCGGTCATGCGGGACTACCCGCAGTACTACAAGCTGTTCAGCACGACCTACTTCAACTTCCGCGGCCAGCAGCTCCGCAACCACAACGGCCTGCTGCACCGCATGTACGGCGTCGACGGCCTGAAGACCGGCTACACCAACGCCTCGGGCTTCAACCTGGCCGTCTCGGCCGTGCGCGACGGCCGCCGTCTGATCGCCGTGGTCCTGGGCGGCCCCACCGTCGCCAGCCGGGACGCCAGCGCCGAGAGCCTGCTGCTCACCGGCTTCGACGTGATGAACCGCCGCGCGCGGGGCGAGGACATCCGCGTCGCCCAGAACTTCTTCGAGGCGCCCATCACCATGGCCAGCGCCCAGACCTCCCGCGAACAGGGCGACAACGACGACGGCGACATGAAGATCGTGCTGGCCTCGACCGCCCCGCCGATCCGCGCCTCCAAGATCGAGATCGTCGAGGGCAAGAAGGCCGCCCAGGGCAAGTGGACGGTCCAGGTGGGCTCGTTCAACTCGCGCTCGGACGCCAAGGAGCAGCTCGCCATCGTCGAGAAGAAGTTCGGCCAGCACTTCAGGTCGGCCAAGGGGCTGACGGAGAAAGCCGGCGGCAAGTATCGGTCGCGCTTCTCGGGCTTCACGGAGAAATCGGCCAAGGCCGCCTGCCAGGCGCTGAAGGCCAAGAAGCAGCCCTGCATGGTCCTGGCGCCCAGCGCCTGACCGGGGAGCTGCATGGGGGCAAGCGGCGCCGTCCTCCGCAGGGGCGGCGCCGTTTTCGTTCGGGGCTACTTCGAAAGCAGGCGGTCGCGGGCAGCGTTGAGCTGGGCGGCCAGTCCCGCCGTGCCGCCCCGGTCGGGGTGGGCGAGGCGCATCAGGCGCGTGTAGGCCGCCTGGATCTCCTCGCGGGTCGACCCCTCCTCCACCCCCAGGATGCGGCGCGCCTCGGCGACGCTCATGCGGCCCGAGGACGCGGGCGGCGGGGCCATGCCGGCGCGCCGCGTCGAGACGGCGAAGCCCAGGCCCACCACCACGAGCACGATGGCCGAGCCCCAGGCGCCGCGCACGCCGAGCCACGCCGCGCCGGTGAAGGCCGCCAGGGCGAAGGCGCCGGAAAGGAAGCGCCACTCCCGCCGTTTCAGCACCGGCTTTCGGCGACCGCTCGCCGCCAGGAAGAGCGCCAGGGCCACGAAGCCCAGGGCCAGATAGAGCATGCGGCTATTCCGCCGCGATCTTCTCGCTCTCGTCCAGGCCCGTGAAGCCCAGGGCGCCCATCAGCGCCCGCAGCTCCTGGCGCGCGGCCACGTGCTGTAGCGACATGGCCACCGGCCGGATGGTCGGCGACAGGTCGGCCACGGTCAGGCCGAACGGGAAGAGTTCGCGGTAGATCACCCGGTCGCGCAGGCCCGGCCCCACGCGGAAGCCCACCTTGCGCGACAGCGCCTCGACGCGCTCGTCCAGGCGCTTGCGGTTGCGCGCCTCGGTGGGGGCCAGGCGGTTGCGCAGCACCACCCAGTCGATCTGCTTGCGGGTGGCCGTGGCGCGGGCCTTGCGGCTGTTCCACACGGTCTCGGAATACAGGCTGTGGCGCTTCAGTTCGAGGGTGACCGGGTCGACCACGCCCAGCATGTCGAAATCCACGAAGCTGTCGTTCATCGGCGTGACGATGAGGTCGGCCAGGCCGTGGGCGGCGCGGCTGATGGCCGTGTCGCTGCCGGGGGTGTCGATCAGCACGAAGTCCGCCTTGTCCGCCACCTCGGCGAAGGCCGCCTCGAAGCGGGCGAGCTGGTCGGCGTCGGGCGCCTTGGCGAGCGCGTCGCCGGCGCCGCTGATCTCGTGCTCGGCCGGCATGGGCGCCTCGGCGCCGTTGGCGGCCAGCCAGGCCTTCCGGTTGGCGAAGAAGCGGTTCAGCGTCTGCTGGCGCAGATCGAGGTCGAGGACCGCCACCTTGGCCCCTCCATGCAGAAGGGCCGTCGCGATATGGATGGCGATGGTGGACTTGCCCGCCCCGCCCTTCTCGTTGCCCACCACGATGACGCTGGCCTGACCCATCGCCCCAAAACTCCCACAGTCCCGAGCCGTCGACCGACTCACCTGCGCTACGTGAGCGCGCCGCGAAGAGTCGCGTCAACGCGCCCGTGGTCGCGGCCCTGTGGATGGACTTGCGGGCCGCCTCTGGCCATAAGCCGCCCATGCCTCTGCCGATCGTCCGCACCGTCGCCGACCTGCGCGCCCAGGTTTCCGCCTGGAAGCGGGCGGGCGAGCGCGTGGGCTTCGTCCCCACCATGGGGGCCCTGCACGAGGGGCACCTGTCGCTGGTGCGCCTGGCGCGCACCAAGGCGCAGCGGGTCGTGGCCAGCGTGTTCGTCAACCCCACCCAGTTCGGCCCGAACGAGGACTTCGAAGCCTATCCGCGCGACGAGGCTCGCGACGCCCGGCTTCTGGAGAGCGCCGGCTGCGACCTCCTGTTCGCGCCCACGGTCGGCGAGATGTACCCGCGGGGCTTCTCCACCACGGTGACGGTGGCGGGCGTCTCGGAACCCCTGGACGGCCAGGCGAGGCCCGGCCACTTCCAGGGCGTGGCCACGGTCGTCAGCAAGCTGCTGAACCAGGCCCAGCCCGACGTCGCCGTCTTCGGCGAGAAGGACTACCAGCAGCTCCAGGTGATCCGCCGGCTCGTGCGCGACCTGGACATGCCGGTGGAGATCGTGGGCGCGCCCACGGCCCGGGCGGAGGACGGCCTCGCGCTGTCCTCCCGCAACGCCTATCTGACGCCCGAGGAACGGCAGACCGCGGCGCGGCTGAACCAGGCCATGCGCGAGGCGATCGCCACCCTTCGCGACGGCGGCCGGATCGACGCCGCCGAGGCCGCCGCCGTGGAGGCCCTGAAGGCCGCCGGCTTCGGCCGGATCGACTATGTGGAGGTCCGCGACGCCGAGGACCTGTCGCGCCTGGGCCCGGGCCCGCTGGGAGGCCGGCCGGCGCGCATCCTGGCCGCCGCCGTCCTGGGCCGCACGCGCCTCATCGACAACATGGCGGTCTGAGACCGCCCGCCCGTCAGACCCTTACCAGGCGCCGGCCTCGCGGAGCTGGCGGGCCAGCTCGGGCGGAATCTCGCCGAACGCCTCCTCGTCCAGGTCGGGCGGGGCATCCCTGGCCTCCAGATAGCGCCAGCCCTGGAACGCCCGCCGGGGCGTCGGCGCGACCCGCACGAGGTCCGGGTCCAGCGTCACCTCGCAGCGGGCGTTGGGCCCCTCGCCCACCGTGTCGATGGCCAGGATGCGCTGGCGGCACAGGATCACGCCCCTGAACACCCGATAGACCGACCCGCCGTCGGTCATTTCGGCCGCCCGCTTGGGCGTCTGGCGGGTGCGCAGGATCCAGGGCTCGCCCGGGCGGCTATGGGCGTTGCGCCAGGCCAGCAGGTCCTCGATCCCGTCGCAGCCGACCACCAGCTTGATCATGTGCAGGGGCATGGCGGCCCGTCCGCGCGCCTCAGCCGGCGGTCCAGCTCGGCTTGCGGCGTTCGAGGAAGGCGCGGACGCCCTCCTGGCCTTCCTCGCCCACCCGGGCGGCGGCGATGCGGTGGGCGGTCATCTCCATCAGGCGGTGGTCGATGGCCCGGCCGTGGACCTCGGCCACGAGGCGCTTGGAGTCCGCCACCGCACCCGGCGCGCAGGACAGGATGTGGTCGATGACCCGGTCCATCGCCTTGTCGAGGCCCGCGGCGCCCTCCACCACCTCGGTGATCAGGCCGATCTGCTCGGCGTAGGCGGCGTCGAAGGTCCGGGCGGTGGCGAAGAGGCCGCGCGCGGCGCGCGGGCCGATGGCCTGGACGACATAGGGGCTGATGGTGGCCGCCACGAGGCCCAGGCGGACCTCGGAGAAGGCGAACTTGGCGTCGGCGGTGGAGATCGCCAGGTCGCAGGCGGCCGCGAGGCCCGCCCCGCCGCCGAAGGCCGCGCCCTCGACCAGGGCCACGGTCAGGGCCGGGATGTCCCACAGGGTCTTCAACATCACGGCCATCTGCATGGCGTCGTCGCGGTTGTCGGCCTCGGTGCGGTCGGCGGCGGCGCGCATCCATTCCAGGTCGGCGCCGGCGCAGAACGTGCCGCCCGCGCCCCGGATGAACACCACACGCACGTGCTCCTGGCCGTGCAGCGTCCGGAACGCCTCCTCCATGGCCGAGATCAGGTCGGCGTTGAACGCGTTCTTCCGTTCCGGGCGGTTCAGGGTCACGATGACCACGCCCTCGGCGGTGGCATCCAACCGCACGAGATTCGAGGTGGCGCTGACGTCGGCGCCTTCGACCAGCGGATCGGCGATGGGATTGGACATGGGCGGGACTCCTTCTCCGGGGAAGCTGATAGCCCCGGGCGGGCGACGGCGCTAGGCTTCCCCATGCTGCCCGAGATACCGGCCGATTCTGCGCTGGCCCGCCTGTTCCGCCGGGAACGGGCGCGGGAGGCGACGATCTGGTTCTCGCTGCCGGGCGGACAGAAGCTCTACGCGGCCGGCGAGGCGGCCGACCACCTCTATATCGTGCGCACCGGCCGGCTGGGCGCGTTCCGTCGCGAGGAGGGCCAGGAGCCGCTGTTCCTGGGCGTCATCCGCCCGGGCGAGCCGGCCGGCGAGATGGCCCTGGTGGCCGGGGTGCCCCATTCCGCCGACGTGGTGGCGCTCCGGGATTCCGAGATCTTCGCCCTGCCCCGCGACGTCTTCCTCGACGCCTGCGAGGAGGACGCCTCGGTGATGACTGAGCTCGCCCGGCTGATGATCCTGCGCACGCGACAGGCGGCCACGCGGGGCCCCATGGGCGAGCCCTCGGTGTTCGGCTTCCTCCCGGTCGGCCAGCCGGGGATGCTCAGGCCCACGGTGGAGCGCCTGGAGCGCGAGATCGCCAGCCTGGGCTATTCCGTCACCACCGTCGGCGCCGAGGCCGCCAGCGCGCCCACCGAGTGGTTCTCCGAGGTGGAGCGCACCCACGACTTCGTCCTCTACGTCGCCGAGACCGAGGACAGGGGCTGGCGCCAGGTCGTGACCCGGCAGGTGGATCGCCTCTTCCGCATCGGGCGCGGCGACAAGGGGCCGCCCCGGGACGCCGGCGCCGACCTGGCGGGCTCCCCCTTGCAGGGGCAGCAGCTCGTGGACCTGATCCTGCTGCAGCCGGCGGGGACGGTGCGCCCCCGCGGGTCGGAGGCGTGGCTGGACGCCACCGGGGCCGCCCGCCTCTTCCACCTGCGCCGCTCCACGGCCGAGGACATCCAGCGGCTCGCCCGGGTGCTGACCGGCCAGTCCGTGGGCCTGGTGCTGTCGGGCGGCGGGGCGCGGGCCTACGCCCACATCGGCGCGGTCAAGGCCCTGCGCGAGCGCGGCGTGCCCATCGACTTCGTGGGCGGCGTCTCCATGGGGGCCATCGTGGCCGCGGGGGTGGCCATGGGCTGGGACGACGCCGAGATGGACCGCCGCATCCGCGAGGCCTTCGTGGACACGAGCCCCCTCGACGATATCGCCTTTCCGATCCTGGCCATGACCCATGGCGTCAAGGTCAGCGACCGCCTGGCCCACCACTTCGCCGACGTGAACATCGCCGACCTCTGGCTGCCCTTCTTCTGCCTGTCCTCGAACCTGACCACCGGCGCCTACCAGCTCCACCGGCGCGGCCTGCTGCGCAAGGCGCTCCGGGCGACCATCTCGCTCCCCGGCGTCCTGCCCCCCGCCACCGACGGGGTGAACGTCCTGGTGGACGGGGCGGTGATGAAGAACTTCCCCGCCGACGTCATGCGCGCGGGCCAGCTCGGCCCCATCGTCGGCGTGGACGTGACCACCGCGCGCAGCATCACCGCCGAGGACGTGGCCCGGCCCTCCTCCATCTGGCGCTGGTTCCGCACCGGCGAGTGGCGAAACGGCCCGCCCATCGTCTCGCTGTTGATGCGCACGGCCACGGTCTCGACGGGCCGGGATCTGGCGGCCGCGCGCGAGGCCACCGACGTGCTCGTCATGCCCGACGTGGCCAAGATCGAGATCCGCGACTGGAAGGCCTACGACACGGCCGTGGAGGCGGGCTACCGGGCCACCCTGGAGGCGCTCGACAAGCTGCCCCGACCGGTCACCGAGCTGCGCCGCCGCCCCAGCTTGCGCGAGGAAGCGTCAACGCGCCCGCTCTCGGCGCCTCTTCGCGCGGCGCCCTCGGCTGCGGCGGAATAGCGCCCTTGAGCCGTTTGCGCCCCCGCCCGGCGCGCCCCATATTCGGACTGTCCTGTTCAACAGCTGAAAGGAGGTGATCCAGTGTCTCATAGTTCCACCCGTAGTTCGGTGACCGTGACCTGGGCCTCCGCTTTCGGAGCCCGCGCCTAAGTCATTGCTTTGGCATAGGTTCGGCGCCGTTCCGCGGACCGACTATGGAAAGGCCGCCCCGACAACGGGCGGCCTTTCGCGCATCCGCCTCGCGCGGAAACCCGCTTTCCTTCCCCAGCGCCACCGCAGTATGGCCCCCGGCCATGACCGACGCCGTCTTCGAAGTCTCCGGCGCGCCGCCGCACATGATCGCGCGCGCCACGGAATGGGCCGCCGGCCCCTGGAACCCCGGCATGATGCACGGCGGCGCGCCGTCGGCCCTGGTCGCCTGGGCGGCCGAGCAGGTCGAGGCCCCGGGTCCCATGCGCATCGCGCGCCTGACCATCGACCTTCTGCGGCCCGTGCCGGTGGGCGGACTGGGCGTCGAGACCGAGGTCCTGCGCCAGGGCCGCAAGATCCAGCTCGTGCAGGTCCGCCTGACCGCCGGCGGCGTCGAGGTGACCCGCGCCCAGGTGCTCAAGGTCCGCACGGCGGAACTCGACCTGCCGGGCGACTACCTCCCCGCGCTGGACGCGCCGCCGCCGTCCGAGTGCGGAGTGACCAGTTCGCGGCCGGGCTCCATCAACAAGTTCGGCGACAATTTCGAGATGCGTCGCGTGCGCGGCGGCTTCGAGGTTCCCGGCCCAGGAGCCGTGTGGTTCCGGCAGCACCGCCCGACCGTCCTGGGCCAGGCCATCAGCCCAGCCATGCGGGCGGCGGCCGTGGCGGACTTCACCAACGGGATCTCGTCGATCCTGCCTTTCGACGCCTGGACGTTCATCAACGGCGACCTGACCGTCAGCTTCGCCCGCGCGCCCCGGGGCGAGTGGATCCTGTCGAACGCCGAAAGCTGGATCTCGCCCGACGGGGCGGGCCTGGCGATCACGCGGCTGGCCGACCTGGACGGCTATTTCGGCAGCGCGACCCAGTCCCTGGTGATCGAGCCGCGCTAGTGGGCCACGCAGGCGGCCTGGGTCACCGAGACCACGCTGTCCTGCTTGAACCGGGTCTTGTAGGCGGCCCGCACCGCGTCCATCCGCCTGGGCGCCCCGTCGGCCGGCAGGACGATCAGCACCACCTTCTGCGCCTCGCGGATCAGGGCGTTCTCGGGCCCACGCCACTGGGCGCCGCCGTCCAGCACCGTGACGCCGTCGGGGAACCGCGTGGTGATCTCCTGGTCCACGAAGCGGCCGAGCTCGGCCGCCTGCAGCGGGCGACCCGCCGCCTTGCCGCCCAGGAAGAGCTGGGCCGTGCGCAGGCGCTCCTGGCCGGCCGGACAGGCCGCCTGTTCCACCGTGCTCGCGCAGCCCGCGAGCCCCGAGGCCAGAGCCAGAAGAAGCGCCCCCCGCCGGATCATCCCCCCAACAGCTCCCGTCCGATCAGGTAGCGCCGGATCTCGT
>NZ_JBKBRO010000002.1:0-201929 GCF_046463815.1 Phenylobacterium sp. | reverse complement strand
TCCGTCCAGTCCATCATGGGGGCCACACTGAGCCGATGGGGCGGGCGCCGTGTCATCCGGCGCTAGGTAGGCGGGAACCGTGGCGAACGCAAAGCCGCCCCGTTGACGCGCGTCAACGCAGCGATCGGATAACCATGTTCTCTTACCCGGCGTCGTCGCGTGGAGACAGGAGTGGCGACGCGGGCGGTGAAACATTCCCCAGGATGCGGATCGGCCCGTCGTGAACCAGCCTGTCGGCGAAGCCGGCGGCCGGACCCGCGCCGATCCTTCCAACAACGCGGAAGGCGGCGCGGGCCTCGTCCTCCCTTCGGCGTCAAGCAGGTGAAGGCGGGCCGCCTCGGCGCGGGCGAGATCCCCGTCTCCGGCCAAGTCGGACAGCCCCGTGGAGGCGCGTGGGGCGCGCGGCGTTGAGCGAGGTCAAGGCGACCGCTCCGGCCAGGGTCGACGCTGCCCCATAGACGCCAAGGCGCACCGGAAGTGAAACCCATGCCACGCAAGCTGCTCTTCGTGCTCGCCGACGGCGGGCGCGCCCGTTTCGTCGAACGCTCGGCCGGCAACGGCGCATTCGTGACGGTGGACGAGTTCGACCACACCTCCGCCCTGCAGCAGCTCCGCGCCGAACTGCGCGCCAGCCCTCCTGTCCGGACCCATTCCAGCGCCTCGCCCCGCCGCTCGGCCGTGGGCCGCGAGGATTACCTGCGCCCCGCCAAGGAGGCCTTCATGGCCGAGGTCGCGGAGCGGGCCGCGGTCCTGATGAAGACGCGGCGCCTGGACGGCGTGTTCCTGGCTGCCCCGCCCCAGCTCATCGGCCGCCTGAGGACGCGGCTGGAAGACCGCGCGCCCGTGGCCGGCGCGCTTCGCAAGGACCTGACCAAGGCGCCCGACCACGAGCTGGGCGCCTGGCTGGCCGACGCCCATCGCGGCTTCGTCTCCTGAGAGGACCCATCACGACCATGCAGATCCCCCTTCAGATCACCTTCGAAGGCGGCCTTGAGGCGAGCGAGGCGCTGCAGCAGCGCATCGAGCGCGAGGCCGAGAAGCTTGAGCGCTTCCACGACCGCATCACCTCGTGCCGGGTGGCCGTGATCGGCCGCGCCCATCGCCGGCGCCACGGCGATCTCTACGCTGTGCGCCTGCAGATCACGACGCCGGCCGGCGGCGACGTGGTGATCGACCGCAACCCGCCGGCCGACCACACCCACGAGGACGCCTTCGTGACGGTCCGCGACGCCTTCGCCGCGGCGCGCCGCCGGCTGCAGGACCGCCGCCGCCGCATGCAGGGCGAGGTGAAGGTCCACGAGGCGCCGCCCCAGGGCCGGGTCGTCCGCCTGTTCCCCGAGGAGGGCTACGGCTTCATCGAGACGGGCGACGGCCGCGAGGTCTATTTCCACCGCAACGCCGTGCTGAACGGCGGTTTCGACCGCCTGACGAACGGAAGCGTCGTGCGCTTCGCCGAGGCCGAGGGCGAGAAGGGCGCCCAGGCGTCCACGGTGCACCTGGTCGGCGGCCGCAACCACCACGCCTGATCAGTCGCGGGACGGCGGGCGCAGCCGCTCGAACAGGATGGTCTGGCCGTCCCGATAGGCGGCGTGCTCGTACTCCCGGAAGCCGCACTTCCCGGCCACGCGGATCGACGGCGCGTTCTGCGGGTCGATCATGCAGACCGTCCGCTCGAAGCGTTCGTCGCACCAGGCGAGCAGCCGCCGCACCGCCTCGGTGGCGATCCCGCGCCCGTGCGCGGCCGGCGCGAAGGCCCAGCCGGCCTCGGGGAAGTCCGAGAACGTCGGCGGCAGCGGCCGGTGGAAGTCGGCCACGCCCACCTCGCCCAGGAACCGGCCGGTCTCGCGATCGGTCACCACGAAGTAGCCATAGCCCAGCAGTTCCCACAGGCCGACGTAGCGCAGCAGCCGGAACCAGACCTCGTCGCGGGTCGAGGGCTTGCCGCCGATGAAGCGCGCCACCTCGGGATCGCTCCACATGGCCAGGCTGTCGTCGAAGTCCGACAGCCTGTGGGGCCTGAGCAGCAGGCGGTCGGTGAGCAGTTCAGGCGCTTGCGAGTAGGTCATGGACGGTTCCGCGGCGGCCGCCGAATCCCGTGGCGACCGCGCTAGCTGTACCGCAACCCGGCGCCAAGGCTACTTCAGCGAGAGCGCCCGCTTCACCTCGCGCCAGTCCACGAACTTGAAGTTCTGGCGGTCCCGGCCCGGAGCCGGCGCCTCGCCGTCGGTGTCGCTGTCGTCCTGCATGACGACGAGGCCTTCGGGATAGGGGCCGACCGGGCCGCCCAGGGCGGCCACGCCGTCGGTGCCGGTCACCGGGTCCGCGCCGTTCGCGCCCATCACCGAGAAGCGCCCCGCATAGGCCGGCGCCTCGCCGTCCACCCGCCAGACCGCGAAGGCGCTGTCGCCCTGGCTGGAGGCGATCAGCCAGGCGGCCTGCCCCTCGCGCAGGATCGTCAGGCCCTCCACGTCGGGCTGGAGCATCGTCGACGGCGCCTCGGCGATCAGCGCGCCCTCGGCGCCCGCCGCCGGGTCCAGGGGATAACGCCACACGCCCTTGGCCTCCTCCCCGATGTAGAGGACACCCTCCGCGTCGTCGGCGACGCAGCCTTCCGTCTGGCTGGAGAGGCCGAAGCGCCGCTGCTCGACCGCCTTGGGCGCGCCGTCGGCGCCGGCCTCGACCCGCACCTGGCGCACCTGGCCGTCCGTGCCGTTGACGATCACCACGAAGGCGTCGCCCAGCCTGGCCATGCACAGGCCGTAGGGCTCGGCCAGGTCGAGCGGGACCACGCCCCAGGGCTTCACCTCCAGGGTGGCGGGATCCATCAGGTAGAGGGCCGCGCCCATGCGGCCGCGGTCGCTGGCGGCGATCAGCACGCGTCGGCCGCCTGGGGTTGGGAAGCCGTCGCGCAGGTCCACGTTGTTGAGCCGCCCCTCCGGCAGGAAACCCCGCACCTTGCCGTCCAGGCCATAGACGTAGAGCCCGGCCTGCTTGTCGGTACCGACGATCACGCCGCGGTTCGGATGGGCCCGGTCCACCCAGATCTCCGCGTCGTCGGCCGCGTCGGCCCGGCGCGTCGCCACGGCCTCGGTCTCGGCCGCCGCGGGGACCGGCGCGCCCACGCCGACCAGCATGCGCTTGGAATCCGAGACCGCTTCCGGGTCGACCGCCACGCAGGAACTCGCAAGAATAGAGGCGGCCACGAGTGACGCAAAACTGTAATAATTCCGGAGCGAAGATCTCACCGACGCCGACTCCACAAGAAAATCGATTCACACCCCTGATATTGACGGAGACTATTCACGTCAAACCATGCGGCTTCATCCGCCAGGCGCGGCGATGGACAGAGGCCGGCCACCCACTCGGCCCGCCCCTCCGTGACATGCAAGTTTCGCAAAACATTCATGAAACCGGTCCGGCAGCCTAACCCCGCATTAGGGATGGACGGCGAGAAACGGAGCGCCTCCCAAGACGCGGTTTCCATGGCCATCCTGCTCGACATTGCGCCCTGCATCGCCCCGGTGTTCGCCACGGCGACCGGGGGCGACATCTACCGGCGCTTCGAGACCGAGCCCGACACCCTGGCCATCGCGGTCGTGGACGAGGCGGGCCGCCCCATCGGCCTCATCGAGCGCAACACCTTCCTCGTGCGCATGGCCGCCCAGTACGGCTACGCCCTGTGGTCGCGCCGGCCGATCGCCGGCTGGATGAAGACCGACCCGCTGATCGCCGACGGCGACGTCACCGTCTCCGAATTCTGCGGCCGCATCCTGGAGGAGCGTCCGTCCGAGCTGCTCCATGGGTTCATCGTCACCTGCGGCGGCCGCTACGCCGGCGTCGGCACCATGCTGGCGCTGCTGCAGGCCTCCGCGGCCGAGACCTCTTCCCACGCCCGCGAGATGACCAGGCTCGCCGACGCCGCCCGCGCCTCCAGCGCCCAGGCTCATGAGGCCCTGGCCGCCAAGGCCCGGTTCCTGGCGGTGATGAGCCACGAGATCCGCACCCCGCTGAACGGCGTGCTGGGCGTCGCCGAGATCCTGCGGCGCAAACTGCCGGGGTCCGAGCACGAGCCTCTCGTCAACACCATCATCGAGTCCGGCAGCGTATTGCTCCGCCTACTGAACGACGCCCTGGACCTGTCGCGCGCCGAGGCGGCCGGACTGGAGCTCGACGAGGAGCCCTGCCGGCCGCCGGCATCCTCGAGGACGTGCTCGACCTCTGGTCGCCGCAAGCCGCCATCAAGGGCGTGCGCCTCACCGGAACCTACGACGGGCCGCCGGACCTCTGGGTGCTGGGCGACCGCGTCCGCCTGCGGCAGATCCTCAACAACTTGGTCGGCAACGGGCTGAAGTTCACCTCCGAGGGCGCGGTGGAGGTGCACCTCTCCGCCGTCGAGGATGGCGGCTGCGTGCGCCTGAAGGGCGTGGTCTCCGACAGCGGCCCCGGCGTCCCGCCCGAGCGCCTGGAGACCATCTTCGAGCCGTTTCAGCAGACGGAGGAAGGCGTCCGGCGCGGCGGCGCGGGCCTGGGCCTGGCCGTGTGCCGGCAGATCATCGAGCGCATGGACGGTCGCATCGACGCGCGCAACAGTCCAACCGGCGGCGCCGTCTTCACCTTCGAGGCCCCGCTCTATCAGGTGCCCGATCCCGGCGCGCTGGCCGACGCGACGCAGGCTGAGGAAAGCGCTTCGGCCGGGCGGCTGCACGTGCTGATCGCCGACGACAACGCCACCAACCGCCTGGTGGCCTCCAGCCTCTGCGAGATGTTCGGCTGCAGCAGCGAATGCGTCGACGACGGCGCGGCGGCCGTCGAGGCCGCCGCCACCGGCCGGTTCGACCTGATCCTCATGGATATAAAGATGCCGGTGATGGACGGGGTAGAGGCCACACGCCGGATCCGCTCGGGCGCCGGGCCCGCATCACAGACTCCGATCCTGGCTCTGACGGCCAACGCCGATCCCGCGGACGCGGCCTTCTACCGGCGATGCGGCGTGAACGGCGTGGTGGAGAAGCCCATCCAGCCCGAGCGGCTGCTGGCGGCGATGACGGCGGTGCTGGACCTGGATGCGGCGGCCGAGGACACCGCCCGATCCCGCATCCTGGTGGAAAGCTAGCCGGCGGCGGCCAGCGCCGTGCTGCGGGCCAGGCGCACGCCGCGGCCCGACAGGACGTAGAGCCGGCGGCGTTCGGCGTCCTCGCCGCCGGAGACGCGCACGAGACCCTCCTCCTGGAGGCGTTCCAGCGTCCGTCGCGTGGGGGATTCCTCGGGAACGGCCACCACGCCGTCGCGATCCAGGGCCTTCAGCAGGGCCAGGCCTTCAGTCGTCAGCTGCAAGACGCACCTCTGGTGTCCCGATTCCACGGCGTCTTCCGACCCGCGACCGCGCACGGACCTGCCGCGCCGCGACCTCAAGACAACAGCTAGCGCATAGACATGTATTCAGACAAGACGGAGCGGACAAATCGGACTTTAGTCTGTGTACGGACTATATCCGCCGCCGCACCGTCGCCGGGAACACTTGCCATAAGCGGTCAGTGGGCGCTCGCGAGCCGCTTCGCCTTCAGCCGCCGCGCCTCGACGCTGGTGATGCACTTCGGTGCGGACCACGCTTCGCCGCCCGCGCGCACCTCCTCGGCCTTCACGAACTCGACGACGCCATATTCCCGCGCGAACGCCCGCCGCGTCTCGGCGGAATCCTCGCAAATATAAAGGGTTTTCGGCGTCTGGCCGGCGTCGGACACCACCGCGTCCTTCGCCGCCTGGGCCGCATTGGGCGCTTCCTTGGCGATGGCGCTTCCACCCGCCAGAGCCGCCAGGGCGGCCGCGCAGATCATGAGACGCATGGACTTCCTCCTAAGGTTGGGCGGACTCAAGGCCGCCTTCTCGGAGGAAAACCTTATCGTATAGCCAGGCTCTGCGAAAGTTTTATGACAGTATTTGACGTCGCACCCCCGCACGGCCCCCGCGCGCCTTCCGGAGGCCTTCCGACGCGCCCTTTCGTGTTTGCATCATCGAAGCGTCACCCGGCTGTCGCACGGAACGGGGATAGTCCCCGCGAGGAGAGGGGGCCGCCACGGCGTCAACCCCATGCGTCAGATCGAGGTGGGGAACGCTCGCCAGTGCGCTACGGCATTGTCCGGGAAAGCCCGAGCCTGCCCCCCGTCGCGGTCCAACGCCGGCTGCTCGACGCCGCCGGCTGCGACGTGGTCCTGCAGGAGGGCCAGCCCACGCCCGAGGCGCAGCGGCGCCTGGCGCGGCTGCTGTTCGGCCTGAAGGAGGGCGACGAGGTGCTTGTGCACAGCCTCGACGCCTTCCAGCGATCCACAGGCGAACTGGCCCAGCTCATCCGCAACTTCCTCGAGGTGCGCGTGACGCTGCGCATCCTGGGGGACGGCGTCGACGGCCAGGCCGCGCTCCAGCCCACCGAAAACGTCCTTCGCGTGCTCTCCCTGCTCGCCGAACACGAGAGCCGCAGGCCCAGCCGCATGCCGCCGGGTGCGGGGTCGCGCACGGGCAGCGGCAGCCGCAATCCGCTTTCCAAGTACCAGGTGGACTACGCCCGCAAACTTCATCGCGAGGGCGCCTCGCTCCGTTCCATCGGGCTGCTCTTCCAGGTCTCGCCGAACGAGGTCTGGGAGGCGATCGGCGACTGATCCCATGACGCCGCTGGGGTGGACGCCGCTGGCCTGGGCGACGATCGCCCTGGGCGTCGCCGTGGGGCCGGCGCTCGCCCGCGCCTCCATCCGCCTGCGGGACCGCGCCGCGGCGCCGTCGGCCTCCCGCATGCTCGTGATGGCGCTCGCCTGCCCGGCGCTGGCGGCCTGGGCGCAGGCTGTCCACCCCGGCGCTCCGGGCGTCCTGGGCGCCCTGCTCGCCTGGCAGCTCGTGCTGCTCGCCCTCCTGGACGCCGACGACTTCTGGCTGCCCCTGCCGCTCACCCTGGCGCTGATCGCCAGCGGGCTCCTCGCCGCCGCCCCCGAAGGCGCCGAGGTCCTCCGGCATCGCGCCGTGGGGGCCTTCGCCGGCTGGGCGGCGCTGATGCTCCTGTCGGCCGCCTACCGCCGCCTGCGGGGGCGCGAGGGTCTGGGCGGCGGCGACGCCTGGCTCCTGGCGGGCGGCGGAGCCTGGGTCGGCTGGATCGCGCTGCCCACGGTGCTGGTCTGGGCGGCCGGGGCGGGCCTCGCGACGGCCGCGGCCCTGGCCGTGGCCCGGCGCCCCATCGAAAGCGGCCGGCACATCCCCTTCGGCGTCCCCCTGGCGGCGGGGATCTGGCTGGCCTGGCTCTACGGCCCGATCGGACGGGCGGGGTTCTAGCCTAGTCCCGGCAGCCCGCCACGGCGGCGACCGGGGCGACGGTCTCCCCGCCCTTGGAATCGGTGATGGTCAGCAGGCCGTCCGGCGCCACCGCCCCGCCGGTCATCGGGCGGGCGGCTCCCGCGTCGAGGTCCAGCAGCAAGGTCAGGCCGGCGCCCTCGAAACGCTGAGGGCCGTGGGACAGTCCCGGGACGCGCTTGAGTTCGCCGGGGCGACCGCCCAACCGCACGCGCGCCTTGCCGTCGACGACCATCAGGATCGGCCCGGCGGGCTCGGACCGCGCCCAGACGAACATGGCGCACCCGGCCTTCGGGAGCTTCTGCGGCGGCAAGGGCTCCAGGGGGCCGACGGCCGCCGTCGCCGGTCCGGCCAGCAGGGCCA
This sequence comes from Phenylobacterium sp., assembly GCF_046463815.1. Lineage (GTDB taxonomy): Bacteria > Pseudomonadota > Alphaproteobacteria > Caulobacterales > Caulobacteraceae > Phenylobacterium. The sequence goes on along the minus strand of NZ_JBKBRO010000002.1, from coordinate 194,234 downwards.
GCCCGAGGGTCAGGATGGGGACGAGGCTAGCGGCGCGCACCCAGCGTCCCACGATCCGTCCGGGTAAAGCCGTCCAGGCCCCGCTCGAAGCCGGCCGCGCCGGCGGCGGCGATCGCCAGCGGATCGGTGGCCCGCACCCGGCTCACGGCCTCGTAGCGGCCCGCGCCGTCGAGGCTGGCCAGGACATCGATCGCGACGCCCGACGCCGCCCCCGTCAAGGGCAGGACCAGGCGTCCGTCCCGGCAGGCCGCCTGCCCCGCGAGACGCAGCCCAGGGACCGGGCCGTCGGCGCCGCCCAGTCGCACATCCTGAACCGCAACCCGGCCCCCGGCCTTGCGGCACGCGCCCTTGCCGAAGTCCACGCTCAGGTCCTCCACCCGCAGTTCCCCCGTCAGCGGCAGCCCCGGCGCGAGCCGCGCCAGAGGCAGGGCGGCCGTCGCATGCGACACGCCGCTCGCCCGCAAAATCCCCCGCCCGCGCGCCTCGCCATCCGCCGCGACCCGCAGTCCGAGACCCATGATATCCAGGCTGACCCGGGCGTCACCCAGCGAAATCCCGTGGTAGGCCGCCCCGATGAGGCGCCCCGACCAGATGGTCCCCGTCACCCTCTGCGCCGACAGGCCGGCCTCGGCGGCGCCGGACCAGCCCAGCACCATCCTGAGCGGCGTCAGCGCGACGAGCGCCAGCACGAAGGCCCCGCTGGCGGCAGGCGTGATCCAGCGCATCAATCCGCCCCGTCGCCGAAGGTGGCGTCCACCGAGAGCCCGCCCTGCTCATCCTTCACGATCGTCAGGTGGCGCGGCGTGACGCCGTAGTCCCGCTGCAGGGCGGCCAGCCAGGGGAACAGTTGGGCGGGCGAGACGCCGCCCACCGCCACCTGCACGCCGCCGACCGGATCGGGCTCCACCCGCGAGAGCGTCACGCCGGCCGCCGCCGCCGAAGCGTTCACCGCCTCCGCCGCCGGCGCCTTGCGGGATGCGCCCCCGCCGGCCGTCCGCAGCGTCCGGATGCGGGCGGCGGCGATCTCGATGGCCGCCTCTTCCTTCAGCGCCCGATCGTACCGCCGCTCGGCCGCCGCCCGCGCCTGGGCCAGCGGCCGATGCACGCCGAACCACAGGCCGAAGACCAGCAGCAGGCCGGCCATCACCCCCAGCAACAGCCGCTCGCGCGGCGTCCGGGTCGTCCACCACGCGATCACGGCCGCACTCCCAGGATGACGTCGCTGACGATACGGCCGCCCTCTTCCCGCACGCCCTCCTCGCGGAAGGCGATCCCGTTCCGCTTCAGGGTCTGGGCCAGCAGGTCCCCGTCGGAATAGTTCACATGGCTGATCTGGGCCCGCATGGCCCCATCGGGCGAGACGATCAGGCTCTCGACCTGGGCCTGGTCGATCTCGGACAGCGCCCGGAAGAGCTGGGCCGCCAGGCCCGCCGGCCCGCCGCCGGCGGCCAGTTCGGCCCGGTCGGCCTGGGCGGCGACCTGGGCCATGGGGTCGTTCAGCGCCGTCCCCTTGGGCAGCACGGCGGCCGCCTCGCGCCGGGCCTGCGCCTGCAGGCCGTTCGCCGCCAGGTTCAGCCGCACCGCCTCGGCGGCGTCCAGCAGCGCCGGGCTCAGCACCAGCAGGCCGGCCAGGATCGCCGCCACCCGCAAGTCCCGCGCCGTCACCCGCGAGCCGTCGGCCGGCGCGAAGGCGCCCTGGCGCAGGTCGATCGCGGGCTCGACGGCCCCGCGTCCCAGCAGCTTCTCCAGCGCCTCGCCTTCGACCAGCTCCGGCTGGCGATCGCCCAGGACCAGGGACGCCGTCTCGGGCTCGCTCGCGAAGGCCAGCCGGCGCCCGCGCACCGCCAGGGTCGGCCCGAACCGCGCCGCCACGGGCGCCTCACCTTCGGGCTCGGGCAGCAGCAGGCAGTCGGGAACCACCGCGTCGGGCGTGAGGCTGTACAGCTTGGCCAGGTCTAGCCACGCCTGCATCCGCGACGGGCTCGTCGTGACGACCAGCCGATGGCCGTCGGCCTCCAGCGGTCCCAGGGCCAGGTGCGGCGCCTCCCCGTCGTCCAGGGCCTGGGCGTCCTCCAACAGCAGGGCGGCGGCCGCCCGCGCCTGGGGCTCGCCCCGGGCCGGCAGGTTCACCCAGCGCGCGGTCACCTCCACGCCCGGAACCACCAGCACGACGCCGGTGGGCGCCGCCGGGACCTCGGCATGGACCGGCTGCTCGCCCCGGCCGACGGGTTCGCCGAACTCGTTCAGCAGCAGGTAGGTGGGCGGCGCCTGCGCGTCATGCGGCGCGAAGACCAGTCGTGTTCGTCTCATTCCTCGGGTCCCCAGCGCCGGGCGGCCAGGCGAACCCGGCCCGCGGCGTCAATCTCCATCAGCGCGCTCGACATCACCTCGGCGTCGGCGAAGGTCACCTCGGTCTCCAGGCGGAAGACGCGCGGCTTCGTCTTGAGTTGGCTCACGTCCATGTTCGCCTCGACCACGGCGGGCAGGCCCGCGAAGTCCGAGACATCGTTCCAGCCGGCCGCCGGTCGCGCGGCGATCACCGTCCGCGCCGAGGCGAGCGACATCGGCTCGGCGGCCAGCATGGCCAGCAGCGGCGCCTGGTCCTCGGTCAGGGTGTTGATGTTGATCGGCGCAGGCTCGGCGTTCGGCAAGGCGCAGACGTACGGCTTTAGGCGCGCATAGACCTCGGGCGTGAACCCCCGGATCGCGCGCAGTTCGCTCCGTTCGGCCAACAGGGTCCCGGCCGTGCGGTAGCCGTCGTAGGCCTCGTCCTCGGCCCCGCCGCTTTCGCGCAAGGGATCGGCGTCGATCCAGTCGACCAGGGCCGCGGCCAGCATCTCGGCCTGGCGCGGCGCGAGGCCCACGACCTCGGCCAGGTTCACGAACTGGCGCACGCCCTCGTCCCGACGGCGCAGGCCCTCGGGCGGGCCCTGGGCCACGCTGTTCAGGTTGAAGCAGTTCCCAGCGTCCACCAGGCGCGCATGGATCACGCCGCCGTCCACCGGATAGCTCACCGCCCGGCCGCTCCAGCCGGTCAGCACGGCGTCCGAGCGGGTGAGCGCGCCAATACGCGACCGCGCCAGGGCCTCGGCGCCCAGGGCGTACCAGCGGGCCTGGCCCACCGCCTCGGCGTTGGCGGTGCGGCGCACGCCGAAGCGGATCTCGTCCAGCACGGTGACGGCCATCACCGACATCACCGCCACCAGCAGCAGCACCGACAGCAGCGCCACCCCCTGTTCGTCGCGCCGCCTCATCCGGGCTCCCCCGTCACCAGGAAGGCCTGCGAGAGCTCGCCGTAGTCGTCCAGCGTCAGGTCCAGCCGCACGGCCTGCGGCAGCGGCTGGCGGGGTCCGTTGGGCAGGGCCTGGACCCACTGGCCGTTCATCAGGAAGGCCACGGCGGCGGCGCGCACCCCGGTCAGCAGCACCTGGGGCGGCCCGTATTCGGCCCCGTCCAGCGCCGGGCGCGTCCGGCGCTCCAGCCGGCCGTCGCGCAGCCGGTACTCCACGGCCTGGAGCGAGGCGCGGGGCGCTGCGTCCGGATTGTCCCAGCCGCGTCGGACGAGTTGCAGCAGCGGCCCGCCCGCCTGCTGCTCGTTGCCCGAGAGGGCCCGGGTGGAGAGCCGCCCAGCCGTGTCGCGCACCGGCCGCTGCGCCGCCTGGGCGAGATCGGACTTCAGGGCGGTCCGGGCCCGCTGGAGCTCGCCCAGCCGGTGGGTGTGGGCGCGGACGACCTGCTGGTTGTCGACGCTGAAGCTCATCACGGCCACGCCCGCCGCGGCCACCAGGCCGAAGATCAGCAGCGCCACCATCATCTCGACCAGGGTGAAGCCCTTCATGGCGGCCCCCGGAAGACCGTCGCCTCGCCGATCGTCCCGCCCGTGCGACCGGTGACACGCACGTCGATGCGCAGCATGCCCTCGCCCGCCCGGCTCACCCGCCGCGTCCAGCGCCAGGTCTCGGGGCCGGCGCGGTCGGCGCCCTGGACCTGGCCCAGCGCCGGCGGCAGGGGCGCGGTCAGCGCCTCGATGGCCCGGTTCTCGGCCACGACGCTCGCGAACAGCCGCTGCTCCATGGCCCCGGCCGTCCGGGTGTTCTCCCCGGCCAGGTTCAGCAACGCCAGCGCGCCCAGGCTCAGCACCGCCATGGCGACCAGCATCTCCAGCAGGGTGAAGCCCTGTTCAGCGCCGTTCTCAACCTTGGCCGTCATGGACCTGCACCTCGCCCTGGGCGTCCACCACGACGCGCATCGTGCGCGCCTTGTTCGACAGGCGGATCACGGCGGGTTCGGCCGCGCCCGTGGTGTCGAAGCGCACGGCGCGGCGGCCGTCAGCGCCCTCCACCGCGACCTTCAGCCCCTCGGGCCAGACCTGGGCCTCGAAGGGCCCGTCGGCCAGCGGCCGCCACTCCCCCCGCCGCTGTTCGCGGAACGCGTAGCCGCGGGCGTCCAGCGCCACCTCCACCGGCCGATTGACGGCGAGGGCCTCCTCGCGCGCGTGCTCCAGCCGTCCGGCCAGCCGCTCGGCCTCGTCCGACAGGCGCGGGCCCTCGTCCGGCAGGGTCATCAGGACCGTGGCCGTCAGCAGCCCCAGGATCGCCAGCGCCACCATCATCTCGACCAGCGAGAAGCCGCGCTCGGCCCGGGAGCGGCGGCGCCTAGCTCCAGTTGCCGATGTCGGCGTCATCGCCCTCCCCGCCCTTCTGCCCGTCCGCGCCGTAGGACCAGACGTCGAAACGCCCGTGCTCGCCCGGATAGCGGTACTGGTAGGGGTTGCCCCACGGGTCCTGCGGCAGGCGGCGCACGTAGCCGCCCTCGCGGTAGCGGTCCGGCCGCGCCAGGCCCTGCGGCGCGCTGACCAGGGCCTGGAGCCCCTGCTCGGTCGTCGGGAACGACAGGTTCTCCAGCCGGAAGGTCTCCACCGCCTGCTCCAGCACGGCGACGTCGGCGCGGGCCTTCTCCTTCATGGCCCGGTCCTGGCTCGGCAGGACGTTGATCATCACCACCGTGGCCAGCAGGCCGATGATCACGATGACCACCATCACCTCCACCAGGGTGAAGCCGGCTTCGGCGCGCCGGCGGGCGCGGGTTTGCGTCTCGGGCATGGGGTCTCCCTCAGCGGTAGGCGAGCGTGTTGATCTGGAGGATGGGCAGCAGGATCGAGAGGACGATCAGCGTCACGATCAGGCCCATGACGATGATGATGGCGGGCTCCAGCAGGCTCAGCGCCACGGCCACCACGGCGTTGAACTCGCGCTCCAGGTACTCGGCGGCGCGGCCCAGCATCACGTCCACCCGGCCGGCGTTCTCGCCGCTGGCCGCCATGTAGACGAGGATCGGCGGGAAGAGCCCCGCCCGGCGCAGGGCCCCCGACAGGCTGCCGCCCTCGCGCACGAAGGCGACCATCTCCTCCACGGCCGCCCGCTGGGCGCGGTTGTGGACCGTGGGCGCGGTCAGCAGCAGCCCCTCCAGCACCGGCACGCCGCTGGCGATCATGGTGGAAAGGGTGCGGGCGAGCCTGGCGGCGTGCAGGTTGCGGATCACCTTGCCCAGGAACGGTACGCGCAGCAGGCCGGCGTCGAACCTCAGCCGCAGGGCGGGCCGCCGCAGCGCCTGGGCCGCGCCCAGCCCCGCCAGGACCAGCAGCAGCAGGACCAGCCAGCCCCAGTCCCGCGCGCCCTCGGCGATGAAGATGATGGCGCGCGTCAGCCACGGCAGCCGCTGGCCCATGCTGTCGAACTGCTCGACCACCTTGGGCACCACGAAGGTGATCAGCGCGGCGATCACGCAGAGCGCCGTGCCGGCCAGGGCCAGCGGATAGATCAGCGCCACGAGCAGGCGGCTGCGGGCCGCCTCGTCGCGCTCCAGCAGGTCGGCCAGCCGCTCCAGGATCTCGGGCAGCGCCCCCGAGCTCTCGCCCGCCGCCACCATCGCCCGGTAAAGCCGGGGGAAGGCCTCCCCCTGGCGGGCCATGGCGTCCGACAGGCGGTAGCCCTCCAGCACCGCGGCATGGGTGGCCAGCAGCACGCGGCGCACCGCCGGCTGCTCGGCCTGGAGCGCCAGGGTGCGCAGCGCCTCCTCCAGCGGGGCCACCGCGATCAGGGTGGCGAGCTGGCGGGTGATCAGCGCGAGCTGGCGCGGGCCGACCCGGTCGGGGAACAGCCTGAGGCCCAGCCCCTTCCGCTCGGCGGCCGGCGCGAGCTTGAGCGGCATGAGCCGGCGGCCCTGGAGCTGCTCGCGCGCCGCGCGCTCGCTGGGCGCCGAGACCACGCCCGTGCGCGTGCGCCCGCCGGCGTCGAGGGCCGTATACTCAAACGCCGACATGCTCACCGGCCTCCTGGCGGCTGACCCGGATCGCCTCCTCCAGGGTGGTGATCCCCTCGGCCACGTAGCGCCGGGCCTCGGCCTGCAGCGTCCCGCCCCGCGGGAAGGCGGCCTTGGCGATCTCGGCCTCGTCGGCGTCCTCGACGATCAGGCGGCGGATGGGCTCGTCCACGCGCAGCGCCTCGTAGATCCCCACCCGCCCGACATAGCCGGTGTGCGAGCAGGCCGGGCAGCCCGCGGCGCGGAAGATCGTGTGGCCGCGCGGGACGCCGATCATCTTGGCGCTGGCCGCGTCGGCGGGCTCGGGCCGGCGGCAGTCGGGACAGAGCCGCCGCACCAGCCGTTGCGCCACGATGGCCCGCACGGTGGAGGCCAGCAGGAACGGCTCCACCCCCATGTCCCGCAGGCGGGTGATCGCGCCCGCCGCGTCGTTCGTGTGCACGGTGGACAGCACCAGGTGGCCGGTGAGGCTGGCCTGGACGGCGATCTGGGCGGTCTCCACGTCGCGGATTTCGCCCACCATCACGACGTCCGGGTCCTGGCGCAGGATGGCCCTGAGGCCCGCCGCGAAGGTCATGCCGACCTTGGGGTTCACCTGCGTCTGGCCGAGCCCCTGGATGGCGTACTCGACCGGGTCCTCGATGGTCAGGATGTTGCGCGTGGCGTCGTTCAGCAGGGAAAGCGCCGCGTAGAGCGAGGTGGTCTTGCCCGAGCCCGTCGGGCCGGTGACCAGGATCACGCCGTTGGGCTCGCGAAGGGCGCCGCGGAACACCTCCAGCGCCCGGGCCGACATGCCGAGCTCCTCGAGCCCCAGGAGCGCCTGGTCCTGGTCGAGGATGCGCAGCACCACCCGCTCGCCCGCCCGCGCCGGCAGGGTCGAGACCCGCACGTCCAGCGAGCGGCCGCCCAGGGCCAGCGAGATGCGGCCGTCCTGGGGGACGCGCTTCTCGGCGATGTCGAGCCTGGCCATCACCTTCACCCGGCTGACCAGCAGGGGTGCGATCCGGGGGGAGAGGCTCAGCACCTCCCTCAGCACCCCGTCGACGCGCAGGCGCACGACGAGGGCCTGTTCGAAGGGCTCGATGTGGACGTCCGAGGCGCCCTGTCGCACGGCCTCGGCGATCAGGCCGTTGATCAGCCGGATCACCGGGGCGTCGTCCTGGGCGTCCAAGAGGTCGGCGGCGGCCGGCAGGTCGTCGGCCAGGCTGTCGAGGCCCGCCGGCAGCTCCAGGTCGGCGTCGGACGCCAGGCCGTCGCCGGCGTAGGCTTCAGACAGTCGTCGCTCGAATTCGGCGCGGCTCAGCGGCTCGACCCGGAGCGGCGTCCGCAGCGCGCGGCGGGCCTCGATCAGGGCGGCCGGGTCGGCCCCCTCGCGCAGGCCCACGACCGCCGTCTCGCCGAGGTCGAGCAGCAGGACGCCGCTCTTCTTGGCGAAGGCGTAGGCGAGCCGGGGCGCGGTCACGGCGTCACCGGTTTGGCCGAGGGCGGCTCTGCGCGGAGGTAGTCGCGGACCAGGGCCTCCAGCTCGCTCTGGCGGACGGGGTCGCGGGCGGCCTGCTGGCCGGCGATGTAGTCGTACTTGGGCCCGGTCACGGCGCGGGCCTGGGCGGCGTCGCCCACGATCTTCGGCCGGATGAAGACCATCAGGTTGGTCTTGGTCTTGCGCTTGTTGGTGCCCCGGAACAGGGCGCCGACGCCGGGGATGTCGCCCAGGACCGGCGTCTTCTCCACCGACACCCGCTCGTTCTGGTCCAGGAGGCCGCCGAGGACGATGATCTCGCCGTCGTCGACGTTCACCGTGGTCTCGATCTCTCGCTTGTTGAGCACCAGCTCGGTGAAGTTGGCGCTGACCGGCCCGGCCACGCTGGAGACCTCCTGGCGCAGGAAGAGGGTGATGGTGCCGCCGGCGTTGATCTGGGGCGTCACGTCGAGCTGCACGCCGACGTTCTGGCGGGCGATGGTTCGGAACGGGTTCTCGTTGTTGGCGCCCAGGCTCTCGCCGGTGGTGATCGGCACCTCCTGGCCGACCAGGATGGTGGCCGGCTGGTTGTCGAGCGTCATGACCGAGGGCGTCGAGAGCAGGTTCGAGGCGGTGTCGGACTTCACCGCGTTGATCACCACGCCGAACAGGGCGTCGTCGCCGATTTGGCCCGCCCCGCCCAGCAAGGCGCCGTTGGCGCCCAGCAGCGACTGGACGGCGGCCTGGCGCAGCGCCTGCTTCACCTCGTCGTCGTCGGGCAGGTTCTTCTCGGCGGCCACCGCGCCGGTGATGGCCAGCAGGTTCGGCGCGCTGTTCGAGTAGTTGGTGGCCGTGAACGGGATGGCCGAGCCGTTGATCCCGGCCAGCGCGAACTGCACCCCCAGCCGCTTGGCCGCCTCGTCGGAGACCTCGACCACCACGGCCTCCACCAGCACCTGGCGGCGGCGGACGTCGAGCTGGCGGATCACCTCGGCCAGCATCCGCTGGGTCTCGGGGTCGGCGGCGATGACGATGGCGTTGGCGCCGGGGTAGCGGGCGATGTTGGCCCGGGGCTGGCCCGCGCCCGTGGCGGCCGCGACGGGCGTTTCGGCGGGCGCAGCCGCCGCCTGGCCCTGGCGCATGGACGTCCGCGCCGGCCCCGTGGAAGCCGTCGCCGGCGAGGTCGGCGCCTGGCCCACGAGCTGCTGCAGGACGGGAACGAGCTGTTCGGCGTTGGCGTGCTGGAGCTGGACGACGCGCACGTCGCCCGCCGTCTCGGCCCGCCGGTCGAGATCGGCCACGATGGCCAGCAGCGGCCGCACCGCCTCGGCCTCGCCGCGCAGGATGATCGAGTTGCTGCTCTCCACCACGACGATGGAGACCACGCCGTTGCGCGCGCCCGCCTCGGCGCCCGGCGCCTTCAGGAGGTCGTTCAGCACGCCAGCGATCTCGCGCGCCGAGCTGGAGCGCAGGGTGACCGTCTCGGTGATCCCCCGGTCCTGGTCGATCTGGGAGAGCAGGCCCCGGATGCGGCGCAGGTTGTCGGCGTAGTCGGCGACCACCAGCATGTTGCCGCGCGGGATCGGCTGGATCGCGCCCTGGCGCCCGACCAGGGGTTTCAGCGTCTCGGCGGCCGAGGCCGCGTCGAGGTTCCGCAGGCGCAGGACCTGGGTGGCGAAGCCGTAGCCGGCCGAGGCGCCCAGGCTCGCGGGCTGGGTGGCCGCGCCGTCCTCGGGTGCGATGCGGTAGGCGCCGGCGCCGGTGGGGATCGCCACCAGTCCGTTGGCCCGCAGGGTCGACAGCAGCACGTCGAACAGCTCGGCCTTGGACAGCGGCTCCTGGCTCGCCACCGAGACCTTCCCCTGCACGCGCGGGTCGATGATGAACGTCCGGCCGGTGGCGCGGGCCACGTCCTGGATGAACACCCGGATGTCGGCGTCCTGCAGGTTCAGGACCTGCTCCTGCGCCAGCACGGGCGGCGGCAGGGTGGCGGTCATGGCGCCGGCCAGGAGGGTCAGGGCAAGCAGTCGTCTCACTGGGCCATCCGGATGCTGGTGGTCATGACCTGGCCGTTCCGCTCGAAGCGGATCTCGGCGCCGGTCGCCTCGGAAAGGTCTTGGCGGAGCTGGCTGACCCGCTCGGGCGTCAGCACCACCCCGTCGACGGAAAGCAGCACGTCGCCGCGCTGGAGGCCGGCGGCCCGCAGCAGGTCGTCGCCGCCGCGCGGCACGACCTGGTAGCCGGACGGCCGGCCGTCGCGCAGGCGCGGCAGCAGCGTGGTCTGGTCGAGCAGCCGGTCGAGGTTGACGGCGGGTCCGGGGCCCGAGGCGGCCGGGGCCGGAGCCAGGGTCTCCATGGGCAGGACGGTCGTTCCGGCCGCAGGCCTCGGGAAGCCCACGCGCATGCGCGCGCCGCCGCGGTTCAGGACCACGTGGTCGGCTGCCACCGAGGCCAGGGTGAGGCCGGGCTCGACCTCCTCGCCCACGTCGTAGAAGCGCTGGGGACCGCCGGAGGCGGCGAGGATCGCCGAGCCCCGGCCGCCCGGCTGCACGCGGACGCCGTAAAGCGTGAACCCGCCGCCCGAGGATTGCGCCGCGCCGGCCGGCGCGGCGGCCGGCAGCCGGAAGAAGGGATCGAACTGGGCCAGGATCGAGAGGTCGGCGGCCGGCGGCCTGGCGGGCGCGGAGGCGGCCGCCTTGCCGACGGGACCAAGGGGCGTGACCAGCGTCCAGGTCAGCCGGGCCGCCTGCACGGCGAGGCCCGCCGCCAGGGCGATCTCGACCGCCGTGAGCAGGCGCCTCGGACGAACGGCGCCCAGGGCTTGGAGCTGGAGCTTCAACCTATCCCCCGTTGCCGCCGGGTTGGGCGGGACGGCGGACTCTTGGCGGACGACGCCGACGTTCCCGTGAAGCTTGGATGAAGGTAGCGTGACAGCGCGGGCGGCGGCCGCGGCGCGAGGCCGCAGCCGCCCCCGACGCTCTCCTAGAAGCGGGCCGAGAGGCTCACCGAGAAGCTGCGGCCGAGCTCGTAGTTGTTGAGCTTGATCGTGTCGCCGCCCTGCTTCTGGTACTCGTCGAACTCCTCGCCGAGCAGGTTGCGGGCCTCGACGCCGAAGGTGAACTCCTGCGCCATGACCTCGAACTTGTGGCGGAAGGTGAAGTCCAGGATCACGCCCGGGTCCTGGGTGAAGTCGGGTCCCCCGGCCTGGCCGCGGGCGGTGACCCGCTTGGAGGCGTAGTTGGCCAGCAGCGTGGCCTGGGTCGTCCCGTCCTGGGTCTCGAAGCCGAACTGGGCGTTGGCCAGGTGCTTCGACTGGCCCTGCAGCGGGCTGCCGTCGATGACGAAGTTGGCCGCCGGCGCCGGCTGGCCCGAAGCGGTGCGCGGGAAGACGACGTCGCCGTCGTCCACCTTCACCTCGGCCTTGGTGTAGGTGTAGTTGGCCGCCACGAACCAGCGCAGGCTGTCCGTCCAGGCCATGCCGAACTGGGGCTCGAAGAACTTCTTGAACTCGGCCTCGGCGCCGTAGAGCACGGCCTGCGGGGCGTTCAGGAAGCTCTGCTGCAGGCCCGAGCCCGACTCGTTCACCACCGACTCGATGGGCTTGTCGATGTTCTTGTAGAACAGGCCGACCGTCGCGAACTGCCCGCGGTCGAAGTAGCGCTCATAGCGCGCATCGACGTTGATGAGCTCGCTGTCCTGCAGGTACGGGTTGCCGATGAAGGTTCGGTCGGATTCCGGGTCGAGGTAGAGCTGCGGCGCCTGCTCGCGGAACTGCGGGCGGGCGATGGTCTTGGAGACGCCGAAGCGGAGTTGCTGGTCCTCGGCGAAGTTCCACGTCACCGTGGCCGCCGGCAGCAGGTAGTCGTTGTTCAGCTCGCGCGCGTCGGCCTGCGCAGCCGAGAACAGGTCGATGGCCCGCACCGACTGCTTGCCGCTCTCGTAGCGGGCGCCGACCGTGGCGCGGACCGCCGGGAAGATCTCGCCCTCGGCCTGAACGTAGCCGGCGTGGGTGGTGAGGCTGGCCTCGTAGGCGGCCGCGCCTTCCGACCCCGTCACTTCACGCAGGATCAGGCCGTTCGGACCGATGTTGTAGTCCGAATAGAGGAAGTCCACGCGCTGCATCTGGAAGGCGATGGAGGGCGTCGAGTTCATCGTGAAGCGGAACACCCGGCTGTCCGAGAACCGCTCGTTGTCGTACCAGGCGTAGCCCGCCGACAGGGTCAGGTCGGTGATGTAGGGATTCACCCAGTGGTAGCGGACGTCGACGCCCGCGCCGCTGGCCTTGTCCTCCAGTTCGCTGAACCGGATGAAGTTCGCGTCGGCCTGCGGGTTGTGCAGGAAAACCCCGTCCACGCGCCGGTAGCGGACCGAGCGCTCGTAGGGCGCGTCGCGTTCGGTGCGGGCGTACGAGCCGCGCCAGTCGATCTCCAGGTCGCCCAGGCGGTGCTGACCGGTGAGCTGGGTGTCGATCAGCTCGCGCTGGTACCAGGCCGTCCAGTCGTCGCGGATGTAGTTGCTGGCCCGCGCGCTGTCGCCCTCGACCGAGCGGGTCTCCTTGGTGACGTTGCGGACGTAGAAGTTGGTCCACTTGAAGGTGTGGTTGTCCAGCTCCAGCGCCACGCTGGTCAGGCCGTTGATGACGATGTCGTTCTGGGTCGAGAACGAGCGCAGGTCCTCCTGGACCGACAGGCCCCCGAGGTTGACCACGCCTTCCTGCTGGATGGCGTCGCGGGTCGACCAGCCGTTGTCGTAGCCCAGCACCGCCAGGACGCCCAGGTTGCCCCAGTCCATGGAGAACTTGGTGCCGGCGGCGAAATCCACGCTGCCGTTGATCGGCACGTCGTCGGTCGACTGCAGCAGGTTGATGTTGGCGTTCTGGAAGCTGCGGCCCATGGCCGTCAGCGTCGTGGAATCGAAGTTGCTGGAATCGATCCGCTTGCCGGTTTCGATGCCTTGGCGGATCAGGGCCGGCAGCTCGCGGGTCCCGTCGTCGATCCCGAGGGAGTCGGTGTCGCCGCCGTAGTAGGTCAGGCCGCGCTTCAGCGTGGTCTCGTCGTTCATGCCGACGCTCACGCCCAGCGAGACGAAACCCTCCTCGGGCACGTCGACGGTCTTGAGGTCGATCAGGCCGCCGCCGAACTCGCCCGGCAGGTTCGGCGAATAGGTCTTCTGGACGTTCACCCCCGCCAGCACGTTCGACGGGAACAGGTCCAGCGGGACCACCCGTTGCAGCGGCTCGGGGCTCGGCAGCGGCGAGCCGTTCAGAAGCGCCGAGGAATAGCGCTCGCCGAGGCCGCGGACATAGACGAAGCGGCCGCTGATCACGCTCAGGCCGGCGAGGCGGGTCAGCGCCTGGGCCGCGGTGTCGTCGCCCTGGCGGACCAGGTCCTCGGGGGTCACGATCGAGGCGACCTCGGAGGTCTCGCGCATCACCTCGGGGATGTACTTGCCGCGGACCACGACTTCCTCGACCTCCTGGCCCTGGGGAGGCGGGGAGGAAGCCGTCTGGGCGAGGACGAGCCCAGGGGCCATCAGCGCGGTGGTGCACAGCAGCAGCCCGGCGAGCGGGCGGTTCAGCTTGGTCATGTCAGGATCGCCTCTGAAGTTCGACGGACGCGAAGGCGGCGGGGCCGAAGCCCCGCCGCCGCGTGATCAGCAGCTGCTTCCGCTCGCCAGGCCGCAGGTCCAGCCCTGCCACCAGGTGTCGTTCGCGTCCTTGACCGCGCCGATGTAGTTGGTGGTGTCGAAGAACGAGTAGATCGCCTTCGGATCGGTGGCCGTCCGCGCCGCCTCGTTCGCGCCGTTCACGAAGCCGTTCAGCGTCGAGGTGTGCGTCGAGGAGTTGTTCGAGCCCGCGTTGAACAGGGTCGCGACCGCCGCGGCGTCCACGCCGGTGTCGTTCCGGAAGGCCGTCGAGCAGGCCAGCACCACCGAGTCCCAGCGCGGCGCGGCCGCCTGGGTCGAGGTGTCGTCCACGTCGATACAGGCCGTGGCCGTGTTGGCCGTGGTGAAGACGCCGTTGATGAAGCGGCCGCCGGTTCCGGTGTTCAGGATCTGCAGGTCGCCCGCGCCGGTCCGGGTGGAGCCGATCACGGTGAAGTTGGCGATCTTCGGCTGCGAGTTCAGCGAGGCCTGGACGCCCGCCGAGCTCTCCTCGAAGCCGCGGTCGCCGCCGTTGGCCCGCTGGCGCACGATCACGTACTGGACGCCGCCCCGCCAGCCTTCGTCGGTGTCGAGGCTGTCATCGTCCGCGCCGGTGATCACGACGTACTTCAGGTTCACCGTTCCGCCGAAGAACTCGATGCCGTCGTCCGAGCTGTTGTGGATCTGGATGTGGTCGATGGTCGTGCCCGAACCCACGCCCAGCAGGCTGAGGCCGTTCAGCTCCTTGTTCGGCTGGACCTCGAAGCCCGGGTAGCGGATCTGCACGTAGCGCAGCCGGCCCGAGTTGTCCGAGGGCGTGTTGCCGCCGTAGAGCGAGATGCCGCCTTCGAAGGTGGCCACGCAGTTGATGTTCGGCGGGGTCGTGCCGGCCGGGCACGAGGCGATCGGGGCGCGGCCCGCGATCACGATGCCGCCCCACTGGCCGATCAGGTCGGCGCCCGAGTTGCCGTCGATGTTCGAGCGGCTGGTGAAGATGATCGGGTCGCTCGCGGTGCCTTCGGCGAAGATCTGGTTGCCGCGCTGGACGTTGATGTAGTCGAGGCCGCCCGAGCCGTAGAGCTTCACGCCGGGCTCGATCGTCAGGACGCCCTGCTGGGTCCCCGGCAGCGGGTTCAGCGGATCGGCGCCGCGGTCGTCGCCCACGTCCACGCGGCCGCTGATGGCGTAGATGGTGCCGGCGCGCTTGGCGAGCACCAGGTTGCCCACGATCTTGGCGGGCAGCTGGCAGGCCCGCAGGGTGCCGTTGGCCACCGTGCCGATGTTGGAGAGGCCCGTGGGGCAGTCCGCCGCCGCCTGACCCGGAGGCGGTTCGGTCGTGCCGCCGCCGTTGTTGCCGCCGGAGCTGGGCGGGAAGGCGCCCTCGCCGGGCGAGGCGACGTTGTCGGCGCCGCCGCCGCAGGCGGAAAGCGCGATCGCGCTCAGCGACATGACAAGAAGGGTTTTCAGCTTGGTGACGCCGGTCATCGTGTTCTCCACCGTGGCTTCAGCCGGTGCACGCGAGGACCGATTTCCAAGTCCATTCCCCCGGACTTGGGCCGCCCGCCTGCCCGAGCGGGGTTCTAGGAGGCGGCGATGACAGCGGCCCGACAGAACCGTGACAGCTATGTTGCAGAGCTTGTTTGGCGGCAGGCGCCCCGGGGCGGCCTCAGGGCCGCCGCAGCGCTTCGAGCATGACCTGGAAGACATAGGTGGAGTCCACCGACCCGCGGACGAGGTCGGCGCCGGGTCCGCCCGCGAAGACCGCCACGTCCTCCCCGGTGTGCTCGGCGTCCTTCAGCGGCACCAGGGCGCGATTCGGCGCGCCGGGCCCCGTGGCGTAGTTGAGGATGGCGTAGGGCTGCCCGGTCCTGTCCGGGAAGGGGCGCCCGTCGTGGGTCGCCGGTCCCAGGATCGGCGCGTCGCGGTCGGCCGGCGCCGACAGGGTCAGGCCGTGGCTGTGGTCCGCCGTGACGATCACCAGGGTTTCGGTGAGGTCGACCTTCTTGAGCGCCGCCTCGACGGCCGCCGACAGCTCCAGGACCTCGCCCAGGGCCCGGCCGGCGTCGTTCAGATGGTGGGCCTTGTCGATCAGCCCGCCCTCGATCAGCAGCACATAGCCCTCCGGCTGCTTGGAGAGCAGGTCGATGGCCGCTTCGGTCATCTGGACCAGAGTCGGCGGCGCGGCCGCGCCCGTCGGCCGGTCGCCCACATAGGGGAAGTTGTCGGGCGTGAAGAGGCCCAGGACCTGCGGCCCGGAGGCCTGCGCCAGCTCGGCCGCCGTGGTCGCCAGCCGGCGGCCGGGCGCGGCCTCGGCCCAGCGCTCGGCGAGGTCCTGGCGGTCGGCCCGCGAGCCGCCCGCCTCGGCCGGCAGGAAGTTGGCCCGCCCGCCGCCCAGCGCCACGTCGATGGTCCCGGCCGACATGGCGTCGACGAGCTGGCGCGCCAGGTCCTTGCAGCCCAGCAGCGCCGCGCCGGCCGGCAGCTTCCCGTCGTTCTCCCAGTGGCGGGTCGGGGAATGGCCGTACATGGCGGCGGGCGTCGCGTCGGTCAGCCGCGCGTCGCTGACGACCCCCACGGCGAGGCCGCGCGCATGGGCGATCTCGCCCAGGCTGTCCACGCGGGCGCCGCGCGCCGAGGCGCAGTCGTCCCGGCGGGCGCGGCCGTCGAGGCCCACGACCTCGTTGCGCGTCTTCACGCCGGACAGCAGCGCCGTGGCCCCGGCCGCGGAGTCGGTCACGAGGTCGTCGTGGGAGAAGGTCCGCGACAGCGCCGTGTGCGGCAGGCGCTCGAACGACAGCCGGTAGCTGGCCCCGTCGACGCCGGCCTTCTGGCCCGCCAGGTCCCGCGCCGCGGTCAGGGTCGAGACCCCCATGCCGTCGCCGATGAACAGGATCACGTTGCGCGCGCGCCTGAGCGGCGGCGGCTCGGCCTTGGCGGCGGCGAGCTGGGCCTGGGCGGCCTTGTAGTAGGCGTCGCCCGTCTGGACGGGCTCGGCGGCCCGGGCGCCCGCTGCGATCAGGCAGGCGACGGCGGCGACGGCCGCGCTACGGATCAGGGTTCCAGGCGCCATCGTCGTCTGTCCAACTCATACGGGGGGAAAATCGGAGGGCCCCGTGTTTGGGGTCGGGGCCCTCCAGTCTGCGGGGAGGTCAGAACGACTTGCGCAGGGTGAAGAAGACCTGGCGCGGGGCGCCGGGCAGCAGGGTCTGGCTGTCGCCGCGGAGCGGGAAGCCGTTGGAGTTGATCGTCGAGATGTAGTCCTCGTCGAACACGTTGGAGACGTTCACCTGGGCCTCCAGGCCCTCCAGCATCGGCGAGCCCGAGAAGCGGTAGCCGACGGCCAGTTCGGCCAGGGTCTGCGAGGGGACGCTCTGGTCGTTCTCGTAGGTGAAGTAGCGCTTCGAGAGGTGCGACACCGACACCCGGCCGAAGAACGCGCCGTCGTCGTAGCCGAGCTCGCCCTTCAGCAGGTGCTTGGGGGTGTCGACCGTGGTCTTG
Source organism: Phenylobacterium sp. (assembly GCF_046463815.1). Taxonomy (GTDB): domain Bacteria; phylum Pseudomonadota; class Alphaproteobacteria; order Caulobacterales; family Caulobacteraceae; genus Phenylobacterium. The sequence continues at coordinate 177,313 of NZ_JBKBRO010000002.1, read as the reverse complement.
CCCTTGGTCCGGGCCACGAGGGCGCCGTTCCCGTCGACGGTGTCGTCGTCATAGGTGCTGTCGTTGTAAGCGTAGGAGCCGAACAGCGACCAGTTCTCGGCGAAGTTCCACGTGCCCACGGCCTCGAAGCCCTTGGCCGTCACGCCGCCGACGTTGGACAGCGCCGAGGGGTTGCCCACGATGCCCGAGCCCACCGGCACGGCGAACAGGCGGTTCTTGAACTTCACGTGGTAGGCCGCGATCACGCCCTGGAAGTCGGCGTTGCGGAAGCGCCACCCGGCCTCAAAGGTGTCGGAGATCTCGGGCTTCAGGTTGTCGCGGATGGCGTCGAAGCCGGCCTTGGTGGACGAGAACGGACCCGAGGTGCCCGAGCTCGGGAAGGCCCGCATGTTGCGCGAGTAGGCGGCGAAGAGCTCGCTGTCCGGGTTGAGCTCGTAGCGAACCCCGGCCTGGGGCAGGAAGTTCTTCTCGGCCTTGATCGTACCGTTCTTCTCCAGCGACGCCGTGCGGGCGAAGACCGTGCGGCCCTCGTTCTCCACCGACAGCGACTTGAAGCCGGCGTTCAGCGTCAGCGCCTCGGTGACCGTCCAGGTGTCCTGGATGTGGAACTGCCAGGTGGTGGTCGAGAAGTCGTACTCCCAGTCCGTCCGGAAGGGGTTCGACTGCATATCGAGGAAGCTGCGCTGCGGGGCCGAACGGTTCAGGCCGTAGTAGCGGCGGGCCTGGTTGAACTCGTTGTCCTCGTACCAGACCCCGGCGTTGATCGAGTGGGCGCCCAGCTCCAGCGTGCCCGAGCCGACCAGGCCGTAGCGGCTGAGGTCGTACTCGGTCGTGCGGATCGAGATCGGCGCGTCGTTGGTGGTCGCGCCGGCCAGGCCGTAGTTCGGCGACGGCACATAGGGGGTGCCCCACAGGCCCTGGCCCTCGTCGTTGTGGCCGTAGAGCGTCGTACGGAACTTGAAGAACTCGCCCACCGGCATGTCGAAGGTGACCGCGCCCACGAGGTCGTCGCGGAGGCCCGCGGCGTTGTAGTAGGCGTCGTCGGCCGAGATGACCGGGGCCGGATAGGTGACGCCCAGTTCCGGATGGGCGGGCGTGACGCCGGTCTCGCCGCGGTTGTTGGCGATCTCGGCGATGCGGACGATGAGGTCCCAGTCGCCCGAGATGTTGTCCCAGTTGGAGCCCAGGCGGTCGAGCATGGCGAGCGACATGTCCTGGTAGTCGTTCTCGCGGCGCTTGGACCAGTTCAGCCAGCCGGTGAGCGTGCCTTCGCCGATCGGCTGCACGGCCTTGAAGTTCACCTGCTGGTGCTTCTGCTTGCCGTCGCCCTTCCACTTGTCGGCGGTGTTGTAGGAGTAGCTGACGTAGCTGCGCAGGCCGGTCGGCAGTTCGCCGCTGTCGAGGCGCACGAAGCCGCGATAGGTGTTGTCGCTGCCGGCGGTGGCGGCGACCTGGCCGCCGAACTCGGCCGACGGGGCGCGGGAGACGTACTTCAGCGCGCCGCCCAGGTTGTTCGCGGAGGCCGTGTCGAGCGCGCCCGCCCCCTGGGCCAGTTCCACGCCGCCCACGTTCTCGCCGGCGATGGCGCGGCTGATGTGCAGGCCGTTGTGGTTGCCGTAGGTCATGTCGCCCAGCGGCACGTCATCGAGGGTGAAGCCGAGCTGGCTCTGGTTGAAGCTGCGGATCGAGATGCGCGCGGCCCACTCGTACGAGCCGAAGGGATCGGCCGCCTGGAAGTTGACGTTCGGCAGCTTCTCGACCAGCTTCAGCGGGCTCGCGCCGGGCGTCTCGAGCGCCAACTCCTCGCCGCTGACGGTCTGCACCTGGCGGGCTTCGCCGCGGCCCAGGACCACGATTTCGTCCACGGCGGTCGCCGTGGCCTCGGCGGCGGCGGCTTCGGCGTGGGCCTGGCAGGCCAGGGCCTGCACGAGCGCCAGCGCAGCCGCGCCGGCCCAGAGCTTGGTCTTCATATTTGTTGTTCCCCTCGGCCGTGATCGGCCCGACGGGGCGGCGTTAGCAGCGGGCTGTAACGGCCAAGCTACGGCTCTGTGACGACTGTCTGACACCCGACACAGCGCTCCCCGCTGGCCCGGGCGCGGCGTTCGTCCTAATCACGCCGACATGTCCTTCGAACGCCCCGCCCGCCCGAACCGCAGCCAGCTCTCGGTCCCAGGATCTTCCTCCCGGTTCATCGAGAAGGCGGCCCAGAGCGCCGCCGACATCGTCATGCTGGACCTGGAGGACGCCGTCGCTCCGCCCGACAAGCCGGCGGCCCGGCGCACGGTGATCGAGGCCCTGCGCGACGTGGACTGGGGCGCCCGCACGGTGTCGGTGCGGATCAACGCCCTCGACACCCCCTTCATGTACCGCGACCTGATCGAAGTCGCCGAACAGGGCGGCGATCGCCTGGACCTGATCATGGTCCCCAAGGTGAACAAGGCCGCCGACGTCCACCTGCTGGACGTGCTGCTCGGCCAGATCGAGATGGCCACGGGCCGCAAGCGCATCGGCCTCGAACTGCAGATCGAGACCGCCGAGGGCCTGCAGAACGTGGACGCCATCGCCGCGGCCAGCCCGCGCGTGGAGAGCCTGCACTTCGGCCCCGGCGACTTCGCCGCCTCGATCGGCGCACGCACCACCTCCATCGGCGGGCCCGTGCCGGACTACGCCGTCCTGGGCGAGCCCGACGGGGCCGGCCGGCGCGACCCGCACCTGGCCGACCCCTGGCACTACGTCCTGGCGCGCATCGTCGTCGCCGCGCGGGCGGCGGGCGTTCGGCCGGTGGACGGCCCCTACGCCGACTTCAAGGACGAGGAAGGGCTGCGCTGGAGCGCCCGCCGCGCCGCCGCCCTGGGCTTCGAGGGCAAGTGGGCGATCCACCCCGGCCAGGTCGAGACGCTGAACGCGGTCTTCAGTCCCGCCCCCGAGGAGATCGAGCGCGCCCGCCGCATCCTGGAGGCGCTGGCCCAGGCCGAGCGGGAGGGCCGCGGCGCCGTGGCCCTCGACGGCCGGATGATCGACCTGGCCTCCATCCGCCAGGCGCAGGTGATGGTCGAGAAGGCCAAGCGCCTGGGCCTCGCCTAGCCCCGTCCCAGCAGCCCCCGGGCGATGACCTGGGCCTGGATCTCGGCGGCACCCTCGAAGATGTTGAGGATGCGCGCGTCGCAGAGCACGCGGCTCATCTCGAACTCCAGCGCATAGCCGTTGCCGCCGTGCACCTGCACGCCCGCGTCGGCGTTCGACCAGGCGACGCGGGCGGCCAACAGCTTGGCCATGCCCGCCTCGATGTCGCAGCGGTCGCCGGCGTCCTTGGTGCGGGCGGCGAAGTAGCTGAGCTCGCGGGCGACCACCGTCTCGACCAGGGCCAGGGCCAGCTTGTCCGACACCCGCGGGAACTCGACGATCGGCCGGCCGAACTGGCGCCGCTCCATGGCGTAGCGCAGGCCAAGGTCGAAGGCCCTCCAGGCGACGCCCACGGCCCGGGCGGCGGTCTGGATGCGGGCGGCCTCGAAGGTGCGCATGAGTTGCTTGAAGCCCTGCCCCTCGCCCTGCCCCAGGAGCCCCTCGGGCGGTACGGCGAAGTCCTCGAAGGCCAGGACGTATTCCTTCATGCCCCGGTAGCCCAGGACCTCGATCTCGCTGCCCGTCAGGCCCGCGTCCGGGAACGGATCAGCCGGCGTCCCGCGCGTCTTCTCGGCCAGCATCATCGAGAGGCCGCCGTGGCCGGGCGTGTCCGGATCGGTGCGGACCAGCACCGTCATCAGGTCGCTGCGCGAGGCGTGGGTGATCCAGGTCTTGGCGCCGGTGATCCGCCACGAGCCGTCGGCGGCGCGCACGGCCCGGGTGCGCAGCGAGGCCAGGTCCGAGCCGGTGTCCGGCTCGGTGAAGACCGCCGTGGGCAGCACCTCGCCGGAGGCGATCTTCGGCAGCCAGCGCTGCTTCTGGTGCGGCGTGCCGGCCGCCCCGATCAGTTCGCCGGCGATCTCCGAGCGCGTGCCCAGCGAGCCCGCGGCGATCCACGCGCGGCTGAGCTCCTCCGAGACCACGCACATGGCGAGCTTGCCGAGGCCCAGGCCGCCGTACTCGGGATCGATGGTGACGCCGAAGACGCCCAGCTCGCCCATCTCGGCCACCACCGCGTCGGGGATCAGCTCGTCCTTCAGGTGCCAGCCGTGGGCGAAGGGCGCCACCCGCTCGTCGGCGAAGCGGCGGAACTGGGCCCGCACGGCGTCCAGCGTCTCGTCGCCCAGGCCCTCGAAGGGCCGCCAGCCGGCGACCAGCTTCTCCACCAGCGCCTTGCGGGTCCCGAGCGTGTTGCCGTTGGCGATGAACCAGCCCGCCGCCGGATCACGGGCCAGGGTGGCCGCGCCGTTCTCGGCGCCGTAGTCCCACGGCCGGGCGAGTTCGTTCTGGCTCATGGGCAGGCCGCCCAGGAGCTGGGCCAGGTATTCCCCGAAGGCGATGCGCAGGACGAGCTGCTCGCCCTCGCCGAACGCCCCGGCCGCCTGCGCCCGCCGCCCCCAGTCCGTGAGCTGCGCCAGCGCCTCGACCGTGGTGGCCGCCCAGGCGAAGGCGTGGACGCCGCGCTGGGCCGCGTCCAGCTTGGCCGGGTCCACCTGGCCCGTCGGCGCGACGGCGCCCGCCGCCGAGGTCCGGGCGCTGGCCAGGAAGGCCCTCAGCGCGGCGACCGCGCCGTCGGCCCGCTTCAGCAGGTCGCTCAAGGCCTCAGGCCCGCTCGAAGACGGCCGCGATGCCCTGCCCGCCGCCGATGCACATGGTCTCCAGGCCGTAGCGGCCGTCGCGGCGCTTCAGCTCGCGCAGCAGGTTGGCCAGGATGCGGCCGCCGGTGGCCCCGATCGGGTGGCCCAGCGAGATGCCCGAACCGTTGACATTCAGCCGGTCACGATCGTCCCAGCCCCAGCCCTTGAGGACGGCCAGCACCTGGGAGGCGAAGGCCTCGTTCAGCTCGACCAGGTCGATGTCGTTCCAGGACAGGCCGGTGCGGGCGAAGAGGCGCTCCACCGCCGGCACCGGGCCGATGCCCATGCGCGAGGGATCGCAGCCGGCCGCCGCCCAGCCCACGAACCAGCCCATCGGCTCCAGGTTCAGTTTGGGCAGCATGTCCTCGGCCACCACCAGGCAGGCGGCCGCCGCGTCGTTCTGCTGGCTGGCGTTGCCGGCCGTGACCACCCCGCCCTTCTCGATAGGGGCCAGCTTGGCCAGGCTTTCCATCGTCACGTCGCCGCGCACGCCCTCGTCGCGGTCGAAGATGACCGGGTCGCCCTTCCGCTGCTTCACCGCGACGGGAACCAGCTCGTCGTCGAACTTGCCCGCCGCCCAGGCCTCGGCGGCGCGGGTGTGGCTCGCCAGGGCGTATTCGTCGCAAGCCTCGCGGCTGATGCCGTAGTCCTTGGCCAGGTTCTCGGCGGTCTCGATCATCCCGGTGATGACGCCGAAGCGCTCCACCGGCTGGGACATCACCCGGCCGCGCGCCAGGCGGTCGTGCATCGTGACCGAGCCGGCCCGGGCGCCCTTGCGCATGTCGAGGCTGTAGTACTCGACGTTGCTCATGCTCTCGCAGCCGCCGGCGATCACCACGTCGGCCGCGCCCGTCTGGACCATCATCGCGGCGTCCACCACCGCCTGCAGGCCGGAGCCGCAGCGGCGGTCGAGCTGGTAGCCCGGCACCTTGATCGGCAGGTCGGCGGCCAGCGCCGACCAGCGGGCGATGCAGGGCGCCTCACCGTTGCCGTAGCCCTGGGCGAAGATGACGTCGTCGATCCGCTCGGGATCGATGGCCGTGCGGTCCACCAGGCCCCGGATGATCGCCGCGCCCAGCTCGCCGGCCGTCACGTTCGACAGCGCCCCCAGGTACTTGCCCACCGCGGTCCGGACGGGGCTGACGATGGCGGCGCGGCGAAGGCCTGACATGGGGCGGGCTCCTGATGAGGCTTGTGTTGCGGCCTCTCTGTAGCGATGACGCCGCGGAAGTCAGCCCCCGTGGTAGGTGATTGCGCCGCCGCGGTCGGACCGCGGCTTCGAAATCAAGGATGAGTGGGAGAAGCATCGTGGGCGTTCTCAGCGGGAAAGTGGTTCTGGTCACCGGCGGCGCCGGCGGCATCGGCAAGGCGTGCGCGCTGCTCGCGGCCCAGGAAGGCGCGAAGGTGGTCGTCAACGACCTGGGCGGTTCGGTCTCGGGCGGCGACCTGGGCGACGCGGGCCCGGCGGAGGCCACGGCCCAGGAGATCCGCGCGGCCGGCGGCGAGGCCGTCGCCAACTCCGACAGCGTGGCCGAGATGTCCGGCGCCCGGCGCATGTTCGAGCAGGCCATGGACACCTTCGGCGGCCTCAACGCCGTGGTGAACCCGGCCGGCATCCTGCGCGACAAGATGTTCCACAAGATGGACGAGGCCGACTGGGACGCCGTGATCCAGGTCCACCTGCGCGGCGCCTTCAACGTCACCCGCGCCACCGTCGAGCACTTCCGCAACCAGGAGGACGGCTCGTACGTCCACTTCACCTCCACCTCGGGCCTGATCGGCAACATCGGCCAGGCGAACTACGCCGCCGCCAAGCTGGGGGTCATGGGCCTGTCGCGCATCGTGGCCATGGAAGGCGCCGCCAAGAACGTCCGCTCGAACATCATCGCGCCCTTCGCCTGGACGCGCATGATCGCCACCATTCCGGTGAAGGACGAGGCCTCGGCCCAGCGCGTCGAGCGGATGAAGAACTTCATGCGCGCCGACCAGGTGGCCCAGCTCGCGGTGGCCCTGGCGGCCTCCGACGTGAACGGCCAGGTCTTCGCCGCCCGCGGCAACGAGGTCGTGCTGTTCAACCAGCCGCGCCCGGTGAAGTCGGTGACCAGGATCGAGGGCTGGACGCCTGAGGCCCTGATCGCCCAGGGCTTCCCGTCCATGTCGGCCAGCTTCACCGACCTCGGCGCGACGGCCTCGGTGTTCCCCTACGATCCGGTCTGATCGCCGGCAGGGGCGGCCTCCGCGGCCGCCCCCTCCAAGCAGCCCCGAGAGGTTCTGAGGCCGGCCGCAGAATTTCCGGCAGGCGCCATATCCTAGCCGCCGACTAGACTATCTGTCCGCTCACCTGAGGACAGTAGGATGAGTTCGCGCGACAGCGCCCGCCGGACGGTTCCGTTCGGGATGCAGGTTCTGGCTGGCATGATCGCCGGCGTGGCTCTGGGCCTCCTGGCCCGCAACCTGGGCGTCGATCCCGGCGAGGCAGGCAGGCCCCTGGCCGAAGCGCTGCGGATCGTCGGCCAGGCCTTCGTCCAGCTCCTGAAGACCCTGGCGCCGCCGCTGGTCTTCACCGCCATCGTGGCCAGCATCGCCAACCTGGCGAAGGTCCAGAACGCCGCCGCGCTCGCCACCCGCACCCTGCTGTGGTTCGCGATCACCGCCCTGATCGCCTCGGCCATCGGCATCGCCCTGGGCCTGGGTCTCCAGCCGGGCCTGCACACCGGCGTGGCGGCCGAGGCCGCCAAGGCGCCCACCACCACCGGCTCGTGGCTCGACTTCCTGACCGGCCTCGTGCCCGGCAACATCCTGGGCCTCAGCGCCTCGACCAAGCTCGCCGACGGCGCGGCCACGACCACCATCGGCTTCAACGTCCTTCAGGTCCTGGTGATCGCCCTCGTCGCCGGGGCCGCGGCGCTCAAGGCGGGCGAGGCCGGCCGCGCCTTCCTCGACTTCAACGCCTCGGCGCTGGCCGTGGTGCGCAAGGCCCTGGGCTGGGTGATCCGCCTGACGCCGGTCGGGGCGCTGGCCCTGCTCGGCAATGCGGTGGCCCAGTACGGCTGGCCGGCCATGGCCCAGCTCGGCCAGTTCACGCTCGCCATCTACCTGGGCCTGGCGATCGTGCTGCTGGGCGTCTATCCGGCCCTGCTCGCGGCTCACGGCCTCAATCCGCTGCGCTTCTTCCGCGGCGCCTGGCCGGCGATCCAGCTTGGCTTCGTCTCCCGCTCCTCGGTGGGGACCCTGCCCGTCACGGAGTCGGTCACCGAGAGCCGGCTGGGCGTGCCGCGACCGTACGCCGCCTTCGCCGTGCCGCTGGGCGCGACCACCAAGATGGACGGCTGCGCGGCCATCTATCCGGCCGTCTCGGCGATCTTCGTGGCCCAGTTCTTCGGCCTGCCGCTGCACCTCAGCGACTACCTCCTGATCGTCTTCGTCTCCGTGATCGGCTCGGCGGCCACGGCGGGCCTGACCGGGGCCACGGTCATGCTGACGCTGACGCTCTCGACGCTGGGCCTGCCGCTGGAAGGCGTGGGTCTGCTGCTCGCCATCGACCCGATCCTCGACATGGGCCGCACGGCGGTGAACGTGGCCGGCCAGGCGCTGGTCCCGACCCTGGTGGCCAAGCAGCAGGGCATCCTGGACGAGGCGGTCTATGACGGCCGGGCCGAAGCCCCCGACGCCGGCCCGATCCCCGCCATCTAAGCCGTCTTCAGCCCCGGCTCGCCCGCCTCGACCACGAAGCGGGCGAGGTCGCGGATCGGCGACTGCGGGACCAGCGCGCTCTCCAGGCCCCGGAACGCCACCGAACAGGTTTTGGGCGTCAGCTCGACCAGGCCATAGCCACGGACCTCGCCGTCGCCGAACTTCAGGTTCGGATTGTGCTCCAGCACCGGCCGGAGCTCGGCGTTCTTCCAGCCCAGCGAGCTGATCGAGCCGCCCACGAATTCGCTGCCGATCGGCTTGCCGCCGGCCTCGAGGGGCAGGTCGCCGGCGAAGAAGGTGTGGATGTCGCCGCCCAGCGCCACCGGGTTGGCGACCTTGGCGTCCCGCCAGCGCTCCAGCACCCGCTGGCGGGTCTGGAAGTAGCCCCCCCAACCGTCGTTGCTGTAGCGGCCGTCGAGCCGCTGGAGGTCGCCCATCAGGTACTGCTGGGCCAGGACGTTCCAGCCGGCCTGCGAGCGGTCCAGGGTGTCGAACAGCCAGCGCTCCTGGGCGGCGCCCAGCAGCGAGCGCTCCGGATCCCGCCGCTCGGCGCAGTCGGGGATCATCTTGCCCTCGGCGATGGCGTCGCAGGTGCGGTGCGCACGGTATTGCCGGGTGTCCAGGAACTGGAGTTGGGCGAGCCGGCCCCAGTCCAGGGACCGGTGGAGCAGCATCCGGGGGCCCACCGGGATCGAGCGCCGACGCAGCGGCATGTGCTCGTAGTAGGCCTGGTAGCCGGCGGCGCGCCTCGCCAGGAAGACGGCCGGGTCAGGATTGGAGCGGTCCTGATCGTCGCCGTAGTCGTTCGAGACCTCGTGGTCGTCCCAGATCACCATCCAGGGCGCCGCGGCGTGGGCGGCGCGCAGGTTGGGGTCCGACTTGTAGAGGCCGTAGCGCTGCCGGTAGGTGGCGAGGTCCGTCGCGTCGACAGGCGGATGGCGGCGCACGCCGTTGTCGCTGGCCGCCTTCTCGTAGATGTAGTCGCCCAGGAACAGCACCAGGTCCGGCGCGTCGGCCACGAGGTGCGGATAGGCGCCGTAGTAGCCGGCCTCGTACTTCTGGCACGACCCGTAGGCGATCCGCAGGCGGGACACCTCGGCGCCCGGCGCGGGCGTCGTCCGGGTGCGGCCCGTCTCGCTGGCGTGGCCGCCGGCGCGGAACCGGTACCAGTAGTCGCGATCGGGCTTCAGGCCGGCGACCTCCACATGGACCGAATGGGCAGCCTCGGCCACGGCCAGGGTCTCGCCGCGGGCTACCACGCGCTTCAGGCCCGGGTCCTCGGCGATCTCCCAGCTCACCGCCACGGGGGCGGGCGACATGCCGCCGTCCGGATCGAGGGGCTTCGGCGCGAGCCTGGTCCACAGCACCATGCCGTCCGGCGCGGGATCGCCCGAGGCGACGCCCAGGGTGAAGGGGTCGTCCGGCAGGCGGGCCTGGGCCAGGGCGGGGGTCCAGGCGGCGGGCGTGAGCGCCAGGCCAGCCAGGCCCGCGGCCCGGATCAGCAGGCCGCGGCGGTCCAGGGTCGTCACCATCTTGCCGATACTCCGATCGATACCGTGCGGCGCTTCGGCGCCTGCTCGCTGAAGCCGTCGCGGCGGCCGGGCGTGTCGCCCCCCGTCTTCCGGCGGTTCTGCATGTCCACGAACAGCTCCACCCCGTCGCTCAGGGCGTAGCTTACCTTGGCGCTCCTGCGCTGGTCATCCAGGGGATTGCGCGGCTCCGTCCGCAGCGCCTGGGCCCGCAGCGCTCGGTCGGAGGGCGCGTAGGTCAGGTCGGCGGCCAGCCGCCGCGACGTGTAGAGCAGCCGCACGCCCCCCTCCTCCAGCGCCGCCGGCTGCGGCGCCGGCGCCACGTCCCACCGCAGCGGGGCCACGCCCCGGGCCTCGCCGGGCGCCTGGCCGCAGGCGGGTCCCGCCAGCGTCGCGGCGAGGCAGCCCCCGATCGTCGCGATCCGGACGGTGCGCACCCCGAATCATCCCCCTGTTCCCCTGAGGGCCCAGGTACGGGCGGAGCGCGTCACCGCCGTCACGCTTCGACGTCAGTTTCTTGACGCCGCCCGGATCACCACTTGGCCGAGACGCCCAGGTAGTAGGTGCGGCCGTAGCGTTCGTAGTTGGTCAGCCAGTCGCGCCGGCCGGCCTGATACTCGCGCAGCACCTCGTCGTTGAGGTTCTGCAGGTCCACGAACACCTCGACGTTGTCGGTGAGGGCGTAGCTCGCCTTGGCGTCCAGGCGCCGGTAGTCGTCGTCGTAGGTGTCGGCGTCGTCGTTGCCGCCCAGCCCCTGAATGGCCCGGCCCGTGTGATGGTAGGAGATCGCCGCCTCGAAGCGGCCCTTCTGGTAGAAGAGCTGGGCGCCCCAGAGCAGGTCCGACTGGGCCGGGAACGGCAGCTCGCCGCGGCCCGGCACGGTCAGGCTGGAGTCGGTGAAGGTGATGTTCCCCGCCGCCCCGAAACCGCTCCAGGGCCCCGGCAGGAAGGTGAACTGCTGCTGGTAGGCGAACTCGATCCCCTTGATCTCGCCCTCGTCGGCGTTGCGCGGCTGGCTGTAGCCGAAGGTGGCGTAGGTCCGGCCGTCGAGGACGAAGTTGGTGCGGGTCTCACTGAAGGTGAAGATCGGGTCCTTGATCTTCTTGTAGAAGGCGCCGGCCGAGATCAGGCCGCCCCGGGCGAAGTACCACTCCACCGTGGCGTCGAAGTTGTCCGAGACGAAGGGCTTCAGGTCGACGTTGCCTTCCGAAAGGCCGCCCTCGAAGACGCCGGGCGTCACCTCGACCCAGTCCAGCGAGCCGCCGGGCCGCAGTTGCGGGTATTGCGGCCGGCCGAGCGTGCGGGTGTAGGCCAGTCGCAGGACGAGGTCGTCCCGCGGCTCGAACCGGACATGGAGGTTGGGCAGGAAGTTCGTGTACTCGCCCGAGCGCGAGACCGGGCTCACCCCGCCCACCTTCGGGTCGAGACGGAAGCCCTGGACGTCGGTCTCGGTGCGCTCCACCCGCCAGCCGCCGATCAGGCGCCAGCCGCCGAAGTCCACGTCGGCCATCGCGTAGCCGGCGTAGACCCGTTCGGTCAGGTCGTAGTCGCTCAAGGTCTCGTTCGCCAGGCTGTCGGCGGTGTTCTTGACGAACCGCGCGGTCGCCAGGTTCTCGGCCGTGAACTTGCTGATCGCGTCGGCGTCGATCGTGTAGCGGTTGAAGTAGGTATAGTCGCCGAGGTCGACGTCCATCACCGGGCCCTGCAGGCCGAAGTCGGCCAGGGTGAAGCGGTTGGCCGTGGCCCCGCGGTCCCAGCGATCGGTGTGGCCGTCGAACATCTTGTCGGTGTCACGCACCTTGAAGCCGACCTTCAGGTAGCTGCCCTCGCCGACCGCGATGGCCCGCTTCAGGTCGACCTTGGCCGCGAGGTTGGTCTCCTCGCCGTACTCGTCCTGGGCCGTGTACTGGCGGAACTGCAGAGCAGAGGCCGACATGGTGCGCGCCTCGGCCGTGTAGAGCAGCGGCCGCATGTCGAAGTCGACGGTCAGGTTCGCGGACGGCAGGCGGAACTGCCAGACCTGGTTCGGCTCGATCAGCTCGTTGTAGCCCCACGAGAGGTCGTATTTGAGCTCCCAGGGTCCGCGCTCGTGCTCGCCGCCGAACGAGGCCGAGCTGATGCTCTTCTCCTTGTACTCCAGGCGCAGGTCCTGGCGGGCGTCGACATTGCGGGCGACGCCGGTGGCGCCGTCGGCGTTGAGGGTGATGTTGGCCGGGTTGGCCCCGAAGTCGAGCCGGGCCCGCTGGCGGTACTCGTCCTCGGTGAACTTCGAATAGAGGCCGCGGACGTACATCTTGTCCTGATCGGTCGGGCGGAACTCCAGGGCGCCGCTGACCCCGATCCGTTCGCGCTTCAGGGTGTAGTTGGTGAACTTGATGTTGGTGGGCAGGCCGCCGCGAGCGTAGCCGGGCAGCGTGCGCCAGTCGTCCGGATAGAGGCCGTCCGAGCGGTAGTCCCGCGACGAGCCGTTGACGCCCACCAGCACGCCCCAGCGGCCGTCGCCGAACACGGCGCCGAAGGTCGCGTCACCCTGCACAGGGACCTTCTCGTTGAAGTCCTGGTAGCCCGCCTGGAAGGAGCCGCGCGCGAACAGGTCCCGCTTGGCGTCGAAGGGCGACTGGGTGACCAGGTTGACCGTGCCGCCAATCCCCTGCGCGTCCATGTCCGGCGTGACCGCCTTCACCACCTCGATGCGGCCGAGCAACTGGCCCGAGACCACGTCCAGCGGCAGCGCCCGGCTGTCGCCGTCGGGATTGCCGACCTCGACGCCGTTGAGCGTCACGTTGTTGAGCTGCGCCGGCGTGCCGCGGATGGCGACGTAGCGGCCTTCGCCCTGGTCGTAGGATACGCCGACGCCCGGCAGGCGCTCGAGGTTCTCGGCCACGTTCTTGTCGGCCAGGCGGCCGATCTCGTCGGCGGAGATCGCGTCCACCACCGCCGTGGCGCTCCGCTTGGCGTCGATCGCCCGCTGCTGCGAGAGGCGCTGGCCGGTGACCACCAGTTCTTCGACCGAGCCGTCGGTCTGGGCCATGGCCGGAACAGCCGTCGCCAAGGCGAGCGTCAGCACGCTCGCCCCCATCATCATCGTGCGCATCGAGCACCCCCTTGCTTTGGGGGGATGCTTAGGGGCCGCTCACGTCAGAACGGTCACGCTTGCGCGTCGGTTCGGTGACGTTCGATCAGCGCGCGGACAGCACGATCGCCGGCGTCGACGAAGCGTAGCCTGCGTGCTGGAGGAGCGCCGCATAGCGCTTGAGCGCCTTGGCCTCGGACTTTCGGCTGCACCAGCGGAGGTCGCCGACCTCCAGGTCGCGGTTCACGACGGCGTTGCGGCAGACCGTGCCCGCCGCCACATGGACTTCGCGCTTGACCGCGGCCTTCGGGCGCCCCGCCCATTCGATGCGGACCTGGGTGGGCGCGCGGGCGGTCACGTCCACTTCCGAGACGTTCTGGGCCGAGGCGGCGGGAGCGAGGACGGCCAGCATGGCGGCCGCGGCGAGAGTGGTGACAAGGGTCTTCATGGGATCATGCCGGGGGGAGCCGGCCTCCTATGGATGCACGCCCGCAGGCTAGTCGCGGTGCGCCCCCCGGGGTTTGCCGGGCGTCAAGCGGGGCCTTGATGGTGGGGCGGGCCGGTCCTTGACGTACGCCCAGATGCGCAGCCTGAAGCAGGCTCTCGACCCGAGGAACATCCTCAATCCAGGCACGGTGCTCGGCTAGTCGCCCGACCAGGCGCGGTCGACGATGGCGCGCGCGTCGACCCCCTCCGGCAGCAGGCCGAAGGCGCCGGCCTGTTCCTCCAGTCGGCTGGCCAGGAAGGCGTCGGCCACGAAGCCCGGCGCATGACGCACCAGCAGGGCGGCCTGGACCACCACCACCAGCTCCCGGCAGAACCGCCGCAGCTCGCTCTCCGACAGGCCGCGACGGCACATCTCCAGCACCCGGTCCACGGCGATCTCCAGCCGCCGGTCGCCGCCCCGGGCGTGACCGAGCTCGGCTTCGAGCGCGTCGGCCGCCTCGGGCTCGCGGTGCAGGGCGCGCAGGGCGTCCAGGCACATGACGTTCCCCGAGCCCTCCCAGATCGAATAGACCGGCAGCTCGCGGTAGATCCGGGGCATGCCGCTCTCCTCGATGTAGCCGTTGCCGCCCAGCACCTCGAGCGCCTCGCCGGCCAGGATCGGCCCGCGCTTGCAGACCCAGAACTTGGCGGCGGGCGTCACCAGCCGGCGCAGCAGGGCCTCGGCCGGGTCGGACTGGGCGTCGAAGGCCCGCGCCAGCCGGAAGGCGATGGCCGTGGCGGCCTCGGTCTCCAGCGCCAGGTCGGCCAGCACATTGGCCATCAGCGGCTGGTCCACCAGGCGCTTCTGGAAGGCCGAGCGGCCGCGGGCGTGATGGATGGCCTGGACCACCGCCTGGCGCTGCACGCCGGCCGAGCCCAGCACGTTGTCCAGCCGGGTGTAGCCGACCATCTCGATGATGGTGGGGACGCCGCGCCCCTCCTCGCCCACCAGCCAGCCCAGGGCATTCTCGAACTCCACCTCGCTGGAGGCGTTCGAGCGGTTGCCCAGCTTGTCCTTCAGCCGCTGGAACCGCAGGGCGTTCAGCTCCCCGTCCGGTGCCCAGCGGGGAACGAAGAAGCACGACAGGCCGCCCGGCGCCTGGGCCAGCACCAGGAAGGCGTCGCACATCGGGGCCGACATGAACCACTTGTGGCCGACCAGGCGGTAGGCCTCGCCCGGGCCCGAGGCCGCTTCCGGCTCGGCGCGGGTGGTGTTGGCCCGCACGTCCGAGCCGCCCTGCTTCTCGGTCATGCCCATGCCGAGGAGCGCGCCGGCCTTCTCCGTCACCGGCCGATGCGCCGGATCGTAGTCGCGCGAGACCAGCTTCGGCAGCCAGGCTTCCAGCGGCCCGCCCGCCTTCGCCACCACGGGTATCCCCGCGTAGGTCATCGAGATCGGGCAGCTCGTGCCCGCCTCCACCTGCCCGCTCATGTAGAGCCCCGCCGCGCGGTGGACGTGGGCGCCGGGCTTCGGATGCGACCAGGGCGAGGCGTGGATCCCCTGCCCCACCTGCAGCGCCATCAGCCGGTGGTAGGCCGGATGGAATTCCACCCAATCGGCGCGCCGGCCGTAGCGGTCGAAGGCGTGCAGCCGCGGCGTGTCCCGGTTGGCGATCGCCCCCAGTTCAAGGGCTTCGGGCGAGCCCAGGGCGGCGCCATAGGCCGAGAGGTCCTCCACGGCCCAGTCCGCGCCCTCCCGGACGATGGCCTCGGCAAGCGGCCGGTCGGTGGCGAACAGGTCGTAGCCCGCGAGCGGGGCCGGCTGGTTGAACACCTCGTGGGTGCGGAAGGCGGCGGGCGCGGCCATGAACGGGTCTCCTGTCTGCGGCATCTTAGCCCCCCGCGAAATCCGCTCACCCTTGATCTGCGACAAACGGCGGGACGCGCGATCCGGCTAGACCCGCTCTCACATCCCCTTCCAGGAACCCGCGCCGTCATGGACCAGTCCACGACCGTCACCCACCAGGCCAGGCGCCCTAACGGCGGCCCGACGACCCAGATCCAGGTGCTGTTCTTCGGCCAGGTCGCCGACACCTTCGGCCGCTCGGCCCACGTTCCCCTGCCGCTCGACGGCTGCTGGCTGTCGCAGCTCCGGCGGGGGATCGGATCGCTCGTCGACGGCGGCGAGGCGGCGCTCACCGCCCCCGGCGTCCGGGCCTCCGTCGACCGCGAGGTCGTCAACGGCGACGTCTGGGTGAGCCCCGGCCAGGAAGTGGCCTTCTTCTCCGCCTTCTCCGGAGGCTGAGCGTGGACGCCGTCCTGAAGACCAAGGCCCGCATCGACGAGCGCCTGCCGTTCTATCCCCTCAACATCGCCGTGCTGACGGTGTCCGACACGCGCGACGAGACCACCGACACCTCCGGCGGCCTGCTCGCCGACCGTCTGGCCGAGGCCGGGCACGCGCTCGCCGGCAAGGCCATCGTCAAGGACGACGTGGCGGCCATCCAGGCGCAGGTGAAGGCCTGGGTTGCCGACCCGGGCGTCGACGTGATCCTCGCCACCGGCGGCACGGGCTTCGCGCCCCGTGACGTGACGCCCGAGGCCGTACGTCCCCTGCTGCGGCGCGAGATGGACGGCTTCGCCGTGGTCTTCCACCAGGCGAGCTACGGCACGGTCGGCGTCTCGACGCTGCAGTCCCGCGCCCTGGCCGGCCAGATCGACGACACCTTCATCTTCTGCGTGCCGGGCTCCACCGGGGCCTGCCGCGACGCCTGGGACCTGGTGCTTGCGGAGGAGCTCGACAGCCGCTTCAAGCCCTGCTCGCTGGTCGGCCAGATCCCGCGCTACCGCGGGGTCTGCGCCTGATCCCGTCCTAGCCGAGGAAGGCCGCGAACAACTCCTCGTTCTCGAGCCGCATGTGCTCGATCAGGTCGTCGTGGATCTTGCGGCAGGTCAGGCACAGCAGCCGCCAGGTCGCGCAGGCGCCCTCCGGCGGGGTGAAGTCTCGCGTCAGCGTCCTCAGGCGCACCAGCTGCTCGTCCACCTCGGCGTGCTCGGCCATCATGCGGGTGATCGGGAAGCGGATCATCGGCCCGCCGCCCTGCATCATCATCGGGAACAGCACCTGCTCCTCCTTGCGCTGGTGGCCGTCCAGGTCGTCGAACATCAGGGCCAGGTGGTCGGCGAGGCCCGTCGGCCGGTCCGCGTCGCCCGCGTGCACCGCCTCGACCTTGCGGGCCAGGCGGATGGCCTCGGGGAACTCCCGCCGATGCGTCTCGTGATAGCGCTCCAGGATGTGGGCGATCAGTTTCCAGGTCGCATCGTCTTGCGCTGGCGCGACGGATTGGGCGGGCATGGCGGACTCCTTCGCCGCCTCCCATAGCCCCGCCGCGCGCCCGATCGCTTGACGTCCGGCAATCGCGGGCTTGGCGGGCTTCAATGCGGCCCCGCCATGGAATCACCGAGCCTGATCCTTCTTCTGAGGGAGCTGCGGCGATGGCCTTCGACAACCCGCTGGCCGGCGAGATCTGGTCCAGCAAGTACCGCTTCAATCCGGGCGACGCGCGCGGGGACGCCACCGTCGAGGAGACCTGGGCGCGGGTGGCGACGGCGCTGGCCGAGGCCGAGGCGCCTGAGGTGCGCGAGGCCATGCGCGGCCGCTTCCTGGAGGCCCTGACCGACTACCGCTTCCTGCCAGCCGGCCGGATCATCGCCGGCGCGGGCACGGCGCGGAACGTCACCCTGTTCAACTGCTTCGTCATGGGGCGCACGCCGGACGACCTGGCCGGCATCTTCGCCCACGTCCGCGAGGCCGCCGTGACCATGCAGCAGGGCGGCGGCGTGGGCATGGACTTCTCCACCCTCCGGCCCTCGGGCGCCGCGGTGAAGGGCGTCGGCGCCGACGCCTCGGGCCCGATCAGCTTCATGGACGTGTGGGATTCCATGTGCCGGACGATCATGTCCGCCGGCCAGCGGCGGGGCGCCATGATGGGCTGCCTGCGCATCGACCACCCGGACATCGAGGCCTTTATCGACGCCAAGCGCGACCCCGCCCGGCTGCGCAACTTCAACCTTTCGGTCCTGGTCACCGACGCCTTCATGGACGCCCTCGCCCGCGACGCCGATTGGCCGCTGGCCTTCGACGGCGAGGTGTTCCGCACCGTCCGGGCCGCCGACCTCTGGAAGCGCCTGATGCAGGCGACCTACGACGCGGCCGAGCCCGGGGTGATCTTCATCGACCGGGTGAACGCCCACAACAACCTCGGCTACTGCGAGACCATCCTGGCCAGCAACCCGTGCGGCGAGCAGATGCTGCCGCCCTACGGCGCCTGCCTGCTGGGCTCCATCAACCTCGCCAAGCTGGTGGAGGGGCCGTTCCGCAAGGGCGCCGAGGTGGACGAGGCCCAACTGGCCGCCCTGACCCGCACCGCCGTGCGCATGCTCGACAACGTCATCGACATCTCGCGCTATCCGCTGGAGGCCCAGGAGACGGAGGCCAAGGCCAAGCGCCGCATCGGCCTGGGCGTCACGGGCCTGGCCGACGCGCTGGTGTTCTGCGGCGCGGCCTACGGCTCGGACCGCGCGGTCGAGCTGACCGGACGCTGGCTCGGCCTCATCAAGCGCGAGGCCTACCGCGCCTCGGCCGAGCTGGCCGCCGAGAAGGGCCCTTTCCCGCTGTACGACCCCGCGATCCTCGATCGGCCGAACCTGACCACCCTCGACGACGAGACCCGCGCGCTGATCGCCGAGCACGGCCTGCGCAACGGCTGCCTCACCTCGATCGCGCCCACCGGCACCACCTCCCTGCTGGCCGGCAACGTCTCTTCCGGCATCGAGCCCGTGTTCGCCTACGCCTACACCCGCAAGGTCCGCCAGCCCGACGGCTCCACCCGCGAGGAGGCGGTGGAGGACTACGCGCTGGCCATGTGGAAGCGCCTGCACGGCGAGGCCGCCCCGCCGCAGGACGTCTTCGTCAGCGCCCAGACGCTCGCCCCCGCCGACCACATCCGCATGCAGGCCGCCGCCCAGGCCCACGTCGACAGCTCGATCTCCAAGACCATCAACTGCCCGGAGGCCATCTCCTTCGAGGACTTCGGCGACGTGTACCTCGAGGGCTATCGCCAGGGCTGCAAGGGCCTGACGACCTACCGGCCCAATCCGGTGACCGGCTCAGTGCTGTCGGTGGAAAGCCCGCCCGCCCCGCCGCCCGAACCCAAGCTCGCGCCGCGCCCCGAGGCGCTGGAAGGCGCCACCTACAAGCTCACCTGGCCCGAGAGCGCGCACGCCGTCTACGTCACCATCAACGACGTGATGGAGGGCGACGTCCGGCGGCCCTTCGAGATCTTCATCAACTCCAAGAACATGGAGCACTACGCCTGGACGCTGGGCCTGACCCGCATGGTCTCGGCGGTGTTCCGGCGCGGCGGCGACGTGGGCTTCGTGGCCGAGGAGCTGAAGGCGGTGTTCGATCCGCGCGGCGGCGCCTGGCTGGGCGGCCGCTACGTGCCCTCGCTGCTGGCGGCCATCGGCGGGGTGATCGAGCGCCACCTGCAGGGGATCGCGCCGGCGGCGGCCGAGCCGGAACCCCAGGCGCTCACCGTACGGCCCTTCGTCCCGGCCGCCGCCTGCCCGCGCTGCGGCGGCTTCGACATGGTGCGCAAGGAGGGCTGCGACACCTGCTTCTCGTGCGGCTATTCCAAATGCGGATGAGACGCACTTGATGTTCGTCATGTGAGCCGCCGGCGGCCGGGCGCATGCTCCTTGCATGCCTACAGCCGCCGCGCGGCGGGCCTACCGGGGCCCCGCCCTCTTCAGCTTCGGATTCCGTCCGTTCTTCCTGTTCGGCGCCGCCTGGTCGGCGCTGGTGGTCCCGCTGTGGGTCTGGAGCTTCCTGGCCGGCGGACCCGGAGCCCTCAGCCGCGACTGGCACGTCCACGAGATGCTGTTCGGCTTCCTGGCCGCCGTGGTGGCGGGGTTCCTGACCACGGCCGTGCCGAACTGGACCGGCCGCATGCCGGTGATCGGCGCGCCGCTGGGCGGGCTCGTGGCCCTCTGGACCGCGGGCCGCCTGGCCATGCTGTTCGAGGCCGAGCTGGGTCCGGTCGCCGCCGCCGTCGACAGCGCCTTCCTGATCGCCTTCGCCGCGGTCGTCTGGCGCGAGGTGCTGGCCGGCCGCAACTGGCGCAACCTGGCCGTCTGCGTCCTGGTGAGCCTGCTCGCGCTCGCCAACGTCGCCTTCCACCTGGGCGCCGCGCTCTGGGACGACGGCGCGGGCGAGCGGCTGGCCCTGGGCGCGGCCTGCGTGCTGATCGCCCTGATCGGGGGCCGCATCACCCCCAGCTTCACCCGCAACTGGATGAAGGTGCGCCGGATGGAGCCGCAGCCGGCGCTGCCCGGCCGCCTCGACCAGGCGGCCCTGGGCCTGACCGGCCTGGGGGCCGCCCTTTGGGCGGTCCTGCCCCTGTCGCCCGCCACGGGCGCGGCCCTGGCTCTGGCCGGCGCGGCCAACCTCATCCGGCTCGTCCGCTGGCGCGGCTGGGCGACCCGGTCCGAGCCGCTCGTGTGGATCCTGCACGTCGGGTACGCCTGGCTGGGCGTGGGCCTCGCTTTCCTCGGCGCCGCCGTCCTTCTCCCCGATCTCGTGCCGCGCACGGCCGGGGTGCACGCCCTGACCGCCGGCGCCGTGGGCGTCATGACCCTCGCCGTCATGACCCGGGCCAGCCGGGGCCACACGGGAAGAGACCTCGCCGCCGACGCCTCCACCACGCTGATCTACCTGGCCGTGAACCTGGCGGCCGTGCTGAGGCTGGCGGCCCCCTTCGCGGGTCTCCTGCAGCCCGACCTGCTGATGGCCTCGGCCGCGGCCTGGACGGCGGCCTTCGGCGGTTTCGCCGTGGCGTACGGCCGCATGCTGGTGAGGCCCCGGCCCGCGGCCGCTTGACCGGCGTCAAGGCGCCGCGCGGCGCCGATCATAGAAAGGACCCTCGGCCGATCCTACCTTCGGCTGAATTCGCTCCGAGCGTTCCGGCCTAAAGCGCCTCCCCGCCAAGGCCGGTCCGCCGCGCCGCCCGCGAGCGGCAAGGGTGACGGGGGAAACGCCGTCGCCTCCCGTGCTTGGAAAGGAGCCCAGCGTTGGGACGTCTCGTCGACGGCTTCGGCCGCCGTTTCCATTACCTGCGGCTCTCGGTCACCGAGGTCTGCAACTTCCGCTGCACCTACTGCCTGCCGGACGGCTTCAAGAAGTCGGGGCCGCTCACCTTCCTGACGCCCGAGGAATGCGGCCGGGTGGCCGGCGCCTTCGCCGACCTGGGCGTCTCCAAGGTCCGGCTCACCGGCGGCGAGCCCAGCGTGCGCCGAGACCTTCCCGAGATCATCGCGCGCACCGCCGCCACGCCCGGCGTGGACAAGGTCTGCATCACCACCAACGGCTGGAACCTGGAGCGCCAGATCGGCGCCTGGCGCGACGCCGGCCTCACCAACCTCAACGTCAGCATCGACTCCCTGGACCGCGCCGGCTTCCACCGCATCACCGGCCACGACCGCCTGGAGTCCGTCGTGCGCGGCCTCGACCGGGCCCTGGAGCTCGGCCTGCCCACGGTGAAGGTCAATGGCGTCCTGCTGCGCGACGGCGTGGGGGACGGCTTCGACGCCTTCGCCGCGTTCGTGCGGGAGCGCCCGGTGGCGGTGCGCTTCATCGAGCTGATGCGGACCGGCGACAACGCCGAGTACTTCGCCGACCAGCACGTGCCGGGGTCCGTGCTCACCGACTGGCTGGCCGCGCGCGGCTGGACGCGCAGGGACCGCGCCTTCGACGACGGGCCGGCCGTGGAGTTCATCCATCCGGACCACGCCGGCCGCATCGGCCTGATCGCCCCCTATGCGCCCGGCTTCTGCGACGGCTGCAACCGCCTGCGGGTCACGGCCCGCGGCCAGCTGCGCCTGTGCCTGTTCGGCGAGCTGGGCGTCGACCTGAAGGACCTGCTGGAGAAGGACGAGCCCGAGGCGCTGCGCGCCCGCATCGTCCGGGCCCTGGCCGGCAAGCCCCGCGGCCACCGGCTGCACGAGGCGAACAGCGGCGACACGCGCCAGCTCGCCCAGTTCGGCGGCTGACCCGCCTTAGGTCTCGGCCTCCTGCCGCCACCCCGCCAGGCCGCGCGGATAGCCCTGCACGAAGGCCCCCGGCGGGCCCAGCGCCCCCAGCCGTCCGGCCAGGTCCGCCGCCGGCGACCGCCCGTCGAGCACGTCGCGGAAGGCCCGGGCGACGGCCGTCATGTCGAGATCCTGGGGCGAGAGGCGCAGGGCCCGGATTCCCGCCGCCCCGAGCCGGTCGGCGTCGAAGGCGGCGAGCTGCACGCCGTGCGACATCACCTGAACCCCGTTGACCGCCAGGAACGGCTGGCCTTCGAGCGTCCGCACCGCCCGTCCGTCCGCGTCCCGGTCGCAGACGAACTGGCAGGCGTCCTTGTGCAGGCCGTGGAGCCTGGCGTGGTAGCACCGCCCCGACAGGGCGAGCGGCAGCCGGCCGAAGGCGAACAGCTCGATCTCCAGCCCCGGGCAGGCGCGGCCGATCGCCGACAGCGCATCCAGGCTCAGCTCGACATTGCCGCAGAGGCGCCGGCAACCCCGCCTCGCCAGCTCCTGAGCCGCCGCCTCGTTGTAGATGTTCAGCAGGGGGCCGGCGACGAACGGGCGGCCGGCGAGCGCCGGCAGGGCCGAGACGTCGTTCACCTCGACCAGCCCGTCGGCGGCCTCGAGGCGGGTCCGGGTCCAGCGCCGTTCGACGGCGTTGGCCGGCAGGGCCAGGCTCGACCAGACCACCTGCTTGCCGGCCGCCGCCAGCGTCGCGGCCGCGCGCTCGAAGGCCTCCCGCAGCCGGGGCTCGCGTTTCCCGCACACCACCTCGCCCAGATGGACGCGGTCCACCGGCGCCTCGGCCATGGCGGCGTAGAACGCGGACACGCGCTCGGCCGGCCAGTTGAACAGCAGCGGCCCCAGGGTCAGCTCGATCCGGCTCATCGCCAGCCCTTGCGATAGGCCCCGGCCGTCTCCCGGCCGCCTTCGGTGAGGTCCAGCAGGAGGGCTTCGTAGGGGCGCGTGTCCTGGCCGCGGTCGAGGGCGTCGATGGCCTGGCGGAAGGCCGCGGCCACGCGGGCGACATAGACCTTGCCGCGCTGGCGTCCTTCGACCTTCACGGCCGTGACCCCCGCCCCGCGCAGGCCCGCCAGCAGGCTCATGGCGTTCAGGCTGACCGGCTCCTCGAACATGTGCGACAGAACCCCGTCGGCGTCGAAGCGGCCCTTGCAGAGCGTGGGATAGCCGGCCGGCGCGCCCGGCTCGAAGCTGTCGAGCGCGAAGCCCGAGAGGCGCGGCGTGAGCCGGCCGCCCCGTTCGGTGAAGCTCACCGCCTCGGGCGGGGAGCAGACGCCCGAGAGGTTCGGCGATCGCCCGGTGGCGTAGGACGAGAGCGCGCAACGCCCCTCCGCCATCACGCAGAGCCCGCCGAAGACGAAGGCCTCGGTCTCGACCTGGACCTCCCGGCCGAGCGCGGCGATCTCCTGCACGGTCAGCACCCGCGGCAGAACCGCGCGCCGGACGCCGAAGGCCTCGGCGTAGAACCGGATCGCCTCGGGCGTGCCCGCCGCCGCCTGGACCGACAGGTGCAGGCGGAGCTCCGGGTAGCGCTCGCGCGCATAGGCCAACACGCCCAGGTCGGCGGCGATCATGGCGTGGACGCCGCTGCGCGCCACGACGTCCACGGCGCGCCGCCAGGGCTCCACGCCGCCGGCGCGGGCGAAGGTGTTGACCGCCACCATCAGCCGTCGCCCGCGGGCGCGGGTCCAGCGGGCGGCTTCCGCCAACTCCTGCTCGGAGAAGTTCAGGCCTGGGAAGTTTCGGGCGTTGGTCTCGTCCCGCAGGCCGCAATAGACGCTGTCCGCGCCCGCCTCGATGGCCGCGCGCAGCATGGCTGGGGAGCCCGCCGGACAGACCAGTTCGATCCCGCCCTGGGTCATGCGACGCCGGGCCGGGGCGCCAGGAATCGCCGGCCGATCGCCACCGCCCGGACCAGGCGGCGCACCGCCGGGGCCGCCGCGCCGGTGAGTTCGGCGAGATCGAGCTCGGCCGCCTCGATGGCGTTGTGCAGCGCCATGGCCGCCTCGGTGTCGCCGCTCACCACCAGAGATCGCGAGAAGAACGCCGCGTCGGCGTCGGCCGAGCCGTCGAACAGCCGCAGGAGCGTCCTCAGCGGCCCTTCGATCCGGACGTCGCAGGCGCAGGCCTCGTTGTCCTGCACGACGTTCACCCATCCGTCCGCGCCCCGCGGCCCCAGGCGGAAGCAGACGGGGAGCTCCCACGGGGCGATGACGAAGACCGCTCCGCGCGCCGGGCCCAGGCGCTCGAACACCTCGGGCCGGCGTCTGGCCAACCGGCGCAGCGCCAGCGTGAGCGCGATCTCCACGGGCGGCCTGAGCTGCATCAGGACCTGGGCCTTCACGGCCCGTCCGTTGCCTCGCCGACGCGCTTCGCGGCGATGATGTTCGATGGCTGGTCTGGTCACCCCGCACCCCCTGCGCCGGCGATAGGCCGACAGGCGCCGCGGGGGGAACGCGATCGATCAGGCGGGGCGCCCACCTTCGTCAAGCGGAGGCCTGCGCCAGTTCAAGTGCTTGGCCGGTCAGGCGGCCCGGCTGCCGTCCGGCACGGGCCAGCGCTCGCGCTGGGCCTTGCCCACCAGCTCGTCCGTCACCGGCTGGTGGTTGTCGATCAGCGGGGTGGGCTTGGCGAGGCGCTCGAGCACCACCGGGCGGGTGATGGTCACCTGCGGCCCGTTCACCTCCACGCCATAGCCCTGCAGGTTGGCGAAGGCGCGCGACAGGTTCTCGGGCGTCATGCCCAGCAGCGAGGCCAGGAGGCGCTTCTCATGCGGCAGGGTGAAGGTGGGGTTGCCGCCCTGCCGCAGCTTCTGGGTGATGAGGTAGTTGGCGAGCCGCTCCAGGCCGCCGCGCAGCTTCTGATTCTTGAGCGTGCGCACGAGGCCGCGGTAGCAGCCGGCCACCTCCTGCGCGACCGCCATGGCGAACATGGCGTCCGCCTTCATCGCCCGGCGGATGGCTTCGCCCGATAGCATGAGGATGTCCGAGCGCTCGATGGTCCGCGCGCTCATCAGCCCGTCGGCGTCCAGCACCACGGCGGCGAGGATGAAGGTCGAGACGGGCCGCAGCACGGCCAGCGTCGTCTCCTTGTCGTTCCAGGTCCCCTCCAGCTCGACGATGCCGTCCAGCAGCACATAGAGGAAGTCCACCTGGTCGCCCTCGAGCAGCAGGGTGGTCCCAGCCGGGAAGCGCTGCAGGAACGCCCCCGCCGTGAGGGTCCGGAAGGTGTCGGGCGAGCACCCCGCGAACAGCGGCAGCATCTTCACCCGTTCCAGCTCGCCTTCGCGCATGCCGACCGTCCGTTCGCGTCAATGACCCCGCTCACGTGCCTGCGTCGGAGGTCTCACGCCTTGAGCGATATCAATTCGACGGCCTTCCACCGGTCATAGGCCTTGATGAACATCAAGCGGGGCCATGATCTAAGTTTACTGGCTCCATCTCGAATGTAATTTGAACCTCCCTGGAGATTTGCGTCCGGCACAAAGCTGTATTTCCAGTCGACACGATTGACGTTCATCAAATCGGAACTTCGCGATCCATCGCAAAAGGCGGTCGACGACAGGCCATCCTGGCCATCGGAGCCGCCGCCCGTGAACACGACGACCGCAACCTCGCAACCGGGCGCTCGCGCCGCCCTCGGCCTGAGCACGGCCGCCTTCATGGCGGCCTTCGCCGTCTGGACGATCTTTTCGATCATCGGGGTGAAGATCAAACGCGACCTCGGTCTCACCGACGCGGAATTCGGGCTGCTGGCCGGCACGCCGATCCTGACGGGCTCGCTTACGCGGGTCTTCCTCGGCGTCCTGGCGGATCGGTTCGGCGGACGGATCGTCAACCTGGTGGTGCTGCTGCTCGCGGCGGCGTCGACGGTGGCCCTGTCCTACGCCCACACCTATCCGCTCATGCTGCTGGCCGCGCTGGGCCTCGGCCTGGCGGGCGGCTCCTTCGCGGCCGGCGTGGCCTATGTCTCGAAGTTCTTCCCGAAGGAAAAGCAGGGCGCGGCGCTCGGCGTCTACGGCGCGGGCAACGTGGGCGCGGCGATCACCAACTTCGGAGCGCCGTTCGTCATGGCCGCGGCCGGCTGGGAATCGGTGGCCCGCATCTGGGCCGCCGGCCTGGTGGTCATGGCGCTCGTCGCCTTCCTGCTCACCAGGGACGAACCGAGCCTGGCGGAACGCCGCGCTTCCAAGGTCAAGCCGCCGCCGATCTGGGCGCAGTTCGCGCCGCTCCGGAAGCTGCAGGTCTGGCGCTTCTCGCTCTACTACTTCTTCAACTTCGGCGCGTTCGTAGCGCTGTCGCTGTGGCTGCCGCGCTACCTGATCGGCGTCTATCACCTCGACATCAAGACCGCCGGCATGCTCGCGGCGGCGTTCTCCCTCCCCGCCGCGGCGTTCCGCATCCTCGGGGGCTGGCTGGCCGACCGGCTGGGCGCCCGGCGCGTGATGTACGCGGCGTTCGGCGTGGCCGTGCTGGGCACCTTCCTGCTGTCCTATCCGGCGACCAGCTACGTGGTCGACGGCATCGAGGGCCCGATCGCCTTCCGCATCGCCACCGCCCTGCCGGTCTTCATGGCGATCCTCATCGTCCTGGCCTTCTTCATGAGCCTGGGGATGGCGGCGGTCTTCAAGCACATCCCCGTCTACTACCCGAACGACATCGGGGCGGTCGGCGGCCTGGTGGGCATGATCGGCGGCCTGGGCGGCTTCGTCCTGCCGATCGCCTTCGGCGCCCTGAACGACCTGACCGGCGTCTGGACCAGCTGCTTCATGCTGCTCTTCGTCCTGGTCGCCACCGCGCTCGCCTGGATGCACCTCGCCATCGGCCGCATGGAGCGGGCCCGGACGCCCGAGCTTCGCAAGCTGCCCGAGCTGCCCGAGATGGCCGACCTGCATCCCGCCGCCGAAGCGAAGCCCGAACCGAAATCCAAACCGCAAGCCAAGCCGCGCGCGCGGCCGCTGCAAGCCGCCGAGTAGACTTATGAGCCATACCCTCGACCGCCTCGCGTTCTTCACGCGCAAGACGGAGCTCTTCTCCAACGGCCACGGCGTCATGAACGACGAAGACCGGGCGTGGGAGGAGGCCTACCGGTCCCGTTGGCGCCACGACAAGATCGTCCGCTCCACCCACGGCGTGAACTGCACGGGCTCCTGCTCGTGGAAGATCTACGTCAAGGGCGGGATCGTCACCTGGGAAACCCAGCAGACCGACTATCCGCGCACGCGGCCCGAGCTGCCCAACCACGAGCCGCGCGGCTGCGCCCGGGGCGCCAGCTACAGCTGGTACCTCTACTCGGCCAACCGGGTGAAATACCCGCTGGTCCGCTCGCGCCTCCTCAAGCTGTGGCGCGAGGCGCGGGCGACCCTGGCGCCGGTCGCCGCCTGGGCGTCGATCCAGAACGACGCCGCCAAGCGCAGGTCCTACACCTCGATGCGCGGATCGGGCGGCTTCGTCCGCGCCACCTGGGACGAGGTCACCGAGATC
The DNA here is from genome assembly GCF_046463815.1 of Phenylobacterium sp. Classification (GTDB taxonomy): domain Bacteria; phylum Pseudomonadota; class Alphaproteobacteria; order Caulobacterales; family Caulobacteraceae; genus Phenylobacterium. The sequence goes on along the minus strand of NZ_JBKBRO010000002.1, from coordinate 150,201 downwards.
GTGGCCGCGGCCAACGCCCACACGGTCAAGCAGTGGGGCCCGGACCGGGTGTTCGGTTTCTCGCCGATCCCGGCCATGTCGATGGTCTCCTACGCCGCCGGCGCGCGCTACCTGCAGCTCCTGGGCGGGGTCTGCGGCTCGTTCTACGACTGGTACTGCGACCTGCCGCCCTCCTCGCCCCAGACCTGGGGCGAGCAGACCGACGTGGCCGAGAGCGCCGACTGGTACAACTCGGGCTTCCTGATGCTGTGGGGCTCGAACGTCCCGCAGACCCGCACGCCCGACGCCCACTTCTACACCGAGGCCCGCTACCGCGGCGCCAAGTCGGTGGTGATCTGCCCCGACTACTCCGAGGCCTCGAAGTTCTCGGACCTCTGGCTGCCGGTGAAGCAGGGCACGGACGCCGCGCTCGCCATGGCCTTCGGCCACGTGATCCTCAAGGAATTCCACGTCGACCGGCAGGTCCCCTACTTCCGCGACTATGTCCGGAAATACTCCGACCTGCCCATGCTGGTGCGCCTGGTCCCGCAGGGAGACGGCTACGTCTCCGAACGCCTGCTGCGCGCGGCCGACTTCGACGATGCGCTCGGCCAGGCCAACAATCCCGAATGGAAGACGGTCGCGGTCGACGAAACCACGGGCCAGATCGTCGTCCCCAACGGCTCCATCGGCTTCCGCTGGGGCGAGGACGGCAAGTGGAACCTGGAAGAGCGGGACGCGGCCGGCCGTGACACGGTGCTGCGCCTGGGCCTCAAGGGCGTGCACGACGAGGTCGCCCCCGTCCGCTTCCCCTATTTCGCCAACTCGGCCTCCAACGGTTTCGCCTCCACCGACCATCCGGACGTCCTCGTCCGCAACGTGCCGGTGAAGAGGCTGAAGCTGAAGGACGGCGAGGCGCTGGTGGCCAGCGTCTACGACCTGTTCCTCGCCAACTACGGCGTCGACCAGGGCTTCGGCGGCGAGCACATGCCGGCGGACTTCAACGACCCGCAGCCCTACTCGCCCGCGTGGGCCGAGCAGATCACCACCGTCCCGCGCGACCAGATCGTCGCCGTGGCCCGGGGTTTCGCGACCAACGCCGAGAAGACCGGCGGCAAGTCGATGGTGATCATCGGGGCAGCGATGAACCACTGGTTCCACATGGACATGAACTACCGCGGCGTCATCAACATGCTGGTGATGTGCGGGTGCGTGGGCCAGTCGGGCGGCGGCTGGAGCCACTACGTCGGCCAGGAGAAGCTGCGTCCCCAGACCGGCTGGGCGCCGCTCGCCTTCGCCACCGACTGGATCCGCCCGCCTCGCCAGCAGAACTCCACCTCGTTCTTCTACGCCCACACCGACCAGTTCCGGTACGAGACGGTCGCCGCGTCCGAGATCCTGTCGCCGACGGCGCCGGAAGGGCCCTGGGACGCCTCGCTGATCGACTTCAACGCCCGGGCCGAGCGGATGGGCTGGCTGCCCTCGGCGCCGGCGCTGAAGACCAATCCCCTGGAGGTCGCCCGCGCCGCCGAAGCGGAGGGCGTCGACCCCAAGGTCTATGCGGTGCGCGAGCTGAAGGCCCGCAAGCTCGAGATGTCCTGCATGGACCCGGACGACCCGGCCAACTGGCCGCGCAACATGTTCGTCTGGCGCTCGAACCTGCTGGGCTCGTCCGGCAAAGGCCACGAGTACTTCCTGAAGCACCTCCTGGGCGCCGCCCACGGGATCCAGGGCAAGGACCTGGGCGAGATGGGCCGGCAGAAGCCGCGCGACGTCGCCTGGCACGACGCGGCCCCGGAAGGGAAGCTCGACCTCCTGGTCACCCTCGACTTCCGGATGTCCACGACGGCGGTCTACTCCGACATCGTCCTGCCGACGGCCACCTGGTACGAGAAGAACGACCTCAACACCTCGGACATGCACCCCTTCATCCACCCGCTGTCGGCGGCCGTGGACCCGGCGTGGGAGTCGAAGTCCGACTGGGAGATCTTCAAGGCCATCGCCCGAAAGTTCTCCGAGGTCGCCCCCGAGGTCCTGGGCGTGGAGAAGGACGTCGTCCTCACCCCCATCCAGCACGACAGCGCCGGGGAGCTCGCCCAGCCGTTCGACGTGAAGGACTGGTACGCCGGCGAATGCGACCCGATCCCGGGCAAGACCATGCCCCAGATCACCGTCGTCGAGCGGGACTATCCCAACCTCTACAAGCGCTTCACGGCGCTGGGCCCGCTGATGACCAAGGTCGGCAACGGCGGCAAGGGCCTAGCCTGGAACACCGAGCACGAGGTCGCCCTGCTGGGCGAGCTGAACGGCGAGGTGCTGGAGCCCGGCGCGACCGAGGGCCTGCCCAAGATCGAGACCGACGTCGACGCCTGCGAGACCATCCTCATGCTGGCGCCCGAGACCAACGGCGAGGTCGCGGTCAAGGCCTGGGAGGCGCTGGAGAAGCAGACCGGGCGCGAGCACACGCACCTGGCCGTCCCCAAGGAGGACGAGAAGATCCGCTTCCGCGACCTGCTCGCCCAGCCGCGGAAGATCATCTCCTCGCCGATCTGGTCGGGTCTGGAGAGCGAGAAGGTCTGCTACAACGCCGGCTACACCAACGTGCACGAGCTGATCCCGTGGCGGACCCTGACGGGACGCCAGCAGCTCTACCAGGACCACCTCTGGATGCGGGCCTTCGGCGAGGCGCTCTGCGTCTATCGCCCGCCCGTAGACCTGAAGACCACGCACGTGAAGGGCGAGAAGCCCAACGGCGAGGCCGAGATCGTCCTGAACTTCATCACCCCGCACCAGAAGTGGGGCATCCACTCCACCTATTCCGACAACCTCCTGATGCTGACGCTGAACCGCGGCGGCCCGGTGGTGTGGATCTCGGAGACGGACGCCAGGAAGGCCGGGATCGAGGACAACGACTGGATCGAGGTCTTCAACGCCAACGGCGCGCTCGCCGCCCGCGCGGTGGTCTCCCAGCGCATCCGTGAAGGGACGACCTTCATGTACCACGCGCAGGAGAAGATCGTGAACACGCCGGGGTCCGAGATCACCGGCCAGCGCGGCGGCATCCACAACTCGGTCACCCGCACGGTGCCCAAGCCCACGCACATGATCGGCGGCTACGCCCAGCTCTCCTACGGCTTCAACTACTACGGGACCGTGGGCGCCAACCGGGACGAGTTCGTCGTGGTCCGCAAGATGAAGAAGGTCGACTGGCTGGATGACGCCGCCTCGACCAAGGAGCCCGCGTAATGAAAGTCCGCGCCCAGATCGGGATGGTGTTGAACCTCGACAAGTGCATCGGGTGTCACACCTGCTCGGTGACCTGCAAGAACGTGTGGACCAACCGCCAGGGCGTCGAATACGCCTGGTTCAACAACGTCGAGACCAAGCCCGGCGTCGGCTATCCCAAGGACTGGGAGAACCAGAAGCGCTGGAACGGCGGCTGGGTCCGCAAGGCCAACGGCAAGATCGAGCCGAAGATGGGCGCCAAGTGGCGGATCCTGGCGAAGATCTTCGCCAATCCCGACCTGCCCGAGATCGACGACTACTACGAGCCCTTCGACTTCGACTACGGACACCTGCAGACGGCGCCGGAGATGAAGGCGTTCCCCACCGCCCGGCCGCGTTCCAAGCTGACCGGCGAGCGGATGGAGAAGATCGAGTGGGGGCCCAACTGGGAGGAGATCCTGGGCGGCGAGTTCGCCAAGCGGTCGGCCGACTACAACTTCGAAGGGGTCGAGAAGGAGATCTACGGCCAGTTCGAGAACACCTTCATGATGTACCTGCCCAGGCTCTGCGAGCACTGCCTGAACCCGGCGTGCGTCGCGGCCTGCCCCTCGGGCGCGATCTACAAGCGCGAGGAGGACGGCATCGTCCTGATCGACCAGGACAAGTGCCGCGGCTGGCGGATGTGCGTCTCGGCCTGCCCCTACAAGAAGATCTACTACAACTGGGAAAGCGGTAAGTCCGAGAAGTGCACCTTCTGCTTCCCGCGCATCGAGGTGGGCCAGCCGACGGTCTGCTCCGAGACCTGCGTGGGCCGCATCCGCTACCTGGGCGTCCTGCTCTATGACGCCGACAAGATCGAGGCCGCGGCCGCCGAACCGGACGAGAAGGACCTCTATCAGGCCCAGCTCGACGTCTTCCTGGACCCCAACGATCCGGCGGTGATCGCCCAGGCCCGCGCCGACGGCGTGCCCGAAGCCTGGCTGGAGGCCGCGCGCGCGAGCCCGGTCTGGAAGATGGCCATGGACTGGAAGGTCGCCTTCCCGCTCCACCCGGAATACCGGACCCTGCCGATGGTCTGGTACGTGCCGCCGCTCTCGCCCATCCAGTCGGCGGCCTCGGCCGGGGCGCTGGAGATGGACGGCGAGATGCCCGACGTGAAGTCGCTGCGCATCCCGGTGAAATACCTGGCCAACCTGCTCACCGCCGGGAACGAACCGCCGGTCGTCCAGGCCTTGGAGCGGATGCTGGCCATGCGCAGCTACATGCGCGCCAAGACCGTCGACGGCCGCATCGACCACCGCATCTGCGAGCGTGTCGGCCTCTCCGCCGCCCAGGTGGACGAGATGTACCGCTACATGGCCATCGCCAACTACGAGGACCGGTTCGTCATCCCGACCACGCACCGCGAGACGGTCGAGGACGCCTACGACCTGAAGGGTTCGTGCGGCTTCACCTTCGGCAACGGCTGCTCGGGCGGCCGCACCGAGCTCGGCCTGTTCGGCCCCGACAAGCGCAAGCGCGCCAAGACCCCGATGGAGGCGTAAAGGCCATGTCGCTCACCTACCGCGCGCTCGCCGTCCTGCTGAGCTACCCGACCGAGGCCACGCGCGCCCTGCTGCCCGCCGCCGCCGATACCCTGGAGGCTGACAGGCGCCTGCCCTCGCTCGTCCGCCGCGCGCTGGCCAGGCTCGTCGAGGAGATCGGGACGGCCGACCTCTACGAGGCCCAGGAACGCTACGTCTGGCTGTTCGACCGCACCCGCTCGCTGTCGCTGAACCTCTACGAGCACGTGCATGGCGAGAGTCGCGACCGCGGCCAGGCGATGGTCGCCCTGCTGGAGCTCTACCGGTCCAAGGGCCTGGAGCTGTCGGCCAACGAGCTGCCGGACCACCTGCCGGTGTTCCTGGAATTCCTGTCCACCCTGCCCGACGACGAAGCCGCCTCCCTGCTTGGCGAGGCCGCCCACGTGCTCACGGCCCTGGGCGATCGGCTGCACAAGCGCCAGAGCGCCTATCGCGCGGTGTTCGGGGCGCTGGCCGCCCTGGCCGCCGACCCGGCCGACGCCGAGGCGCTGGCCGCCCTGCTGGCCGAGCCGGACGACAACCCCGACGACCTCGAGGCCATGGACAGGCTCTGGGCCGAGACCGCCGTCACCTTCGGTCCCTCCGACGTGGGCTGCCCGAAGGCCGACGCGCTGGTGAAGGCCATGAACGCCAATCCCCGCCCGGCCCGGCCCCGCGCCGGGGCGGCGGCCTGAGGAGCCACCCCATGGACCTCAACCAAGTCCTGTTCGGCGTCTATCCCTACATCGCGCTCTCGGTGCTGGTGATCGGCTCGGTCATCCGCTTCGACCGCGAACCCTACACCTGGCGCACCGGCTCCTCGCAGCTTCTGCGGCGCCGACAGCTCGTCACCGGCTCTGTGCTGTTCCACCTGGGCGTGCTGATGATCTTCGCCGGCCACTTCGTGGGCCTGCTCACCCCCATCGCCATCTGGGACGCCCTGGGCGTGCCGCACGGCGCCAAGCAGATGCTGGCCATCGTGGCCGGGGGCATAGCCGGCCTATTGGCGCTCGCCGGCGGCGGGCTGCTCCTGCACCGGCGCCTGTTCGATCCGCGGATCCGCAACAACTCCAGCTTCGGCGACACCGCCATCCTGATCATCCTGATGGTCCAGCTCGTCCTGGGCCTCTCGACCATCCCGATCTCGCTGCAGCACCGCGACGGCCACGAGATGGTGAAGTTCATGAACTGGGCCCAAGGCGTCTTCACCTTCCGGCCCGGCGTGGCGGACTACGTCGCCGACGCGCACTGGGTGTTCAAGGCGCACCTGGCGCTGGGCATGACCATCCTGCTGGTCTTCCCCTTCACCCGTCTGGTCCACATGCTCTCGGCGCCGGTCTGGTACCTGAACCGCCGCGGCTGGCAGCTGGTGCGGACCAAGCGGGCCCTGCCCCGGCGGCCCGAGCCCGCCGCCCCCGTCTATCCCGTCCACGCCGGGTCCCAGCCGCAGAAGGCCCGCCGCCTGCGGGCTGCGGAGTAGTCCCATGCGCACGATCGTCTTCGACGGGGTCGAGATCCCCGAGACCCTGCTGGCCCGCGAGGTCCAGAACCACCCCGGCGCTTCCGCCGCCGAGGCCCGCAACGCCGCCGGCCACGCCCTGGCCATCCGCGCCCTGCTGCTCAACCGGGCCCACGAGCTGGGCCTCGCTCCGCAGCCGGAACACGACGAGGACGGCCGCGAGGAGACGCCCGAGGAGGCCCTGGTCCGGGCGGTGCTCGACCTGGAGGTCGTCGTGGCCGAGCCCTCGGCCGGCGAATGCCGGCGGGTCTACGAGGCCGAGCGCGGCCGCTTCCGCTCGCCGGCCTTGTTCGAGGCCTCGCACATCCTCCTCGAGGTCCCGGCGGGCGACGACGCCGCGCTGGCCGAGGGCCGCGCCAGGGCCGTCGAGATCATCCAGCGGGTGATCGCCGGCGCGGCGCCGTTCGGCGAGTTCGCCCGCGCGTTCTCCGACTGCCCCTCCGCCGGGGTCGGGGGTTCGTTGGGACAGCTGCAGACCGGGGACCTCGTCCCCGAGGTCGAGGACGTGCTGACCGCCCTGCAGCCCGGCGAGATCGCCGCCGAGCCCGTGCTGTCCCGCTTCGGCTGGCACGTCCTGCGCCTCGACCGGAAGCTCCCCGGCCAGGACCTGCCGTTCGACCTGGTGGAGCCCCGCATCCGCCTGCACCTGCAGAGCCGAGCCTGGACCGCCGCGGCCGCCCGATATGTGGCGGATCTCGCCGCCGAAGCCCGCGCCCGGGGCGTCGCCCTGACCCTCACCCTCGACGGCGGCGTCCGCGAGGGCTCGGCCACCCTGGGTGATTTCCTCACCGACGCCGGCGCCGCCGCGCGGCTGGAGCCCTGGCTCGCGGCCGTCGATCCCGGCCTGCTGGAGCGTGTGCGCCAGGCCGCCCGCGACGCCGGCGAACCGGTGGCCGACTTCGTCCAGGCCGCCATGGCCGAGTTCGTGGCCGAGGCCAACGACGAGCGCTGGACCAACCTGATCTCGGCCGCCCGCGACGCCGAGGACCCGGCGCTGGCCGGCCTGGCCGCCGTCCTCCGCTCGAAGCTCGTTCCCCAGAAGCAGACCTTCACCCTCATCCGCCGGACGCCCGCCTGAGGTCCGTTCGCCCCGCCGCCTGAAGGAGGCCGGCCATGATGACCCTGCAAGTCGCCGATATCGAACCGCTCCCCCGCGAGCTGATGGCCGCGCCGCTGGACTGGTTCTTCGCCGAGCACGGCCGGCACCGGCACTTCTGCAAGCTCGTGAACGAGGCCGCGGTCGCCCGCCGGTTCGACGCCGCCCAGATCGGCCGCCTTCTCGACTTCCTCGCCAACGACCTGCCCCTGCACGTGGCCGACGAGGAGGAGTGCCTCTTCCCGCTCCTGCGCCGCCGGGCGTTGCCCGAGGACAATATCGAGGAGGCGCTCTCGCTGCTCTGCGCCGACCACAAGGGCGACGTGGACATCGCCGCCCTCGTGCGCGGACGTCTGGAGACCTGCCTGGACCTGGGCCGGGCCCCGGGCGCCGATCACGGCACGCGGCTGGCCCTGTTGGACTTCGCGAGCCACGAGCTGCACCACCTGGCCCTGGAGAACGCCGTCGTGCTGCCGATCGCGCGCCTGCGGCTCACCCCCGCCGACCTCCGGACGATCAGCCGACGCCTCGCGGCCCGCCGCGGCGAGTCGTTGCCCCGCCTGCGCGCCTGAACCTGGCGGCTTGCCAACGCGACGCCGGACGCCCATCCAGGGGCGAACCGTTCGGGAGACGCCGGTGGATCCTCACGCGACCGTCGCGGTCGTCCTGGCCGGAGGCGAAGGCCGCCGGATGGGCGGGGCCAAGCCCTTGCGCCGCTATGGCCGGGCGACGCTGCTCGCCCACGCCCTGACGTTGGCCCGGCGTTGGTCGCCACGGGTGGCGGTGGCCGTCCGCGAGCCAAGCCAGGCGGGCGAGGAGGTCGACGCGCCGCTGATCCTCGACGATCCCGCCGTCCCCGGCCCCGCCGCGGGGCTCGCCGCCGCCTTCGGCTTCGCGCGGAGCCAGGGCGCGACCCGGCTGCTCATCCTGCCCTGCGACACGCCCCGCCTGCCGGCCGACCTGCTGGCGCGCCTGGACGCCGCCCTCGTCCCCGGCGCGGCCGTGGCCGTCGCCTCCAGCGGCGGCGTGCTGCATCCTGTGTGCGCCTTGTGGCGGGTCGAGGCCGCCGAGCGGCTGCCCGCTTACCTGGCTTCCGGCCGCGCCTCCCTGCGGGGCTTCGCGGCCGATTGCGGCATGGTCGAGGTCGAGTGGCCGGCGGAGCCGGAGGATCCCTTCGCGGGCGCCAACACGCCCGAGGAGTTGACGGCGCTGCAGCCGCGCCCGGCGCTGCGTCGGCGCCATGTCCTCTTCTATCGGGCGTTGGGCGGCGCGGCCGTGGGCCTGGCCGCCGCCGGCGTCTTCCTGCCGCTCCTGCCGACGACGCCGTTCCTGCTGGTGGCGCTGTGGGCCTTCGCCCGGGGCGCCCCCGAGCTCGCCGACAAGCTCCGCGCCCATCCGAAGTACGGCCCCTACATCCGCCACTGGGAAGACCGCCGCGCCATCCCGCCCAAGGCCAAGGCGGCTTCCGTCGTGATGATGAGCGCCAGTTGGACGGGCTTGGCGCTGACGACCCACAGCGTCTGGACGGTCGGCGGCGTGGGCGTGGTCATGGTGGCCGTGGCCGGCTACGTGCTGACGCGCCCCTCCGCCTGAGCGGGACCCAGGTCTGGTTCGCCCCGGGCCGAAATGCTACCGGTGTCATCCCTCGCGGGAGCGCGCATGACGGACGCCGGATTCCACCGCCGCACGATGCTGGGCCTCGGCCTGACGGCGGCCGCCACGCCCGCCGTCGCCGCGATCGCGCCGGCCGATCCGGGCGAGATCGTCCCGCTCTGGCCGCGACTCCCGCCCGGCGCTCCCGCCGTCCTGCCGCGCGAGGAGGTCCGCGACCGGGCCGCGACCTCGGGCTTCCGGGACCGCATCGTCACGGGAGTCGCCCGGCCGCTGATGACCGTCTTCCGGCCTGCGCGCCCCAACGGCGCGGCCGTGCTGGTGATCCCGGGCGGCGCCTACGTCCGCGTGGTGATCGACAAGGAGGGCTTCGAGACCGCCCGGCGGCTGAACGCGGCCGGCGTCACCGCCTTCGTCCTGCGCTACCGCCTGCCCGGCGACCGCTGGACGCCCCGGACCGCCGCCCCGCTGCAGGACGCCCAGCGGGCCATGCGCCTGATCCGCTCGAACGCCGCGGCCTTCGGGGTCGACCCGGCCCGCGTCGCGGTGATGGGCTTCTCGGCGGGCGGTCACGTGGCCGCCACGCTCTGCACCCGGCGGGCCGAGGCCGCCTACCCGCCACTGGACGCCGCCGACGGGCAGGACGCCCGGCCCGACCTCGCCTGCCTGATGTACCCGGTCATCGACATGAGCCCGCCCCACGCCCACCGGGGCTCGCGCGAGGCCCTGCTAGGCTCCGCCCCCGCGCCCGACGCCGAGGCGGCGGCCTCCCCGCATCGCCATGTGAACGCCCGCACGCCGCCGACCTTCCTCGTCCACGCCATGGACGACGACTCCGTGCCGGTGGCCAACAGCCTCGCCTATCTCGCCGCCCTTCGCGCCGCCCGCGTCCCCGCCGAGGCGCACCTCTTCGAGGAGGGCGGCCACGGCTTCGGCATCCGCCTGATCCAGGGCAGGCCCGCCGCCGCCTGGCCCGACCTGTTCTTGGCCTGGGCGGCGCGGAAGGGCTTCGTCAAAAGCTGACCCAAGGGAGGAGTATCGCCATGCGTCCAGTCCTCGTCCTCACGCTGTTCCTGTTCGCCGCGAGCGCCGCCCAGGCCGCGCCCGTCCCGCCGGAGGTGGCCGCCAAGGTGAAGGCCGCCATGCCCGGCATGGCCATCACCGACGCCGAGCTGAAGGAGCGCGATGGCCGCCGCTACTACGACGTCGAGGGCCGCCTGGCCGACGGCGCCGAGATCGAGCTCGACCTGCTCCAGACGCTGGCCGGCTGGGAGGTGGTGGAGATCCAGCGCGACATCCCCTGGTACGCCGTCCCGGCGTCGGCGCGCGAGGCCGCCCGGCCGGCTTGGATGGGCCCCGATCCGGTGCGCGTGATCGAGAGCAGGCAGACCGACGGGGCGATCATCTACGAGCTCTTCGCACCCGGCCGCACCGAGACGCCTGCCCTCGAGGTCATGGTCAAGGACGGCCAGGCCAAGGTGCTGAAGGAAGTCTGGCCGCACTGAGGCGCAGATCGAAAGCGCTCGTCATGGCCGGGCTTGTCCCGGCCACCCAGAAGCGCGGGCGGGGCAGGATAGGCGCGGCGGCATCCGGCCGCCCTCGGTGTCTATGGATGGCCGGGACAAGCCCGGCCATGACGATCAAGGGGGCGCATCGGATCGTGGCCCCGGGACCGCCGCCTCACCGCCCCCCGCCGAGCCAGTCGATCAGCACCGTCATGTTCTGGATGTAGGCGCCCGTCGATATCCCCAGCGGCGGGTCCTTGGCCGGATAGGGCGAGGTGTCGGTGCGGTCGCCCACATGGGTGGTGGCGTAGTCGCCGTCGGGCCGGGCGGGCGGGGTGTCGCCGCGATAGGGGTGGCTGGCCGCCACCAGCGGCGTGGGCCAGTAGCCCTCGGCGTTCAGGCCGGCCACGAGTCGGCCGACGGCCGCGGCGTCCGGCGCCGTCGCGCGCTGGGCGTGGACGTTGAGGTCCGACGTCGCCAGGTCCCGGGTGGCGAAGTAGCGCGGCAGCGGGACGAGGTTCCGGGCCTTCAGCGGCGAATGGCGCGACGCCTCCTCGGGGCGCGTGGCCTTCAGGCGCTCGTAGCGGGCGCGCAGGCCCGCCACGTCGATCTTCCGGAAGGCGCTGTAGTGACCCAGCGTCCGCTCGGGGCTGTAGTCGACGTAGTAGGCGCCGTTGACGACGTTCGAGCCGCGGCGGTGGACGTAGAGCGGCCGGTCCGTGCCGATCTCGATGAACGTGGGATGCGTGCGCCCGTCCGGCCGAGGCGTCTTCAGCTTCACCCGGTCCAGCCAGTCCAGCGCCTCGGGCACGCGGGCCAGGAACTTCGTGTCCCCCGTCAGCTCGTAGAAGGTCATGAGCTGCTCGACGTTCGTCGCCGTGGTGTGGGTGGCGAGCGCCCGGGGCTCGTAGCTGCGGGCGGCGGCGGGCTTCAGGTCGGGCGTGTACTGCAACGCCCAGCCGGGCTGCGGCTGGCCCTGCTGGGTCACCAGGAAGCTGGTCATGGCCCGGTTGATGGGGTCCAGCACCCGCTCGTCCCCCAGGGCCTGGTACACCATGGTCAGGAACTTGATGTTCTCGCCGGCCACGTCGTCGTTGAAGGTGATGTAGCCGGTGTAGTCGCCCTCGAACTTCGGGTTCACCGGCCAACGCTGCGGCCAGCCGCCGACCGGATACTGGCTCTCCAGCACAAAGCCGATGGCCCGTTCCAGAGGCGGCTTCCAGCGCGGGTCGCGCTTCTCGACGTAGAGCCGAAGGAGGAACTGCATGGCCTCGGACGTGCCGGCGTCGTCGAAGGTGGCGTTGCCCCAGTCGTGCTGGAATTCCTCCATCCGCCAGGCGTTCTTGCCCAGGGTCTCGTACCAGTCGCGGGTCGAGGCCGGGCCGCCGAAGTCGATGAAGTAGTTCCAGCCGCCGCTGGGCTTCTGGCCCCAGATGAGGGCCTCGGCCGCCCGTTCGGCGGCGCGGTAGTAATAGTCGTCCCCAGTGGCGTGGTAGGCGTCCAGGAAGAGGTGGCCCATGGTCGGCGTCCCCGGCGGCTGGACCCAGACCATGCTGGGCTTGGCCTCCAGCTCACCCCACCGCCGGGAGAAGTCGGCCGTGTAGGACCACACATAGCCGCCGTTGGTCGCCGCCTTCTCGACCATGAAGCGAGTGGCCCGCTTCATCGTCTCCAGAACCGCCTCCCCGCTTGGAGCTTGGGCTGCGGCAGGGACCGCAGAGGCCATCAGGAACGCGCCGGCCATTCCGGCCACAACACTCCGACGTCGCATCTCTCCTCCCTCTCGTTGCGGAGGTTCTAGCGCGAATTGCTACCGGTGTCATAGTCTGCCGCCATGGCCCATGACCTCACCCGCCGCACCGCCCTGGGCGCCGCCCTCAGCCTGGCCGCCGCACCCGCCGTGGCGGCCGCCTCGCCGGTCGCCCCATCGCCAATCGCCAGGACCCGCCACGGCCGCGTGCGCGGCTATGTCGACCAGGGAATCCTCGCCTTCCGAGGCATCCGCTACGGCGCCGACACCGGGCCGCTCCGCTTCCAGGCTCCGCATCCGCCCGCGCCCTGGAACGGGATCGCTGAGGCCACGGCGTATGGCGGGGCCTGCCCGCAGCGCGACCGGAGCGTGGGATCGACCTCGGAGGACTGCCTGTTCCTCAACGTATGGACTCCGGGCCTGCGCGACGCCGCGAAGCGTCCCGTGATGGTCTACATCCATGGCGGGGCCTATGCGAACGGCTCGGGCTCGGCGCCGCTCTACGACGGGGTACGGCTGGCCCGGCGCGGCGACGTGGTGGTGGTCACGCTGAACCACCGGCTGAACGTCTTCGGCTACGGCTATCTCGCCCGTCTCGTCCCCGGCCTGCCGGACAGCGGAAACGCCGGCCAGCTCGACCTGGTCCTGGCCCTGGAATGGGTGCGGGACAACATCGCCGAGTTCGGCGGCGATCCCGGCAACGTCACCGTCTTCGGCCAGTCGGGCGGCGGGGCCAAGATCGCCACCCTGATGGCCATGCCGGCCGCCTCGGGCCTCTTCCACCGGGCCGCCACCATGAGCGGCCAGCAGGTCACCGCGTCGGGGCCGATGAACGCCACGCGGCGGACGCGGGCCTTCCTCGACGCGCTCAAGCTGAAGCCCGAGGAGGCCGCCGACCTGCGGACGCTCCCGACCGAACGACTGGTGGAGGCGCAGGCGATCGAGGACCCGGTGCTGGGCTTCGGCGGCCTCTACTTCGGCCCGGTGCTGGACGAGCGGAACCTGAAGCGCCACCCGTTCTATCCCGACGCGCCGGCCCAGAGCGCGGCCATCCCCATGATCATCGGCAACACCCACGACGAGACCCGCGCCTTCATGGGGAACGACCCGTCGAACTTCACCCTCACCTGGGACGAGCTGCCGGCCAAGCTGACCTTCCCCAACCTGCGCGTCGACGTCCTGCCCGAGGCGGTGGTCGCCGAGTACCGGCGGCTCTATCCGCACTATTCGCCGTCGGACGTGCTGTTCGCGGCCACCACGGCGGCGCGCTCGTGGCGCGGGGCGCTGATCGAGCTGAAGGCCCGCGCCCGGGCCGGCCATCCCACATGGGCCTACCAGCTCGACTGGACGACGCCGAAGGACGGCGGGAAGTTCGGCGCGCCGCACGCCTCGGACATCCAGTTCGTGTTCGACAACGTCCGCCAGCCCGGCGCCACGGCCATCGGACCGGAGGCCCAGGTCATGGCCGACCAGATGAGCGAGGCGTTCCTCGCCTTCGCCAGGACCGGCGACCCGAACTGCGCGGCGGTCCCCCGCTGGGCGCCCTATTCGCTGCCCCGCCGCCCGACGATGGTGTTCGACGTCCCCTCCCGCCAGGAGGACGACCCGCGCGGGGCCGAGCGCCGCTTCTTCGACCGCGTCCCCTACGTCCAGCCGGGGACCTGAGTCACCGCGCCAGCCATCCCCCGTCCACCGGCACGATGGCGCCGTGCATGTAGTCGGACGCGCGGCTCGCCAGGAACACCGCGGCGCCGGCGAGGTCCGAGGGTTCGCCCCAGCGGCCGGCGGGGATGCGGGCCAGGATCTCCTTCGAGCGGCCCTCGTCGGCCCGCAGCGCCTCGGTGTTGTTGGTGGCGAAGTAGCCGGGGGCGATGGCGTTGACGTTGATCCCCTTCCCCGCCCACTCGTTGCAGAGCAGCTTGGTCAGGCCCGCCAGCCCGCTCTTGGACGCGGTGTAGGACGGCACGCGGATGCCGCCCTGGAAGCTCAGCATCGAGACCACGTTGATGATCTTGCCGCCCCGGCCCTCGTCGACCCAGCGCCGGGCGACGGCCTGGGACAGGAAGAAGACCGACTTCAGGTTGGTGTCCATCACCGCGTCCCAGTCGCCCTCGGTGAAGTCGAGGCTGTCGGCCCGGCGGATGATCCCGGCGTTGTTGACCAGGATGTCCACCTGGCCGGCGACCGCCCAGGCCTCGTCGACCACCCGCGCCAGCGGCTCGGTGGAGCCGAGGTCGGCGCGTATGGCGTGCAGCCTGCGGCCCGCCTTGCGCACCATCTCCGCCGTCTCGTCCGGCGCGCTGCGGCCCACGGCCACGATATCGGCGCCCGCATGCGCCAGGCCCACGGCGATGCCCTGCCCCAGGCCCGTGTTGGCGCCGGTGACGAGGGCTGTCTTGCCCTCCAGGCTGAAGAGGCTCCCGGTCATTTGAGCTGGCAGATGTCGAGGACGCGCATGTCGGTGTAGTCGAGGTTCTCCCCGCCCATGGCCCAGATGAAGGCGTAGTTGGAGGTTCCCGACCCCATGTGGATCGACCACGGGGGGGAGACCACCGCCTCCTCGTTGGCCATGACGATGTGCCGGGCCTTGTCGGGCTCGCCCATGAAGTGGAAGACCCGGTCGTCCTTCCCCAGGTCGAAGTAGAAATAGACCTCGCTGCGCCGGTCGTGCAGGTGCGGCGGCATGGTGTTCCAGACGCTGCCGGTCTTGAGGATGGTCAGGCCCATCAGGAGCTGGGCCGACTTGCAGGTGGCCGGCACGACGAGCTGGTAGATGGTCCTCTCGTTCGAGGTCGCGAGCCCGCCCCGCTCCAGCGGCACGGCGTCGGCGATCGACAGGTGTTTCGTCTCGAAGCGCGCATGCGCCGGGGTGGAGACCAGGTAGAAGCGCGCCCCCTCGCCCTCGAAGGTCACGTCCTTCGAGCCCATCGGCACATAGAGGCAGTCCTTCGGCGCCAGCGCATAGGCCTGGCCGTCGACGGTGACGGTCCCGGCCACGTCGGCGACGTTGACGACGCCCAGTTCGCGGCGCTCCAGGAACGGGTGGCCCGCCGCGCTCTCCGGCTCGGTCTGGTCGGGCAGGCGGATCGCTTCACCCTCCGGCGCGGCCCCGCCGATCACGAACCGCTCGTAGTGGGTGTAGTTCAGCACCACCTCGCCGGGCTGGAAGAGCCCATCGATCAGGTAGCGCCGGCGCAGGGTGTCGTTGTCGACCCCCTCCATCATGTCCGGGTGGGTGGCGTGGTAGATGCGCTTGAACACGAGGCTTCCTTCCTCAGGCGAACGCCGGCTTCGGGGCCGGGGCGTCCAGCTTGTAGGCCCGCTTGGGCAGGTTGTAGGCGAGGTCCACGGCGGTCTCGGCCGCCTCGTCCTCGTCCAGGCGGTGCTCGGCCACGAGGCGCGCCAGGAAGGCCGCGTCGATGCGCCGGGCCACGTCGTGGCGGGCCGGGATCGACAGGAAGGCCCGCGTGTCGTCGTTGAAGCCGACGGTGTTGTAGAAGCCGGCCGTCTCCGTCGTCTGCTCGCGGAACCGGCGCATGCCCTCGGGGCTGTCGTGGAACCACCAGGCAGGCCCCAGCTTCAGGGCCGGATAGTGGCCGGCCAGCGGCGCGAGTTCGCGGGCGTAGGCGCTCTCGTCCAGGGTGAAGACGATCACCGACAGGTCCCGTTCGTTGCCGAAGCGGTCCAGCAGGGGCTTCAGGGCCCGGACGTAATCGGTGCGTTGGGGGATGTCGGCGCCCTTGTCGCGGCCATAACGGGCGAAGACGCCGGCGTTGTGGTTGCGGAACGAGCCGGGGTGGATCTGCATGACCAGCCCGTCGTCCAGGCTCATGCGGGCCATCTCGGTCAGCATCTGGGCCCGGAACAGCTCGGCGTCGGCGGGCGTGAAGTCCCCGCCCAGCAGCTTGCGGAACAGGGCCTCGGCCTCGGCGTCGGCGAGGTCGGCGGTGGCCGCCGTCGGGTGGCCATGGTCGGTGGAGGTGGCGCCCATCTCCATGAAGGCGGCCCGGCGCATCCGGTGCGCCTCCAGGTAGCCCGTCCAGCTCTCCACGTCCTGGCCGGTCAGTTCGCCGAAGCGGACGAGGCTCGCCCGGAAGTCCTCGTGCTCGGCGTCGATGACGGGATCGGGGCGGTAGGCGGTGACCACCCGGCCCTTCCAGCCGCTGGCCCGCATGGCCTTGTGGTGGCGCAGATCGTCGGTGGGGCTCTCGGTGGTGGCCAGGAGCTCGATGTTGAAGCGTTCGAACAGCGCCCGCGGCCGGAAGGCCTCGGTGCGCAGCGCCTCGCCGATGCGGTCGAAGTAGAGGTCCGCCGTCTCGGCCGACAGCTCGACGTCGAAGCCGAAGACCTCGCCGAACACGTGGTTCAGCCACATGGACGACGGCGTCCCCCGGAAGAGATGCATGTTCGACGCCAGGATCCGCCAGGCCTCGCGCGGGTCGGCCGACGACGGCCCGGCCTTCGACGCCACGCCCAGGCGCTCCAGCGGGACCCCTTGCGAATAGAGCATCCGGTAGAGGTAGTGGTCCGGCGCCAGGAACAGGCTCGTGGCGTCAGAAAAGGGCGCGTCGCCGGCGAACCATTCCGGATCGGTGTGGCCGTGCGGGCTGATGATCGGCAGGCCCTTGGTCTGCGCGTAGAGCCGCCGGGCGACCGCGCGCGTGGCCGGTTCGGCCGGGAACAGGCGGTCCGGATCGAGCCTCAGCGGCCTTGGCATGGCCTTCCTCCCTTTGGTCCGGTCTGGTAACCGGTGTCATATGGCTACGCAAGCCGTTTGGGCCGACGCCGCAGGGCCGGGGATGTTCACGAGAATGCTCGACAGAAATCGCCGCCGCCGTCAAATTGACACCGGTTACCCGGCGCCACAATGTGCGCGCCGACGCAGGGGCGGCGCGAACCGCCCCGCCCCCTTCAGAACGACAAAGCCGAGACCGGGAACGGACCGGCCGGAGGACGACAGGAAGTGACCGTTCCGGCGGCCGAGCCCGCGACCCGCTTCGACCCGAACGCCGTGGCCCGCGCCTTCGTGGAGGCGAGACGCGCCGCGCGCGCGCTGCCTGGCTTCCCCGGCCCCCTGCCCGCCGGGCTGGCGCAGGGCTACGAGGCCCAGGAAGCGGCGATCCGGCTGTGGCCCGACACGGTGGCCGGCTGGAAGGTGGGCCGCATCCCCGAGGACCTGCAGGCCGAGCTCGGCGCGGCGCGCGTCATGGGCCCGGTGTTCGCCGGCAATGTCTGGCTCGCCGACCCGGCGCGACCGACGCCGCTCCCAGTGATTCCCGGAGGCTTCTCGGCGGTGGAGGCCGAGTACGTCTTCCGCCTGGGCGCCGACGCGCCCGAGGGCAAGGCCGACTGGACGCCCGAGGAGGCGTTGGCCCTGGTCGAGGACATGCTGGCCGGCGTCGAACTGGCCGGCAGCCCGCTGTCCACCATCAATGTGCTGGGCCCCAAGGTCGTGGCGTCCGACTTCGGCAACAACGCCGGCCTGGTCGTGGGCCCGCCCATTCCCGGCTGGCGCGAACGCCCGGACGCCGTCCCGTCCTGCGAGGCCTATGTGGACGGCAAGCTGGCGGGCCGGGGCTCGCCCCAGTCGATCCCGGGGGGACCTGCCGCCTCGCTCGCCTTTCTGCTGGGCGCCTGCGCGGGCCGCGGCCGGCCGCTGAAGGCCGGACAGATGGTGACGACCGGCGCCGCCAGCGGCATCCATGACATCGAGGCCGGACAATCGGCCCGCATCGTCTTCGGCGACGTGGCCGAGATCCGCTGCGAAGCGGTTCCCGCGACGCCGAAGGACCAGGGAGGATCCACCGATGACCACCGCAGCCGACCGGACTGACGCCGCCGCGCCATCCGCCGCCGTCGGGCGCTACCGTTGGGTCGTCGTGGCCCTGCTGTTCGCCGCGATGGTGATCAACTACGTCGACCGCCAGACGATCGGCCTGCTCAAGGCCGATCTGACGGCCGAGTTCGGCTGGAGCGAGACGGACTATGCCGACCTGGTCTTCTGGTTCCAGGCCGCCTACGCCGTGGCCTACCTCGCCTGGGGCCGGGTCATCGACCGGATCGGCGCCCGCTGGGGCTTCGCCCTGGCCTTCCTCATCTGGCACATCGGCCACATCGCCACGGCCGGCGCGCGCTCGCTGGGCGGTTTCATGTTCGCCCGGATCGTCCTTGGCCTGGGCGAGGGCGGCGCCTTTCCGGGCGGGATCAAGGCGGTGGCCGAGTGGTTCCCGAAGAAGGAACGGGCGCTGGCCACGGGCCTCTTCAACGCCGGCACCAACATCGGCGCCATCGTCACGCCGCTGGTCGTCCCGGCCATCGTGCTCGCCTGGGGCTGGCAGGCGGCCTTCATCGTCACCGGCGTGGCGGGCCTCGTCTGGCTGCCGATCTGGCTCCTGGTCTACAAGCGCCCCCGCGAGCACAAACGGCTGACCCAGGCCGAACTCGCCCACATCGAGAGCGACCCGGCCGACACGGTCGAGAAGGTCGCCTGGACGAAGCTGCTCCGCTACCGCGAGACCTGGGCCTATGCGATCGGCAAGTTCCTGATCGACCCGGTCTGGTGGATGTTCCTCTTCTGGCTGCCCGACTTCCTGGGCAAACGCCATGGCCTCGACCTGAAGACCTTCGGGCCGCCGCTCGTGGTCATCTATCTGCTGTCGGACGTGGGCAGCGTGGCCGGCGGCTGGATGTCGTCACGCTTCATGCACCTGGGCTGGTCGGTGAACCGGGCGCGCAAGACCACCATGCTGATCTGCGCCCTGCTTGCGCTCCCCGTCGCTTTCGCGGCGTTCGCCTCGAACCTGTGGCTGGCCGTGCTGATCATCGGCGTGGCGACGGCTGCCCACCAGGGCTTCTCGGCCAACCTCTACACCCTGCCGAGCGACGTCTTCCCCCGGGCGGCGGTGGGCTCGGTCGTGGGCATCGGCGGCATGCTGGGCGCCATCGGCGGCATGGTGATGTCGAAGTACGCCGGCTACGTGCTGGAGCAGATCGGGACCTACACGCCGATCTTCGTGGTCGCGGCCTCGGCCTACCTGCTGGCGCTCCTGGCCGTGCACCTGCTGACGCCCAGGATGGAGCCCGTCCGGCTATGAGGCCGGCCGCCGTCCTCCTCGCCGCCTGGGCGATCGGCGCGCCGGCCCTCGCCGCGCCGCCTGCCGTGTTCGTGAACGAAGCCGACGTGGTCCGCCAGGAACGCCCACCGCACGACGGCAAGGGGATGAGCACCGCCTACCGCATCTCGGACGCCGCGCCGGGGCGGACCATGGAGTTCCGCAAGCGAGTCCTGCACCGGGGCGCGACCATCGGGCTGCACGTGATCGATCACGACGAGGTCTATTACGTCGTCTCCGGCCAGGCGGACGTCACCTCGGACGGCGTGACCCGCCGGCTGGGTCCGGGCGGCGCGGCCTACCTGTACGCGGGAGCCAACGTCGGCGCGGTCCAGGTCGGCGACGAGGACCTGGCGCTCATCATCTCCTACCCGCTGCCCCCCAAGTCCTAGGTTGGCGGCGGGGCGGTGGAGTCGCGCACCACCAGGCTCGGCAGGCGCTTCTTCGGGTCGCGCTCGTCGTCGTCGCGGCCCAGCAGGCGCTCCACGGCCAGCCGGCCGATCTCGCGCGTCGGGGTGCGGACGGTCGTCAGCGCGGGCCAGAGCCTGGAGGCGATCTGGAAGTCGTCGAAGCCGACCACCGAGACGTCGCGCGGGATTTCCAGCCCGAGCTGGCGGGCCGCCTGCAGCACGCCCGCCGCCATCTCGTCGTTGGCCGCGAAGATCGCCGTGGGCCGCGGGTCCATGGCGAGCAGCTCGCGCCCCCGCTCGATCCCCGACTCGAAGGTGTAGCCGCCCGTCAGCGCATGGGACTTGGCCAGCGTCAGGCCACGTTCGGCGAGCGCCTCCTCGAAGCCCGAGCGCCGCTCGTGCGAGGAGCGGAAGGAGGGCGGCCCCGAGATGAAGCCGATGCGCGTGTGGCCCAGGTCCGCCAGGTGCCCGGCCGCCTCGCGCCCGCCCAGCCGGTCGCGGGTCTCGATCATGTGCTCGGGCGCGTCCAGGCTCACCGAGGCCACGCGGACGTAGGCGCACCCGATCTCGGCCATCAGCCTGGCCGCCCGCTCGTCCTCCGACACCGACGGCGTCAACACCACGCCGTACAGCCGCTGGCGTTCCACGAAGGCGCGCAGGTCCTCCAGGAAGGTGGGGCTCTCCCGGTCGCACGGATGGACCACCAGCTCGAAGCCCGAGCCGCGCATCCCGTCCAGCAGGCCGAGCTGCATGTTCACGACGTACTGCGGATTGGGGTTGTCGTAGACGAGGCCGATCAGGAACGCGCGGCCGTAGGCCAGGCCGCGGGCCTGGGGGTCGGGCGCATAGCCCAGCTCGGCGATCACCGCCTGGATGCGCTCGCGGGTCTCGGCGTGCACGAACGGCGAGGCGTTGATCACCCGCGACACGGTCTTCTTCGACACCCCCGCCAGGCGGGCGATGTCGTTGATCGTCGGCCGCCGCCGGGGCGCGTCCGTCGTCTGGTCCTGAGCGCGCGGCGCCTTCTTCATCAAGCGGCCTTCATCCATGCGTGCGCGACGTCCGAAGCGGGGCGGCGCAGCCCTTTCATACTCTTGGGCCCCGGTTCCGCGATAGGCGCAACCGTGACGCTTGAGGTTTGGGTGACACCGGTTACCATTTCGCGATGTCCGGTCCCGCCGCCCTGCTGACCATCGACCCACGCGACGACGTGGCCGTCGCCGTCCGCTCGCTCCGGGCGGGCGACACGGTCGGCGGCGTGCGGCTCACGGCGCACGTTCCGGCCGGCCACAAGGTCGCCCTGCGCGCGATCCCCGCCGGGGCCGAGGTGCGCAAGTACGGCTGGCCCATCGGCCGGGCCACGGCGCCGATCGCGCCCGGCGACCATGTTCATGTCCACAACCTCGCCACAGCCCTCTTGGCCCATGAGGACTACGTCTGGCGCCCCGCGCCGCCGGAACCCCTGCCCGCGCCGGACGGCGCGACGTTCCAGGGCTATCGGCGGAAGACCGGCCGCGTCGGTACGCGCAACGAGATCTGGATCCTTTGCACCGTGGGCTGCGTGGCCCGCACCGCCCAGCGGATCGCCGCCGAGGCCTCGCGCCGGTTCGCCGGCCGCGTGGACGGGGTGTTCGCGCTGACCCACCCCTTCGGCTGCTCCCAACTCGGCGGCGACCTCGACGCCACCCGGGCGATGATCGCCGCCCTGGCCGGCCATCCCAACGCCGGCGGCGTGCTGATCCTGGGCCTCGGCTGCGAGAGCAACCAGCTTTCGACCCTGCTGGAGTCCGCCCCCGACCTCGACCGCGAACGCCTGCGCGCCTTCACCGCCCAGTCCGCCGAGGACGAGCTGGAGGCCGGCCTCGCGGCCGTCGAGGAGCTTGTGAAGATCGCCGAACGGGGCCGCCGCGAACCCTGTCCCGTCTCGGACCTCGTCATCGGCGTGAAGTGCGGCGGCTCGGACGGCTTTTCGGGGCTCACGGCCAATCCGCTGGTGGGACGTATCGCCGACAAGGTCTGCGGCGCCGGCGGAACCGTGGTGCTGACCGAGATCCCCGAGATTTTCGGCGCCGAGCACCTGCTGATGGCCAGAGCCCGCGACGAGGCCGTGTTCCAGGGCGTCGCCGACGTGGTCAACGACTTCAAGGCCTACTTCACCGCCCACGGCGAACCGGTCAGCGAAAACCCCTCCCCCGGCAACATCGAGGGCGGCATCACCACCCTGGAGGAAAAGTCCCTGGGCGCCGTGCAGAAGGCCGGCCGCGGTCCCGTCACCGAGGTCATCCGCTATGGCGGCCGGGCGCACGCGCCGGGCGTGGCGCTCCTGGAGGCGCCGGGCAACGACGCGGTCTCGTCGACCGCGCTCACCGCCGCCGGCGCGACCGTGATCCTCTTCACCACCGGACGCGGCACCCCGCTCGGCTTCCCCGCGCCGACGCTCAAGATCGCCACCAACTCCAGCCTCGCCCAGCGCAAGCCGCACTGGATCGACTTCGACGCGGGCCGGGTCCTGTCGGGCGAAGCGCCCGAGGCCGCCGCCGACCGGCTGATGGACCTGGTGCTGGCCGCCGCCTCCGGCCAGGCCACCCGCGCCGAAGAGAACGGCGAACGCGAGATCGCCCTCTGGAAGCGCGGAGTGACCCTGTGAAGCGCCTGTCCGACGCCACCTTGGCGCAGGTCCCCGCGAACGTGCGCCGTCCGGCCTACGACCGCGCCGCCGTGAAGGTGGGCGTGGTCCACTTCGGCCCGGGCGCCTTCCACCGCGCCCACCAGGCCTTCTACTTCGACGGGATGCTGGGGCGCCGCCCGGACTTCGGCGTCTGCGCCGTCTCGCTGCGCACCCCCGACATGCGCGACGCGCTGGCGCCCCAGGACGGCCTCTACACCCTGGTCGAGCGCGAGGCCCAGCCGACCTATCGGGTGATCGGCGCCATCCGCGAGGCGCTCGTCGCGCCCCAGGACCCGGAGGCTGTCTTCCGTCGCCTCGTCTCGCCGGACGTCCGCTTCGTCACCGCCACGGTGACCGAGAAGGGCTATTGCCTGACGACGGCGGGCGAGCTCGACCTGGGCCACCCCGACATCCGCCGCGATCTCGAAGCTCCCGAGCGGCCCGTCAGCCTGCCGGGCTGGATCGCCGAGGCCCTGCGCCGGCGGCGCGCGGCGGGCCTCGCGCCCTTCACCGCCATCAGTTGCGACAACCTCTCGGACAACGGCGTGAAGCTGCGCCGGGCCGTGGTCCAGTTCGCCCAGGCGCGGGGCGACGCCGACCTCGCCCGCTGGATCGAGGGCGAGGCCGCCTTCCCGTCCAGCATGGTGGACTCCATCACCCCGGCCACCGACGACGCCCTGCGGGACGAGGTCGCGGGCGTGCTCGGCCTGGAGGACGCCTGGCCGATCCAGCGCGAGCGGTTCGTCCAATGGGTGATCGAGGATCGCCTGGGCGCCGACGCCGAGGCCTTCGCCGCCGCCGGCGTGACCGTGGCGCGTGAGGTCGCCCCGTTCGAACGCGCCAAGCTGCGCCTGCTGAACGGCGCCCACTCCACCCTCGCCTATGTGGGCCTGGCGCTGGGCCATGAGACGGTCTTCGAGTCCATGGGCGATCCAGCGCTGGCGCGGTTCGTGGAGCGGATGATGCGGGAGGACGTGGCGCCGACCCTCCACGCCCCCGAGCTCGACGTCCCCGCCTACATCGGCCAGGTGCTGGACCGCTTCCGCAACCCGGCCATCGTCCACCGCCTGTCCCAGATCGCCTGGGATGGCTCCCAGAAGCTGCGCTTCCGGCTGCTGGAGACCGCCTCCGAGGCCCTGGCCGCCGGCCGCCCCGTGGACCGCCTGGCCGTCGGCGTCGCGGCCTGGATCGGCTTCGTCCTGCGCCAGACGGCGGCGGGCGTCCCCATCGTCGATCCGCTGGCGGTCAGGCTGAACGAGGTCGCGAACGACGTTGGCGACCCCGTGGACCGCTTCCTGGCCCTGGCCGAGGTCTTCCCGCCCGCGCTGGCGGCCGACCCGAGGTTCCGGGCCGCCGTGGCGCGCGCCTACGAGGCCCTGGCGCGCGATTCCCGAACCGCGCTGGCGGCCTGAGCGGCCCGCAGCCGCCGCTCGATCCGCCGCACCAGCTCCTCGGCCGGCAGCCCCAGGCATTCGGCGATGCGGCAGAACTCCAGCAGGTCCACCCGGCGCTGGCCGCGTTCGATCATAGCGATGTGCGAACCCGCCTTGTCGAGACGCGCGGCGAGCGCCCGCTGGCTCATGCCTGCCTCCCGGCGCGCCTCGATCAGCACATGGCGGACGTGGGCGTATTCGCTCGAGAACACCGGGTTCGGGCGCCGGGGATAGCCGCCCGGCGCGCCCCGGGTGTTGTTGACACCGGTGTCAGCGACAGGCATGTTTCCTCCAGACCTCTGGTTGAGCCCGCTTTCCGCGGGTCATCGCAGGCTAATATGACACCGGTGTCATTGCAATGCGCCGGGTCGGGGAACCAGAAGCCGCATCGACGGCGACGCTCGAGTCCATCGGGCGGAAGGGGAGGAAGAATCGATGGTGCGAACGGGCGACACCCGTCTGCGCTCGCTGATCTGCGGCGCGTCCATTCTGGGCCTTTCGGTCGGCGTCGCCGGCCCGGCCCTTGCCCAATCCCCCTCGGGGCAGTCCGCCGAAGTCGAGGAGGTCGTGGTCACCGGCTTCCGCGCGGCCATCCAGAGCGCCATCGCGGTGAAGCGGCAGGAATCCGGCGTGGTCGATGCGATCAAGGCCGAGGACATCGCCAAGTTCCCCGACAACAACCTGGCGGAGTCGCTCCAGCGCATCCCGGGCGTGGCCATCACCCGCTCAGCCGGCGAGGGCCGCAACATCACCGTCCGCGGTCTGGGGCCGGGCTCCACCCGCGTCCGGATCAACGGCATGGAGGCCCTGACCACCACCGGCGGCTCCGACGCCGACGGCGGCGCCAACCGCGCCCGCCAGTTCGACTTCAACGTCTTCGCCTCCGAGCTCTTCAACAGCCTGGAGGTCCGCAAGACCGCCTCGGCCAGCGTCGAGGAAGGCTCGCTGGGCGCCACCGTCGACCTGCGGACGTCGCGGCCCTTCGACTTCGGCAAGGACCAGGTCCTGAGCCTGTCGGCCCAGGGCGGCTACAACGACCTCTCCAAGAGCTGGGACCCGCGCGTGGCGGGCCTGTTCTCCAAAACCTTCCTGGACGACACGTTCGGCGTCCTGGTCTCCGTCGCCTATTCCGAGCGCGGCGTGCGCGAGGAGGGTTTCAACACGGTGCGTTGGGCCGAGGGCACGTCCAACGGCGGCTGGTGCAGCCCGCTCGGCTACGACACCAACCCCACGGCCGCCGGCCAGCAGTTCAATCCCACGACGGCGGCCGCGGGCTCTTCGGCCGCCAACTGCTTCACGGGCGATCCGCGCATTCCCGCCACGCCCGAGGCCATCGCCGCCTACCAGCGCGCATCCGACCCGGGGAGCTGGCATCCGCGCATCCCGCGCTACGCCCGCCTCGACTACGACCAGAAGCGCCTGGGGATCACCGGCTCGCTGCAGTGGAAGCCCACCGACCGGACGCTGATCAACTTCGACTACCTCTACTCGGACTACAAATCCCACCGGACCGAGAACTACCTCGAGGCCATCTCCTTCAGCCGCAACGCCAGCAGCCCCGAGTTCGGCAAGGCGTACATGATCCCGCGCGTCTACGAGACCGACGCGAACGGCACCCTCACCTACGGCGTGTTCGACAACGTCGACATCCGCATCGAGAGCCGCGAAGACAAGCTGGAGACCATCTTCAGCCAGTACAGCCTGTCGGGCTCGCACGAGCTGACCGACAACCTCAAGATCAGCGGCATGTGGGGGACCTCGAAGTCCAGCTTCAAGAATCCCATCCAGACCACCATCACCTTCGACCGCGCCAACCAGGACGGCTGGGTCTACGACGCGCGCGACAATCCCCTGCTGCCGAACATCACCTGGGGCTTCGACGTCACCGATCCGAACGCGTTCACCTTCACCAACGCGAACGCCAACGGGACGGTCCGGCCGAGCGAAATCCGGCTGCGTCCGCAGTTCGTGCAGAACAGCTTCGACATCGCCGCCGGCGACATCGAGTGGCAGGCCAACGAGACCTTCAAGCTCCGGGTCGGCGCGACCTGGAAGAAGTACGAGAACGACGGCCAGGAATACCGCCGGGCCACCGAGTTCGGCATCCCGGCCATGCCCAGCGGCTCGAACATGGCCTCGCTCTCGGAGCAGCTCACCGGCTTCGGCAAGGGCCTGTCCGGCGACGGGGTCCCGAGCGGCTGGGTGATCCCGGACTTCGACGCCGTGGCCCAGGCCTACGGCATCTATTCCAACACCGGGACCTTCGCGCTCCAGGGCATCGAAAACACCAACGCCCGCGGCAGCTTCCGGAACATCACCGAGGAGAGCCAGGCCTACTACGCTCAGGTGGACTTCGACACCGACGTCCTGCCCTGGCGGCTGCGGGGCGACTTCGGCGTGCGCTACGTCGACACCGATCTGACGTCCAAGGGTTACCGCACCCTGACCACGCCGACCGGAACCGTCCCGGACCTGGTGACCATCGACAACACCTACGACGAGTGGCTGCCGGCCGCGAACGTCGTCGCCGAGGTGACCGACAGCTTCCTGGTCCGCGCCGCCGCCGCCAAGGTGATGGTGCGCCCGGGCCTGGCCGCCCTGAACCCCGGCGGCACGGTCAACACCACCGGCAACCTGACCATCACCGCCGGCAACCCGTTCCTGAAGCCCGCCAAGGCCAACACCTACGACCTGTCGTTCGAGTGGTACCCCGGCGGCAATTCGCTGGTGGCGCTCGGCTTCTTCATCAAGGACTTCAAGACGGACTTCACCACCGTCCGCCTGACCGGTCCCTTCTCGTCCTTCGGCCTGCCGGATTCGCTGCTGGCGGGCACCGGCCGCACGCCCAGCGACGAGGCGTCTTTCACCACCACGATCAACACCAAGGGCGGCGATCCCTACAAGGGCTTCGAGCTGAACGTGCAGCAGCCCTTCACCTTCCTGGTGGACCGCTTCGGCGCGCCGGAATGGGCGGGCAACTTCGGCGCGCTCTTCAACTACACCTACGTGAAGGGCACCTCGATCTTCTGCGCCGGCACGCCGGTGAACAACGTCTGCCCGGCCAACCTCACGCTCGAGAACCGGCCGACCAACGTCTCGAAGAACGCCTATAACGCGACCCTCTTCTACGAGGACCAGAAGTTCAGCGCGCGGGTCTCGCTGTCCCACCGCAGCAAGTACCTGTTCGCCGTGCCGTCCGGGAACCAGGGCAACCTGACCACCGGCCGTCGCCAGGACTACCAGGACGCCGACTGGGTGCCGGCCACGA
Organism: Phenylobacterium sp.; assembly: GCF_046463815.1. Lineage (GTDB taxonomy): Bacteria > Pseudomonadota > Alphaproteobacteria > Caulobacterales > Caulobacteraceae > Phenylobacterium. The sequence continues at coordinate 123,063 of NZ_JBKBRO010000002.1, read as the reverse complement.
CCACGGTGGACGCCAATGTGTCCTACCAGCTCACCGAGAAGCTGCGCCTGACGCTCGAGGCCCTCAACCTCACCGACGAGGAGAGCCGGCAGTTCAACGACACGGATGCGAAGCGCGTGTGGACCAACCACCACTTCGGCCGCCAGTTCTACTTCGGGGCTCGCTACAGCTTCTGAAGTCCTGGGCCGGGCGGGCCTCCCCCGCCGCCCGGCCTCTTCTTTTCCGGAGCACGGGCATGATCAGCCGCCGCGAGATCCTGTGGGCGGGCGCCGCCCTGACCGCGTTTCCCGCCGCCGCCAGGGACCGGGCGGGCGACTGGGACGAAGCCGCCGCCATCGTCGCGCGCATCCGCCCGCCGATCTTCCCCGACCGCGATTTCCCGATCACCGACTTCGGCGCCGACCCCGACGGCGTGGCGGATTCGTCCGACGCCTTCGCCCAGGCCATCTCGGCCGCCAACGCCGCCGGCGGCGGGCGCGTGGTGGTCCCGCCGGGCGACTTCCTGACCGGCCCGATCCATCTGAAGAGCCACGTGAACCTGCATCTCGCCAAGGGCGCGACGGTGCGGTTCAAGACGGACCCCAGGGCCTACCTGCCCCTCGTCTTCACCCGCTGGGAAGGCGTGGAGCTGATGAACTATTCGCCGTTCGTCTACGCCTTCGAGCAGGAGAACATCGCCGTCACCGGCGAGGGCGTCCTCGACGGCCAGTGCTCCCGCGAGCACTGGTGGACCTGGAAGGGTCCCTGGAAGCAGAACCAGCACGGCTGGACGGACGGCTTGCCCGACCAGCGCCCGGCCCGCGCCCGCCTCTTCCAGATGGCCGAGGACCGCACGCCGGTCGCCGAGCGGCGCTTCGGCGAGGGAAGCTACCTGCGCCCGCCGTTCATCCAGCCCTACCGGTGCAAGAACGTACTGATCGAAGGCGTGAGCCTCCGCCGCTCGCCCTTCTGGCAAGTCCACCCGGTGCTCTGCGAAAACGTCACCATCCGTCGGCTCGACATCAACAGCCACGGCCCGAACAACGACGGCTGCGATCCCGAGAGCTGCAAGGACGTGCTCATCGAGGACTGCTTCTTCTCAACCGGCGACGACTGCATCGCGCTGAACTCGGGCCGAAACGAGGACGGCCGGCGCGTGGGCGTCCCGTGCGAGAACGTGGTCATCCGCAACTGCCGCATGGCCGACGGCCACGGCGGGATCACCATCGGCAGCCAGATCTCGGGCCACGTGCGCAACGTCTTCGCCGAGAACTGCAGGCTCGACAGCCCCGACCTCGACCACGCCATCCGCTTCAAGAACAACGCCCTGCGGGGCGGGATCGTCGAGCGGGTCCGCTACCGGAACCTCGACGTGGGCCAGGTCCGCCGCGCGGTCGTCACCGTCGACTTCAACTACGAGGAAGGCGCGAACGGCCGCTTCCGGCCGGTGCTGCGCGACGTGCTGATCGAGAACGTCCGCAGCGGCAAGAGCCGCTGGGCCGTGGACCTCCAGGGCCTGCCCGGCGCGCCGGTCCGCGACGTCCGCATCGTGGACTGCGACTTCCAGGGCGTGGCCGAGCCCTCCATCGTCCGGCACGTCCAGGGGCTGAAGCTGACCAACGTCCAAGTGAACGGCAGGCCGGTCCGCGACCTGACGGCGCCGCTGTAGCTCAGGCCGTGGGATCGGCGCGGTAGTCCCGTTCGGCGTAGTCGAACCAGGCGAAGTCGGCCGGCCGGCCCGCGCCCGAGGTGTCCTGGCAGCAGACGCCGACGAAGGCCCCGGTGAAGTTCGGCTGGCCGGGCGCCGTGGCCTCGTCCGACAGGATGCTCGCGTCGAACACCTCCGGCAGCCAGGTCCAGGCGCCCTCGCCTGCGCGCCAGCCGAACCGCAGGCGCTCGTAGTCCACCTCGACCCGCAGTTCGACGGGACCCGCCGGGATCGCCACCGGCCTGGTGAAGGCGTCGGCCTGCGGCGAATCCGGCAGGGCCGACATGACCTGCAGGCAGCGGCCGAGGTCCGCGTCGTGGGTGACCATCAGGTAGTGGAACTTGGCGGCGTTGTAGTAGCAGACCAGCCCCGCCGCCTGCTGGAAGTGCTGGGGCTCGAACTCCATCCGCGTGGCCGCCGAGAAGCAGTGCGCCTGCCACCTGCGCGCCACAAGGGCCTGGGTGAACAGGCTGCCGAGGCTCTCGCGACCGAACAGGCGCAGGACGCCCGGCCGCGCCCTCAGGCTGAAGATTTCGTCGGGATAGGGCGTCCGCAGCCACTGGAACTCGGGCGGCAGCGCGGGGCCATGGAAGTCGCGGCGAACCGGATCGGCCTGGAACGGCGCCTCGGAAAGGTCCGACCCCTCGACCTCCAGCTCGGGCGCACCTTGGCCGTCCAGCGTGCGCAGCCAGCCGTCCTCGTCCCAGGCGAGTTCCTGGATCGCCGTCTCGCGGCCCAGGGTGCAGCGGCCCCGGTTCGGCAGCGGCCGCCCGCACAGGTAGACCGCCCAGGTCCGCCCGTCCGGCGTCTCCAAGAGGTCGGCGTGGCCCGCCCGCTGCAGCGGCGCGTCGGGTCGGTCGCGCGCCGTCAGCACCGGCCCGTCCGGATGCACCTCGTAGGGGCCCCAGAGATCCCGCGACCTCGCCAGCGTCACCGCATGGCCCCAGCCCGTGCCGCCCTCGGCGGTGACCAGCCAATACCAGCCGTCCCGCCGGTAAAGGTGCGGCGCCTCGGTCAGCCCCAGCGCCGTGCCCTCGAAGATCACGCGGCGCTCGCCGACCAGCCGGCGCTCGGCGGTGGAATACTCCTGGGCGACGATGCCGGCGAAGCGGTTCCGCCCCGGCCGATGGTCCCAGAGCTGGTTCAGCAGGTACTTCCGCCCGTCCGCGTCGTGGAACAGCGAGGGGTCGAAGCCGCTGGAGTTCAGATGGACGGGGTCGGACCAGTCGCCCTCGATGGTCTCCGAGGTCACCAGATAGTTGTGGAAGTCCCGAAGCGAGGCGCCCGAGGCCCCGCCCACCGTGGTCCGGCCGTAGCGCTTCACGTCGGTGTAGACGAGATGGAACAGCCCGTCGGCGTAGGTCAGGCACGGCGCCCAGACGCCGCAGGAGTCCGGATCGCCCCGCATGTCGAGCTGGCTCGGCCGGTTCAGCGGCCGCGCCGCCAGGCGCCAGTTCTTAAGGTCGCGCGAGTGGTGGATCTGCACGCCCGGGAACCACTCGAAGGTCGAGGTGGCGATATAGTAGTCCCCGCCCACTCGGACGATAGAGGGGTCGGGGTTGAAGCCCCGAAGGATCGGATTGCGTATCCTCACAGCGCCGGCAGTTCGGAGACGCGACGGGCCGCCTTCCGGTCGCGCACCAGGGTCCAGAGGATCACGGCGCCGGCCAGGTCCAAGAGGCCCAGCGCCACGAAGAACGGGTCGTAGCCGACGGTTGCGACGAGACCCCCGATCAGCAGCGAGAAGACGAGGACCCCCAGGTTGCCGAAGGTCCCGGCCATGCCGGCCACGGTCGCCACCTCGCTGCGCTTGAAGAGGTCGGAAGCCATGGTGATCACCGTCACCGACAGCGTCTGGTGGGCGAAGCCGCCCAGGCAGAGCAGCGCGATGGCGGCATAGGGGCTCTCCACGCGGCCCACGAACACCATGCCCGTCATCATCAGTGCGCCGAGCGTGAAGGCGCCGCGGCGGGCGTTGATCAGGCTGACGCCCCGCCGCTGGAGGAACTCCACCACCGTCGGCCCGAACAGGCAGCCCAGGTCGGCGGCCAGGAACGGCAGCCACGCGAACATGGCGATCTGCTTGAGGTCGAAGCCGCGCGTCTGGACGAGGTAGAGTGGGATCCAGAACGACAGCGTGCCCCAGGTGGGATCGGCCAGCATCCGGGGCAGCGCGATGCCCCAGAAGTCCCGCCGGCCCAGCAGTTTCCATATCGACGGCTTGGCGCCGTCCGCGTCCAGGTCCGCCTCCTGGCCGGCGGCGATGTGTTCGCGCTCCTCCGCCGAGAGCCGCGGATGCGCCTGCGGCGGATGGAACCCCCACAGCCACAGCACGACCCAGACCGCCCCGATCAGGCCGGTGATGACGAACGCCGCCCGCCAGTTGAAGGCCAGGATCGCCCAGGCCACCAGCGGCGGGGCCAGCATGGTCCCGAACGAGGCGCCGATGTTGTAGACCCCGCCCGCGAAGCCACGCTCCCGGGCGGGAAACCAGGTGGCCACCACCTTCATCCCCGCCGGGTTGGCCGAGCCCTCCGCGAACCCCAGCAGGCCGCGCAGGGCCGCGAAGGCGGGCCAGGTGCTGGCGAACCCGTGGGCGATCGAGATCGCCGACCAGGCCCCGGCGAAGATGGCGAGGCCGGTCCTGAGCCCGAGGGTGTCGAGGACGTAGCCCACCGCCGGCTGGAGCATGATCCCGGCCTGGAAGGCGCCGGTGATCCAGCCGTACTCGCGCTCGCTGATGGACAGGTCCGTCAGCATGGTGGGCGCGGCCACGCCCATGGTGGCCCGCGTCAGGTAGTTGAGCATCGCGCCCAGCATGACGAGCGCGACGATCCACCAGCGGAGCGCCTTGACGGTGCGCACGGTCCCGGCGCCGGCCTAGCCGACCATGTCCTCGAGCTCGCGCCCGCGGGTCTCCTTCACCATGGCCCGGACGAAGAACAGCGAGACGAGCGCGCTCACCGCGTAGAAGCCGTAGGTGATCGGCAGGCCGAGCGAGGCGGCCAGCGCCGGGAAGCTGACGCTGATCGCGAAGTTGGCCGTCCACTGGGCGAAGCCCGCCACCGCCAGCCCCGAGCCGCGGATCTGGTTCGGGAACATCTCGCCCAGCATGACCCACATCACCGGGCCCCAGCTCAGGTTGAAGAAGACCACATAGGCGTTGGCCGAGATCAGCGCGACGAGGCCCGCCCCGTCCGAGAGGTGCAAGGCGCCGTCCACCATGCTGGCGGTCGAGAAGACGCCGGCCAACACGGTCAGGGTCAGCGCCATGCCCGCCGAGCCGATCAGCAGCAGCGGCTTCCGGCCGATCCGGTCGATCAGCATGATCGTCGCCAGGCACGCCAGGATCGAGAGCGAGCCGGAGAGGATGTTGATCTTCAGCGCGTCGTCTTCCGAGAAGCCCACCGACTGCCAGAGCACCGCGCCGTAGTAGAAGACGACGTTGATGCCGACGAGCTGCTGGAAGACCGCCAGACCGATGCCGGTCCACACGATCGGGCGGATCTTGCCGGTGGTCTTGTCGACCAAATCCCTGAGGCTCGGGCGGTGGTGGTCGGCCGCCAGCGAGGCGCGGATCTCGTCCACCTTGCGGCGGGCCTCGGCGTCCCCGAACAGCTTCGCGAGCACCGCTTGGGCGGCTTCGTCGCGGCCCTTCACCACCAGGTAGCGCGGGCTCTCGGGGATCATCAGCAGGGTCAGGAAGAAGATGCTGGCGGGGATCACCTGCATCCAGAACATCCAGCGCCAGGCGGGATAGCCCAGCCAGAACTCGGCGGTGGACCCGCCCGCCGTCGCGGCCAGGACGTAGTTGGCGACGAACGCCCCCGTCAGGCCGGTGATGATCATGATCTGTTGGACGCTGGAGAGCCGGCCGCGGATGGACGCGGGCGTCACCTCGCTGATGTAGACGGGCGACAGCACGCTGGCCGCGCCGACGCCCAGGCCGCCGATGATCCGGAAGACGATGAACACCGCCGAGGAGTCCGCCGCGCCGGTGCCCAGCGCGCTGAGGACGAACAGCACGGCGGCGATCATCATCACGCTGCGGCGGCCGATCCGGTCGGCCAGCCGGCCTGCGGCGAAAGCCCCGGCGGCGCAGCCCAGCAGGATCGCGCCGACGTTGAAGCCGGTGCCCAGCTTGCTGAGGTTGAAGGCCCGCTCGATGCCGTCCTGGGTGCCGTTGATGACACCGCTGTCGTAGCCGAACATGAAGCCGCCGATGGTGGCGACGGCGACGATGGCCCCGATGAAGGCCATGTTCACGCGGGCGGCCGCGCCCGTTCCGGCCAGCCCGTTCACGGGCGTGCTCTCTGTGGTCGACACTGGATGACCTCCCTGGCGGGCGCGTGGCCCATGGTTCTTCCCCGGTCTCTGACGGACCTCTCGGCGCGCAGCCTTAATGATAGCGGTATCATGGTCAAGCCCGTTGGTTCGGCCTGCCCACGGAAAAACTAGTGGTTGTGGCGCGGCGTCCTGGCCGAGACGCCCCGGTACTTCACAGCCACCTCAAGCACGGCGCCCTCGGCGAGCTGGCCGGTCTTCTCGCGGTAGATCTCTTCCCAGGGCGTGTGGCTCTCAGGAACGGGCGGCGGCGCCTCGGCCCTGCGGCGGGCGATCTCGGCCGCGTCCACCAGGGCGTCGCAGGTCCCGGCGTTCAGGTCGATTCTGATGACGTCGCCCGTGCGCAGCCAGGCCAAGCCCCCGCCCGCCGCGCTCTCGGGCGAGGCGTTGAGGATCGAGGGGCTGTCCGAGGTGCCCGACTGGCGCCCGTCGCCGAGGGTCGGCAGGCTGGAAATCCCCTTCTGGATGAGGGCGTCCGGCGGCTGCATGTTCACCACCTCGGCCGAGCCGGGCCAGCCCAGCGGGCCCGAGCCCCGGATCACCAGGATGGTCCGCTCGTCGATGCCGAGCGCCGGGTCGTTGATCCGGTGGTGGTAGTCGTCCGAGCCGTCGAAGACGACCGCCTTCGCCTCGAAGACGCCCTCGCGGCCGGGCTCCGACAGGTAGCGCGCCCGGAACTCCTCGGAGATCACGCTCGTCTTCATGATGGCGAAGTCGAATAGGTTGCCCTTCAGCACCAGGAAGCCCGCGCGTTCCTTCAACGGCGCGTCATAGGGCGTGATGACCTCGCGGTCGGTCGCCTCGCGGCCCTCCAGGTTCTGCGCCATCGTCCGGCCGGTGACCGTCAGGCCGCCGCCGTCGATCGCCCCGGCCTTCAGCAGTTCCCACATCACCGCGGGCACGCCGCCGGCCCGATGGAACCGCTCGCCCAGGTACTTGCCCGCGGGCTGCATGTTGACCAGCAGGGGCACGTCGTAGCCGTGGGTCATCCAGTCGTCGTGCGACAGCTCCACGCCCGCGTGGCGGGCCATGGCCACGATGTGCGGCTGGGCGTTGGATGAGCCGCCCAGCGCGCTCACCACCTTGATGGCGTTCAGGAAGGCCCGGCGGTCCAGCACCTTCGAGGGGCGCAGGTCCTCGTAGGCCATGTCCACGATCCGGCGGCCAGTCTCGTAGGCCATCTGTCCCCGCTCGCGATAGGGCGCCGGGATCGCCGCGCAGCCGGTCAGCGACAGGCCCAGGGCCTCGGCCACGGCGTTCATGGTCGAGGCGGTGCCCATGGTGTTGCAGTGGCCGGCCGACGGCGCCGAGGCGGTGGCCCTGGCCAGGAACTCCTCTTCGGTGATCTCGCCGGCGGCCAGCTTGCGCCGGCTGCGCCAGATCACCGTGCCCGAGCCGACCAGTTCGCCCTCGTGCCAGCCGTCCAGCATGGGTCCGCCCGAGAGCACGATGGCCGGGATGTCCACGGTCGAGGCGGCCATGATCCCGCTGGGCGTGGTCTTGTCGCAGCCCGTGGTCAGCACCACGGCGTCGATGGGGTAGCCGTAGAGGATCTCGGTGAGGCCCAGGTAGGCCAGGTTGCGGTCCAGCGCCGCGGTCGGGCGCCGGCAGTTCTCGAAGATCGGATGGACCGGGAACTCCATGGCGATCCCGCCCGCGTCGCGGATGCCGTCGCGGACCCGCCGGGCGAGGTCCAGGTGGATGCGGTTGCAGGGCGACAGGTCCGAGCCCGTCTGGGCGATGCCGATGATGGGCCGCCCCGACTGCAGCTCCTCGGGCGTGATCCCGTAGTTCATGAAGCGCTCGAGGTAGAGCGCGGTCATGTCGGAGCGTCCGGGCGCGGCGAACCACTCCCGGGACCGGAACGGGCGGGCCGGCGTGCGATCAGGCATGGGCGAATTGGTGCTGCGGCAGGCCGGGCGTGTCCACCTCGAACCGGAAGAGGCCGCCGGCCAGCGGCTGGGCCTCGCGCTCCTTGGCCGAGAGGCCCTTCCAGGCCGTGGTGGCGTACATGGTCTTCAGGTCGTCGCCGCCGAAGGCGATCTTGGTGATGTTGGCGACCGGGAACTCCACCTTCCCGATCAGCTCGCCCTTCGGCGAATAGCGCCGCACGTGGCGGCCGGCGAAGAGGCCGGTCCAGAGGCAGCCCTCCACGTCCACCGCTGGGCCGTCGGGATAGCCGCCGCCCTCCTCAATCCGGACGAACACCCGCCGGTTCGAGAGTTCGCCGTTGGCGGCCACGTCGAAGGCGTAGATCGTCTTGAGCAGGGTGTCGGTGTGGTAGAGCGTGCGGCCGTCCGGGCTCATGGCCGGGCCGTTGGTGATGCAGTAGCCGGTGTCGCAGCGCTTCAGGCCCGCGCCGTCCAGGCGGTAGAGCGCCCCCGTCAGGTTCTTCTCGCCGTCGTGCATCGAGCCGAACCAGAGCCGGCCCTTCTCGTCGACGAAGCCGTCGTTGAGGCGGTTGTCCAGCTTCGGGTCCTCGATCGTCGCCATCAGGTCGAAGCGGCCGCTCCTGGGGTCGAAGCGGTGCAGGCCGGTCTTGAGGCCCGCGATCCAGCCGCCGCCGCGCACGGGGACGATGAAGCCCACCTGGTCGGGCGCCGCCCAGCTCCAGGCCGCCCCCGTCACCGGCTCATAGCGGTGGATGCGCTTGCCCTTGATGTCGACGAACCAGACGGCGTCGTCCTCCGCCAGCCAGACCGGGCCTTCGCCGAGCTCGGCGTCCGCCCTCAGCACGCACTCCGGCTCGCCCGACATGGTCCTACCTCCAGCCCGCGTCGATCCAGTACTCGTGGCCCGTGCACATCCGCGCGTCGTCCGAGGCCAGGAACAGCACCAGCGCCGCCACGTCGGCCGGCTCGATGCGGTCCTTCAGGCACTGCTGGGCCACGATCTCGGCCTCGCCCTCGGGCGTGTACCACTTCATCTGGCGCGGCGTGCGCACGTTGCCGGGCGCCACGCAGGTCACCCGGATGCCGAACGGCCCCAGCTCCCGGGCCAGCGCCCGGGTCATGCCCTCGATGCCTGCCTTGGCCGTCTCGTAGAGCACGAGGTCGGGCAGGCCGAGGTGCCAGGAGATCGAGCCGAAGTTGACGATCACGCCACGCCCGGCGGCCTTCATGGCTGGGACCACGGCCTTGGTGCAGAACACCATGTGCCGGAGGTTCACCGCTATCCGGTCGTCGAAGTACTCCGGCGTCACCTCGTCCAGGGTATGGCGGTCGTCGTTGCCGGCGTTGTTCACCAGGATGTCGACGGGCCCGATCTTCTCGAAGCAGGCCGCGATGGCGCCGGCGTCCGTCAGGTCGCAGCGGTGGAACGTCGGCCGGGCTCCGCCCTCGGCCAGGCGCTCGGCCAGGGCTTCGGACTCGGTCTCCAGGACGTCCATGAAGTGCACCTCGGCGCCCTGGCGCACGAAGGCCTCCACGAGGCCCGCGCCGATGCCCGAGCCGCCGCCGGTGACGACGACGCGCTTCCCCTTCAGGCTGGGATAGATCGCCGAGTTCACGCCCACGAGTAGGCCGTCTTCTGCTGGGTGTAGAACTCGACGGCGGCGAAGCCCTGCTCGCGGGCGCCGTAGCTCGACTTCCGGATGCCGCCGAAGGGCACGTGGTAGTCGACGCCGGCGGTCGGCAGGTTGACCATCACCATCCCGGCCTTCACCCGCCGCTGGAAGTCGCGGGCGTATTTCAGCGAGGTGGTCACGATGCCCGCCGAGAGGCCGAAGTCTCCGTCGTTGGCGAGCGCCAGGGCCTCGTCATAGTCCTTCACGCGCACGGTGCTGGCCACGGGCCCGAAGACCTCCTCGCAATTGATCCGCATGTCCTTGTGGGTGTCGACGATCAGGGTGGGCTGGACCCACCAGCCGGGGTTCTCCAGTTGGAGCCGCCCGCCGCCCGTCACCACCCGGCCGCCTTCGGCCTTGGCGATGTCGATGTACTTGTAGCTGGTCTCGCGCTGGGCCTCGCTGACCGCCGGGCCCATCTGGGTCGCCGGATCGAGCGCGTCGCCGACCTTCAGCGCCGCGACCTTCTCGGCCAGCGCCCTCACGAAGCGATCGTGGATGCCCTCGGTCACGATGATCCGGCTGGAGGCCGTGCAGCGCTGGCCGGTGGCGTAGAAGCTGCCGTCCAGGGCCACCATCACCGCCCGGTCGAGGTCGGCGTCGTCCAGCACGACGAGCGGGTTCTTGCCGCCCATCTCGAGCTGCACCCGCGCCTGGCGCCTCATGGCCGCCTCGGCGACGCTGGCGCCCACCGTCTGGGAGCCGGTGAACGAGACCCCGTCCACGTCCCTGTGCTCGACCAGCTTCGCGCCCATCGAGCCCGGACCGAAGATCATGTTGAAGACGCCGGCGGGCGCGCCGCATTCGTAGATGATGTCCGCGAGCGCCGCGGCGATGGCCGGCGTCGGACCGGCCGGCTTGATCACCACGGTGTTGCCGAACGCCAGCGCCGGCGCCGTCTTCCATGCGGGGATGGCGATGGGGAAGTTCCAGGGGGTGATGAGGCCGAAGACGCCCACCGCCTGGCGGTAGGTCTGGATCTCCACGCCGGGCCGGACCGAGTCCAGGTTCTGGCCGTGGCGGCGCAGGGCCTCGCCGGCGAAGTACTTGAAAATGCGGCCGGCCCGGACCGTCTCGCCGATGCCCTCGGGCAGGGTCTTGCCCTCCTCGCGCGACAGCAACCGGCCCAGCTCCTCGCGGCGCTTCAGGATGGTGTCGCCCACCCTGTCCAGCAGGTCCGAGCGGACCTCGGGAGAGGCCTCCGACCAGGCCGGGAACGCGCCCTTGGCCGCGGCGACGGCGGCGTCCACCTCGGCCTCGCCGCCCCGGGGGACACGGGCCACCACGTCGGCGGTGTTGGAGGGGTTGAGGCTCTCTTCCGGCGCCTCGGCGGCCACCCGCTCCCCGCCGATGTACTGGGCCAGGGTGGCCGTGGGGATGTCGGTCATTGCGCGGCCTCCGCCGTAAGCAGGCCGCGTCCGGCCAGGTTACGCATCAGGTCGCCCACGCCGAACGTCCACGGCGGGGCGGCCTTCGAGGTCGTCACCTCGTTTTCCAGGACGCCGAGGCGAGGGCTCGAGACCCGCACCACGTCGCCGACCTTGTGGGTGAAGCCCTGGCCCGGAGCGTCCCGATCCTGGGTGGGCGCGAACAGGGTGCCGCAGAACAGCACGAAGCCGTCCGGGTACTGGTGCTCGCTCATCGCCTGGCGGACCAGTTCCAGCGGGTCGCGGCTGATCTGGTCCATCGAGCTGCGGCCCTCCAGCCGGTAGTTGTCGGGGCCCTGGATCTCCAGGTCGACCTCGGCGCCGCGCACGTCGTCGATGGTGAAACCCTCATCGAAGAGGCGGATGAAGGGCCCCAGCGCGCACGAGGCGTTGTTGTCCTTGGCCTTGCCGAGCAGGAGGGCGCTGCGGCCCTCGAAGTCGCGCAGGTTCACGTCGTTGCCGAGCGTGGCGCCCAGGGCGCGGCCCTGGCGGTCGCAGACCAGGACCACCTCCGGCTCCGGATTGTTCCAGGCCGAATCCGAGCGCACGCCGATCCGCGCGCCGTGGCCTACAGCCGACAGCACCGGGGCCTTGGTGAAGATTTCGGCGTCGGGGCCGATGGCGACCTCCAGGTACTGCGACCAGAGCCCGTCGGCGATCAGGGCGGCCTTCAGCCGGGCGGCCTCTTCCGTGCCCGGGACCACCGAGCGGATGTCGGCGCCGACCCGGTCGCGCAGGGCGCCCCGGATCTCCTCGGCCTTGGCGGCGTCGCCCCGGGCCCGCTCCTCGATCACCCGCTCCACGGCCGAAACCGCGAAGGTCACACCCGCCGCCTTCACGCACTGCAGATCGATGGGCGCCAGCAGCGGCTGGGCCTCGAAGTCGAAATCCTGGATCAGGCCCAGGTCGCGGCCGGCGATCTCCACCGGCCAGGCGTTCATCAGGTCGGCGACGGTCGGCGACCCCCGCGAGACGTCGAAGAGTCGGCCGTTGCGGCACAGCACCGGCGTCGGACCGGCCCGCGTCAGGATCCGCCCGACCAGGGTCGCCGTCGTCCAGTCGGCCGGCAGAAAAGCCGTCGGCCGCGTCGCGGCATCGCCCATGGTCAGATCTCCCTTATTTTTGGTAGCGCTATCAATCCGGAACGCTGTCTGTCAAGGTAAGCTTCGAAACCTCGCCACGTTCGTAGGCGGGGACGGCGGAAATGGGAGGCTTCAGGTTGCGGTTTCGATCGTTCTCGTCATCCGGATGTGCTCTGGCGGCCGTCGCGCTCGCGGCGGCCCTGATCGCCGGCCCGGCGCAGGCCCGCGACGCCCGATGGGTCGGCGCCTGGGCCGCGTCCCAGATGGTCCCGGAGGCGCAGAACACCCTCCCCGCCGAGGCCCTGACCGACGCCACCGTTCGCCAGGTGGTCCGGGTGACGGCCGGCGGCCCGCGCCTGCGCGTGCGCCTCTCCAACGTCTTCGGGACCGCGCCGCTGGCGTTCTCCGGCGTCCGCGTCGCCAAGGCCGGCGCGCCCGGCTCCTCCAGCATCGACGTGGGCGCCGACAGCATCGTCACGTTCAACGGCCGCGAGGCGGTCACCGTGCCTGCGGGCGCCGAGTACGTTTCCGATCCCGTGGAGTTCGCCGTCGCGCCGTTGACCCGGCTCGCCGTCAGCTTCCACCTGCCCGCGCCGCCCGCCGTCCAGACCGGCCATCCGGGCTCGCGCACCACCACCTTCGTGGCCAAGGGCCGCCGCCTTTCCGACCGCAGCCTGCCCGGCGCGCTGGAGGTGGTGCGCTGGTATCAGGTCTCGGGCGTCGACGTGGAGGCCGCCCCGCGTGGCGGCGCCGTGGTCACGTTCGGCGACTCCATCACCGACGGCTACGGCGTGGGTCCCGACCACGACGAGCGCTGGCCGGACTTCCTGGCCGAGCGCCTGCAGGCCGATCCGGCCACCCGCCATCTCAGCGTCCTCAACCACGGTATCGGCGGCAACCGCGTGCTCCTGGACGGCCTGGGCCCCAACGCCCTGGCCCGCTTCGAACGCGACGTGCTGGCCCAGACCGGCGTGCGCTACGTCATCGTCCTGGAGGGGGTGAACGACCTCGGCAGCCTGACGCGGCTCGGGCCGGCCAGCCCCGAGGCCCACGCCCGGATCGTCGCCGAGATCACCGGCGCCTACGCCCAGATGGTCGCCCGCGCCCGGGCCCGGGGGATCAAGGTGATCGGCGCCACCATCCTGCCCTTCGCGACCTCGGGCTACTACAAGCCGCCGCCCGAGACCGAGGCCGACCGGCAGGCGGTCAACGCCTGGATCCGCGCGCCCGGGAACTTCGACGCGGTGATCGACTTCGACGCCGTCGCCCGCGATCCGGCCCGACCCGACCGGATGAACGCCGAGGTGGACTCCGGCGACGGCCTGCACCCCTCCATCGCCGGCTACCGGATGATGGCCGAGGCCGTGCCGCTCTCGCTGTTCGCGCCATGAGGCTCGCGCTCGCAGCCCTGGCCGCGCTTTGCGCCCTGCCGGCCGCCCGGCCCGTCCGGGCGCAGGAGGTCGCGCTGACCTTCGACGACCTGCCGGCCCACAGCGCCCTGCCCAGGGGCGAGACCCGCGTCGGCGTCGCCCGGGCGATCCTGAAGGCGCTCCGCGAGGCCAAGGCCCCGGCCTTCGGCTTCGTCAACGGCGTCCAGACCGAACGCGAGCCTGGGTCGGACCAGGTGCTGAGCCTCTGGCGCGCGGCCGGCCATCCGCTCGGCAACCACACCTGGAGCCACCTGCGGCTGACCGCCGACAGCGCCGAGGCCTTCGAGACCGACATCGTACGCAACGAGCCGCTGCTGGAAGCGCGGATGGGACAGGCGGACTGGCGCTGGTTCCGTTATCCGTACCTCGCCGAGGGCGAGACGCCGGAGGTCCGCGCCCGGGCCCGGGCGTTTCTGAAGGCGCGCGGCTATCGGATCGCCAGCGTCACCCTCGACTTCGCCGACTGGGCCTACAACGAGCCCTACGCCCGCTGCCGGGACAAGGGCGACGCGGCCGCCGTCGCGGCGCTGGAGGCCCGATACCTGGCCTCGGCGGCGGAGGGCCTGGACCGCGCGCGCGCCCAGTCGCATCGGCTCTACGGCCGCGACATTCCCTACGTCCTGCTGATGCACCTGGGCGCCTTCGACGCGCGGATGGTCCCGCGCCTGCTCGCCCTTTACCGCTCCAAGGGCGTGCGGTTCGTCAGTCTGCCGGAGGCGCAGGCCGATCCGTTCTACCGGTCCGACGTGGAGATCACGCCGACCGCCGAGCCCCTGACGCTGGAGGCCGAGGCCCGCAGGCGCGGGATCGAGCCCGCGCCTGCGCCGGCCATCGCCGACCTCGCGGAGCTCTGCCGGTAGCCCCTACCGCTTCCGGGGCGGGCCGTCGGACTGGCGCTGGATCAGGGTGAAGGCCTGCAGCGCGTGCGGATGCTGGGGCTTCTCGCCCGAGCGGCGGCTGCGGATCTCGTCGGCCAGCAGCGTGACCGCCTCGCGCGACATGTCGGCGATCGGCTGGCGGATGGTGGTGAGCTCGGGCCAGACCGTGGTGGCGAGCGCGCTGTCGTCATAGCCCACGACCGTCAGGTCCCTGGGCACGTCCAGGCCGCGCCGGTGCGCCGCCGCGACGGTGGCCGCGGCCATGTCGTCGTTGCTGGCGAAGATGGCCGTCGGCGGATCGGAGAGCGCCAGGAGCTGCTCGGCGCCGTCCAGGCCCGAGCGATAGGTGAAGTAGCCCTGTACGACCAGCGCCGGGTCCGAGGCCACGCCCGCCTCGGCCAGGCCTGCGAGATAGCCCTCCAGGCGCTGCTGGCTGGCGGTCTGGTTGGGGTGGCCCTTGATGAAGCCGATCCGCCGGTGGCCCAGGCCCACCAGGTGCCGGGTCATGGCGTGGGCCGCCTCGAAGTCGTCGATGCGCACCGCCGAGACGTCGGCCGGCGGACGGCCCGTGGCCACCGCGACGGCGGGCGTATGGCTGGCCGCCAGGGTCTTCAGCACCTGGGGCGCGTCGCACAGGGGGGGCGGCAGGATGATCCCGTCCACGCCCTGGCTCACGAGCCGCGCGGCGGCGTCCTCGGCGTGCTCCTCGTCGCATTTCTCGACGACGAGCTGGATGTTGCTGCGGCTGCACTGGTCCAGGCCGCCCACCAGGAATTCGCTGAGGTAGGCCGAACTGGGGTTCGAATAGAGCAGGCCGATACGGATCAGGTCGGCGCCCGCCAGGCTGCGGGCTGCGGGGTTGGGCTGGTAGTTCAGGTCCCGGATCGCCGCGTTCACCGCCTCGCGGGTGGACTCGCGCACGTTCTTCTCGCCGTTGATCACGCGCGAGACGGTCATCGGGGAGACGCCGGCGTAGCGGGCGACGTCGTGGATCGTCAGCGCGCTTCTCTGTCGGCGGGCGGGTTTCTGCAATCGATCCTCCGGGTCCTGGATCAGGCCTACGTCTGACGTACCGGCGGCTTCGCCACAAGGGGGACCGTGCCGCACCTTCGAAGCGGGCGCCGCATATTGGTCAGACCTTAAAAGCCGTATCGGTCAGACCGTATTGACACTAAAGAACTGACCTAGTAGCAATCCATGTGACCGCTATCATAGCGGAGTCGGTAGCAGGGGTCACCCAGAGTTCAGAGCGACGGCGCGTTCAGACGCCGGCTCGGGCGCGTCCGCCCAAATAATCAAACAGCGCGTGCCCAGCATGCGCGAAGGGGAAGGGAACGATGAATTCTTCTTTCAAGAAGACGTCTGCACGCACGAAGGCGCTTCTGCTTGGCGCGACTTTCCTGGCCGGCGGGATTTTCTCGGAGGCCCACGCGCAGACCGCGGCGGCGGGCGGCGAGGTCCAGGAGATCGTGGTCACCGGCTTCCGCCGCAGCCTGGCGGAGTCGACCAACGCCAAGCGTGAGGCCACCGGCTTCCAGGACTCCATCTTCGCCGAGGACATCGGCAAGTTCCCGGACACCAACCTCGCCGAATCCCTGAACCGGATCCCCGGCGTCCAGCTCACCCGCGAGATCACCGGCGAAGGCCTGAACATCGCCATCCGGGGCCTGGGCACCAACTTCACCAAGATCCTGCTGAACGGCAACCAGATCGCCGTGGCCTCCACGGGCCGCACCGACGCCCAGAACCAGAACCGGGAAGTCGACCTCGACATGTTCCCGACCGAGCTGTTCAACCGGCTCGACGTCAACAAGACCCCCGTGGCCAGCATGCTGGAAGGCGGCGTCTCGGGCTCGGTCAACATGCGCAGCGCCCGGCCCTTCGACAATCCGGGCCGCAGCATCAACTACACGCTCCAGGGCGCCTATAACGACAACTCCGAGAAGTGGAGTCCGCGCGGCTCCCTGATCGTCAGCCAGACCTGGGACACCGGCATCGGGGAGTTCGGCGTGCTGGCCGGCGTCGCCATCGCCCGCAACAAGGTGCTGACCACCGGCTTCGAGACCATCGGCTGGACCAACGCCAACCTGGCCTGCGCAGGCTGCAACACCAACGGCGGCAACGGCTTCAACTTCGCCACCACGGTTCCGGCCAACGCCGGCAACGGCCTGACGCCCGGAACGCCCGTCGACGCGGCCTTCCTGACCGCCCGCAACCCGGGAACCTCGCTGGTCCAGCTCAGCGACGCCCTGATCCCGCGCCTGGGCCGCCCCGCCTACAACAAGGGCGACCGCGACCGGGACTCGGCGTTGATCTCCATCGAGTACCGCCCGAGCGACAGCCTGAACTTCTACTTCGACACCCTGCTGGGCCAGGCGAACCGCAAGTTCGAGCGCCTCGACATGAACTGGGTGGTGCGCAATTCGAACTTCATGGTCCCGCTGAACGTCCAGGTGGACCAGAACAACGTCGTCACCTCCGGGACCTTCGCCAACTCGCAGTTCTTCCTCGAGTATCGGCCGTACGAGGAAGACCTGGAGTTCTTCAACCTGAACCCCGGCATGAGCTGGCAGGTGAACGACTGGATCAAGGTCGACGCCCAGCTCAACATGAGCAAGAGCAAGTTCTTCCGCGAGGCGCCGACGGTCCTGGTGAACACGCCGCTCAACACCGGCCTGACGGTCACCTACGACAACACCGGCGGGAACTTCCCCTCCATCACCTCGAACCGCGACCTCAACGACCCGAACCTCGGCTGGACCTGGGCCGGCGGCCGCGTGAACATCCAGAACGAGCGCCGGGTCACCAAGACCAAGGGCGCCCACCTCGACACCACTTTCGGCGACGACACGCTGAACCTGAAGATCGGCGGGGCCTGGGACAGGGCCGACCGCTCGATCATCGCCCTCGACAACAGCCCGGCCTGGCAACAGGCGGTCTGCGGCGGCGGCGGGACGTTCCAGCCGGCGCCCGCGCCCCAGCCGGCCTGCGACGGCCGCGCGGGCTCGGCGGTCACCCAGGGCGCGCTGGCCTCGTTCCTGCGGCCGGGCCCCGGCGGCTTCATCACCGTCGACTGGGACGCCTTCAAGCAGGCCACGAACTACGACGCCTTCAGCGATGCGGCGCCGTTCTCGACCTCGGCCGCCACGGGCGCGCGGTCGGGCATCATCAACGAGGAGACCTGGGGCGGCTACGCCGAGTTCAACGGAACGTCCGAGTTCCGCGACTTCGTGCTGAAGTACAACGCCGGCGTCCGCTACGTTTCGACGGACCAGAAGATCACCGGCCCCTTCACCCCGCCGGGCGGTTCGGCAGCCACAGGCTTCCAGACCCTGGGCTCGCGCTACGACGCCTACCTGCCGTCGTTCAACGCCTCGCTGCAGATGCCGCACAACCTGCTGTTCCGCCTGGCCGCGTCGCGCACCCTGACGCGGCCCGATCCAAGCGCCATGCTGCCGGGCACCAGCTTCAGCGACCCCTCGGCACAGAGCGCCAGCCAGGGCAATCCGAACCTCACGCCGTTCAAGTCCAACAACTTCGACGCCGGCCTCGAATGGTACACGGGCGAGGAGGGCTATGTGGGCGTGGTCGGCTTCCAGAAGGAGGTCTCCGGCTTCACCGTCCAGGGGACCAACACCATCCCCTTCCGCCAGCTCGGCGTGCCCTTCGAGGCCCTCACGGCGGCCCAGCAGACCGCCATCAACAACCGGGGCGGCCCGGATGTGGCGACCGTCACGGTGACACAGCAGGTCAACGCGGGCGGCGTGCTCACCATCCGCGGTTACGAGCTGAACTGGGTGCAGCCCCTGACCTTCCTGCTGGACGGCCTGGGCTTCACCGCCAACTACACCCGGATCTACCAGAGCGCTTCGGGCGCCGGCGCCCCGCCGGTGGCCATCGGCGTCTCGCCCTACACCTACAACCTCACCGGCTACTACGAGAAAGGCCCGGCCTCGATCCGGCTGTCCTGGACCTACAACGACGACCAGATCAGCTCGACCCCAAACCAGAACAGCGTGCCGGTGGCGCAGCTCCGCACCGACGCGCGCGGCCAGCTCGACATGTCGGCCAGCTACGAGATGGACTGGCTGCCCACCTCGCCGCGCCTCACCCTCGACGTGATCAACATCACCGACGAGGACCAGCGCCAGACGTTCGAATACCCGAACGCGGCCTTCACCTACTACAAGCCCGGACGCGCCGTCCTGCTCGGCATCCGGGGCAGGTTCTAGAGCCCCGCTTTTCTCCTCCCCACGAGAAAAGGGCTGACTTGGGCGGCGCACCGGAAGGCGCGCCGCCCTTTCTTTTTGGCCGGCCAGCTACCTTCTCCTCCCCCATCGGGGGAGGGGGACCGGCCGAAGGCTGGTGGAGGGGGCCAGTGTAGCGGGACACTTGGTTTCGGAGCGCGGGACACTTGGTTTCGGAGTCACTCTGAAATTAGCGCGAGGCCGACGAAGGGGCATGGAAGGCCGGTTTAACCGCCTTTGACGGGCCATTGAACCGGGCCGTCCCCGCCTAGCTCCCCGCCCGCGAGGCGGGCCAGCGTGGCCAGGTAGGCGTCCAGGTCGTAGCGCGGGCGCTCGCCCCGGGCGGCCGCTGAGGCCGCCGCCTCCCGGGCCTGCCAGGCCGACAGGTCCAAGGTGCAGGGCCGCACGTCGATCTCCTTCCGCCGGCCGCTGGCCCCGCACGCCTCGCACCGGAGCCGGCGCTTGGCCTCCCGGATCGTCGTGGCGAAGCCCAGCAGCTCCACCGCCCGAGCGGCCGACAGCCGGACCTCGCGCCGGCAGGGCGGGCGGCAGCAGGTCACGACCAGATGCTGGTTGATCTGGAGAAGGTCGCCCAGGACGGGCGCAGGGGCGGACACGGCGGAGAACTCCGGCCAGGGCGCCGACCCGCCAGCCTTCTAGGCCCAGGGCCGTCGTGATCGCAAGCGAGGCTATTGGATTGGCCTGCGCGCCGGCGACGAGCCGGGTATCAGGCCCAGCACGCCACGAGAGGGGGACGCCATCATGGCCCTGACCACGCCGCCGCCGATCGCCGAGGAGCTCGCCCACCTGCGGGCCGCACTGCGCCACGCCAACCCGCTCGTCCCGTCGATGTTGCTCAGCCACGTCCGCGCCTGCCTGGACCGTATCCACGGCCTGGTCGAGCCCTCGGCCGAGATCCGGCTGGCCATGGAGGCCGTGATCGAGGCGGTGGCCAGGGTCGCGGCCGGGCTCAACCTGCCAGCCGCCGTGGTCGACCACGCCCCCATCGAGGAGGCCAAGGGCCTTGCCGGTCTCCGCGTCTATCGTCTCGAGCAGGCCCTCAGGCATGCGCGGCCGTCCGGCGTGGCGCGGGACACAGGCCAGGACTGGTGATGATCACCTCCCCGGCCGGCTGGGCGCCTCGGCCGGCGAGCCCGTAGTGGGTGGTCACCGTCTCGATCTGGAACGCGGCGAAGACTTCCCGCACCTCGGGCACGTCGTTGAGGGACAGGATGAACCGGCCCTTCAGCCCGGCCAGGATCTCGGCCATCTCGGCGAACTCCTCGCGGCCGAACATGCCGGGGCCGTAGTCGCGCTCGCAGTCGTAGTACGGCGGGTCCAGGTAGAAGAGCGTCTCGGGCGTGTCGTAGCGGGCCACGAACTCCTGCCAGCGCAGACGCTCGATGACGACGCCGGCGAGCCGGTCGTGCAGCTCGTCCAGGATCACCTGCAGGCGGGTGACGTCCACCCGCGATGGCCGGTTGATGGCGACGCCGAAGTGGCGGCTCGTCACCTTCCCGCCGAACGCCTGGCGCTGGAGGTAGAGGAACCGGGCCGCCCGCTCCAGGTCGGTCAGGGTGTCCGGGTCCACCGTCATCAGGCGGTCGAACTCGGCCCGGGCGCTGAACTGCCAGCGCAGCATCTCCAGGAAGGCCACCGGGTGGCGCTGCAGGATGCGGTAGAAGGTGACCACGTCCCGGCTCCAGTCGTTGACAACCTCGGCCGGCGGCCGGCTGAGGCGGCGCAGAAACACCCCGCCCATTCCGACGAAGGGTTCAGCGTAGGTCCGGTGGGGTGTGGCCTCGATCAGGTCGACCAGGCGGCGCGCCAGGTTGCGCTTGCCGCCGATGTAGGGCGCCGCCGGCCGGATCGGCCGGACGGGGGTACGCGGGGGACTCGACTCCATGGGTGAACATTGCTCGATTGGCCCCTGCCGGTACGGCCGGTGGCGGGGCGGAAGGGGGTGCGCACCCCCGGATGTGCGGGTCGTCGGCCCGCGGCTCGAGGCGCGCCAACGCCTCGGCCCCCGTCTCTCAGCGAGAGGGCGGGGAAATGGATCGGATCGAGCAGCTGGAGCTCGAGCTGCTGGAGAAGCGGGAGCGGCTGGCGACGGCGCGCCTCGAACTCCCGCAGATGCGAGAGGCAAAGCGCCACCCGATGAGCGGTCCGCAGAAGGTCGAGCTGGACCGCCTGATCGCGGAAAACGAGGCGGTGGTGGAGACCCTGCCCGACGAGATCGCGAGTCTCGACCAGCAACTCAGGGAAGCCCGCGCGGTCCATGGCGACGAACACACCTTCTGGAACCGGCGCTTCCACACCTCCCTGGCCATCGCGCACGGCGGCGGCCTCCTGGCGGTGGGCAACAAGCTGATCGATCCGGCGGCCGGCCAGACCATGCTGCAGGTCGGCGTGGTCCCCATGGCGATCTTCGCGGGTGGCCTGGTTGCGGCGGGCTACATCCCGCTGGCCCTCGCCCACGGTCAGCAGCGGCGGGCCCGCCAGCTGGTGACCGTCTCGGCCGGCCTCTTCGCTGGCGGCCTGGTCGTCGTGCTGGGCTGTCTCGTGCTCCTCGCCTGGCCCCGGTTGGCGGACCCGATCCGCTACTGGAACATGCCCACCGACGAAGCCCCGGTCGCGACCGCCGAGGAGGTCCCGGCCGCCGCCGCGCCCCAGGCGGAGGCGGCTGTAAGCGCCGCCGCGGCCGAGGCTGAAGCGGCACTGGCCGCCGCACCCCCGCCCAACGCAGAGGCGCTCTTCGAACCGCCGGCGAAGTAGCCTCACCCCGGCCAGCCCGCCGTTTCGTCGATCGCCAGGATGGCGGCCACGTCCTCGGCCGCCAGGGCGAGGTCGACGGCGTCCTTCAGGTCCCAGCGGTGCTGCAGAAGGGCCGCGCCCCAGTCCAGCAGCTGGTCCATCAGCTCGCGGGTCTCGTCATAGGTCAGGCCCGCGATGTAGGTGTTGGCCATCGTCCGCACCGGCAGGGCGCAAGGGTCGGTCGCCTGGCCGCCGTCGCAGCGGTCCTTCGCCCGACCCTTCAAGGTCAGCCAGTTGGTCCGGTCGGTGCTGTCGCGGAGCTGCAGGAACTCGCCCGGGTGCCCGGGCACCGGAAAGCCGGCGAACATGCGTCCCCCGAACTGGGCCTCGATGGCGGCCTTCTTCAGCGCTGCGGCCCCGGCCGGCGTATGGGGCTCGGTCGACCAGGTGCGCCGGGGCTGACCCTCGAAGTCCTCGACGCCCGAGCCGAGCACCTTCAGCGTCGGGTCGGCCGGGCGCTCGACCTCGAGGATCTCGACCACGCCGATCGCGGCCCGCTCCTCGGGGGTCGACTTGGCCAGCCAGTCGGACGGGTAGCGCATCAGCGCCTCGCCCTCGCCCAGCGCGAACGGGCCGCGGATCTCGAACCAGGCGCCCTGCGGGTCTTGGGCGGCGTAGGCAATGTCCGTCATGACGGTCCTTTCAGCCCCAGGCGCTGGAGCCCGCGGGCGGCGTGTAGGTGAAGGGGAAGTGGCCGAAGTTGACCTCGATCGTGTCGCCGGGGTTGGTCACCACCACGATCGGATAGATGTTGGACGGGCCGTAGGCGAGGCCGCCCGATCCGGTGACCGGATCGCCGGCGGTGTTCCAGACGCCGTTCGCCCCCACCCACCACTTCTTGAGGTCTTGCCGGACGGCCATCATCGCCACCGCCCCCGCTGCGGACCACGTGGATGACATCAGGCCGTCGCCGAGCCCGGCGTTGGGATTGCGGGTGGCGTCGACGAAGCCGAGCCCCACGCCCGCGCCGCCGGAGATGTTCATGACCTCCCAGTAGGCGAAGGTCGGCACCAGCGTGGCGTCGCGCGTCGCGAAGGCCGAGCGAACGCTCGCGCCGGAGACCTTCGAGAGCCGCAGGTTGTAGAACGACAGGGCCGTCTCGGCGTTCAGGATGGCGGGGTCCAGCGTGGTCAGGATGCCCGGCTTGGGCGTGCGCCCGCCCAGCAGCATGGACTTGCCGAAGGGTCGCATCAGCCCCACACCCTCGAGACGCGCGCCCTGACGATCGAGGCCGAGACGACGTCGTAGTCCAGGTAGAACACAGCGCCGACCGACGACGGGATGGTGGGCGCCAGGTTGTCCTCGAAGTCCCAGTTGCCGCCGCAGGCGAGGGTGTAGCCGCCTGCGCCGCCCACCGTGAACCGGATGCGACCGGACTTGCCGGGCGGGGCATTGGTGGGGTTCGGCAGGGTCGAATTCTGGGTGATCGTGATCGCGGCGTTGTAGAACTTGGACAGGTCCGGGGCGGCGTCGCCGGCGGTGACGATGTTCGCGCCGCTGTAGGCCAGCGCCACCTCCGCCAGGGCCGCATACATCTCGGCCGGCGTCATGAAGGCGTGGGCGCCGCCGCCCGAGCGGATCTCCGCGACCGTGGCGGCCGTGACGCCGAGGACCCGCCACCGCGAGGCCGCGCTGTCGTATTTCAGCAGGACGAGCTGCTTGGCGCGGACGACGAGGTCCGTGGCCAGGTCGAAGCGGTTGGCGGCGGCCGAGGCGGCGCTCTGGGCCGCCAGGGTCAGGTTGTAGGCCCCGGTGTTCTCCAGGATCTTCAGCTCGCCCAGGCCGCCGGCGGCCAGGCCGGTGATGGTGCGGTCGGCCGTGCCGCTGGCCTTGATGACGGCGGCGGCGGCCAGGCCAGCCGGGTTCCAGTCGTTCTGGTCGGCCGTCAGGGCCGCCGGCGCGATCTCGCCGGTGAGCCGGAGGTTCTTGGTGACGGTGAAGGTGTCCGTGGCCGTGTTCATGGGCGGGGCGGTCACGCTGACCGACCAGTCGTTGAACGGGCCGCCGGCGCCCTCGCTCGCGGCGACCGTCACCGTGCTCGCGCCGGTGACCGGGTCGTAGGCGTCCAGGCGCGCCACGAACCGCGTGGCCTGGTTCGGCGGGTCGCGGGGGAAGAGCAGCTGCATCCCCGGGACCCAGCTCTTGCCGGCGGTCAGGACCGGGTTCAGCACCGTGCCCGCGGCCGAGATGCTCATGGGCGTGGCGCTGGCCCCGATGGTCGCCGGCGAGTTGGCGAACTGGGCCGCCATCGCCGCGGTCAGCACCGCCGCCGCGCCGGCGTCCTCGGCGACCTCGGCGATGTCGGCCAGCACCAGGGGCCAGTTGAGGCGCACGGCGCCCGGCCCGGTCAGGCCGCCCGGGTTGGCGAGGGTCTTCAGGTCGGCGTTCCAGTAGCCGGCCGTCAGGCGCTCCAGGGCCGTCGTCATGCCAGGATCTCCTTGAGGGCGAAGCCGCTCTGGTGGAGGCCCGGATAGGTGAAGCGGGCGCCCGGCAGGCGGCTGAAGGTGGCGGGGAAGGCTTCGCGGATCAGGGCCGCGGGATCGTCGGTGTCCGGGGCGAAGAGCACCGTGCGGGTGGACCTGGCCCTCATGCTCGCGTCGATGAACCGGCGGGCCTCAGCGTCCGTGAGCATCGAGTAGCTCAGGGTCTGCTCGCGCTGGGGCGGGCGCTCCTCGCCGATCCGGCGGCCGGAGGGGGTCTCGTCGACCACGTCGCGGCCCAGCACCACCAGGTCGTGGCCGCGCTCGAAATTGATCTCGGGCGACCAGCTGGCCACCGCCCACGCGCCGCCGATGTCCAGGTGGCCGGCGCCCGCCGAGCTGTCGTCCAGGAACACGTCGAGGCCGAACGCCAGCGCCGGCTCGATCGGGGCCCAGAGGTGGCGCGGATAGAGGTCTATCTCGCCCTGGGTGACCGTGCCGGAGAAGAAGTTCTCGGCCAGGAACTCCAGGTCCGTGGGGTCGTAGATCGAGGGCGTGACGTTGAGCCAGCCCGTGTCGCCCAGCACGGTCGCGAGATCCTCGTCCAGGGTCTCGACCCGGTACTTCGCCGACAGGCTCATGGTGTGGAAGAGCAGCACCAGCATGTCCACGACGCGGGGCTCAGACCAGGCGATCCGGAAGCGGGTCTTAGCCAGGTCCGTGCGGTCGAGGCAGCGCGCCGGCGAGCCGATGTAGTCGCGGTCGGTCTGGAGCTGCGCCAGGCCGTAGTCGGCGTGCCAGACGCCGCCGCTGAGGGTGGCGTCCGCGATCAGGTTGGAATCGGCCAGCTTGCCCTTCGCCATGTCAGCCCCACAGCGTCCAGACGGCCTGGTCGCGGCGCGGGCTGCACAGCTCCTCGCCGACCAGGAGGAAGTTCCCGCTGAGGCCGTAGGGCGGGAAGTCGAAGGCGATGGTCTCGCCCAGCGTGCTGGCCAGCGCCCGCTCAATCTCCACCGTGACCCGCCAGGCCCGCCGGGGCTTGCCGTCCGGCCGCAGCCCCAGCAGCGCCTTCAGGGCGTTGGCCAGGGCCAGCGCATCGGCCTCGGCCCGGAGCGCGGTGGCGATCTCGACCGTCTGCCAGGTGCCCGGCAGGCGGGCCTTGACCGTGGCGTCCTCGACGACGGCGAAGCGGTACTCGGCCGCCAGGCGCTCGGCCGAGGCGGTGGCCGCCAGCGCCGGCGCGAGATCGGTCCCGCTGAAGGTGCGCCAGACGCGGCCCCAGCCCACGCGGATCTCGCCCACCGGCAGCGGCGCGGCCTCGTCGGCCGTGCAGGCGATCACCTGGTGCTCGGTCAGCGTGGCGTCGGCCGCGAGCTTGGGCGGGCCGTAGGCCAGGGCCTGCCACACACCCGTCCGATCGGGCAGGACGGCGGCTGGGACGCCGGCGGCGACGAACGCCACCGCCTCGCCCAGGGTGGTGGTTCCATCGGCGTAGAAGCCGACCACGGCCGCGCCGGCCAGGCCGGCGACCGAGGCCCCGATCCGCCCCGCGTCCACGCCGCTCCGGGCCAGCAGCCGGGCGATGATGGGGCCGGCGGTCTCGACGTAGATCCCGCCCGTCTTGTCGCCCTTGCAGCCGAAGGTGACCTGGCCGACCGGCGTCGCGTTCATCTTCAGCAGGCCCCGGGCGATGTCCGTCCGATACTTGGCCGCGGCCGGGTTGACGCCGTCGAAGGCCGCCCCGGCATAGTCGCCGTCGTCGACCAGGCCGGCGGCGTCGCCCCGGTCGAACACCTGCTCCGCGCCCTCGATCGGGCCGTCGTGCAGCTGGTGGGCACGGACGCCCGGGTTGACCTGGGGGGCCGGAAGGTGGGCGTCCAGCAGGTTGCCGAAGGCGAGCGGCTTGGGCCGGCCCTTCAGCCCGTCCGCCGTCCCCTCGTACAGCACCCCGCCCACGCCGTTCGAACCGGCGTAGGCGGCGGGTTGAAGGGGCTTCGAAGCCTCCGCGGCATAGTCGTAGAGGCTCACCGTCACGCGGCGGACCTGGCCGGCCGGGCGTGGATAGGACGGCGGGGCGCAGAGGCCCGCCAGGATGACGGTGGCAGCGGCGAAGTCCGTGCCCTCGGTCCAGCGCAGCACCTCCATCTCGCCCCAGACGTAGCCCTCGTAGGCGTCCAGCTCGCCGTCCGAGTTGGCCAGGGTCAGCACGCCCACGCCCAGGGACGGTTTCATGGTGGCCAGGTTGTCGAACAGCGCGCGCCGCACGGTGGGCTGCTCGACGATGCGGCTGTCGAAGCCCACGTTGGGGCGGTCCGGGTCGGTCGGCGGGAACGGGCGGATGGCCCGGTCGCTGAACCGCAGCACGCCGGGCGCGCCCGCCGGCGACGTGACCTGGATCTCGACGAGGATCACCGCGCCCATCAGCGTTGCGCCCTCAGCCGCGCGTTCTCCAGCTGGGCCTCGCGGGCGAGCTGCTGGGCCGCCTCGAGCTGCTGGGCCGCGAAGCCCGCCACGCTGGCCAGTTGGTCGGAGGTGACGGCCGCGCCCTGGGCCACCGCGCCCTGCAGGGCGGCCAGGCCGTCCGCCATCTTCGACGCCGAATCGTTGAGGGCCGCGACGATCTCCTCGCGCGTCCGGTCGTTGGCGGCCACCAGGCGGTCGGTCTGGAGGGTCAGCGCCTCGCCGTACATGTCCTTCAGGGCGGGGATGTTCGAGACCAGCACCCGCGAGCCGCCCTCGGCGCTCGCCTGAAGGTCGGCCTGCAGCTGGACGTTGGACGCCTTGGCGATCTCGGTCAGAGACACCCGCATGGCCGCCAGCTGGGCCAGCTGGTCGCCGGCCCCGCCGCCCATGCCCGCCAGGCCCGCGATGTCGGCCTGCACGCGGTTGAACAGCGCTAGGCGGTCCTGGGCCGAGCTGGTGGCGCTGCGGTCGGCCGACAGCAGGCGGTCGGCGTAGCCGGTGATCCCGCTGAGGGCGTCCGCGTCGCCGCCCCGGGCCCGGGCCAGCATGGCCTCGTACTGGCGCAGCGCCTCTTCCTTGGCGGCCTGCGGCGACAGCTCGGCCGAGGGGCCGAGGCGCATCTCGTCCAGCCACGACAACAGGCGCGGCCGGGCCTGCTCGAACACGTCGGTCAGGTCGCCGATCGAGCCAGCGAGGGCGGCAAGCTCGAGGCTGCGCAGCTGCTCCAGGCGGCCCAGGAAGTCGGAGCCCATGGCCCCGGCCTCGATCAGCTTCAGCGCCTCCGCGCGCTGGGCGTCGATGGCGTCGTTGACGCGCTTCACCTGGTAGGCTTGCGGGTCCAGCAGCTCCAGGATGCGGTCGTCCACCGACTTCCGCAGGTTGGTGGCGTCCTCCATCGAGGCGGCGAAGCGCTTCATCACCTCGTCGAGCTGGAGATCCTCCAGCTTGCTGAGGTCGGCGTAGGCGGCGTCGTACTGGGCGGCGGTCAGGTAGCCGGCGTCGCGCGCGGCCTTTAGGGCGGCCCGCTGCTCTTCCTGGGCCCGCTTCAGCTCCTCGAGTGCCCACGCCTTCGGGTCGGTCAACTGCAGGATGGCGTCGGCGATCTGCTGCGGGATCTTCTGGGCCTGGGCGTAGCCCTCCAGGGCCGCCGTGATCTCGTCGAAGCCCTTGCCGGCGGCCACCATGCCCTCGACCAGGCTCTTCTGGGCGTCGTTGACGTAGGTCGCGCCCTCGAGCACCGCCCGCAGCGCCGCGTCGGCCGCCGCGGCCGCGTCGCCGGTGGCCGAGGTCAGCGTCCGGCCGTTGGTCAGGTAGATCTGCGACAGGTCGCGGGTGCCGATCACCAGGCCGCGCACCGTGGCGCCCAACTCGATCCCGGCGTCCTTCAGGAACGCCTGGCCTTCCAGGATGGCGTCGGCGGCCGCCTTCGCGGCCTGCTCGGTCTCCCGGTTGCGCTTGTCGCCGCTGAACTGCCCCGTGACCAGGTCGTAGCCGGCGCCGTGGTTCGAAGGCTTGCCGCCGACGTTGAACAGCTTGGCCGCCGCGTATAGCGCGCCGGCGGCGAGGCCGATCGGGCCCAGGACGCCAGCGATGCCCGTCAGGGCGCTGCCCAGCCCCAAGGTCCCGACGCTGGCCAGCGAGCCGCCGACCGAGAGGGCGCTGCCCAGCGTGCCCGCCATGCCGCCTAGGCTCATGCCGAGGCCGGCCAGCCCGAGGCCGCCGCCGATTGCCCGGCCCGTCCGGCCGCCGATGACCTGCTGGGCAACGCTGCCCACAGCCGTCATGCCACCACCGAGGCCACCGTTTCTGAAGGCGCCGATGACGCCCTGGACGGTCGCGATCAGCCCGCCCAGGGCGCCCCCCCAATCTCCGTCCTTCACACTCTGCCGGAACTGCTCGAAGCCGAACCTCGCATCGTCCAGGGAGCGGAGGAGCTCGATCAGGCGCTCGTTCACCGTCTCGATGCCCCTGGCCCCTTCCGATAGCATCTGCGGCGTGCGGACGAGCTCGGCATTCGCGTTGCCCTGGGCGACGGCCCATTGCTCCGCGTTCTCCGCCGCCAGGCCCGCCGCCTG
The DNA here is from genome assembly GCF_046463815.1 of Phenylobacterium sp. Classification (GTDB taxonomy): domain Bacteria; phylum Pseudomonadota; class Alphaproteobacteria; order Caulobacterales; family Caulobacteraceae; genus Phenylobacterium. Next base: position 94,631 of record NZ_JBKBRO010000002.1, on the reverse strand, counting down.
GCCGATGACGGTGATGGCGTCGGGGTAGCGAGGGTCCGTGAGGTCGTTCAGCAGCTGCTGGGTGTCGCGCTGCACCTTCTGAAGGTCGGTGAGCGTACGCTCCTGGGCCTGCTTGGTGAGCGCCTCAACGCGCCGCCACGCATCGGCCAGGGCCAGGGCGGCCTCGCGCTCCTCGCCGAGTTGGCGGATCATGTCCCGCTGACGCTTAAGGGGCGCTTCCTGGATCATGCGCGCGAGCTGCAGCTGGCGCTGCACCACAGCGGTCGCGCCGATCGCCGCGATCTCGTCCCGGAAGCTCTGAAGCCGCTTGTCCGCGGCCTCGATCTCGGCTTCCGACGCCTTCAAGGCCCGGCGGGCCGCGGCCTCGGCCTCAGAGCGCGCCTTCTTCTCCTCCGGGCTGGTGCGCAGCTCCTGGATCTTCTTGTCAGCCGCAGCGATGGCCTCGCGGACCTGCGCTTCGGTCAACCCCGCCTTGGCCAGGGCCTCGGAGCCGCCGCGCAGCGTGTCCTGGAGCGTGGCTCTCTGCCGTTCCACCTCCTCGATCTGGCGCATCTTCGGCAGGAGCGAGTCGTAGGCCGCTTCGGCGTCGCGCGACGTATCGGTGATCAGCTTAATGCCGGCCGCCAGAAGTTCGGCGTTGCGCTGGCGGATGGCCTCGGCCTCCCGCGCGACTTCCATCCCCCGGTACGTGCCAACGATGGTGCCGACGCCGCGGCCGACCGAGCCCCAGAAGCCGGGGTTCTCGATCTCGTTGAGCCGCTTCCGGTTGGCCGTCACCTCTTCGTTAAGCGCCTGGCGCGCCGCCTCCTTGCGAGCGTCGGCCAGTTTGAAGGTCGCGATCGCCACACCGTCGACCGCTTCCGCCGCCTGGGCCATGGCGTTGGCGTACCCCAGGCTTGAGGCGCGGGCGGCCTCCATGGCCTGGTGCTGCTGATTGAAGCCCTCGACGGCCGCGAAGACGGCCGCGCCCAGTGCGCCGGTCGTGGCGATCAGCGGGCCGTAGGTCATCAGCAGGTTCTTGGCCTGGCCCGCCATCCCAGCGAGCGCGTCCTTGAAGCCGATCCCCTGCATCTTCGCCTCGGCGAAGATGTCGGCGATCTGCGGCCCCTGGCTGACGATGATCATCAGGGGGTTCATCCCCATCGCCGCCATCACCCCAAGGTCGGCGAACTGCCGGCCCATGTTGAGGGTCTGGTGCGACGTGAGCTTCATCTGGCCCTGCACGCGCATGTGCTTGGCCTCGAGCTCGCCGAGCCGGCCGACCAGCACCCGGCTGGCGCCGCTGAGCTCAGCTGTCGAGAGCACGCCCGTCTTGTGCAGCGCCTGGAGCTCACGTAGCTCCTTTTCGGTCTTACCCAAGGCGTCAGAAACGGCGGCCTGGGCCGTCGTCAGCTGCTTGGACGATTCGGTGAGCTCCTTGAGCTTGGCGTCGACGCCGCCCACGGCCTGCTCCGCGGCGCGGCCTTCACCCTCGATCTTCAGCCTGGCGAGAAGTTCACTACTCATTTCCGCCTAGCCTCCTCTCCCCAAGCCTCAAGCGCCGCGGCCTCCAGGACCCTCAGTCGCTCGAAGTCATCGGCCGTCACCTCGCCCAGGCCGGACATGCGGGCGGCCGGCTCCACCGCGAGGTAGTTGAGCCCCATCCGGACAAGCCGGGCGGTGCTCATGGTGCTCAAGGCGACGGCCTGCCATTGGGTCTGCAAGGCCAGCAGAAGGCGTACCGCACGCTCGTTCTCGGGCATGACGTCGAGAAGCGCGTCGGCGGTCCGGTCACCAAGGTCCCGTCGCATGGCGACCACCTGGTCGTCCGCGAAACCAAAGGCCACGAGATCCGCGGCGAAGCCGTCCAGCTCGCCGCCCGTCAGCTCTCCCACCGGCGAGCCGCCGAGGGCGAAGAACCGCCCCGCCGCTTCTAGTTTTTTGCGGCGATGCCCAGGCTGAAGGCTTCGTACGCTTCCAGGACGGCGCGCCTCACGTAGGGGGTGGTGATGAGGTTCCAGAGCACCTCGTCCGTGAGCTCCTCCTCGCCGCTCGTGGGCTTGCCGAACCCGACGAACCACGCCCGCCACTGCTCCACCGCCTTCTCGCGAAGCTTCCGGTGGGCGCGCTCCAGGATGGCCGCCGCCTCGGTCGGCGTTGGTTCCGCCGAGGCCTGCTGCTCGGCGTCGGTCAGTTCCGTGGCCGGGTCGGCGATGGCCGGGGGCTGCGCGTCCCGCACAATCCGGAACCGCGCCATGAACTCCTCGACGGTCGTCTTGCCGCCGTCCTCGGGCACGTTGACCTTCACCGGCCAGTCGGCCTCGAACGGCTCCTCGAGCCGCTTGAAGTTGAATTTCTGGGCCATGGACCATGTTCTCCCTGCGGTCTCGGCGGTCAGAGGAAGGGCGCGCCGGCGTCAGGCCCGCGCGCCCCGGTTCGGGGGTGAAGGCGGGCCGCCTTCAGGTCGCCACGAGCGTCAGCTGGTCGTCGACGCCCAGCGCCGAGGGCTTGGGGTCGTAGCCGTACTCGACCACGTCCTTGCCCTTGTCGTCGGAGTAGCTGGGATCGCCGGTGATCTGGCCCTTGGTGGTCAGGGTCAGGATCTTCCCGGCCGTGACGCCGTGAACGATGCTGGCCGTGACCAGCGTCCCGGCCGTCTTCAGGGCCTCCGGGTTCAGCTCGGAGGGCAGCATCATCGTGTGCCGGACCCGGCCGGTGAAGGTACGCGCGCCGGCGATGTCGATGCGCTTCTCGCCCGGGCGATCCGAGAACACCAGGTTGTCCGACTGCTCGATCGAGAAACTGCGCAGGCCGGGGTTCACGCCGTTGAAGGTGAAGACGGTCTGCGCCTGGTCGACGGGCTTCACGTCCACCCAGCCTGTCCAGGTGGCGTCGGCCTGGGCGAGCACTGCGGCGTCCGCCGGGTTCGTCTTCAGCCCCAGGAACCGGTACTTCGCGACCGGACGCTGCATCTCGTCGAAGGCATAGCCCACCAGGCCGAACGCGCCGGTCAGCCGGTGGAGGCGGCGGTGCTTGCGCCAGGCGATCGAGACCGAGGTGGAGGCCGCCGGGTTGGCGGCCAGGGCATAGGTCACCGACGTGTCGGCGACGATCGTCTCGGAGTAGCCGCAGGCATTGTGCAGCGGGCCCCACTTCGGCGCCACGCCGGCAGTCCCGGAAAGCGACAGCGGCACGTCGAAGGTCAGCTCGCCGTGCTCGCCGACGGTGTGGCCCTGGACGCCGCCCAGGCCGGGCATGGCGGGATCGCCGGCCACGAACTGGCCGCGCGGCGTGTACTGGACGTTCTCGGCCCAGATGACGTTGGCGGCCGCGGGCTCGCTGTCGGTGTTGTAGGCGGCCTCGGGCTTGATCAGCAGAAGGGCTTTGGCTTCCACGAGGGCTTACTCCGTCTCGCTCTCGCCAGCGCCGCCGGCGGGCGACGTGGACTTGTTCTCGATCTCGCCGGCCTGGCCGGTCGGCGGGGTGGTGGTGGCGGCGTCGATCGCCGCCTGGATGTGCGGCGGCACGTCCGCGCCAGCCGCCGTCAGGGCGGCGGCTATGGCCCGGGCGCTCTCCAGGGGCGCCGCGGGCGGCGTGTAGGCGGCGGGCCGCTGCGGCTCATCCGTTCGGGCCACCGAGCCGTCGTCCTGGACGTGGTAGCTGCCGGGCGTCTCGCGGCGCGGGTCGGGTTGGGCCTCGGCCGGGGCCGGGCTGCGGCGGGTCCTGCTCACGTAAGGGGCTCCATCAGGCGAACGCGGGTCTGGAAGTCGATGCGGTAGAGGGTGACGCCCGTCGTGGGGTCGAAGTCCTCGAGGCCCTCGCTGGCGATCGTGAAGCGCAGGTCGGCGTCCGGGTGCTGCCAGCCGAACAGGGCCGCGCGGATCTCGCCGGCCGGCGTCTCCAGCTGCTTGAGGCCGGCGGCCCCGTCGAGGCCGGACAGCACCTGGCGGAGAAGCACGCTCACCTGGACGTCGAAGTCCTGGCGAAGCGGCCCCGAACCCTCGCGCACGTCGTGGCCCTCGGCGCCCAGCAGGACGACGTAGGCGGCCAGCTTGGCCGGCGTCCGGGCCTTGGCCGCCGCGGTCAGGTCCGCCGCCGTCCCGAACAGGCGGAAGCTCGGGCAGAGGTTCGGCGTCTTCAGCCGGGTGACGATGGGGGACAGCGGCAGCAGGTTCACGCGCCGCCTCCGTCCGCCAGCGGCTCGCCGAGGTGGCGCAGCAGGATGGCCGCGAACTCGGCCTGGTCGTCGGCGTTGACGCCCAGATAGGGCCGCGCCGGCTGGGTGATCTTGCCGACCGAGATCCACTCGCCGTTGCCGCCGATGCGGAACCGCAGGGCCTTCGCCCGCACCGGGCGGATCTCGCCGCCGAACTGGCGCTGGGCCGCGTAGATCCGGTTGGAGCCCCAGGAGACGCTGTCCGCCTCGGGCGCGCGCGCGCTGATCGAGCGCAGCAGCAGCCCCTTGTCGATCATGGTCTCGCCCGAGGGCTTGGCCGTCTTCTTCCAGGTCGAGCCGTCCGGGGCGCGCTTGGAGATGAACCGCTTCCGGGTCTGGGCGACGCCGGCCTGGCCGATGGCCCGCAGCGCCGGGCGTAGGTCGCGGGCCCGGCCCAGGGTGGTCTGCAGCGCCTGGCGGACGCGCAGGTCGTCCAGGGTGATCTTGACGAGCGCCGCCATCTACAGCCCCCGCTTGAAGATGCGGACGCCCGGGTCGGTGGCGGCGGCCAAGGACGGCGCCTTGGCCTCGCCCGGGGCGGCGGCCCCGCCGTCCAGGGTCGCCTTGTTCTCGGCCACCAGGCGCAGGAAGGCGACGGCGTCCTTGTAGCGGGCGCGGGCGTCCTCGTTGGGGTTGGCCCCGTAGAGGCGGTACCGCGCGATGTCGCAGGCGATCCGCTTCAGGTTCAGGGGCGGATTGGCGGGGTCGACCTGGCTCACGGCCAGGCCGATGTGGCTCATGATCTCGGCGTCGGCGTCCTGCAGGTGGGCTTCCACCACGCCGGCGTCGAGCACGCCGTCGCCGTCGCGGTCGGCGAGCATCCGCAGCTCGTCGACCCCGAACCGGGCCTGGAGATCCTGGACGGTGGCGAAGGACATGGTCAGCCCGCCTCGGCCCGCGCGTCGTCGGGGCGCAACGGCTCGCCCAGGCCCAGCTCGGCCCGCAGGCCGGGGCGCAGGTGCTCGGGAGCGATGAACGCGCCGCCGGCCCGCAGCACCTCGAACTCGCCGCGCGCGATGGCGCGCTGCAGGGCGAAACGCTCCTGCAGCACAGCCGCCTGGGCCGGCGAGATGACGGTGGAGGGCGAGCCGGCGGACGCCATCAGGCGGGTTCCTTCAGCACCAGGCCGGGGTCGGCCTGGATGGCGGCCAGCTGCGCCGGGGTCACCCGGTACGGCTGGAAGGCGCCCGAGAAGGCCAGGCCCGCGCGGCGGAACGGCTTGCCGTCCCGCGACCGGACCTCGACCTCGACTAGTTCGGGGTCGGTGGCCTCGGCGGCGATGGCGCGGATCTTGGCGACCGTGGCGGCCGTGTGCTCGTGAAGCGAATGGACCAGGCCGGCGAGATCCTGGCGCACCGTCGCCGGCAGGCCGGCCCAAACCTCCCCGCCGAGATCCGCCATGAGCCGAGCCTCGGCCTCGAGCTCGCCCTCAGCCGGGCCCGCCGAGACTGGTGCGGCGGCCCCGCCCGAGGCTTGGGCGGCGGTGGAATCGCCGCCCGCCTCGCCGGCCGTCTCGGAGATACGCACCGAGGCCGCGTCGGCCGGGACAGGGGCGGCCCCGCCGGGCGCTTCCGCGCCCGACGTGGCCTGGAGCTCCTGGGCCGCCGGGGAGGTCGGCGCGCCGCTGGGAGCGGCCCCGCCGGCGACCTTCTCGGCCTCCGGCGCGGGCTTGGGTTGGGTGGGCTTCTTCGCCATCGGATCAGACCAGGTACTGGCAGACGAGCGGCTCGGCGGTGCCCGCCCACTCGTTGGTCTCGCCGTTGGCTTTGGTCTGGTTCTTCAGGATGCGGTTGGCCTTGCCTTCCAGCGAGGCCGGCACGACCAGCAGATTCGGCTTCAGGCCGAGCGGGCGCCCGAAGTCGTCCGTCAGGCTCATCATGGCCGCACGAGCGAGCTCGTAGTTCTCGGGCGTCAGGTCGGCCTTCGACCCGAAGGCCATCTGCCAGAAGCCGAAGCCGGCATCGCAACGCCCATCCGAGCCGTAGATGTACTTCTTGCGCAGGAAGACGTTGCTGTCGGTCGACTTGTCGAGCGCGTCGAAGCCGAAAGCCCGGCGGTTCTGGAAGATCAGCGGCTTCAGCGACCGCGTCGTGTCGAGCAGGAACCACGGCGTCGAAGCGCCGGCCTGCATGTTCGACTTCACCCCCTCGCCGACCGGGTGATCGGTGTCGAAGAAGTACTGGCCGTCGTAGCACTTCGTCGTGAACCCGGCGGCCAGCAAGCCGAAGACCAGCTCGTCCGGGAACACAGCGACAGCGTGGCCCAGCTCCTGGAACATCGGAGCGTAGATGCCGAGCCGGTCATCCTCGATGTCGTCACGATCGACCTCGACCGTCGTCTCGAACGACCGGTTGGTGATCGAGTACTTCGACGCGGCCAGCTCGTTGACATGGCGGTCGCCGATCCACTCGCGGATCTTCGGCCACTTGCCGAGCCAGCCGTAGTCCTCCGTCTTGGTTGACGAGGGGACGACGGTGGCGACGCGCGTGTAGAGCGGCGTGACGCCCGCGAAGCCGCCCTGGAAGAGGGTCTTGAACCCGGTGAAGAGGCCCGTGAGCAGGCCGGCGGAGATGACGTTGGGCAATGCCTGGGTCCTCAGTAGGTGATTTCGACGAAGCCGCTCACCGCGCCGCCGCCGTTGAAGGCCGCGGCCGGGACGGCCTGGATGCGGTCGCCGACCGCCGTGATGGTGGTGGCGTGGCCCGCGGTGGGCGTGTCGGTGACGACGGTCCCCTTCGCCGCGGCGTCCGCGAAGGTGACGGCCAGGCCGTCCACGGCGGTGACGCCGATGGCGAAGGTCAGGTCGCCGCCGGTGACGATCGCCGTCTGCACGATGCCCGACACCTGGGTGATCGCGCCGACCACGGGCGAGATCAGCTCGATGGCCGTCGCCGCCCCAAGCTCGGTCGCCGGCACGGTGAAGTTCAGGTAGAGCCGGCGCGGCGCGGGAGCGTCCCCGACCTTCACCCACACGCCCTGGGCGTCGACGTCGTCGACGTAGCCGGCGATGGGCCGCAGCCCGCCCCCGACCGTCTTGGCCACCGTCTGGTCGTCCACGACGAAGCAGGGCTGGCCGATGTCGGCCACGGTGATGGCGTCGCCGCCTGCCGAGTTGGCGAAGCAGAAGACGCCCGTCTCGATCTCGGCGCGGACGTCGCCGTCCGCCCCGCCGCCCAGGACGCTGTCGACGAAGACGCCGACGACGCGCAGGGTGTCGGCCTCGGCGCGGCTCACGGCGGCGCGGGCGGGGGTGGCGAAGCCGGCCAGGCTGGCGGCCAGGCCGCCGCGGTAGCACTGAATCCCGGCCTTGACGCCCAGATTCAGATCGTCGCCCGAGCGCGTCTTGCGCAGGCGTTCAGCGGACAGGGGCGCCATCTCAGGCTTGCTCCTTCAGGTTGGCGGCGAAATCCTTCTCTTCCACACCGAGGGTGCGGCAGATGGCCTTCTGCTCGTCGGTGAGGCCGTTCTCGTCGACGGCGCCATCGCCCTCGACCTTCCGGGCCTTCTTGGTCACCTCGAGCACCTTGGGCATGGAGGCGAGCGCCTTCTCCGCGGTCTCGAAGTTGTCGCGGGCCAGGCCCAGCCAGTGCTCCTTGGAGGCTGGCGGGATCTTGCCGTCCTCGATGGCCTGGTCGATCAGGCCGGCCGCCTTCTGCTCGGCGGCGGCCTCCTCGATGGTCTGGAGCTTGCCTTCCGCCGAGGTGGCGCGGGCGAGGGCGGCGTCCAGGTCCGTCTTGGGAACGAACTTGGTCGGGTCCTTGATGTCCTTGGCGGCCTGGGCGTTCGCCGCGATGGCCGACAGGACGGCGTCTTCCGTGGCGGAGGCTTCGAGGCCGGCCGCCGACGCAAGCGCCACGAGGGTGAGCTTCGTCATGGTTTCCTGTTGCTCGGGGTTGCCGCCCTTCGTCCTGGCGAGCGCCGGGATGGTCAGGGCCGGTTGGGTGGTCAGCGCCACGGACGTGACGGCGACGATCTCGCGGCCTTCCTTGGTGAACCGGAAGGCGGGGGACACGTAGCGGTAGGACTTCGAGGCGATGGCCGCCCGGCCCGCCTCGTTCCAGTCGACCCGGACCCAGACGGTGCGATCCGCCCGGACCTGGAGCTCCTTCACCCAACCCTGCGCCGGCGCAGGCTCGCCCTTCGGGGCCTTCACCTCGGTGGCGTGCTCCAGGTCGAAGGGCAGGTCCGCCTGGTTGCGGAGGAACGCCTCGACCAGCGCCTGCGGCTCGGGAAGGGTCCAGGTGCGGCCGTCGCGGGCCACGATCTCCGGTCCCGCCGGGAAGATCTGCACCCAATCGGGAACGGAGACCTGGTCGCCGGCGCGGGTGGTCGCCAGCTCGAGACCGTCGCCGAAGGCCACCTCGCCGCCGTCCTGCGCGTTGCAGAGGGCGAGCGCCAGGACGCTCGCCCCCTGCTGCAGCTGGGCGGCTACATGGTGACCCCCGAGTTGGGCCGGTTTCTGGATTGCCGGTTTCGACATGCCGGGCCAGTATCCGGAGCACCGGCGGCGCTGTAGCCCCGGACAACTGTCCGGATCGCCACGAGGCCCCGGCCGCGCCGCCCGGCCCGATCCGCAGGCCAGCCCCCGCTTCCGAACGCCCCGTCAAAGGCCGTCAAAGGGCGCCACAGGCCCGTAAGCCGTCTTCGGCTAGCGTGGGCGCGCCCCGAACCTCGGCCAAGCCCGTCAGCAGCCGTTTTCCGGGCCTCGGCGGCCCCTTCCAATTCGGACCCCGGGAGCGCATATTGGTGGTGGGCGGCTAAGCCAATTCGCGAAGCCGGCTTGCGGGGCGACCCGCCGGACCGATGGGGAGGGTTGCGTACCCCTGGCCGCCCACTTCACCCCAGCTCAACACGCCTAGGCTTCGGGCCGCACCAGCTCCAGGCGCTCGCGCGCCTTGGCGCGCCGGCGGGGCGAGGCGCTGTAGAGCGTCCGGACGCGCCAGGCGCCGGCGACGGGCTTGAGCGCCAGCATCCACGTCCGCGCCGACCCCTCCTCCTCGAACCGGCCGAAGACGGTCAGCTCGCCGTTCGGGGCCCGCAGAATCTCGCCGCGCTCGAGCAGCGCCTGGACGCGCCGCCAGTCCGCCGGCGCGGTGGGGTGCAGGTGGGCCGAGTGGCCGATCGCCGAGGCATTGGCGACCACCACCTGGCCGGCGTCGGGCGCCAGGGCGCGCATGTCGGCCGGCGCCACACCGACTGGCCAGCTGTCGGCCGGGAAGCGCCCGGCCGCATCGGCGGCGTCATGGGCCGCCTGGTCGATCTCGGCCTTCGTGGCCGCCCCGCCCTTCAGCCTGGCCGCCGCGGCCGCGCGCGCCGCCGCCCGCCCCTGGCCCAGGGCGACGGCGTCCTGCACCAGATCGTGGAAGGCGGGCAGGTTCGTCAGGTCGGCGGCGGCCGCCCGGGCCATGTTGGGGTCCATGCCCTCCACCCGGCGGGCGACCAGGTCGCCGAGGTTCCGCCGGCGCTCGAGGCCGGCGTTGAAGCCGAAGCCGGGCGAGACGCCTTGCGGGACGAGCGCAGTCCGGCCGGTGCGCTTGTCCTCGAACTCGGTCCAGTAGCGCTGGTCGGCCGTGTAGCCGGTCCCCCGCAGGGCGTCGTCGTCGGTGAGCTTCACCGAGCCGGACGCCAGCTCGTCCACCGAGACCTGCAGGGTCCAGCACTTGCAGAACCAGCCGTTGGGCGGGAAATGCGTCTTCCAGAAGGGGTGGTTGACCGGCAGCACCACCTTGTCCCAGGCCAGGTGCTGCAGCCGGGGGTGTTCCTGCGGCGTGTGCCGGTACTGGAGCGCCGGGAAGTCGGCGGCCGTGTCTTCGATCGCCGCCCATTCGGCCGAGGCGTAAGCCTGGCGGACGTTCGTGTCGTAGATCACCCGGGTGCGCCACGGGGCGCTGAGGTCGACCTTGCGCGGCCCCTCCTCGAAGTCGGTCACCACCTGCGGGCCGGCGAAGCCCAGCTTCTGCAAACGCCCTTCGAAGGCGCTTCGAAACCCCTCCAAGGTCTCGCCCTTGGAGACGGCCTCGGTGACCAGCTGGTGGGCCGCCTGCAGGACGTCCAGGCGGTGGACGCCGGCCAGGGTGAAGCCGTAGGCGTGCTCGGCCTCCCACATCGATGTCCAGCGCCAGGACCGTTGCAGCCCCTTGCCCTCGAGGTACGAAACCGCGCGCGGGTCCGGCGTAGCGTCGAAGTCCCAGCGGTCGGCCACCTAGGCCCCCTTGCGGCGGGCCCGGCCGTCGCCCAGCACGGCGGCCTGGAACATCGCCCGGGCCAGGGAACGGGCGGCCTCGGGCGCGGCCAGGTCGCCGGCCATGGTCTCCAGGCCCTGGACGATCTCGTCGAAGCTGCCGGCCCCGCGCACCAGGTCGACCACCCGGGCGGCCTCGGGCCCGAAGGTCCGCCGCCACTCGCCAAACTCCAGCTGCTGGATCTCGTCGAGCTCGTCGTCGACGCCGCCGGCGCCGGCCTGCCGGGCCAGCGCCGGGCGCGAGCCGTTCCGGCCGAGACCGCGCCGATCGGCGTCTTCGCCGTCCGCCGGGGCCTCGGTCGCCGCGGCGGCCGCCTCGGCCGGCGGAGCGAGGATCTCCTCGTCCTGGGCGGGCTCCGAGAGGCGCAGCTTCTTCCGGATCTCGGCCTGGCCGACCCGCAGGCCCAGCGGCACCAGGCGCTCCAAAGCTTCGCCCAGCACCTGGACGTCCTCGGGCTCCTCGATGACCAGTTCGGCACGGGGAACCGGCGCGTCCGGCCCCCAGTTGAACAGCACGAAGGGCGTCAGCACGGCGCGGGTGATGGCGCCGCCCACGCCCTTGGCGTCGGCCTTGGTCAGGTCGGCGCGGACCTCGTTCAACACCTTGGACTGGGCGAAGCCGCCGCCAGACTGCATGTCCGTGGTGCCCGTCTGGCCGAGCACGGCCTTCGAGACCTGATTGTCGATCCAGGTGACCAGCGCCTGGAACAGCTCAGCCCCGCCGGTGGCCTTCCCGAGTTCGGGGAACTCGATGTCCATGGACTTGGGCAGCACGGCCGCCGCGTCCGAGCCCAGGCCGAAGACGGCCCGCTTCAGCACGGCCACGTCGTCGGGAGAGGCCGAGCCGTCGTAGCGGCCCAGGCGCAGGGGGATGCCGAAGATCTCGGCGTAGGCCATCCAGTCCTTCAGGCCGTAGAGCTTGCAGACGAAGCTGAAGGCGACCAGGCGGGCCAGGCCGCCCCGGGCCGGCAGACCGGACTTCCGGGACGCGATGTGGACCGCGAACTTGTAGGGCTCGAGGGGCAGGCCGCCGACCGCGCCGGCTTCCTTCAGGCGCAGCTCGCGTCCCGTCTCCCGGTCGAACTCGAAATGGCGGGGATCGCGCCACTCGTACCGTTCGGGCCGCCACTGGCCGGCCGTGCTCCAGCAGATTTCGGGCGCCGCGTAGCCCTTGGCGATGGCGTCCAGGAGGTGGCCGACCAGGTCATCCATCTCGTCGGCCTGCAGGAGATCCTCGCACGCCTCCTGGATCTCCGCCGCGCGCGGGTCGTCTTCCTTGCCCTTCGACCAGGTCAGCTTCCGCTCCAGACCCAGGACGGCGAGTTTGCGCGTCTGCAGGACGGACCCGTAGTGCGGGTCGCGCTCCTCCATCTCCTCGGCCAGGGTCAGGAAGGCATGCAGGTCGCCCTGGTTGGCCTGGCGCAGGATGGCGTCCAGGCGCTCGGGCGTCAGGCCGGCGACGGCCGAGGCCGGGTCCCACGCCTGGCGGACGCCGGTCAGGCTGGGCCGCGCCACCTCCTCGGCGAGGGCCTTGCGGTTCACCTTGATCGGCTGGCCGCGATGATCGAGCAGCTGCGCCATATCACCACCTGTATCCGCGGAAGCCGCCTTCGCGGCCGCCGCCGTGTTCGTTCTCGAGACGCCGGCGGGCCAGCGGGCTCTCGCCGCTCATGTCCCGGCCGGAAACGGCTTCGTAGGCGTAGGGCTGGTAGGGCGTGCGCGCCGCGCCGCACGCCAGGCCGGCGGCCCAGAACTCGTCGGCGTGGACGTCGCCCTCGTTCACCAGCGTGATCGACCCCGCGATCCCGCCCTTCTTCTTGATCGCCCGGAAGTCGGTGCGCAGCTCCGGCCGGGGCGGCACCCGCAGCTTGCAGGCGTCCACGCGCTCCTTCAGCGCGATGGCTAGGTCCAGGCGGTTGGGGCCGGTCAGCAACACGCCCTGGACGCGGGTCTCGCCATAACGGCGCTGCTCCGACTCCACGATCGGCTCGCCCATGCCGGTCTGGTCGAGCCAGTACCGGACCATGCGGCGCGAGCGGATCAGGCGGCCGGCCTCGTCGTCCTGGGCCTGGAAGGTCGCGGCCCGGCCCAGCCACCGGTCGCGAAGCCACAGGACGTCCCCGACCTCCTCGAAGCCGTGGATCACGGCCAGGTCGCGCCGGCGGGCGATGTCGCGGCCCATGTAGTAGAGGCCGCCGCCGTACAGCTCCGGCCGGCCGGCGTCCGGGTGCTCGCAGGCCGCCAGGGCGGCGGGGTCGAGCCACGAGCCGGAGCCCTCCTTGGGAACGCAGTCCAGTTCCTCCTCGGCGTCGTCGCCGTAGGTGTCCCGGATGTCGGCGATCCATTCCGCCTTCCCGAGCTCGAGCGGACGGCCCTTCAGCTCGGCCATCATGGCGATGCGCTCGAAGAGCCCGTCCTCGATGGCCTGGTTGAACGTGATCGTCATCGGCTCGCCCTTGCGGCGGCCGCCGCGGACGTCGTCCAGCAGCAGGTTGAAGGGGTTGGCGATCCCGTCGTGGGTCGAGACCACCACCACCTGGCCGCTCCACATCAGGAGCGCCAGGGCGGCCTTCAGGACTTCTGCGAGATCCTTGTGGAACGCCGCCTCGTCGATGATCACCAGGCCTTGCTTGCCGCGCAGGGCGCGCGGGACGGATGGCAGCGCGACGATCTTGAAGCCCGAGGCGAAGCGGATGCGGAACGCCTGGACGTCCCCGTCGAGCAGCTCCTCGTCCGAAGCCTCGGCCGCGATCCCGAACGCCCGGGCCCACATGGCGCAGGCGTCGATGAACTCGCGCGCCATCTCCATGTCGTAGCCCATGTACCAAGCGTTCATGCCGCCGGCGCTGGGCTGGGCGCCGGCCTTCATCACGGCGTAGGCCGCCAGCCCCCAGGTCAGGCCGATCCGGCGGCTCTTCTCGATGACCAGGAGCGAGACGCCGGCGAACAGCTTGTTGACGGCGCGGGCCTGGTACCCCAGCAGCACGTCGCCCTTCGGCAGGCGTGCGAACGCCGCCTCTGCGGCGGCGATCTCCCGGGCGGCGGCCTCGGCGCGGCCCCACTCGGCTTGCGGGCTGAGCTTCATCCGTCCGCCGCCCCGAGCACGGCCTGGCGGATGGCCTGGATCGTGTCCGCCGACATGCCGCGGTTCTTCATCGCGGTCTCGGCCGCGGCGGCCGCCGACTTGGCGGTCTCGGCCCGGATCTTGGCGATGCGGTCCTGGTCGGTCTTCTGCGCCGAGACCAGCTTCTGCACCGAGCTCGTGAGGAACATCAGCTCCTCCATGTCGAGCCCCGGCCCGTCCGGGTTGGTCAGCTTCTCCCGGGCGATCTTGAAGGCGATGTTCTGGACGATCTCGATCAGCAGCTGGCCGATCTTGCCCTCGGCCGCGTCGGGGCCCAGCTGGCCGACCAGGGCCGAGGCCGTCTCGCGGGCCTCCCGCATCTGGGCGGCGGTCTCCTCGACGGACTGGATATGCCGGTGGACCGACGAGCGGCCGACCTCGACGCCCTCCTGACGCAGCCACGCCCAGACGTCGTCCACGGTGAGCGAGCCGTCGACGATGCGGCGGTCCAGCTCTTCCCGAAGATCCTTCGGCAGCTTGGAGGCGAACCCGCGCGGCGGCATCAGGGACCGGGCGCCTTCACGCCGGGCACCTGCACCAGGCCCCGGGCCACGTCCAGCCCGCGCTCGGTCAGGGTGGCGCGGACCAGGCCGCTCTCGAGCGTCGCGGTCCTGACCAGGCCCTGCTCGGCCAGCCAGGCCAGTTCGGTCTTCACGCGGTCCCGCGTCGTCGGCAGGCCCACCGCGTCGCAGCCGTCGCACAGGAGCGACGAGTTGGCCGTGTGCGGCGGCTGCTCCATGAGGCGCAGCAGCGTGATCCGCAGGTGCCTGGTGTGATGGTCGCCGTACTGCATCACGCGCTCTCCACGCCCTTCTTGAGGAAGAAGCCCTCGATCCGCTGGACGCCGTTGGCGGCCGCGGCGGCGTTGAGGCCGACGCCCTTCACTTCGCCTTCGAGCCGGGCGAAGTCCGCCTTGGTCGGCAAAGCCTCGACGTCGTTACGGATCTCGACGATGTGGCCCTCGACCTTGGTCAGCCGGGTGTCGTGGCCGTCGACCCGGCCGTCCAGCTGCGCCAAGCGCTTGTCCTGCGCCAAGGCGGACTTCTCGATCTCGTTCTTCGCGAGCTGGCGCAGAGACCAGCACACCCACACGAAGAAGCCGCCGAAGAAGACGTTGATGATGGGCCAATACTCAGCGAGGGCCTTCAGCACACGGTCACCTGTGGGTTCTGAGGCGGCGCTCGGCCGCCTCCTGGCAAAGGAGGCACTTGCGGGCGCCGGGCGCGGCGCGCCGGCGTTCCGCCTCGATCGGATCGCCGCAGCCCTCGCAGAGGCCGAAGGCGGCCGGGGACGCGAGCTCGTGGGCGCCCGCCCGGGCGGCGCGGACGGCGAGGTCCCTGCGGAACGCCTCGAAGTGCTGGGCCTGGTCGATGACGTCGCTCACCAGGCGGCCGCCAGGTCGTCGAGGTTGTCGCCGGCCAGGAAGGCGCGGACCAGGTCCGCGTTGCCCGGAAAGCGGTAGGAGGCGTCGTGGTCCAGGAAGTCGTTCGGGGCGACGCCCCGCACGGTCCACCCGCGCCGGACCTTGGCGACCGACTCCACCCGCTTGTCGTCCAGGAACACGTCGCGCCAGGTCGGGCGACGCTGCTGGAGGCCGACCGTGCCGATGCACCAGCCGTCGCCGTCGCCGCTGAAGTTGGCGCCCAGGTGCTGCAGCACGCGGTCGCCTTGGACGGCCAGGTTGAGGACGGTGGCGTCGAGCCGGGGCGCGTAGGCCCGCGCGTTCCGCGCCAGTTCGGCCCCGTTGAAGATCACCACCCGGCCCACCTTGCCCTTCGGCAGCGCCAGCATCGCCAGCAGCACGACCCGGCTGCCCAGGCTGTGGGCCACCAGGTCGACGACGCCCGGGGTGTTCTGGACCTTCACCACCAGGTCGGCGGCGGCCTTCGACGCCAGGTCCCAGGCCAGACGGTAGGGATGCAGGTGGCCGGTCAGCCACGACGTCAGCCAGGCCCGGGCGGTCTGATAGACCGAGTGGAACGGCCGGGCGATGCGCAGGCCGAAGGGCGCGGAGTACCAGGCGAAGCCGATGACCTCGCACCCGCTGATGCCCGCCATGTAGTCGAAGAACGGCGCAGGATCGTTCGACCCGCCCTTGTCGGCGGGGTCGTACATGAACCCATGGACGGCGATCAGCGGGCGGGCGCTCACGGAACCAGGTCGCCCGTCTTGAGGCCGGCGGCCGGTGCGTCGCCGGGGCAGGCGATCAGGCGGGCCTTCAGGCCGATCTTCCGCCGGATCTCGGCGCGGCCCTCGGGCGCGAGGCCGCAATAGGCGTCCACCGTCAGGCCGGCGGCCTGGAGAACGCCGAGGGCGCTGACCGCCCCGCCGGTCGCGGCGCAGCCGCCCAGGGTGAGCGACAGCGCGGCGACGGCCAGGGCGGCCGCCAGTTGGATCTTCTTCATGAGGTAGGCTCCGAAGAGGTCGAAGGCGATCAGGAGGGCGAAGAGCGCCGCCAGGCCGGCCACGGCCAGCAGGGCGCGGATCTCGCCGGGGTAGAGTTTCAGGGCGGGCGTCGGGAGCGAGCGCATCACGCGGCCCTCCGGGCGCGCTGGTACGCCTGGGCGATCCGGCCGTCGTAGTTGTGGGTGGCGTAGCTGGGCCCGTTGTAGGCGGCGGCGAACGCCGCGCAGGAAGCCGGGTCCGCGCCGATCTGGTGGAACTTGGCCAGCAGGCCAGGCGTGTTCTTGATGAAGTTGACGAGGGCGAGGAGCTGGTTGCGCTCGCTGGCCTTCATCGCCTCGACGTAGGCGAAGACGTTCCGGTAGCCGGCGGCCTTGAAGTTGGAGCCCAGGATCTGGCCCAGGCCCCAGCTCGTCGACTTCAGCGCGGCTTCCTCGTCGAGGAGCATCGCCGTGTGGAGCCGCTGATACTCGGCCTGGCCGCCGATGTAGAGCGCTCGGTTCCAGGCGGGCGAGCTGATGTTCGGGTGCGTCTTGTCGTACCGGCCGCCGGTGGCCTTCGAGAACAGGTGCGCCTCGAAGAGGATCTTCGGCAGCACGTCGCCGTCGATGAACCCGCCGGGCCCGTCCAGGTCCAGGATGTCCTTCCGGATGTCGGTGAACCACCCGCCGCCGCTCTCGACGGCGACCACGGCGCGGATCTTCGCCACGTCGCTGCCGAGGAGAACCGCGGCGTCGGCGAAGTCGCGATCCCCCAGCGGCGGCCGCTCGGCGAAGGCGACGTCGTCCTTCGCCAGCACCGCCAGCTCGAGGGCGTGGTCCAGCGCGGCCTGGCTGACCTTGCCCCACTTGCCGTCGACCGCGCCGGCGTAGAAGCCGGCGTCCTTCAGCTGCTGCTGGATGGCGCGAAGGCTCATGCGCCCTCTCCCACGAGCGCGCCGAGCGGGGCCTGGCCCGAGAGCGGAAGCAGGATGTCGGCCCGCGGCCAGCGGATGCGGGCGAAGAAGTGCGCCCGGCGCTCCTGGATGGTGACGGCCTCCTCGGCCGGCTCGCCGTGGTCCAGGCAGGCCCGGCGCAGCACCGCGCCCATGCCGTCCGACAAGTGCTCGCGCACCCAGCCGATCGGCGCGACGGCGCCGTCTTTCGGAACGAATGGATGGGGTGCGGTGTTCAACGCTCGGCCTGCACGAAAGCCGGCTTGCGCCGGCCGATCTGTCGTGTGCAGTCTGGCTGAGCTTCGGGGCGGTTTAGCCCCTGACAGATGTCCGGATCATTCGTCCGGGAAGAGCGGCAGCGCCCGCGTCTCAAGCATCCGCTTACGAACGCGCCGGGCCGTCCGCTCGTGGACGTCGCACGCCTTGGCGACGACGTTGGCCGAGGCGCCCTGCGCCAGCATCTCGGCCGCGGCGGCCTGGCGGCCCTTCTGTCCCCGTAGGTGCGCCATGGGGATGACGTACTTCTCCGGCCCGAGCTCGGCGACGATCGCCTTGGCGGCCTCGGCGCCGACGATCTTGGCGAGGGCGGCGCCCGGGTGGGCCGAGAACTTCATCTCCGTGCCGCCGGCCGCACAGGCCAACCGCGTGGCCGCCGAGGCGCCGGCGACGCGCGCGATCTCGCCAAGGATGCCAGGAAGCCGGCTCATCGGGCGCCGAGCTCCCTGCGGATGCGGGCCAGCTCGAGCTCGGCGCGCAGGGCGGCCGTGGTGGCCTCGGCCAGGCGCTGCTGGCGGGCGTGGACCTGTCCATGGGGCGCGCGCCGGGCCGCACGCGCCGCGGCCTCCCGGGCGGCTTCCGCCGCCTGGGCCGCTTCGCGCGCCTCGACCTCGTCGCGCCAGGTGAACAGGTCCGCGCCGGTCATGGGATCGTCGCCCGCGCGACGGCCAGGCAAGGGGCCAGCTGCCAGGGGTCGAATAGCGGGTCGCCCACCGGCCGGACGCTGACGATGTCCCCCTTCTTGACCCCCGGCACGGCCGGAACGAGGAGCCAGCCCCGGCCAAACGCATCGAGCAGCTGGACGACCAACATGGGCCGTTGTGCCTCCGGCGGCTCCATGACGCGGCTGACCTTGGCGCGGAAGGGCTGGCTCATTCGCAGAGCGCCTTGTACGCCCGCACCTGCGGCCCGAGCTCGCGGGCGAGCCGGTCCAGGTCGGCCTCGGTCGTGTCGTGGAGCTGCAGGGGCGGCCGGCCGAGGATCTCGGCCTGGCGCTGCACCAGGCGGGCCTTCAGGGCCCACAGGCGGCGCTCCGGCTTCACCAGGGCGGACAGCTCCTGCGACCAGCCGGCGCGCTCGGCCATGGCCTTCAGCGCTTCGATCAGCCGGTAGCCCTGCGCCTGGTCGGCCCACTGGAGCCGGTCGACCCCCAGCTGGCGCGCCGCGAAGGCTTCCAGGGCCGTCTCGGTCCCCTGGCGCACCACGCCCAGGTTCCAGAGCGACAGCCACATGGCCCGGGCCTTCAGCGCCACCGGGTGGCTCGCGGGCGCCGGCTTCCGGGCGCCTCGCGCTCGGGGATGCTTGCCGGGGGCGGCCTTCGACGGGGTCCAGCCCAGGCGGCGGAACTCGCGCAGCACGGCGTCCAGCTGGTCGTCGGTGCAGTCGGCCGACGACCGGGCGCCGGCGATCCGCTCGAGCACGTCCCGGCGGGCGTCGTCGGCCAGGCCGAGCTCCTTGGCGGCCAGGTGGACCTTGGCCAGCATCGCCCGGCGGCCGGCGCTGACCTGCTGGCGAGCGGCGGCGGTCATCGACGCCCCCGCCGGTTCCTGGCGCCGGCGGCGCCATAGACGACGCCTTCGGCCCGAGCCATGGCGGCGCGCTCCTCGCGGTAGGCCCGCCGCGCGACCATGGTCACGCCGACGAGGCCCTCCCACGCCGCCGTGTCGTCGGGGATCGCGGCCATGGTCCGGCCAATGGCCTGGGCGGCGCAGGCGAGCACGTCGGCCAGGTCCGCCCCTCCGGCGCGGGCCCGCGCGATCACGTCGGCGAAGTCGCGCTCCATGGCCTGCAGCCGCAGCGCGTCGGGATCGGCGCTCACTGGACCACCTCGGGCTTCCAGGTCAGCCGTACGTCGAGCTTCCGCTCGATCACGAACCAGTCCTCGCCCTCGCGGCGGAGGAAGGTCTTGAGCTTCACCCGCGTGCCGTCCGGCCGCCAGAAGCGCCCCTCGAGGACGAGCCGGTCGCGGGCGGCGTTCAGGGTGCTCTTGATGTGCTCCGGCGGCGTCCAATCGGCGGCCGCCAGGTCGAAGAGCTCGCGGAAGCGGTCGCTCCACGGTGGGAAGGTGACGCTGGCTTGGGGCGGGCGCTTCACGAGGGCCTCCGGTCATGGGGAAGGAAGCCGGCCGGGACGCAGCGCCGGCAGAACCAGGCGCCGCCCAGGCCGTAGCAGCCCCACGCCCCGCAGGCGCAGGGATGGACGAACGGCCGGCTGGGCTGCTGGGCTGGAGCGCGGGCCATCAGCGCGGCTCCGGGCGAGCGGCGGCCGAGACCGTCGCGAGATCCTGGGCGGCCTCGTCCAGGCGCACCCGCGCCGTCGAGACGTGGCCGGCGGGGGTGCGGAATCGGGCCGCCACCGTCGCGTGCCGCAGCCCGCCGCTCACCTTCACGCGCAGCGGCGGCGTCCAGTTCGCCGGCACCAGGGCGAACAGGCGCGCGATGTCCGGCGTCCAGTCCAGCCAGACCGTGGGCAGCAGGGGGCGGCGGCGACGGTGGCGGGCCATTAGAGGCGTGCCTCGCTCTGGGGCCGAGGCCGCTTGCAGCCCGGCAGGTTCCGGCCACGGCGGGAGCTTGGGTCGTAGGGCGGCAGTTCGGAGAGGCCGAGGCGTCCCAGCACCTCCGCCACCGCCGCCTGCTCGCGAAGGCTGTCGTAGTAGCGGTCGCGCGCGACCTGGAACATGTGGTTGATGCCGCTTCTACCGCGGCCGCCTAGGTGTTCTCCCAGGTCGGCGAGGGTGAGATCGGGGCGCAGGTGGCGGACAAGCAGGATCGCCCGCTGCCGGGGCCAGTTCGCGGGCCCCTCTGCGGGTTGGCCCGGCCCGCGAATCTCAGCGACCCCGACGCCGGCCTGCTCGGCGACGGCGGCGAAGATCGCCATGACCGGGATGCGGGCGGGGCGCAGCATCACGCGGCCCTCGTCCTGGCCAGGAAGCCCGCCAGGGCCTCCTCGTCGGCCCGGAGCTCCCGGGCCATGGCCGCGATCGCCGTCTCGACCACGGTCCATTCGGCGTGCGAGACAGCCGCCTCGCGGCGGAAGTCGCGGAAGCACCGGCAGACCGCCACGATGGTCTCGCGTTCGAAGTCCGACAGGACGTCGCCGTGGGCCGTCATCAGCGCGGCCGCCTCGCCGATCCTCCGGACGTGCTCGTGGGTCAGGAGGGTCATCAGTTGAGCCCTCCCTGCGCGCGGATCGCGGCCTCGATCTCCTCGACGAGGTCCGTGCTGAAGTCGACCGCGATGGCCGCTGTCATGCAGGCGGTGGCGAACACGGCGCCCGCGGCGTCGTGCAGCTGGATGTGGATGCTCCCGTGCTCGCAGTGCGAGATCGAGACGCTGGCCGCGGCGCGGACGGCGGGGGCGTGAGTCTCGGTCATCACGCGGTCGCCGCGTCGAGCGAGATGAGAGCCCAGGCGTCGGTGGCCTTGGCCCGGTGGTAGATCCGCACGTAGCGCTTCGAGCCGACCACCCGGATGGATTCGCGGATGGCCGTCATGGCCCGCTGCCAGCGCTCGTCCTCGATCTCGAGGCGGAGCAGCGAGAACAACTCGGCCCGGTTGATCAGCCCGCCCTTGTCCACGTTGAAGGCGCGTTGGACGATGGCGCGGATCTCGGTGCGGCTCTCGGCCGACCATTCGGTCAGGCACTCGTCGACCAGCCCCTTGGCCACCTGCAGCTCGGCCCCGAACTCGATCTGGTCGGCCACCTGCACGATGATCTTCTGCAGGCCGTCGAAGGTGGTCAGGACGATGTTGCCCTTCCGCCCGCCGCGCTTCAGGCCGTGGTGCTGCTCGAGCAGGGCCACGAACTGGTCGACGTCGTCGAAGGTATGCTCGCGGAAGCGGGCGATCTGCGCCGACAGCGGGGCCGCGTAGCCGACGATCTTGCGCACCACCTCGTCCTCGAGCCGGTGCTGGGTCTTCACCGCCTCGAGGGGCACCAGCGTGCCCTTGGGGTCGGTCAGGTAGGGCTTGCCGTTCACCTCGACGACGCCCGGCGGGATGGCCGGGGCCGCCAGCTCGGCGTCGATCTCGTGGTGGGCTTCTTCCAGGGGGTTCAAGGTCGTTCTCCGAAGGGTCAGGCGCTGAGGCGCGCCGGGGGGTGGGGGCGGCGGAGCTGCTGCTCGCCGCTGCCGTGGACGAGGCGCAGGAAGGCCAGCCAGCGGCGCAGGGCGCGGAGGGGCTTCATGCGGCCTCCTGCGCGGTGAGCTGCCAGCGCCGGTGCCTGGGGCCTTCGGCCGGGATCTCGCCGGCCACGATGGCGCCGGCCTGCATGAGGACGTTCAGGCTCTGGCCGACCAGCAGTTCCTTGGCGCCCAGGATGCTCGCCAGACCGATCGCGGTGGCCGAGCCCTCGGCCAGCACGTCGAGGATGCGGTCGGCGAGCGGTCGCTCGAGCGGCGGCAGGCTAGGGACCGCGCGCGCTGCGAACAGCCTCGCCTCGGCCGTGATCGGCCCAGGCTGGCGGGGAAGGGTTTGCGGCTTCGCGGCGGCGGCCTGGGGTTCAGGCGAGGCCATGGGCGCCCCCACCTCGTCCGTACCCGCGCCGCCGGCCACGCTTTCGGCCGCCTCGGGCCGCCAGGTCGCGAACTCGATGGCCCGCGCGGCGGCCAGCTCGCCCGCTAGGAAGCCCGGCTTGGCGCGCACGGTTCCGACCGTGTGCTGCTTCACCTGCAGCACGCGCTCCAGGTCGGCCCACGGGGTCTCCAAGGTCCGCCGGAGCGCGGCGCCCGCCGCCGTGAGCGCCTTCCTGTGGCGGCTCCTCGGATGATCGGTGACCGCCCGAACCGGATCGGTCCCGAAGGCCCTGGCGGCCGCGATGATGGCCCGGGCGCAAAGGTCGGCGGTCAAGGGCATGGCGCACCTCGCTCGCGGGGGGGCGGTTGTCCGGATCGCGGCGGCGCTCACGGCCGGCCCCCCTTCACCAGGTGCAGGCTTGGCTCGGTCGGCGTCCCGGGCTGGCCCGGATCGGGGCCGAGGATCGCGTCGAAGCCCTCGCGGGCCTTCCTCATCAGGCGCTGCCAGTCCTCGGGGTACAGGCAGTTGGCCTTTCTGAGACTGTCGAGCTGGCGCAGGGCCGAGCGGCCTTCGCGGGCCTTGTTGAGGACGTTCGGAAGCACTTCCATGGGTTCGGCTCCTCTCAACGGTTCGTGCCGGCGAGCTGGGTGAAGGCGCCCTGGAGGTGCTCCAGGCCCAGCGCCTCACGGGCGCCGCGCGCGGCGATCAGCGCCTTCTCGAAGGTCATCTCGATGTTGCGGAGGCCGCCGTGCTTGGCGGCGATCTGCTGGCAGAAGGCGACCTCGCGGGCCGTGATCACCTCGCCGTTCTCCTCGGCCCATGCCTTGGCCAGCTGGGCGGCGTCGGCGGCGTCCGGCTCGAGGATGTAGCTGCGGTGGGCGAAGCGGCTGGAGACCTGGGCGAAGGATGCCTTCGTCCCCGTCGTGCCGACCTGGTTATAGACGCCCTCGTTGCCGAGGATCGCGATGCCGACCTCGACGCGGTCGTTGATGGCGCGCAGCGTCTCGATGGCCTTGTCCGAGAGGTGCTGGCCCTCGTCGATGATCAGCAGGCCCTTAGCCTCGGCGGCCTTGGCGCACACCATGCGCATCAGCTGCATGGGCGTGCCCTTCACCTCGGGGGTGCCCATGGCGGCCAGGATCTCCAGCAGCATCGGTTGGACGCCCGCCGTGGTCGCGTCCATAACGGCGTACCAGGTGCGCGGGTTGTCTTCCTTGAACTGGCGGGCCGAGGCCGTCTTCGAGACGCCCGGGGCGCCCGCCACCATGACCAGGCGCGCGGTCTCGCGGGCGTAACCCAGGATGGCCCGGATACGGCGGGAGCCTTCCAGGTCACGGAAGGCGGGGCGCTTCGGGAGCAGGCGGCGGACCTCGGCGGCCTGCTGGAGCCCCTTCAGCCACCGCACGAGCTTCTGCGCGACCTGGGTGCGGCCCGGTTCGCTGGTGTAGGACCCGCTGAGGAACTGGCTCAGCGTCGACTCCGGCACCTCGGCCTGGCGGCCCACCTCGGCCTGGGCGATCGCCAGGCGCTGCTGGGCCGCCTTCACGTCCCGGCGCAGCTCGTCGAACTCCGCCTCGGTGAACTCGGTCTTGTTCGGGACTACGTTCATGCTACTCACGCTCCTGGTTGTTGTTGCTACGTGAGCCCGTCCGGGGTTGCCGCCCCGGGCGGGCTTTCCTCATCCGCCGCCCAGCAGCGAGGCCACGCCCCGCTGCCACGCGTCGTTGAAGTCGGTGTCCGGCTGACCGCCGCCGAGCTGCTCGGCCTTGCGGGGCGCCTTGAAGTTGAGGGCGACCACCTTCTCGTCGGCGATCGGGACGGCCGGCGGCTCCACAGCCGCCGCCGCGGCGGCCACGTCGGTGGCGTTCAGGCGGCGGACGGCCTCGGCGTGCTGCTTGGCGGTGCGGCGGTAGTCGCGCAGGGCCTTGCGCTGGGCCTGGGCGTCGCTCACGCGGTCGAAGTTGCCCGCGCCGATCCGCGAGGCTTCCGCCAGCAGGCGCCCGTCCAGGGCATAGACGTAGGCCGGGCGGTCCATGGCCTCGGGGTCGAAGCGCACGATGACCTTCTGCGGCTTGATGCCCGCCAGCTGGGGCGACCAGTACCGGTGGCCCTCGACGCGCACGGCGTGGTCCCGGGGGTCCATGCTGACCGGCTTGGAGGCGAGCAGGCAGAGGCGCAGCTGCTCGGGCGTCACCCGGCGGGGCGCGCGCCGGGCGATCCCCTCGGCGAACACCTGGTCGAACGAGCGGCCGTTCATGCCCGCGCCGCGGCGGCCCAGCTGGGCGTTGTGGTGGGCGACCTCGCGCCGGACCAGGGCCTCGAACTCGGCGATGGGGATGGCCCGGGCGCCGTAGTTGGCGGGCTTCGAGACCGGGTTGTGGCCGGTGTAGGCCCCTTCGAACTCGGCGCGCTTGGCGATGTCGTGGGCGAAGTCGCGGAAGGCCCGCTCGATGGGCTTGGCCTGGCCCCAGTAGGGCGTCGCGAACACCGCCTTGACGCCCAGCAGCTTCAGCAGGCCGTCCGGCTCTTCCTCCGGCGTCTTGCCCCAGCGATTCCGCGCCTGGCCGCCCGCGATGGCCCGGGCCGCGTTCTCGCGGCCGTTGTCCATGATGATGGTATCGAAGAGGCCGTGGTCCCGGAACGTGTCGCCCAGGGCGAGCCGAACCAGGTGGTGGTTCAGCGTCATGTCGAAGCGGATGGCCAGCACCTTGCCGCTGGCGATGTCCTGGACCGCCAGGCTCAACGGGCGGCCGATCGTGCCGTCCGGCCACTGGACCCGGACGTCCCAGGTATGGCCGTCCAGGTTGCCGATCTGCATGGGCAGCAGGCCGGTGCGGTCGCGCTCCAGATGGGGGAAGGCGTGGTCGAAGGCTTCCTGGCCCTGGCGCAGCAGGGTCTGAAGGTCGGCCGGGACCTCGGCGTCCAGGCGGCGCTGCAGCGTCTTGGGCGACGGCAGCGTCCAGCCCTTCGTGGCGGCGATCCGCTCGAGGTTCCGGTAGCAGGCCGCGTGCGTCGGCTTCGACAGGCGCAGGTAGTCGGCCTTGTAGAGCTCCCACGCCTCGGCTGGGATCTCGGCGGTGGCGGTGCGGCCCGCGTAGGCGGGGGCGAGGTAGGCGGCGCGGTCCTCGAGGGCCACGCCGTCGATCAGGCGCAGCCAGCTATAGACCGTGCTGCTGCTGAAGGGCGGCTCGCGGCCTGCGGCCCGCGCCTCGCGCACGGCGCCCGCCACCACCTCCTCTACGGCCGCCGACTTGCGCAGGCCGTTCCGCACCAGGGCGTCGATCCGCTCCACCACCTCAAGGCGGCGGCGGGCCTCTTCCTTAAAGCCCTGCGGCAGGCGCTCCCAGCGCAGCCACATGCTGTCACGGTCGAGGCGCTCCCTGGCCTCCGCGCCCGCGCTCATGAGCCGCTTGCGGGCCGTCTCGGGCAGCAGCGTCAGGTGGAACTCCACCCCGCCGCCGCGGCCCTTGCGGGGGCGGGCAAGCTTGCCGCGCGTGCCGTCCTCGGCCGCCAGCCAGCCGTCGCGCTCGGCGACCTTCAGGACGCCGCGCTTCGTGCCCGGCAGGCCCGGAAGGGCGAGGTCGGCCAGCTCGGCCGCCGAGAACCACTCCTGGACAGAGCCCCCCGCCTTCGTCATCGACGCCCCCTCGGCACTCGAACTTTCGAGGGCGCGGCCCGCTCGGCGGCCTCGGCCCGACTGAGCAGCTCCTGCGCCTGTTTCCGGTAGAGGCCGGCCTGCGCGTGCAGCGCTTCGGCCCCCTGCAGGACGGTCAGCCCCTCGTCGTGGAGCACCTCGTCCCAGAGCCAGCTGGCGCCGGTCGCCCGCACGAAGGCGAGGAAGCGCACCAGGCTGATCGTGTGGGTCTCGCGGGCCGCGCTCGTGTAGGCGTTCAGCTGGGCGACCGTGATGCTGGCGTCCTCGTAGCCGAGGATCTGGGTCATCTCGGCCGCGATGGCCTCGCGGGTCTTTCCCGACTGCCGGATGGCCTCGCTCATGGCGTTGGCCAGCATCCGGTTGAAGTCCAGGGCGCGCGGCAGCGGCACCGGCGCCTTCACCGGATACAGCTCGGCGAGCTCGAACAGGTCGGCCTGGTCGGGATGGCGGCGCGTCTTAGCCATGCCGCGCCCCTCCCGGGAGGCTCTGGGCCGTGCTGATCGCCCGAAGGGCTCCGATGGCGTCGGCGGCGTGCGAACCGACGCGCACCGCCAAGTCCATGGGGGGACGAAGGGCCGTGGCCTCATACTCCTCGACCAGGTCGGCGATCGCGGTCAGCGCCGCCAAGGCGGCGCCTACCGCGAGCACGGGGTCGGCGGACGTGATCTCGACGGCGGTCGGACGGTAGCCGCGCGCGTCCAGAATCTCGTCCATGGCGGGGCCGAGGTCGATCGGCGGGTGGCTGTGCTTCTCCAGCCGCTCCACGCGACCCCAAAGCTCGCGGACCACGTCGGCCACCTGGGGCCAGCCGGTCATGGGCGGGAGGTCAGCCAAGGTCCGCCTCCGGGTCCTCGGCCAGCCAGGCCAGGCTCTCGTCCAGGGTGGGGCCCTCGAGTTCGCCGATCGCTTGGTAGAGCGCCTCCACCTCGGCCGTGTAGGCCGAGCAGACGTCGCCCCACTCATAGGCGAGCTGCTCGAGCAGCCGCCGCACCTTTTGCAGCTTGGTCTTGGACCGGCCGCGCAGGCCGCGGATGGTCACGCCAGCGTCGGTGGCGCGCGTGCGCTTGCGGCTGCCCACTATCGGTCCTCCCGCACGATCCAGCCCTTGGGCAGCGGCCGGCCGGCCAGGTCGTGGAGGATCGCGGCCTTGGCGCTGGGCGAGAGCCCGCCCCAGAGCTTGCGGAAGTCCTTCACGGCCTGGTCGACGGGCGTTTGAGCGGGCTTCACAGGCTCGCGGCCGGCGGCGATCGCCAGGGCGTCCGAGATGTTCTTCGTCCGGCCCGCCAGCAGCACCTCGGCCGCGGCGGCCTGCTCTTCCTTGTCCGGAAGGTTCGCCAGCTGGCGCAGCAGGGCCTCGTTGTCGGCCAGCGGGCTCTCCGCGAGCTTGGCCTGCAGGCCGGCCGGGATACCCCGGTAGATGGCGAGGGCCCGCTCTACGGTGTCCCGCGACAGGTTCGAGGCGGCCGCCGCCTCCTCGGCGAAGCCCATGGTGGAAGGCGCGGAAATTGCCGCATCCTGCGGCATTTTCTTGGGCCGCCCCCGCTTGGGGCGGGCGCCATCCTCGTCGGTCAACGCGCGGTCGGGGTACCTGGCGGCCCAGGCCGAGAGGCGGCTTGCCAGCGCCTGGGCGCGCTCCAGGGCGTTGAGGTCCCGCCGGATCAGGTTCTCGTCGGCCTCGGCGATGGCCGCGTCCAGGTCGTTTTCGTCGACCACGACCGCGTCGATGGCGCGCCAGCCGCGGATCTCGGCCGCCCGCAGCCGGTGGCCGCCGATCGTCAGTTCCCAGCCATACGCCGGGCGCTGCGCGTGATTGTCGCAGAGCACCCGGACCTCGATCGCCTGGCGCTGCCCGATCTCGGCGTAGGACACCGCGAGGTTGTGCGCGTGCGCTTCGTCGATGGGCCTCCTGCCCGGCGGAACCCAGATCCGCGCGACCGGCAGTTGAACGATGGTGCGAGACGCCCCCAGGCCCATGTCTAACGGGCCTCCGCGATTAGACGGTGCGCCTGACTGCGTTTGGCGGTATCCCCATCACGAACGTGACGCGGGTCTAGCCGCCGACCGTCTTTCGAGTAGCGATCCGGCCACAACTGCTGAGGAGGGACGTCCAGAAACGCGGAGATGATCCGTTCGCCGCTCGGCGAGGGCCGCTTCAGGGCGGCGCGGCAGAGGCTTTCGTGACCGCCGTTGTCGACGGCGAGCTTCGAGAGCGTGGTGCCCCTCTTACGAACGGCGGCTTTGATGTCTTCAGGGTGCCACACCCGCGCCTGACGCATCACGTTCCTATGTGCTCAAATCACGTTCGTGATTGTGAGCCATACGAACGGATTCGCGTCAAGCGCCGCGCGTCTGAACGTGTGCGATTTGGACGATTTCGTCGCAGGCTTCGATTACGAAGGCTTCGCCCAACGCGCTCGCGAAGCCATGTTCCCGGAGAAGATCACCAGCTTCTCCAAGCGCACCGGCCTGCCTCAACCGACCGTCTCGAAGTACCTGAACGCCGCCGGCTCGGCCGGCCCGCGTCTCGACATCGTCGCCAAGATGGCCGAGGGCCTGGGCGTCACCATCGACTGGCTGGCGTTTGGACGCGGCGAGGGCCCGAGCGACCGGAACCTGATCCAGATCCCGCGCTACGACGCTCAGCTGGCGGCGGGCGCCGGGAGTTGGAACGAGGGGCGGCTGAAGATCGAGGACGTCCCGGTCACCCGCTCGTTCCTCGACCAGCTGGGCAGAAGCTCGGCCGTCAACCTCTCGGTCCTACAGGCCCGCGGCGACTCGATGGAGCCCACGATTGTCGACAGGGGGTTCGTGATTGTCGACGAGGCCGTCACCCAACCCTTCGACGACGTCTTCGCCTTCGTCCTGGCCGGCGAAGCGCGCGTGAAGCGCTTCCGCCGCCTGATCGACGGGTTGATGCTCATCTCTGACAACGACGGGTACCCGCCCGAAACCCTCAAAGCCGAGGACATGGACCGCCTGCAGATCGTGGGCCAGGTGCTCGGCGTGCTACAGCCGGTCTAGGAGGCTCGAATGACCGAGACAGCAGCAACCGACCCGAAGGGCCGCGCTTTCGGACCTCTCCGAATCCTGGGGCTCGTCCTGATCGTGGCAGCAGCAGGCACGCTCTACGACGCGTTCCGCCTCGACACGACAGTCGAGCAGCAGCCTACGCTCGCCGAGGCAAGCGCCCTCATCGCCGCCGGTGTTGAGCCGCAGGTGCGGCAGGTAGCCGACGCAGACCTGGCCAGCCGCCAGCTACTGCTCGGCATGAGTGGCGCGGCGGCCCTGGTTGCGGGCGTCGTCCTGGTCGCTCGCAGGCGCTGAGCGAGTTCACAGTTCGAGCAAGGCCCGTCCGGCGGCTTCACGGCCGCGGGGCGGGCCTTGCTGTTTGAAAACACGCCACTTTTCGAGAACTGTGAACGGCTTGGCGTTCTGGGAACGCCAGTTCCCAGTTCGGTTCACAGTTCCGGGCGGCGCTGGGGCCCGCCAGCGGCCGCCGCGCGCCTCCCGGCCGCGTCCGCCTTTGAGCACCGTTCAGGCCAAATTCCCTAGGAGAGTCAAAGCGTCGTCGAACGCGGCGCGCGGGCGCCTCGAAGGGCCTGTGAAGGCCGGTCGAATGTCTAGGCCGTACTCCGATTTGAACTGTCTAGATCGCGCCGCCGGGCCGGTTTAAGGGGTTTCGGCCGGACATGGCCGCCGCGCGCCCGGTCAGCGTCACGACGGCCGCGCCGCCTTGTTTTTCCTAAGGTTCATCCCGCGATATCCCGCCTCGTCCCGGGTAGTCCCGCCACTCCGGAACCATCTGTCCCCTTACAGCCAGCCAGCAGACTCGGAGCTCTCGGCAAGCCCCCTCCCCCATGCTGACGCATGGTCCCCCTCCCCCGATGGGGGAGGAGAGGCAAGCCTTCCCTCAAGTGTCGCCCGCCTACTTCCCGGTCCCCGGCGCGTAGGGAAACTTGAGCGCCTGGTACCAGCTCAACGGATGCTCCGGCGGCGCGTGGCCGGCGGGCAGGGGCCGCTTCGAGAAGGTCTGGAAATAGGCGATGCAGGCGTCGCGCCACCACTTCGCCTCGCGCTCCTGGACGGCGAGGTCGGCGGCGACCTCGGCGTGCCGCCGGGCGTCGACGTAAGGCGCCATGCCCTCCCAGGTGCGACGCATCTCCGCGACCTCGGCCACGCCCCGGTCGTAGCGCACGACGAGCTCGTCCCAGAGCGTGCGGCCCGAGCTCACCTTGCGGTCCCAGGCCGCCCGATGGAACCACAGCAGGTTCTTCTCGTCGGCGGCCAGCGCCCGGCCGGCTTCCGGCGCGTACTGGGCCACGGCGTTGCTGCCGCTGGCCGTCCGGTCGAAGCCGATCCCTTCCGGTGAGGCGCGGTGGAAGTAGACGCTGGTCCAGTCGGCGCGGGGACCGCCCGACACCCAGGGCGCCGGGCCGTAGTGGTGCCCCTCGCCCATGATGTGGTGCAGGCCGAGCGGAGTCATGTAGTCCACCACCGTCTCGCGGGACGCCATCATCATGTCCGCGACCGGCGTCACGAAGGCCGGGTGGTCGGAAAAGGTCATCTTCGCCCACTCCTGCGCGATCGCGCGCGAGGCCCGCTGTGGGTCCCAGGCCAGGCGGCCGAAGGCGTACCAGTTGGCCTGGTCGAAATGCGACCCCGACCAGTTGCGGTCGGTCCCCACGTTGGCGACGCCGGCCATGCCGGTCAGCCCATGGCCGAAGAGCGAGCCGTCCACCACCTTGGCCACCGTCGAGCCGCGCCCCTTGCGCCAGGTGTCGGCCTTCAGCGTCTCCTCGTAGAGCGCGCCCTGATAGACGAGGTGGGTGGCGAAGCCGAGGTATTCCTTGGTGATCTGGAATTCCATCATCAGCGGCGTCTTCGGCGTCGCGCCGAACAGCGGGTGGAAGGGCTCGCGCGGCTGGAAATCCAGCGGCCCGTTCTTCACCTGGACGATGACGTTGTCGCGGAACTTGCCATCCAGCGGCGTGAACTCGCCGTAGGCCTGCTTGATGCGGTCCTCGGGCTGCTCGTTGGAATAGACGAAGGCCCGCCACATCACGACGCCCCCGTGGGGCGCCACCGCCTCGGCCAGCATGTTGGCCCCATCCGCGTGGCTGCGGCCGTAGTCCTGCGGCCCGGGCTGGCCCTCGGAGTTGGCCTTCACCAGGAAGCCGCCGAAGTCCGGGATGGTCCGGTAGATCTCGTCGGCCTTGGCCGTCCAGAACGCGCGCACCGCCGGGTCCAGCGGGTCGGCGGTCTTCAACCCCCCGATGTCGATGGGCGCGCTGAAGCGGGCCGAGAGATAGACCCTGATCCCGTAGGGCCGCAGAACGTCGGCCACCGCCGCGGCCTTGGCGATATAGGGCGCGGTCAGGCTGTCGGCCTTGGCGTTGACGTTGTTGAGGACCGTCCCGTTGATCCCCAGCGAGGCGTTGGCCCGGGCGTAGTCGACGTAGCGCGCGTCCTTGATGTCGGGCAGCCGCCACCAGTCCCAGATCGACTGGCCCGCGTAGCCCCGCTCCACGTGGCGGTCGAGGTTGTCCCAGTGGTTCAGCAGCCGCAGCTTCACCTTCGGCGCCTCGGCCACGTCCAGCCGCTCGATCGGCTGGCGGGTCTGCATCCGCCGCAGGAAGTCGAAGGCGCCGTAGAGCGCGCCCACGTCGCTGGTCCCGGCGATGACGGTGGCGCGGCGGCCCTCCACCTGGACGCTGCGGATCAGGTAGCCGTCCGGCCCCAACGCCTCCAGCGGCAGCTTCAGGCCGGCGATCAGCGGCGAGCTGGCCGGCGTGCCCACGATCAGCGCCCCGTCGCGGGTGGGCGCGGACGCCATTGGCGGCGCGGCGCCCAGCAGCCCGGACAGCCCCCGGACCAGCTCGTCGCGCGCCACGGTGAGGGTGGGCGAGCCGTCCGCGACCACCAACTCGCTCGCCGCCGCGCGATAGGCCGCCGCCTGGGCCGCCTCGACGGGTCGGTAGCGCAGCCAGAGGCCGTAGCCGTCCTCGGCCCTTGCGGCCGTGGCGAGGGCGGTGGCCAAGGCGAGGACGGCCGCGGCCGAGGCCATCAGGGTGGGTTTCATCATGGCTCCAAAGGTCGAGACATGCCAGTTGTATTGGTCAGACCACCTGATTGACAACCAGGGAGCCGCCACTAAGCTGGACCTCTCCCCAGCGAAAGCCGCGTATGTCGAAGATCACCGCCGCCAAGACGATCGTCACCTGCCCTGGGCGCAACTTCGTCACGCTGAAGATCGAGACCGCGGACGGCGTGACCGGCGTGGGCGACGCCACGCTGAACGGCCGCGAGCTGGCGGTGAGGAGCTACCTCGACGACCACGTCATCCCCTGCCTGATCGGCCGTGACGCCCACCAGATCGAGGACATCTGGCAGTACCTGCACAAGGGCGCCTACTGGCGGCGCGGCCCGGTGACCATGAGCGCCATCGCCGCCGTCGACATGGCGCTGTGGGACATCAAGGGGAAGGTCGCGGGCCTGCCGCTCTACCAGCTCCTGGGCGGCGCCTGCCGCACCGGCGTCATGGTCTACGGCCACGCCAACGGCCAGACCATCGAGGAGACGGTCGCGCGGGCGAAGGAGTACGTCGCCGCCGGCTACAAGGCCGTGCGCCTGCAATCGGGCGTGCCGGGGCTGAAGGCCGCCTACGGCGTCTCCAAGGACAAGTTCTTCTACGAGCCGGCCGACGCCGACCTGCCGACCGAGGCCGTCTGGTCCAGCGAGAAGTACCTGCGGGTCGCCCCCGAGTTGCTCGCCGCCGCCCGCGAGGCGCTGGGCTGGGACCTCCACATCCTGCACGACGTCCACCACCGGCTCACGCCCATCGAGGCCGGGCGGCTGGGCCGCGACCTGGAGCCCTACCGGCCGTTCTGGATGGAGGACCCGACGCCGGCCGAGAACCAGGCGCGCTTCCGCCTGATCCGCCAGCACACCACCACCCCCATCGCCGTGGGCGAGGTGTTCAACTCGATCTGGGACTGCAAGCAGCTCATCGAGGAGCAGCTCATCGACTACATCCGCGCCACCGTGGTCCACGCGGGCGGCATCACCCACCTGCGCCGGATCGCCAGCTTCGCGGACCTCTACGGCGTGCGCACCGGCTGCCACGGCGCCACGGACCTGTCGCCGGTGGCCATGGCCGCGGCGCTGCACTTCGACCTCTCGGTCCCGAACTTCGGGGTGCAGGAATACATGCGCCACACGCCCGAAACCGACGCCGTCTTCCCCCATGCCTACCGATTCGAGGCCGGCATGCTGCATCCGGGCGAGGCGCCGGGCCTGGGCGTCGACATCGACGAGGCCCTGGCGGCCGAACATCCCTACCGGCGCGCCTTCCTGCCCGTGGCGCGGCTGGAGGACGGGACCGTCCACGACTGGTGAGCTCTCCGCCCTTCTGCCGGGCCGAGGTCGTGAGGTATGATGTCCGACAACGGCCGCCCGGGCGGTCAGGGGACAGGGCTTAAAAGAACGATGGCGGTCAGCGGCAAGCTCTATCGACGGCTCGCAGATTCCATCGCCGCCGAGATCGAAACCGGCAAGTACGCCGTGGGCGAGCGCCTGCCGACCGAGCGTGAACTGGCCGAGCACTACGGCGTCTCCCGCCCCACCCTGCGCGAGGCCCTGATCGCGCTGGAGATGCTGGGCATGATCGAGGCGCGCCACGGCCTCGGCATCTACGTCACCCGCGCCCAGCTCCCGCTGACGGCTTCCGCCTATGACTTCGAGATCGGCGCCTTCGAGCTGATCGAGGCCCGGCGCCTGTTCGAGGGCGAGGCCGCGGCGCTGGCCGCCGCCACCATCGACGACGAGGCCCTGGCCGAGCTGGAGCGCCTGCTGGCGCTGATGGCCGACGAGGACGAGCTGAAGGGCGAGGACGCCGACAAGGAGTTCCATATGGTGATCGCCCGGGCGACCGGGAACGGCGCGATCATCGCCACGATCGAGAACCTGTGGGAGCTGCGCAACCGCTCGCCGCTGGCCCGCAACATCCTGACCCGCGCCCGCGGCATGGGCCTGGAGCCCCGCATCGCCGAGCACCGCCGCGTGCTGGAGGCGCTCCGCGCCCACGATCCCGTCGCCGCCCGCCAGGCCATGCGCGACCACCTGGAGCGGGTGATCGAACACCTGCTGCACGCCACCGAGACCGAGGCCCTGGAACGCGCCCAGCAGGAGAGCAAGGCCCGCCGCAGCCAGATCGCCAAGCGCGTGGCGATCTAGCTTCCCTTCCCATGCAATGGGAAGGGGGGGATCGCCCGCCGAAGTCGGCGCAAGCCGACTGAAGAGCGGGTGGTGGGAAGGGCAGGCCGCAGGCGCCGTGCGCGCCGCTTTCCCTTTCCGCCATCAGCTCTTCGGCCTCCGGCCTCGGCTGACGGTCCCCCTTTCCCGCGAGCAGGAAAGGAAGGCTACCGAGCCCCCAGGTAAGTGATCGGGATCGGGGCGGTCGCGGCCACGACCTTCTGCAGCACCATGTTGTCGTCCAGGCGCCAGACCTTGAGGACGTGCCGGCCGGCGGCCACGTCGGGGAAGGCGGCCCGCAGGACGCGGGCGTTGTCCTTCACCGCCTCTTCCCAGTCGCGCTGGGCCTCCAGCGTCGTGTCCGTGGGCGAGGGCAGCAGCCGGTCCACCAGCACCTGCATCGGCCGGTCGTCGATCGAGACGCCGATCCGCTGGGTCCACCGCCCAGTCGTATCCAGGGTCGGCGCCAGGTAGAGGTGCACCGTCAGGTCGCCGGCGGCGGTGGTCAGGTCGTATTCCACGCGCACGCCGTCGCGCTCGGTCGTCGCCGGACGGCCCTGCGGCAGGGCCACGACGGCGCCCTTGGTCCGCCCAAGGTTCGCGACTCTGCGCCAGCCGACGCCGGCGCCGTCCACCGCGCGGCTGAAGTCCGGGGCCTCGATGGCGACGACGCCCCCCGGGGCCTTGCGCGGGCTCGCGAACACCACCGGCTTCACAGGCCCCTTGGCGTCCACGCGGACCACCGCCGGCATCACCTGGACGTCCGGCTGCTGCCAGGTCGTGTAGCCGATGTGGGTCTGGCTCATCATGCCGTCCCACTTGCCGCCGGCCGCGCGGTGGTAGGCCTGCGTCAGCGCCGCATCCCTGGCGAACGCCGCCT
The DNA here is from genome assembly GCF_046463815.1 of Phenylobacterium sp. Classification (GTDB taxonomy): domain Bacteria; phylum Pseudomonadota; class Alphaproteobacteria; order Caulobacterales; family Caulobacteraceae; genus Phenylobacterium. Next base: position 60,160 of record NZ_JBKBRO010000002.1, on the reverse strand, counting down.
CGGCCTGGTCGGCGAAGAGGTTGGCCCGCGCATCGCCCCGGGCGGCGAGCCGCCGGTTCCAGGCGACGGCGTAGTAGAGCCGGTAGAGGTTGGCCATGGCCGCGATGGGGTGCTCCACGATCTGGAGGTAGGCGTCGCGCTGGTCGGGCCGCAGGCTCGCCCTCATCCGCAGCATGTCGCGTTCCAGCGCGTCCCATTCGGCGACCATCTCGCCGAACTCGCCGCCGTCCAGCACGTCGCCCAAGCCTTCGCCGAGCCGGAAGCTGTCGGCGTCGATCAGCTCGGGCTTCCGGCGCGCGGCGTACTTGGCGTAGCGCGTGACCAGCTCGCCGATCTCGGGCCGCCCGAACGTCCGCCCCGCCCAATCCGCCGGCCAGCGCTCGAGCGCCTCCGCGGTCATCGCCTCGGGGTCCCAGGCCTGCGCCATGAAGAACGACAGCGGGACCTCCATGGGCTTGATGTCGCCCACGTTGACGATCCACAGCGTGCGCGCGCCCCGCGCCCAGGCCAGGTCCATCTGCTGCCAGGTCTTCTCGACCTGGTTCGTGTTCAGCCACTTGTAGTTCCGGGGCGCCCCCACGTAGTCGAAGTGGTAGTAGACGCCGTACCCGCCCTGGCGGTCGAGGTCGCCGGCCGGCAGGCGCCGGATCTGGCCCCAGTTGTCGTCCGCGAACAGCAAGGTCACGTCGTCCGGGACCCGCATCCCGTGGTCGTAGTAGTCCTGCACCTCTTTATAGAGAGCCCACACCTGCGGGGTCTCTTCCGGCGGTCGGCCGGTGACCTCGGCGATGATCTTCCGCTGGTCGGCCACGACCCGCTCCAGCAGCGGGATGGCGGCGTCCTCGCTCATGGCCTCGTCGCCGTCGCCGCGCATGCCCAGGGTGACCACGGCCTCGTAGCCGCGGCCGCCCCCCTCCTTGGCGGGCTTGGACATCATCCGCTCGATCCCGCCGCGCCAGAACCTGCGCAGGTTCTCGCCGTTCGTGCCGTAGTCCCACGGGCCGCCGGCGACTCCCCCTTCCGTATTGCGATGCCACTCGTCGTGGGCCCGGGTCATCGGCTCGTGGTGGGAGGTCCCCATGACCACGCCCATCTCGTCGGCCAGGACCATGTTCTTGGGATCGTCGTCGTTGAACGCCCGGGGCCGCCACATGGCCGGCCACAGGTAGTTGCCCTTCAGCCTGAGCAGCAGTTCGAAGACGTGGGCGTACATCTTCGAATTGGCCCCGCCGAACATCTTCTCGGCCCAGGTGGTCAGCGCCGGCGCCTCGTCGTTGATGAAGAAGCCCCGGTACCTGACCTTCGGCTGGTCCCGCCGCTCGCCCGCCGCCACGAACACGTCCCTGCGCCGCGCCACGGGGACGTCAGCGAACCAATGCCAGGGCGAGACGCCGATCTTCTCCGAGAGGTCGTAGGCGCCGAACACCGCGCCCCGCCGGTCCGAGCCCACGATCACCAGCGCGCGCGAGACGCCCGGGAACGGCGCCTCGACCACCCCCTGGCGATAGGCCTCCCACTGGCCGGTGAGGTCGTCGGCCCTCAGCTTGCCGGAGGCGACCAGGCCGTCGATCGCCGGGCTGCGGCCCAGTTCGCCGATGATCACCACCTCGCCCTTCGCCTGGGCGGGACTGGCGATCCTGGACGGCGCGCGTCCGCTCACCCGCTGAAGGTCGGCGGCGAAACCGTCGGCCGCGTGGCGCACCGCCGGATCGGCCGAGGCCTCCACCAGCACCGCCGCCGGCTGCCCGGCCCGGACCAGGGGGAAGGCGCCCGGGGAGGGCCGGAAGCCGACCGACGCTGCGCCCTCGGCGGCGGCCGCCCTCGCCGACAGCACCGCGCCCGCCATCCCCGCCAGCGCCACGGTCCGGCGGGTGATCCCGGTCATTCGGAGGGCTCCGGCGAATAGGCGTAGAGGCCGAAGGTCACGCCCACGAAGCCGCCGGCCGTCTTGGTCGACAGCATCGTCCCGTCGGCGTCGCGGACCAGGGTCGTCCAGGCGCCCGGCCGCGTGGCGTAGGCGAAGTCGTAGCGGCCGCCCCTGGCCTCGATCCGCAGGTCCACCGGCCCGTTCGCGGGCAGCGGGGCCTGGGCCACCACCGTCCCGTGCGGCGGCTCGCCCTCGCCCGTCCGGCGCTCCAGGCGCACCACCCGGCGGCCATCATCGCGGCCGACGCTGAGCAGGTAGAAGAAGTCCTCGCTCTGCAGCGCCGCCAGCCCGGCGCGGTCGCCGTCGTGCGCCGGCGTGAAGTCCACCCGGGTCGCGGCCGTCGCGTCCATGTGCTGCTGGCGCCGGCCCACATAGGACGGCTGGCCCTTGGACCCCAGAGGCTCGGCCCTCGCCTGCAGCGCCAGCGCCCCGCCCGCGAACCGCCGCCACACGCTCTTCGGCGTGCGCAGGGTCATCCAGTGGGGACCGAGGTCGGGGCCGTCGAAGTCCTCGCGGACCGCGAAGTCGCCGCTGAGCGGAATCCGGGCCGGGGGCGCCGGGGGCAACTTCGGCCGGGCGTGGGTCAGCGGGATCTCCCGCCCGTTCTCCAGGATCACCGGCCAGCCGTCCTTCCAGGTCACGGGCAGCAGGAAGGTCTCGCGGCCGGTGTTGTAGAAGTCGCCCGCATAGGGCCGGGTCGCGAGGAAGCTCGCCCACCATTCGCCCGACGGCGTGTCCACCAGGTCGGCGTGGCCCGCCGAGGTCACCGGGTTGGGCCGATTCCGTGGCAGGTCGCGCTGGGTCAGGATCGGGTTGCCGGCATAGGGCTCGTAGGGTCCCCAGACGTCGCGGCTGCGCAGGACCACCTGCGAATGGCCCTCGGCCGTCCCGCCTTCGGCGCAGGTCAGGATGTACCAGCCGTCCTTCTTCAGGATGTGCGGCCCTTCGATCCAGATCGGCTTCTTCGAGAGGTCGACGCCGCCGTTGACCAGCACCTTGCGCGGCCCGACCGGCTTCTGGGCCTTGAGGTCGAACTCCTGCATCCAGATGGCCCGGTGGCCCTGGTACAGCGCCGGCCCCTCGGGCTCGCCGTTGTTGAGCAGATAGGTCCGCCCGTCGTCGTCGAAGAAGAACGACGGATCGATGCCCGCGACGTCCTTGATCCAGACCGGGTCCGACCACGGCCCCGCCGGGTCCTTGGCCGTGAGGTAGTAGTTCTCGCCGCAGTCCACGCAGGTGTTCAGGATGTAGAACGTCCCGTCGCGCCAGGTGATGTCCGGCGCGAACACGGCGCGCGACAGGCCGAGGCCCGAGAAGTCGAGCTGCGTCGGCCGGTCGATGGCGTTGCCGATCTGGGTCCAGGTCACGAGGTCGCGGCTGTGGAAGACCGGCAGGCCCGGGAAGTAGGCGAAGGTCGAGGTGACCAGGTAGTAGTCCTCGCCCACCCGCGTGATGCTGGGATCGGGATGGAAGCCGGTCAGGATCGGATTGCGGTATTCCCCCGGCCCGGCCACGACGCCCGCCAAGGCTCCGGCCGGGTCATGCCCCTGGTAGTCGAACCAGTCGAACCGGGCCTCGGCCGCCCGGGCGGGAGCCGCCAGCAGCAGGCCGGCCACCAAAGCGGCAGGGATCATTCGCGGGATCATGCCCAGGTCCTCCGTTCAGGGGCGGCGCGGAAGGCCGCGGCGATGGCCGCGCGCAGCGGCTTGGCCTTGAGGTCCGTGTCGTAGGGGGTGGGGCGCTTGGGCAGGCCGTCGGCGCGCGGCGCCGTGCCCTGGAGCCAGGAGTAGCGATCCGCCAGGCCCCAGACGAGCACCTGCTTCAGCTCGCGATAGTCCAGCATCAGGTCCAGGAAGTCCTTGGCCAGCGCCGCGACTTCGGCGTCGCGGCGGGCCGTGTCCGCCGGCATCGCCCGGTCGTTGACGTCGAACTCGGTGATCAGCAGGTCCAGGCCCATGCCGCGCACCTCGTCGACGAAGGCGCGCCAGTCGCGCTGGTCGGCCGCGGAGAAGCGGGCCACCGGGGTGGAATCCACGCCCCCGCCGATGTGCCCCTGGATCCCCAGGGCGTCGATGGGGACGCCCCGGGCCTTCAGGCCTTCGAGCAGCTTCAGCACGCCCTTGCGGTGCGTGGCCTCCTCGGCGCCGAAGTTCATGTAGTCGTTGTAGACGAGCCGGGCCTTCGGGGCGGCCGCCTTCGCTTCGTGGAAGCAGATGTCTATCAGCTCAGGCCCCAGCAGCTTGCCGAGCACCGTGGCGCGCAGCTCGCCGGTGGCCGGGTCGACGGTCTCGTTGATCACGTCCCAGGAGTCGATCTGGTTCGCGTAGCGGCCGGCCACCGTCCGGATGTGGTCGCGCAGCATCCGCCCGGCGGCCTCGCGGGGCCGCGACCCGAAGTCATGGGCGGGCAGCCACTTCGCCCCGTATTCGTCTCGGTTCCACAGCAGGGTGTGTCCGCGGAACCCCAGGCCCCTCTCCCGCGCGAAGGCCGCCAGCCGGTCGGCGGGGCCGAAATCGAAACGTTCGGCGGATGGCCGCAGCACGTACCACTTGAGCTCGTTCTCGGGGACGATCAGGCCGCACTCCTGCGCGATCAGGCCGCTGTACCCCGCATCGGCCAGGGCGCCGGCCGGCATGGCGGTCCCGAACCTCAGGCCCTTCTTCCGCGCCAGGGCGTCCAGGGACTCCTCGGCTGGCCTAGCCGCGCCGCAGAGCGCCGCCGCACCGGACAGCGCCAGCGCCTGCCGTCTCGATATGGCCTGAGACACCGCTTCCTCCGCGACCCGGCCCCGTCTGGCGCGGAGCTGTCGACCCGAACGTTGCCCAAGGTGGTCAGACCAATCAAGGAGAAAATGGTAGCGCTCCCAATGCGGGGCCGGGCAAAACCGTCTAAAGCTCGGCCGTGGACACTCCGGTGGAGCACGGGTGGCGAAGCTATGTTCCGGTCGCGGCCTGGACGGGCGCGGCCGTGGTCTGCGCGCTCGTCGCCGGCGAAGGCCCGTTCGCCCGCTTCCTGGGTCCGGCGCCTGCGGCCGCCGCCATGCTCGCCGCGGGCCTCGTGGCGGGTCTCTGCCTCTGGAGCCTGGGCCGCCGCGGGTTCGAGCCAGCGGGACGGGGGGTCCTGACCGGCGCCCTGACGGCGCTCCCCTTCGCCGCCGTGGTCACGGTCGCCGACATCCTGCTGCGCTTCCCGCAGGACCTGAACGCGCCCCTGCCGGCGGCGCTCGCCGTCTATCCGGCCATGGCGCTGGTGGCCGAGACGATCTTCCACCTCCTGCCGCTCGCGCTCATCCTGGCGGTCCTGCGGGGCCGCGCGGTGGGCCTGGCCCTCGTGCTCGCAGCCCTGGTCGAGCCGCTCTATCAGGTGCGCGGCATGTTCGCGGACGAGGGCCTGACGGCGCAGAACGCCTTCGTCCTGCCCTTCGTGCTGGCCTTCAACCTCGTCCAGCTCTGGCTTTTCCGCAGATACGGCTTCCTGGCCATGGCCGCCATGCGGCTCGCCAACTACGCCTGGTGGCACCTGGCCTGGGGCGCGCTCCGGCTGGAGCTGCTCTTCTAGCATCCAAAAAAGAAAGGCCCGGCGGATGGCCGGGCCTTTCCGTTCGACTTCTGGCGACGCCTACTTCGGCGCCGTCATCGGCGTCAGCGCCTTCACGGCTTCGCGCTGGGCGGCCAGTTCTTCCGTGTGCAGCGGGATCAGGCCGCGCTGGATCAGGTAGCCGCCGCGGCCGACGGCGGCTTCCGACAGGAAGCCGTCCACGAATTCGCGCAGGCCCGGGGTCACGCCCAGGTTGGCCTTCTTCACGTAGATGTAGAGCGAGCGCGACAGCGGATAGCTGCCGTTCGAGATGTTCTGCAGGGTCGGCTCGACGCCCTCGATCTTGGCGGCCTTCACCTTGTCGAGGTTGTTCTCCAGGAACGAGTAGCCGAACACGCCGACCGCGCCCGGGGTCTTTTCCAGGGTCTGGACGATGACGTTGTCGTTCTCGCCGGCGTCGATCCACGCGCCGTCCTTGCGCAGGACATGGCTGCGTTGCTTGAAGGCGTCCTCGTCGGACGTCTTCAGGGCGGCCATGGCCGGGACCTTCTCGGCGCCCTTCTCCATCGCCAATTCGACGAAGGCGTCGCGCGTGCCCGAGGTCGGCGGCGGGCCATAGGCCACGATGCGCTCGTTGGGCAGGCCGGGCGCCACATTGCTCCAGTTGGCGACGGTGTTGGTGGTGAAGCCCGAACCCTGCGGGACCTCGGCGGCCAGCGCCTTGTAGATCTGCTCGCGGGTGATGTTGAACGTGGGCGCCGCCTTGGCGTTGGCGATGACGATGCCGTCGTAGCCGATCTTGATCTCGAGGATGTCGGTGACGCCGTTGGCCTGGCAGGCGTCCCACTCCGACTTCTTCATGGCCCGCGAGGCGTTGGCCACGTCGGGGAAGCCCTTGCCGGCGCCGCCGCAGAACAGCTTGAAGCCGCCGCCCGTGCCCAGGCTCTCAACCTTGGCCGGCGCGCCGCCGGTGGTGCGGGCGACGGTCTCGGCCACGCGGGTGGCGAAGGGGAACACCGTCGAGGAGCCGGCGGCCCAGACCTGGCCCTGGGCGGCGCCCTTGGGCGCGGCCGCCTGGCCGGACTTCTGCTCGCCGCCTTGTCCGCAGGCGGACAGAGCGACCGCGCTGAGCGCGAGGACGGCGGTGAGGGTCGGGAATCGCATGGCGTTGCTCCGAATGTCGGTTGGTCTGGGCGCTACCACCGCTGTGTGACAGTTCGTTGACGGACGATCATGGCTCGTCGTTCGGGATGTTCAGCAGGGTCCCGCAGGCCTTGCAGTGCACGGCGTCGGCGTCGTGCCGCATCAGCCCGCAGGCCGGACAGGTGAAGCGCACCTTGTAGGGCCGGATCAGCGTCTGGGCGAGGCGCACGAACAGCGTGATCCCGCTGATCATGATGACGATGGTCAGCAGCCGGCCCCACACGCCGGTCAAGGTGATGTCGCCGAAGCCGGTCGTCGTCAGCGTCATGACGGTGAAGTAGAGCGCGTCCAGATAGCCCGCGATGCCCGGGTGCTCGCCCGCGAAGCTCGTGTAGACGAAGCCCGTGGCCACGAAGACGAAGGTGACCATGGTGGCCACGGCCTTGGTCACGTCCTCCCAGCGGGTCTCGTCGTAGCGGCGGCCGATGGTCTCCCAGAAGAAGTCGCCGTGGAACAGCGACCACAGCTTCAGCACCCGCAGGAAGGCCAGGTTGAACAGCCACAGCGGGAACAGCAGCGTGACCAGCACGAACAGGTCCACCCAGACGCTCGGCTTGCGAATCCAGGTCCAGAAGCCCGAGAACGCCATGGCCCGGGCCGCGATATCCACGGCGAGCACGAACGCGACCATGTAGTCGACGTAGAGGTAGACCGGGTATTTCCGCAGGAACGGCGCGGCGATGAAGAAGCCGATCAGCAGGAAGTCGAGCCCGATGATTCCCAGCCGGAACCGCACCGCGGCCGGCGTGCGGCCGTGGTAGAGCTCGCGCAGCTTCACCCGCAGCCTGGGCAGGCGCCGCCGCGATCCGCCGGCCTGTGTCGCCCCCGTCAAGATCCCTCCGCTCCGTCCCCTTCCGCCTGAACCCCTGCGCGCCTGAAGGGTTCATGAGACGCCGCGCAGGCTCGCGCGGCCAAGCGGAAAGGACAAGCCATGCCTGCCAAGTCCGGAGCCCAGCAGAAGGCCGCCGGCGCGGCCCTGTCGGCCAAGCGGGGCGACACGCCCAAGAGCAAGCTCAAGGGCGCCTCGAAGTCGATGATGTCGATGAGCGAGAAGGAGCTGGAGAAGATGGCCTCGACCAAGCGCAAGGGTAAGCCGGAGCACGTCGCCAAGTCCTGAGGCTTGGCGCCCGGCCTCCGTTTGGGCCAAGCTTCCCCCGACGCCGGCGCAGACCGGCCTTGAGGGGACGAACGGGGGCATCGCATGGTCCAACTCACTCGCCGCGCCTTCGCGGGCGCGCCGCTCGCGCTCACCGCCTGCGCCACGGTTCCGGCAGGCAGGGCCCCGGCCGCCGCCGGCTGGCCCAAGGGGTGGCCCGACGCCACCGAGACCGCCGCCGCCATCCGGCGCGGCGAGCTGACCGCGCAGCAGGCCGTCGGCGCGGCGGTGGACCGGGCCCTGGCCCTCCAGCCGAAGCTGAACTTCCTCGTCGCCTCGGACTTCGACCGGGCCCTGGCCAGGGCCGCCACCGGCCCCGGCGCCGGCCCATTCGCGGGCGTGCCGTTCCTCATCAAGGACCTGGACGACTACCGGGGCCTGCCCACCCGGTCGGGCTCGTTCTCCCAGCTTCCCCTCCCTCCGGCGAAGGGCCAAGGCCCGCTGGTGGACGCCTTCGAGCGGGCGGGCGCCGTCGTGGTCGGCAAGTCGGCCACGCCCGAGTACGGCTTCCTGCCCACCACCGAGCCGAACGTCTTCGGCCCCACCCGCAATCCCTGGGACCCGGGCCGCTCCAGCGGCGGTTCGTCCGGCGGCGCGGCGGTGGCGGTCGCGGCCGGCGTCGTCCCCTTCGCCCACGCCAGCGACGGCGGCGGCTCGATCCGCATCCCCGCCTCCTGCTGCGGCCTCTTCGGCCTCAAGCCCTCGCGCGGCCGGATGGTGGGGACCCGCGGCGAGACCAAGATCAGCGATCTGTCCGTCGACCACGTGCTGACCCGCAGCGTCCGGGATTCGGCGGCCATGTTCGCGCTGACCGAGGACCAAGGCCCGGACGCCCAGCATCCGCCGGTGGGCCTCGTCTCCGGACCCCTGCGCCGCAAGCTGCGGGTCGGCCTCGTCATGGACGGCATGGCCGGCAAGGCCCCCTCCCCCGAGGTCCGCGCCGCGACCGAGCGCAGCGCGAAGCTCATGGAGAGCCTGGGGCACACGGTCGTCGAAACCCGCTGGCCGATGGGCCAGGAGTTCATCAACGACTTCCTCCTGCTGTGGTCGTCAGGCGCGGCCCAGCTCGCCGCCGCCATCGGCAAGGCCGCCGGCCGCAAGCCCGACACGACGCTGCTGGAACCCTTCAGCCTGGGCATGGCCGAGATGTACGCCAAGGCCCCGCCCGGCGCCTTCCAGGCGGCCATGGAGCGGCTGCACGCCGCGGCCATGGCCTACGATCCCTGGTTCGTCGGCAACGGCTTCGACGTGATCCTCTCGCCCGTGCTGTCCGCCCCGCCGCCGCCGCTGGGCTGGGTCGGGCCGAACGTGGCCTTCGACACGCTGGTCGAGCGGCTGATCGAGTACGTGGGCTACACGACCTACCACAACGTGGTGGGCGCGCCGGCCATGAGCGTACCGCTCAACTGGACCGACGCCGGCCTGCCGGTCGGGACCCAGTTCGCCGCCCGCGTCGGCCACGAGGCCCTGCTCTTCCAGCTCGCCTACCAGCTCGAAGCCGCCCAGCCCTGGGCGCAGCGTCTCCCGACCGTCCACGCCTGATCGAGCCGCCGCGCAAGCGGCGGCTCAGCGAGTTTGGAACCACAGAAAACACAGAAGGACACAGACAGCGCCGAGTCCTTCCGTACAAGGCGCGCGGACAGCGCGCCTTCTGTGTTTTCCGTGGTCAATCCAAGCTGAGGCGCCGCTTCGCGGCCTTGGCCTCTACGCCGCCAGGCCCTGCAGCCGGGCGGCGGTCTCGCGCACCCGCTCGGGCCCGCCCAGGAGCTGGCGGTTCAGGCCGATGCGCTTGAACCAGTAGTGCAGGCCCAAGAGGTCGGTGATGCCCATGCCGCCATGGACCTCGGTCGCCGTGCGGGCCACGAAGCGGCCGATCTCCGAGGTGTGGGCCTTGGCGTGGGCGGCCATCAGCGGCGCCTCGTCCGGCGCGTGGTCGAAGGCGTAGGCGGCGTACCAGACGAGCGCGCGGGCCGGTTCGAGCTCGGCGGCCATCTCGGCGCACAGGTGCTTCACCGCCTGGAACGAGCCGATCACCCGGCCGAACTGGCGCCGCTCCTTGGCGTAGGCCACGGCCTTCTCCAGCATGGCCTCGCCGGCCCCCAGCGTGTCGGCCGCCAGCATCGTCCAGGCCGCGTCGCGCAGGCGATGCAGGGCGCCCTTGCCGGCCGGCGGCTCGGCCAAGGGTTGGGCCGGCGTGTCCCGGAAGCTGATCTCGGTGAGCCGGCGGGTGGCGTCGATGGTGCTCATCGCCTCCACGGCTTCCGCCGTCTCGGCCAGGTGCAGGCCACCGGTCCGGTCGGCGACCACCAGCAGGTCCGCGCCCTCGGCCCCGATAACGAACAGCGCCTTGCCGGTCAGCCGCCCGCCCTGCGCCGCCACCCCGGCCCCGTCCCGGGCGCCGGCGATCGGCTCGGAGATGGCCACGCCGGCCGTGACCTCGCCCGCCGCCAGCCTCGGCAGCCAGCGCGCCTGCTGCCCGGCCGACCCGCCGAACTTCAGCGCCAGGGGCGCCAGCACGGCCGAGCCGAGGAAGGGCGTCGGCGCCACGGCCCGGCCCAGGGCCTCCGCCGCCAGCGCGGCCTCCAGCAGGCCCAGCCCCAGGCCGCCGTGCTCCTCGTCGATCAGCAGGCCCGGCAGGCCGAGATCCGCCAGCCCCGCCCAGATGTCGCCGGCCGACGGCTCGTTGTCGTCGGCGAAGCGGCGCACCCGCTCCAGGGGCGCGAGGTCCGCCAGGGCCTTGGTCAGGCTGTCCTGCAGCAGCTTCTGGTCTTCGGAGAGCGCGAACCGCATGTCAGGCCTCCACTGTCTTGGGCTCGCGGGGCATGCCCAGGCCGCGTTCGGCGATGATGTTCTTCTGGATCTGGGCCGTGCCGCCGCCGATGATCAGGCCCAGGTCGAACATGTAGTTGCGCTGCCACGAGCCCCGCGCCCGCAGGTGCGGCCCGTCGTGGTAGAGGACGCCCAGCTCCCCCAGGGCGTCGATGGCCAGCGCCGCCACCTGGTGGTTCAGCTCGCAGCCCTGGAGCTTGACGATCAGCCGGGCCAGCCCCGCCGTTTCGTCGGTCATCGTGCGCAGGCCGTTGAACTTCATGGCGAAGACCCGGGCCTGGAGCTGCATCAGCCGGTCGCGGAAGACGGCGTTGTCGATGATCCGCTGGCCGTCCACGGCCTCGGTCTTCATCAGCTCGATCAGCGCCTTGAGCCTGGCCTCGGTGGCGTTGGGATCGCCCAGCATCCCCCGCTCGTGCTTCAGCGTGGTGTTGGCCACCTGCCAGCCCCGCCCCCGCCCGCCCACGACGTTGGCCTGCGGCACGCGCACGTCGGTGAAGAACACCTCGTTGAACTCGGCATGACCGGTCATGGTCTTCAGCGGCCGGACCTCGATCCCGGGCGTGTCCATCGGGATCAGGACGTAGCTGATGCCCTCATGCTTCGGCCTGTCGGGCTCGGTCCGCACCAGGCAGAACATCATGTCGGCGAGGTGGGCGGTGCTGGTCCAGATCTTCGAACCCGAGATGACGAAGTCCTCGCCATCCTCCACCGCCCGGGTCTGCAGCGAGGCGAGGTCCGAGCCCGCGCCCGGTTCGGAATAGCCCTGGCACCAGACCACCTCGCCGCGCAGGGTGGGACCGATCCAACGCGTCTTCTGTTCCTCCGAACCCACCTCCAGCAGGGTCGGGACCAGCATCGAGATGCCCTGGTTGGCGATGCCCCGGGGCGCGCCGGCGGCGATGAATTCCTCGGCGATGATCCGGCCCTTGAGGATGTCCGGCTCGGCGCCGAAGCCGCCATACTCGCGCGGGATCGTTCGGGCCGCGTAGCCGTGCTCGATCAGCAGCCGCTGCCAGGCCAGGGCGTCCCTGGGCTGGCCGGCCTCGTACTCGCCACGATGGGCCTCCAGGAAGCCGCGCACCTCCTCCCGGAAGGCGGCCAGTTCGGGCGTGAGCGTCAGGTCCATGCGTTCCCCGCGACGATTTTCTGTAACTGCACCCGGGTTCGCGCATCTAAGCAACGGCGCCCTGGCGTCAACGCGCGGTTTCGGCGCAAGACGCGCCGGATCGTCCTCGCAAGCGTAGGAGTTGTGTCCTGCGCCATATGCGCCAACCTGTATGGCGCCCGCCGGCCATGAAGCCGTGGAGATCCCGAATGCTCCGTCCCGCCCTTTTCGCCGCCGCAGCGATCACCCTCGCCGGCTGCTCCTCCGGATCGAACGACCCCTTCGTGGGGTTCGGGCCCAACCCGCCGCTCAGCGCGCCCCGCCAGTCCCTGATCCCGACCGTTGGCGTTCCCGACGTGGTGGGCTGGCCGGCGGGCGCCGCGCCCAAGGCGCCGCCCGGCTTCGCCGTGACCCGCTTCGCCGAGGGGCTCGACCATCCCCGCTGGCTGCTGGTGCTGCCGAACGGCGACGTGCTGGCCGCGCTGTCGGCCTCCGAACCCAGCAAGGCCGACAAGTCCAACCAGGGGATCAAGGGCTTCTTCCAGAAGCTGCTGATGAAGAAGGTCGGCTCGGCCAAGCCCAGTCCCAACCGGATCATGCTGCTGCGCGACGCCGACGGCGACGGCGTGGCCGAGGTCCGCACCACCTTCGCCCAGGGGCTCAGGCAGCCCTTCGGCATGACGCTGGTGGGCGATACGCTCTACGTGGCCAATTCGGACGGGGTGGTGAGCTATCCCTACCAGGCCGGCCAGACCGAGGTCGCGGGTCCGGGGACCAAAGTCTTCGACCTGCCCGGCCCGCCCATCAACCACCACTGGACCAAGAACGTCGTCGCCAGTCCCGACGGCGCCAAGCTGTTCGCCACCGTCGGATCGAACTCCAACATCGGCGAGAACGGCATGGAGAACGAGGTCGGGCGCGCGGCCATCTGGGAATACGACCTGGCCACCAAGCAGGCCCGCGTGTTCGCCAGCGGCATCCGCAACCCGAACGGCATCGATTTCGAGCCGACCACGGGCGTGATGTGGACCGTCTCCAACGAGCGGGACGAGATCGGCAACGACCTGCCGCCCGACTTCCTGACCAGCGTGAAGGACGGCGGCTTCTACGGCTGGCCCTACAGCTACTGGGGCCAGCACGTCGATGCGCGGGTGAAGCCGCAACGCCCCGACCTCGTCGCCCAGGCCATCGCGCCGGACTACGGCCTGGGCCCGCACACAGCCTCGCTGGGGCTGACGTTCTACCAGGCCGACGCCTTCCCGGCGAAGTACCGGGGCGGGGCCTTCATCGGCCAGCACGGATCGTGGAACCGCAAGCCGCTCAACGGCTACCGCGTGGTGTTCGTGCCCTTCGCGGGGGGACGGCCGCAAATGCCGGCCGAGGCCTTCCTGACCGGCTTCCTCAACGCCGACCAGAAGATCCAGGGCCGCCCCGTGGGCGTGGCCGTGGACGGTCGCGGCGCCCTCCTGGTCGCCGACGACGTGGGCGGGATGGTCTGGCGGGTCGCGCCCGCCAGACCGTGAGGAGCGCTCCTCACCCCATCTTGAAGACGCAGATCTTGTTGCCGTCCAGGTCGCGGAAGTAGGCGCCGTAGAAGGTGGGCAGGCGCTGGCCGGGCGCACCGTCGCAGGTTCCGCCGGCGGCGAGGGCGGCGGCGTGGACCTCATCCACCTGCTCCTTGGACTGGGCGGGGAAGCCGAACATGGTGCCGTTGCCGGCGGTGGCCGGCTGCTCGTCGTAGGGCTTGCTGATGGCGATCATGCCGGGCGTTCCGGCGCCGCCGTAGAACTGCATCCGCTCGCCATTGGCGAAGGTGCGCTTGCCGCCGAGCGGTGTGAGCACCGCGTCATAGAACTTGGTCGCCTTTTCCAGGTCGTTCGTGCCGATGGTGACGTAGCCGATCATGGGGCTCTCCTCCTGCTGTCCCGCCAAGCTTAGCCGGTGACGCCCACGGAAGGGCAAGGCCCGCGTGGACGGGCAGGCGCCTCCCGGTCCAGAGTGACGGAAGTCTCGGGGGAGGATGGGATGTTCCGAAGCGTTGGACTGGGCGCGGCCGTGGGGCTGGCGCTGGCCGTGGGAGCGCACGCGGAGGAATCCACCGCCGTCCGCCGGGAGGCCGCCGCCGTGAAGGGCCTGGCCCAGCCGGCCGAGCTGGTGGTCGACCGCTGGGGCGTGCCGCACATCTATGCCCAGAGCGCCCGCGACGCCTTCTTCCTGCAGGGGTGGAACGCCGCCCGCGACCGGCTCTGGCAGATCGACCTGTGGCGCAAGCGGGGCCTGGGGCGGCTGTCGGCCAGCTTCGGGCCTGCCTACGTGAAGCAGGATCGGGCCGCGCGGCTCTTCCTCTATCGCGGCGACATGGCCGCCGAGTGGGCGGCGTACGGCCCTGACGGCCGCGAGGCGGTGGAGGCCTTCGCCGCCGGGATCAACGCCTATGTGGCCGAAGTCCGCGCTGGCCGCCGGCCCCTTCCCGTGGAGTTCGGCCTGACGGAGAGCGCGCCCGAGGACTGGGCCCCGGAAGACGTCCTGCGCATCCGCAGCCACGCCCTGGTCTCCAACGTCGCCTCGGAAGTGGCCCGGGCCCGCACCATCTGTGCGGGCGGCGTCGAGGCCGACGCGCTGCGGCGGCGCCTGGAGCCCGCCCGCAAGGTGCAAGTCCCCGCCGGGCTCGATCCCTGCGACGTGCCCGAGGACGTGCTCGCCGACTACCTCCTGGGCACGGCGGCCGTGAGCTTCGAGGCGCCGCGCGCCAGCGGCGCCGGGGGCAGGCTCGCCCAGCACATCGAGGCCGCCTCGGCCGAGGGTTCGAACAACTGGGTGATCGGCGCCGACCGCACCGCGACCGGGCGGCCGATCCTGGCCAACGACCCGCACCGGGCGGTGGGGACACCGTCGCTCCGCTACATCGCCCACTTGGACGCGCCGGGCCTGTCGATCATCGGCGCGGGCGAGCCCGCCCTGCCCGGCGTGTCGCTCGGCCACAACGGCCACGCCGCCTTCGGCCTGACCATCTTCTACATCGACCAGGAGGACCTCTACGTCTACGAGACCCGCGGCGACGCCTACCGCTACAAGGGCGGCTGGGAGCCGATGCGGGTGGTCCGCGAGACCATCGAGGTGAAGGGCGAGGCGCCCCGCGAGGTCGAGCTCCGCTTCACCCGCCATGGCCCCGTGCTCAAGCAGGACGACGCCAGGGGCCGCGCCTTCGCTCTGCGCACCGTCTGGAACGAGCCCGGCCTCTCCGGCTACTTCGGCTCGGCGCGGCTGTGGCGGGCGAAGTCCTGGGACGACTTCCAGGCGGCCCGCGACCGCTGGGGCGCGCCGCCGCTCAACCTGGTCTATGCCGACACCTCGGGCGACATCGGCTGGTCGGCCGCGGGCCGCACGCCCCGGCGGCCCAACTGGGACGGCCTGACGCCCGTGCCCGGCGACGGCCGCTACGAGTGGCAGGGCTTCCTGCAGGACGGCGGCCTGCCGGCCGTGCGCAATCCCAAGGCCGGCTTCTTCGCCACGGCCAACGAGATGAACGTCCCGGCCGACTATCCCATGGCCGAGCGCAAGCTGGGCTTCGAATGGTCGGACCGGACGCGTTCCACGCGCATCCACGAGGTGCTGGCCGCGACGGCGAAGGCCACCCTCGCCGACTCCATGGCCCTGCAGACCGACACCGTCAGCGCCCAGGTCCGCCGCGCCCAGGCGCTCATCGCCCCGCTCGCCTCGGACGATCCGGACGTGGCCCGGGCGCTTGCCCTGCTGAAGGCCTGGGACGGGGACGAGCGGCTGGATAGCCCCGCCGCCTCGATCTACGAGGTCTGGGTCGGCAAGCACCTCGGCCGCGAGGTCGCGGCCCGCAACCTGGCGTCCGAGGAGGCCCGACGGCTGATCGGCGCCGGTTCGCCCGACGCCGTCCTGCTCTGGCTGGAAAACGCCGCGCCCGCGGCGCGCGCGCCGTTGCTGCTGGCGAGCCTCAAAGCGGCGACCGCCGAGCTGCGCGCCCGGCTGGGTCCGGACATGGCGACCTGGACCTGGGGCCGGCTGCACCACGCGAAGTTCACGCCGGCGGCGGCGGCCCTGGCCGACCCAGCGCTTGCCGCCCAGATGACGGTGGGGACCCTGCAGGTTCCGGGCTCGGCCTCGACGCCGCGGGCGGCGAGCTGGCGGGCCATCGACTTCCAACAGACCGCCGGGGCCTCGGTGCGCCTCGTGCTGGACGTGGGGGCCTGGGACAACTCCATGGCCATCAACACGCCGGGGCAGTCAGGGGACCCGTTCAGCCCCCACTACCGCGACCTGTTCCCCCTGTGGGCGGCCGGCGCCTACGTGCCCCTGCGGTTCAGCCGCGCCGCCGTGATGGGCGACGCGGAGACCGTCATGAGCCTGACGCCGGCTCCCTGACCCGCTCTAGCGGAACCGGTAGGTGATCCCGG
Organism: Phenylobacterium sp.; assembly: GCF_046463815.1. GTDB lineage: Bacteria > Pseudomonadota > Alphaproteobacteria > Caulobacterales > Caulobacteraceae > Phenylobacterium. Next base: position 43,973 of record NZ_JBKBRO010000002.1, on the reverse strand, counting down.
CGCCCACCATGCGGGGCGCGCCCGCGATGAAGGTGGGCAGGCCCAGGCTGTCGCCGGTGTTGCCCGCGTCGATGATGTATTCCTCGTCCGTCAGGTTGGTGGCGAAGGCCTCCAGCGTGATCGGGAGATCGTCCGAGGTCCACGAGACGCGCAGGTTCAGGAGGCCGTAGGCCTTCTGGAACTCGTCCTGCACGTTGTCGGCCACGAACACGTTCGGCGGCTGCTGGAACACGGCCCGGTCGTTGTTGTCCTCGAAGAACACCTTCGACTGCCAGGTGTAGCTCGGCCGGATGTCCAGCTCGCCGTTCAGCAGCGGCAGGCGCCAGGACGCCGCGACCGACAGCGAGTGGTCGGGCGACAGCCGGAAGCGGTTGCCGTCATAGGCGCCGCCCTCGAACCGGGCGTGGCTGTAGGCGTAGGTGGCCAGGAGGTCGAGGGCGCCCGTCACCGCCAGGTCGGCCTGGGTCTCGAAGCCGTAGGCCTTGGCCTTGCCGGCGTTGGTGGTGACGAACAGCGTGCCCCGCTGCTCGACGGTCTGGAAGTTGTCGTAGTCGTAGTAGTAGGCCGAGGCGTCCAGGCGCAGGCGCCGGTCCAGCAGGGCCGCCTTGGCGCCGACCTCGTAGCTGTCGACCGTCTCGGCCTCGACGGTGGCGAAGCGCGGGGCCGTGCCCGGGGCCGCCGGGTTCGAGGCCGCCAGCACCTGCGGTCGCCGTCCGCGGGCGTACGAGCCGTAGAGGTTCACGTCCTCGGTCGCGGCGTAGCGGGCCACCAGGCGCCAAGTGACGCTGTCGTCCGTCAGGTCCTGGGTGAAGACCTGGCCGTTGCCGGTGGTCGGCTGGAAGGTCAGGCCGAACAGCGGAAGCTGCGCCTCGGGAATCTGCTGCACGATCGGGAGCTGGAGCGCGCCCAGGATGGCCTGCGCCTGGGCTAGGCCCTGGGCCGTGCCCGTGCCGGCGAGCTGGGCCGCCCCGATGGCGCCGCCCAGCACGCTGCGGCCGCCGACGACGCGCGAGCCGAAGCCCGTAGTCTTCTCGTCGCGGGTGAAGCGGACGCCGGCCGAGACCTCCAGCTTGTCGGTCACGTCGGCGGTGACGTCGGCGAAGACGTCGAACGAGTCGAGCTCGCTGGAGCTGGTCGCCTCCTCGACGTGGTTCGAGCGCAGGTTGGCGGCGATGGCCGCGGCCTGCGTCGGGGTCAGCACGACGCGGTTGCCGCTGAGGCTGGCCACCAGGCCGCGCAGCAGGGCGCCCGTGAACGCGGTGTTGCCGAACAGGGCGGCCGGCGCCGGCGTCGTCGCCGGCAGGCCCGTGCCCGCCGCGCCGCCGTTGAGCTGGCCGGTCAGCACGGCCAGGCCGATGCGCTCGTCGAACTGCAGCGGCAGGCGCTGGTCGTCGTTGGCGGTGAAGAAGCCGCCGCCCACGAAGCCGCGCACCCGGCCGCCGTTGTCGTAGTTGAGCCGGATCTCGTGGCTCCACTGGTCGCCGCGGGCGTCGTTCAGGCCGGTCAGGATCGGCAGCGACAGGCCGTCGGGATCGTAGGTCTCCTCGCTGTCGTAGCGGCGGTAGGCGCTGACGGTGTTCAGCGTCAGGGCGTCGGTCAGCTCCAGCGAGACGAGGCCGGTGTAGCTCACCAGCTCGCGCTCCAGGCCCAGGGTCCGATTGCCCTGGAAGCCCGCCGGCGCGGCCAGCGCCGCGGCGCTCCACGGCGTGCGGTCGGCCAGCACCTGACCCGTGGCCGGGTTGGTCGGCGAGAAGCCGCCCGACTTGAACGAGGTGCCGGTGGGCTCGTCGCGCTGGTAGTTGGCGATCAGGTCGACCTTCATCCGCTCGGACGGCTCGAAGTGGACCGAGCCGCGCACGGCCGAGGTGTCCACCGACTGGAAGGCGTCGCCGCCCAGCGCATTGTCCACATAGCCGTCGCGCTGGCGCACGCGGCCCGACAGGCGGACGGCGACGGTGTCCGAGACCGGCACGTTCAGCACCGCCTCGCCCAGGCGGTAGCCGTAGTCGCCGCCTTCGACCCGCACATGGCCCGAGGCCTGGGCGGGGGAGGCCTTGGCCTGGATGATGTTGACGCCGCCGATCAGGGCGCCGCGGCCGAACAGCGTGGACTGCGGGCCCTTGGCCACCTCGACCCGCTCCAGGTCGAACAGCTCCACATAGGCGCCCTGGGCCTTGGAGATCGAGACGCCGTCCTGGAACACCGACACCCGGGCCTCGGCGGCCGGGTCGGTGGAGTCCGAGGTGATGCCGCGCATCACGAAGCCCGGATTGTTGGGCGATTGGTCCTGGACCTCGAAGCCCGGCGTGAACAGCGACAGGTCGGCGAAGTCCTGAACGCCCAGTTCCTCCAGCCGCTGGCTGCCGTAGGCGGTCAGCGCGATCGGCACGTCGATGGCCTGCTGCTGCTGCTTCTGGGCGGTGACGACGATCTCCTCGACGGCCGGCGCCTCCTGGGCGGCGGCGGTTCCGCAGGCGCCCATCCAGACGAGGGCGCTCGCCGCGGCCAGCAGCCGCGAACGTGACATATGCATTGAACTATCCCCTACGCTTTGCGCGTGCCTTGGCCCTACGGCGCCATCACCAAGGATTCGTGACAGCCGCGGGCGGCGCCTGCCCTACACGCGTCCGGTGACCGGGACCAGGGCGCCCGTGACCGGTCTTGCCGCTTCGCTGGCCAGGAAGAGGATCACCGCCGCGAGTTCGGCGGGCGCCACCCAGGCCGAGAAGTCGGCGTCCGGCATGTCGGCGCGGTTGGTCGGGGTGTCGATGATCGAGGGCAGCACGGCGTTGACCGTGACGCCCGCGCCCTTCAGCTCCTCGGCCAGCGCCTGGGTGAGCGCGTGCACCCCCGCCTTCGAGGCCGCATAGGCGCCCATGCCGAGCCCCGCCTTTAGGGCGGCCGCCGAACCCACATTGACGATCCGGCCCGCGGCGCTGCGCTTCAGGTGCGGGATGGCCGCGCGGCTGGCGTTGGTCGCGGTGAGCACGTTCAGCCGGTAGAGCGCGGGCCAGGTGTCGGGCGCGCCGCTCTCGATGGTTTCCCAGCGGAAGCCGCCGGCGATGTTGAGCAGGACGTCCAGGCCGCCGAACCGCTCGGCCGCGGCGGCGATGGCCGCGCCCGCGTGGACGGGATCGGTCAGGTCCACGCCCGTCTGGACGAAGGCGCCCTCGGGGCCCGGGCATTCCTTGGCGTGGTCGATCAGGGCGAGCCGCGCGCCCTGGGCCGCCGCGGCTTCGACCACGGCGCGTCCCAGCACGCCCGCCGCCCCGGTGATCGCGATGATCCGTCCCGCCATGCCAGCCTCCCAGAATCGTCATGGCCGGGCTTGACCCGGCCATCCATAAGCACCGCGTTTTGGGGTCGCCCCGCAAGCGCCTGCGTGTCTGGATCCCCGCGCCAGGCCCGGGGATGACGACGGAGTGAAGCCTACAGCGCCTCGACGATGGTGACGTTGGCCATGCCGCCGCCTTCGCACATCGTCTGCAGGCCGTAGCGCTTGCCGCGGGCCTTCAGGGCATGGATCAGCGTGGTCATCAGCTTGGTGCCCGAGGCGCCAAGAGGGTGGCCCAGGGCGATCGCGCCGCCGTTGACGTTCAGCCGGTCCGGATCGACGCCCAGCTTCTGGAGGTAGGCCACCGGCACCGAGGCGAAGGCCTCGTTCACCTCGTAGAGGTCGATGTCGTCCACCGACATGCCGGCCTTCTTCAGCGCCCGCTCCGTGGCCGGGATCGGGGCCTCCAGCATGATCACCGGGTCGTGGCCCAGGATCGACAGGTGGTGGATGCGGGCCAGCGGCGTCAGGTTGTGCTCCTTCAGCGCCTTTTCCGAGACGACCATCACGCCCGAGGCGCCGTCGCAGATCTGGCTGGAGGTGGCCGCGGTGATCCGGCCGCCCTCGCGCAGCAGCTTCACGCTCTTCATCCCGTCGAGGCTGACGTCGAAGCGGATGCCCTCGTCCACGTCATGACGCACCGCATTGCCCTCGGCGTCGAGGCCGTCGATGGCCAGGATCTCGTTCTTGAAGGCGCCGGCCTGGGTCGCGGCGATGGCGCGCTGGTGGGACTGGTAGCCGAACTCGTCGAGCTGGTCCTTGGTCAGCCCGTACTTCTCGGCGATCATCTCGGCGCCCATGAACTGGCTGAACTGGATGTTGGGGTAGCGCTCCTCCATCCGCGGGCTCTTCGGCACGCCGAAGCCTTCCTTGGCGGGCAGCGACACCGACAGGCCCATGGGCACGCGGGTCATGCTCTCGACGCCCGAGGCGATCACCACGTCCATGGTTCCGCTCATCACCGCCTGGGCGGCGAACTGCAGCGCCTGCTGCGAGGAGCCGCACTGGCGGTCGACCGAGGTGGCCGGCACGCTTTCCGGCAGCTTGGAGGCCAGCACCGCGTTGCGGGCGATGTTGGTGGACTGCTCGCCCACCTGCATGACGCAGCCCATGACCACGTCCTCGACCGCCGCCGGATCGACGCCGGTGCGATCCATCAGCTCGTTCAGGACCACCGCGCCCAAGTCGGCGGGGTGCCAGCCGCGCACCCGGCCGCCCTTGCGGCCGCCGGCGGTGCGGGTTGCGGCGACGATATAGGCCTCGGCCATCTCACTGCTCCGTTGGTTTCCTCGTGCGCTTCGGAAGCGCCGTCGAAACAACTGTATGGAGGCGCCGCAACGGAAGACAACGCCCCCCAACTCGCCCGGAGTCAGGACCGCGAGAACACCTGCTCCAGAATGGTCTCCAGCCAGGTCCGGTCGGTCTCGTCGAAGGCGGCCTTCTCCTCGGAATCCACGTCCAGCACGGCGATCAGCCGGCCTTCTCCATCGAATACCGGGACAACGATCTCGCTGGCCGAGCGGCTGTCGCAGGCGATGTGGCCCGGGAAGGCGTGGACGTCCTCCACGACCTGAGTCTTCCCCGTCGCGGCCGCCGTCCCGCAGACGCCGCGGCCGAAGGCGATGCGCAGGCAGCCCAGCGTCCCCTGGTAGGGGCCCACGACCAGCTCGTCGCCCTTGGCCGGATCGACGACGTAGAAGCCGGTCCAGAAATAGTGGTCGAAGCTGGCGGCCAGCATCGAGGCCACGGTGGCCATGCGGGCCGTCAGGTTCGGCTCGCCCTCCAGCACGGCGGCGATCTCCTGCGCCACCGCCGCGTAGCGCTCGGCCTTGGCGGACGGCAGGACGATCTCGTTGAAGGCTTCGGCCATGGGAAGGGGTTCTAGCGCCACGCCGTGGCTGGACAAAGCCTCCGGCAGCGCATTTTCTGCCCGCCTCGGTTCGGTTTGGGGGAAGCTTCATGCGTTTGGCGGTGCTGGCGTCGGTCGTGGCGCTCACGGGGACGGCCGTTCTGGCCTCCACGGTCTCGGCCCAGGTGGCGGAAGCGCCCTCCCGCATCTTCACCGGGCGCGACCTCTTCGACCTGCAGACGGCCAGCGATCCGCAGGTGCGGCCCGACGGCGGCGCCATCGCCTACGTCCGCACCCGCTACGACGTCATGACCGACCGCGGCCAGCGCTCGATCTGGCTGGCCGATCCGCAGACCGGCGCCCAGTCGCCGCTGGTGGTCGAGGACGCCTCGGCCTTCAATCCCCGCTGGTCGCCGGACGGCGCGCGGCTGGCCTATGTCTCCACGGCCGGCGGCCAGCCGCAGCTCTACGTCCGCTGGGTGGCCCAGGGCCGCTCGGCCAAGGTGGCGACGCTGGAGCAGGCGCCCAACGACATCGCCTGGTCGCCCGACGGCAGGACGCTCGCCTTCACCATGCTCACGCTCGACGAGCCCAAGCCCCTGGGCGCGCCGGTGAAAAAGCCCGAGGGCGCCAAGTGGGCCGAGCCGCTGAAGGTGATCGACCGGATCACCTACCGCGCCGACGGCGAGGGCTATCTGAAGCCGGGCTACCGGCACGTCTTCGTGGTCTCGGCCGACGGCGGGGCGCCGCGCCAGATCACCTTCGGCAAGTATGACGACTTCGGCCCCATCGACTTCTCGGGCGACGGGCGCAGCGTCCTCTTCGCCACCAACCGGGCCGATGACTGGGAACGCGACCCGCAGGAGAGCGAGATCTACGCCGTTTCCATCGCCGACGGGACGCTCACCCGCCTGACCAACCGGGTGGGGCCCGACGCCAATCCGGTCGTCTCGCCCGACGGCTCGAAGATCGCCTACGTGGGCTATGACGACACCCGCCGCCGCGGCTACGAGAACGTCCGCCTGCATGTGATGGACCGTGACGGCCGGAACCCCCGCGTGCTCACCGGCGGCCTCGACCGCAGCGTGGGCCGGGCGCAGTGGGCGCCGGACGGCCGCAGCCTCTACGTGGACTACGACGACCAGGGCCAGACCAAGGTGGCCCGCGTCACCCTGGACGGCCGGGTCGAGACCCTGGTCACCGGCCTGGGCGGCGGCTCGCTCGACCGGCCCTACACCGGCGGCCAGTTCTCGGTCGGCAAGGGCGGCCTCATCGCCTTCACCCAGAGCACGCCCGACCATCCGGCCGACCTGGCGGTCGCCCGCAGCGGCAAGGTCACGCGTCTGACCCGCCTCAACGACGACCTGCTTTCGGCCAAGACCCTGGCCCGGGTGGAGCACCTGCCCGTGAAGTCGTCCTATGACGGCAAGCCGATCGACGCCTGGATCGCCACTCCGCCGAACTTCGACCCCTCGAAGACGTATCCGCTGATCCTGGAGATCCACGGCGGGCCGTTCGCCGCCTACGGCCCCTCGTTCGGCACGGACATCCAGCTCTATGCGGCGGCCGGCTACGTGGTGGTCTATGCCAACCCGCGGGGCTCCACGTCCTACGGCGAGGCCTTCGCCAACGAGATCGACCGCAACTATCCGAGCCACGACTACGACGACCTGATGAGCGTCGTGGACGCCGCCGTGGGCAAGGGCTTCGTCGATCCGCAGCGGCTCTACGTCACCGGCGGCTCGGGCGGAGGGGCGCTGACCGCCTGGATCGTCGGCAAGACGAACCGCTTCAAGGCGGCCGCCACCCAGAAGCCGGTGATCAACTGGACCAGCCAGGTGCTGACCGTGGACGGCTACACCTTCATGGCCCGCTACTGGTTCGGGAAGATGCCGTGGGAGGACCCGCAGGCCTACTGGGCCCGTTCGCCCCTGTCGCTGGTCGGCAATGTGACCACGCCCACCCTGGTGGTGGTCGGCGAGGAGGACTACCGGACCCCGCCATCCGAGTCGGAACAGTACTTCCAGGCCCTCCAGCTCCGCGGCGTACCCACGGCGCTCGTGCGGGTCCCGGGCGCCAGCCACGGGGGACTCGCCGCGCGGCCGTCGCAGTCCGCCGCCAAGGCCCAGGCCATCCTCGGCTGGTTCGAGCGTTATCGCTGAACGGAAGCGTGACCGTTTGACGCGGCCCACGGAGATCGCCCTCGGAGAACCGGGTCGGCCTGACCATGGCGGCTCCACCTATGGGTGGTGGAGGCCGAAGGGGGCGGCGCGGCGGCGGGATGAGCGGCCGCCGCCTCTCCCGCCCGGGGCATGATCAAAACAGGAACCCGACCCACCCCCAAAATGGGTAGTCGCGGGCTTTCTCGGATCGCCGGCATCTCGCAACTTAAGGGCGCACCTCGGGGGAGGTGGATAAGGGCGGTCGCGCCCGCAGGAGCATTGTTTTGGGAACGACGAGGCCGTTGCAGCAAGAGGTCATGGGCGCGCCGCTGGCGCTTGAGGCTCATGATCCCCACGGCGAAGGCCCGCATCCGGTCGACCGCCATGTCGGCCTCCGGATTCGGATGCGCCGTAAGGAAATCGGTGTCAGCCAGGAGCGGCTCGCCGAAGCGCTGGGGATCACCTTCCAGCAAGTTCAAAAATACGAACGCGGCGCCAACCGCGTCAGCGCCTCCAAGCTTTGGGAAATCGCCCGGGCGCTGAAGACGAACGTGACCTATTTCTACGAAGGTCTGAACGAGCACGACACGACGCCTTCCGATCAGGGCGCGCAAGACTTCATGCTCACCAGCGAAGGTCTCGAACTGATGGCCTCGTTCCCGCGAATCCCGAAGCCCGGCCTGCGACGCAAGCTCGTGGACCTGGTCCGCGCCGTGGCCGACGAGGACTGAGGCCGCTCACCGCCTGATGAAGCCGATCATGACGGCCGATCCCTCGCGGATCGGTCGTCTTCACTCGCCTTATAGGCGAGTTCCGGTCGGTCAGGCCCGGGCCGGGACCTGATAGCTGTCGCGCAGTTCGCGCTTCAGCACCTTGCCGATGTGGCTGCGCGGCAGGCCCTCGACGATCCTGAGGTCGGCCAGCCGCTGGGTCTTGCCGACCCGGCTGTTGACCCAGGCCTTCAGCTCCTCTGCGCCGACCGCCTGACCGGACTTCAGGGCCACGAAGGCGACGGGCGTCTCGCCCCAGGCCTCGGAGGGCACGCCCACGACGGCGGCCTCCAGCACCGCGGGGTGCCGAACGATCTCGGCCTCCAGGTCGCTCGGGTAGATGTTGAACCCGCCCGAGATGATCATGTCCTTCTTGCGGTCCATGAGGGTGAGGAAGCCGTCCTCGTCGAAGCGGCCGACGTCGCCGGTGCGGATGTAGCGCAGGCCCTCCGGCGACCACCACTCGGCGTCGGACGTCTTTCCCGGCTGGTTGTGGTAGCCGACCATCATCGCGCCCGAGCGGCCGACCACCTCGCCGATCTCGCCTCGCGGGACTTCCCGGCCGTCCTCGTCGATCAGCCGGATGTCGTGGCCCGGCAGCGGCTTGCCCACCGTGTGCAGCTTGTCCGGATACTCGTGGCAGACCAGGCCGCATGAGCCGCCGCCCTCGGTCATGCCGTAGTATTCGACGAGGCCGCCCGGCCAGCGCCGCAGCACCTCGGCCTTCAGCTCGGCCGGGAACGGCGCCGAGGTCGAGAACTTCATCCTGAAGGCCGACAGGTCGTACTTGTCGAAGTCCGGATAGGCCATCAGGCGCCGGTACTGCACGGGCACAAGCATGGCGTGGGTCACCCGGTGCTTCTCCGACAGCTTCAGGAACAGCTCGACGTCGAACTTCGGGATCAGCACCGCCGTCCCGCCGTTCGTGATCGTCGGCAGGAACGAGACCAGCGTGGTGTTCGAGTAGAGCGGCGTCGAGACGAGGCTGACGGCGTCCGACGGATAGACACCCCGGCGGATCTGGCCCCAGCGCATCCGGTGCGGCTGGACGATGCCCTTGGGCGCGCCGGTCGTTCCCGACGAGTAGATGATGTTGAAGCCCTGGTCGGGCTCGATCTCGTGCAGGACTGGCTTCGCTCCCTCGGGCGCCAGCCACTGCTCGAACGGCACGCCTGCGTCCGAGCCGTCGAGGGCCACCCGCCTGGCCGTGACCTCGCCCAGGACGCCGGCCATGGCCTCGGCCACGCCCTTGTCCAGGAAGAAGACCTTGGCGCCGCAGTCCTTGAGCTGCATCACCAGGCTCTCGGGCGTCGACGACGGCGCCAGCGGCGCCACGACGGCGCCGGCCCGCAGGATGCCGAAGAACGCCGCCCCGTACTCCGCCGAGGTGCTGGCGCAGATCGCCGCCACCTCGGCCTTGTCCACGCCGTCCCGCTGCAGGGCCGTGGCGATGCGGTCCATCAGGGCGTCCAGCTCGGCATAGGTGATGACCCGCCGGGGATCGACCAGCGCGGGCTTGTCCTTCAGGACGGCCGCCTGGGCGCGGATCACGTCGGCCATGGTCCCGAAATCCTGGGACAGCAGTTCCTCGGGGGTCACGCTCAACTCCTTACTCCGACGCCGGGCTCGGGCTCGTGGGTCAGCTCGGCCTGGGCCGCCAGCCGGCGCAGGGTCTCCGCATGGCTCGTCCGGCTGATGCGGTAGCCCAGCAGCAGCAGGGTCGCCAGTCCGTAGAGGGCGACCTGCACCGGCACGTAGACGAGTCCCAGGTTGCGCAGGATGTCGGCCGGCACGGCCCCCGGGGCGACGCCCTCCGGGAAACCCGCCGCGTCCACGATCATGCCCGCGCCGAAAATGCCGAGGCCCGAGACCGCCTTGTTCACGAACGCCGCGGCGGCGAAGAACAACCCTTCCTGCCGGCGGCCGGTCTTCAGCTCGGCGTCCTCCACCACGTCGGCGATCATCGAGACGAAGAGGATGCTGCCGGCGGTCCCCAACGTGACCGTCGCCACGTTGTTGGCGAATATCCAGACATAGAGCGCCGTCGTGCCGTTCTCCGGCATCAGGCCCAGAAGCCGCAGCACCACGGGCGAAACCGAGAGCATCATGGCCATGGGCAGCATGACGAGGGCGGCCGGCTTCTTGTCGAACCGCTGGCCGATGCGGGCCGCGGTGGCGAAGGCGACCACCGCGGCGATCAGGCTGGAGAACGTGAACCCCGCGATCTGGGCGGCGCTGAACTCCCAGAAGTAGGTCGAGAAGTAGAGGGTGATGGCGAAGCCCAGGCCGATGGCGGTGGCCAGGAAGAAGCTAGAGGCCAGGATCATCAGGAACGAGCGGTTGGCGAGCGTGCCGAACATCTCGATCCAGAAGCGGCCCATGCTGAGGCGCTCGTGCGGCGGCTCGCGCAGGCGGCGGATCTCGCGGTGCGTCCCGATGGCCGAGACCAGGATGGCGAACAGCATCAGCCCGCCCGCGAAGAGGCCGTAGTCGTGATAGCCCTCCGCGTTGAGCTGGCCCACCGGATGCTCGGGCGTCGGCCGCAGGAAGACCGAGAGCGCCAGACCGTACATGGCCAGGCCGCCCAGCCAACTGAACAGGAAGCGGTACGACAGGAGCCGGGTGCGTTCGTCGTAGTCGGTGGTGAGTTCGGCGGCCAGCGCCGCCGAGGGGATCTCATAGGCGCTGATGAAGGTGCGGATCAGCACCGCCACGCCCACGAGGTAGGCGATCTGGGCGTTCTCGCTCCAGCCCGTCGGCGGGTTCCAGAGCAGCAGGTAGGACACGGCCACCGGCAGGGCCGCGGCGTACATGAAAGGATGGCGCCGGCCCCACTTCGAGCGGGTGTTATCCGAGAGCTGGCCCAGCACCGGATCGATGAAGGCGTCGATGACCAGGGCCGCCATGATGGCCACCCCCACCTTCGCGGCCGGCAGTCCCAGCACCTGGGCGTAGAAGAAGGCCAGGAAGAACGAGAAGCCGTTGTCCTTCACCCCGAAGGCCACCGACCCGAACCCGTAGAAGAAGCGCGTGCGGAAGCCCAGGCGGCGCGCGCCCGGAGCCAGCGTCTCTGCAGCCAAGGCCTTCCCTCCCTTCCCACGGGCCCGTTGCGGGCTTCTCCGGGCCACCGTGCGGGAGCCGCGGGGGCGCGTCAACGTTTGAGTTAACGGTATGTAACAGTGCTTGACGGTCCGGCGGCCTTTGGTTGAGTAACTGGTATCCAACGATATGGGAGGCGGCGATGGGTGTGGGGAACTTGGGCCGGCGGGCGGCCATGCTGGCCATGGGCGCGGGCCTGGCGGTCCTGCTGGCGGCCGGGGCGGACGCCCAGCCGGCGCGCCGCAATCCGGCCGATCCGGCCACGTGGAGCACTGGCCGCGCCCGCGACTACCGGGCGCCCGAGGACGTGGCCTTCCGGACCGTGGACATCATGAGCGAGGGCGTGCGCCTGCACGGCGAGATGTTCCGCCCCAGGGCGGTCCCGCCCACCCAGAAGCTGCCGACCATCGTCATGGCCCACGGCTGGGGCGGGGTGGCGGCCAACTTCCGCGCCGACGCCGTCCAGCTGGCGCGCGCCGGCTTCCAGGTGCTGACCTTCGACTACCGCGGCTGGGGCGAGAGCGACTCCCGCGTGATCCTTACCGGGCCAGAGCCCCTGCCCCTGCCGCCCGGCCGCAAGTTCACGGCCGAGGTCCAGGCGATCCGCGGCTACGTCGATCCCGGCGAACAGGCGCAGGACTGGTTCAACGTGATCAACTGGGCGGCGGCCGAGCCCACCGTCGACGCCGAGCGCATCGGCATCCGCGGCTCCAGCTTCTCGGGCGGCCTGGTGGTCCATGTGGCGGCCCACGACGACCGGGTGAAGGCGCTGGTGAGCCAGGTGGGCTCCATTCCGTCCAGCCCGCCGCCCGGGGAGCCGAACCCCATGGCCGCCCCGTTCCGCGCGGCGGCGGCGCGGATGGCCCGCGGCGAGATGGGCTATCCAGAGCCGGGCGCCCAGGTGATCGGCGCCCTGATGGGCGCGCCCATCGGCGACAAGCTGCTGCGCTGGACGCCCGGCGACGACGCCGCCCGCGTCTCCGCGCCGGCGCTGTTCATCGTGGCCGAGAACGAGGAGCTGTTCGACAATCGCCCCAACGCCATCGCCGCTTCCGAGCGGGTGAAGGGGCCAAGGAAGCTCGTCGTCATGCCCGGCATCAAGCACTACGGCGTCTACAACGAGAAGCGCGAGGAGGCCGTGGCGCTGGCCGTCGACTGGTTCCGCCAATACCTAAAGTAGTCAGGGCGCGGGCGGCGAGACGAGCCCCTCGAACACCGGCCGAACGTAGGCGCCGGCCGCCCCCTCCGGGGTCAGCCCGGGCGTCCAGAAGTGCAGCTCGGCGGCGGCGTTGATGGCCGCCGTCAGCATCTGGGCGGCGATGTTGACGTCCACCGGCCGCATCGAACCGTCGGCGATTCCGTCGCAGATCATCGAGGCGAAGCGGTAGGAGAGCTGGCCGAACTTCTCCATCAGGCCCGCCCGGATGGCCTCCGGCACGGCCGTGAGCGCCGAGGTTCGCAGCAGGGGGCCGCCGCCGGCCATCTGGTGGCCGATCAGGGTCGAGGCGACCGTCGCCAGCATCTCCAGCCCCGAGCCGGCCTCGGCCTCCGCGGTCCGGATCGCCCGCCACATCAGGTCGAAGGTGCGCTCGAAACAGGCGACCACCAGATCGTCCTTGGTCTCGTTGTGGTGGTAGAAGGCGCCCTTGCTGACGTTCAGCCGGGCCGAGATCCGCTCCACCGAGGCGCCATGGTAGCCCTCGTCGTTGATGAGCTGGGTGGCGGCGCGCAGGAACAGCTCGGACGAGGAGTCCGGCGCGCCCTCCAGCGAGGGCGCGACCGCCCTCGCCTTGGGCCAGGCGACGCCAGGCGCCAGCAGTCCGTTCACCAGGATGTCGCCCATGCGCTCGGCGGTGCGCGGATAGTCCGACAGCTCAGCCTGGCGCAGCCACGCCGGAATCCAGAACATCTGCGAGAGCAGCAGATGGGCCCGGGCGTTGCGGTGCGTGCGGGGAAGCTCGCCCAGCAGCCGCCGCAGACGCCGGAACATCTCCACATAGGCCACGTTGACCGGTTCGCAGTTCAGCGCGCGGACATCGTTGAAGACGGGGATGCGGTCGGCCTCGCCCCGCGCTATCGCCCCCGCGTAGTCGAAGTAGGCCCGCACGAAGGCCGAAAGCCGCTCGGCCGGCGCCCCCGCGCCCTCGCCCGCTGCGATCAGCGCCTCGAACTGGCCGATGCCCTTCAGGAAGGCGGCGGCGGCCAGCTCCTCCTTGTTGCGGAAGTAGTAGATGACGCCGGTGGGCACGAGGTCGAGCCGCGCGGCCACCTCGCCGAGCGTCATGCCGCGCACGCCCTTGCGGTTCATCTCCTCGACGGCGAAGCGGACGATGGCCTCGCGCTTGGCCTGATAGCGTCGGGTCGGCGCCCGCTGGGCCTGGGGTTTCGACGGGGCTGCGTCGTCGGGGGTGGCCATCTGCCCTGTTTAGCGAAATTGCAGCCCCGGCGCTAACGCGACCCGCCCATGGTTGACCCAGGGGCAAGCTGATCACCGGATCGGTCGGCGGCCGCCTCTCCCGCGCCGCCAGGAGGCTCGCCATGGTGGAAGTCGTCCACCATCTCGTGGAGCACGACTGCGGGCGCTGGAGCGACCATGGCGCCGCCGCGCACCGCGGTGAGCCGATCGGCGATGTCCGCCAGGAAGGCCATGGGGTCGGGGGCCAGCAGCTCGGCGATGGCGTAAAGCTCCAGGGCGTCGACGCGCCGCTGACCGCGTTCGATCATCGCCACATGGGAGGCGGCCTTGCCGAGGGCCGCGGCGAGCCTGGCCTGGCTCATTCCGAGGCGTTTTCGACCCGCCACCACCGCCTCCCGGATCGCCCGGTACTCGTCGCTGAACACCGGGTTCGGACGGCGCTGGGCGGACGGAGGCCGGCGCGGCTGCATCGTCACGTTCGGCTCCTTTCCCGGGCGCGGTCCAAACCCCTCTCCTCGATCGCGACGCCTCAGTAGACGATGCGGCTTTCCAGGTGCCGTTCGACCTCCTCGCGGGTGGTCCACAGCGTGCGATAGGTGCGGGTGGAGAGACGTTCGAGCTGGTCGCCGCGATGTCGCGCGCCCGGTTGCGTCGAACTCCCGTAGCTCATCAGACCGACCGCGCGGATTGGCGTGCTGAACTCGACCATCGAGATCCAGGTCTCGCCATGGACCGGCGTCCGCCGGCCGTCCTTCGGCGGGCTCCAGGTGATCACGTTGAAGACGCCCATGTTGCCGAAGCCGCCGGCGCCGGGCGCGTCCGTCCCGGCGAGCGCGAAGCGCGAGACCTCGCCGAACGGGCGGTCCAGGGCGCCGTACTGGGCGCGGGTCTCCTCGGCCGCCGCCTTGAGCATCGCCACGGCCACCGCCGGGTCCTTGAGCCCCACCGGCGTGTCGATGGGACGCTCGGCGTCCCAACGGACACGGTAGTTGGCGTCGCTGCTGAAGGTGGGACCGGCGAAGCGCTTCGCCCAGGCTTCGAACAGCAGGGCGCCGCGCGCTTCGGGACTGGTCGTGCGGTCCCAGCCCCTCAGCACGGCCGCCGCGGCCTTTATCTCGGCATCCGGGCTGGCGTCGGCCGCCGCGAGAAGCTCGTCCAGCACGCGGTCGGCCATGAGGACATGGGTCGAGGCCTTGCGGCGCACGAAGTCGTCGAAGCTGATCTTCGGCGCGTCGGCCATCAGGTGCGACGACTGCTGGGCCCTCAGCGACAGGGGTCCGGGGTTCGCCAGGTAGGGCGGATAGTCCTTGGCCTGGATGGCCTGGGGCCAGGTGGAGACCCAGGGCGGGTCGTTGGTGTTCTGGACATAACCGGTGGCCGGATCGGTGACCTTGGCGAGATCCTCATAGGGATGGACCTCGGTCCAGAGGGTGGCGGAGGTGTCGCCCGGAACGAGGCCGCTCCAGTAGCGCAGGTCCCCGCTCGCCCGCTTCGGCAGGATGCCGTTGTGCAGGTACTGGATATGGCCTTCGCGATCGGCGTAGACGATGTTGAAGGATGGCACCTGGAGCCGCCGCATCACCGCCTCGTACTCGGCGAAGCTCTTCGACTTGCCCATGTCCCAGTACTGGCGGAGCGCCCCGGGACGATCGAGGCCGGCCACCCGCACGGCCACCGTCTTCCCGTCTGCGCGGGTGAACACCGGACCGTGCACCGACGAGCGCAGCTCCAGCGTCTCGGTCTTCATCGACCCGTCCGCCTGCCGCACCTTGAAGGTCTTGCGGCGGGTCGCGAAGGGCCGCACCTGGCCGTCGAAGACATACCCGCCGTCGGCCAGCTTGAGCTCGTAGTTGGTCGCCCCCAGCATGTTGTTGACCGTGTTGGTGAACCCCATCCGGTCGTTGAAGGCGAAGCGCAGGACGGGCAGGCCCACCTGGGTCGCGCCGTACATCTTGAAGCCGGGTCCGTTGAGGTCGGCTTCGAAATAGGTGAGCTGGCTGGGCTCCCACGGCAGGTGGGGATTGGCCAGCAGCAGGGTCGCGCCGCTCGCCGACTTCTTCGGGGCCACGGCCCAGGCGTTGGAGCCCGCCTCGGCGTTGCCGCCGAGGGTGCGCTGGGCGGGCGCGACGTACTGGAAGTTCATGAGTTTGTGCGCGTGGGCCATCACGTCCACGCCGGTCACCGGCAGCACCTGCCGCACCGAGGGGTCCAGGGCCTCGGGATGAGCCCGGGCATAGGCGTTGATGCCGGCCGCGAAGGCGTCGAGGTTGGCGCGGAAGCTGGCCGGCTCCTGGGCGTACCAGGCCTGCGCCCGCTCA
This sequence comes from Phenylobacterium sp., assembly GCF_046463815.1. Classification (GTDB taxonomy): domain Bacteria; phylum Pseudomonadota; class Alphaproteobacteria; order Caulobacterales; family Caulobacteraceae; genus Phenylobacterium. The sequence goes on along the minus strand of NZ_JBKBRO010000002.1, from coordinate 28,025 downwards.
TAGACGTCGTTGGCCAGCACCCAGCGGTCGCTTTCGATCTCGGCCGGGCCCCAGTATTCGGCGGCCCGCCCGCGGGCCTGGCCATAGAGCTTCAGCACCAGGTCGCCATGGTTCTGCGCGGTGGCGTAGCCGAAGCCCTGGAAGACGGCGGCCTCGTCCTTCCCGTAGATGTGCGGCACGCCGTAGGTGTCGAAGAGGATTTCGCCGCGGCTCTCGGCGGCCGCGTAGGTCGGCGGAACGCCGACCAACAGCGCGGCGGCTGCGACACCAATGAGCGTGCGGCGGAGCAGGGTCATGGGGGATTCCTCACCGATCCAGGAAGCGGGCGAGGAGGTCCGGCGCGAGCGTCGGCCCGGCCTCCTCGCCAGCCGGCCTCAGAAGTTCACCGTCACCCGGGCGTAGTAGTAGCCCCCATAGAGCCCGAACGGGGAATTCCCGCCGAACGGCGCGAAACCGTTCGTGTCCGGCACGGTGTTGCGGTCGGGATAGACATCGAAGACGTTGTTGGCCCCGCCCGCGACCGTCACCCGCTCGTTGACGTCGTAGCTGATTTCCAGGTCGGTGAGCCACTTGGCCCCGAACTTCTGGTCGAAGGTCGGATTGTTGTTGAGGCTCTTCCACTTGCCGTAGCGGTTCTCGCGGACGCTCACGCGCCAGGGACCCTGGGTCCACTCGCCCCCGAGCAACAGCTTGGTCCTCGGGGTCGAGACGGTCACCGAGCCCTGCTGCTGGCGGTCGAACAGCGTCAGGCCGAGGCCCGCCAGTTCCGGCGGGTTGTCGGCGATGTCGTGGATCGTCGTCTTGTTCCAGTTGAAGCCCAGCGTGCCCCGCAGCCGGCCCAGGTCGCCGAGGTCGTGAGTGTAGGAGCCCACGACGTCGACGCCGGTGGTGTTGGTGTCGATGGCGTTGGCGAAATAGCGCACCGACAGGTTGGTCGGCAGGCCGTTGGCGCGCAGCACGTTGGCGACGCCGGTTCCCGACAGCAGGCCGGTGAGCGCGATGCGGTCACGCAGCTCGATGCGGTAGGCGTCGACGGTGACGGAAAGCCCCGGGACGGGCTTAAGCGCCAGCCCGACGCTGTAGTTGGTCGACGTTTCCGGCTCCAGCGGCTTGGCCCCCAGGGCCTCGCCCACCGGCGAGTCCGGGCGCACCGTCTTCGACTCAACGAACGTGAAGACGCCGTTGATGATGTTGGCCTGGTTGGCCGTCTGGGCGTAGCCCGTCTGCGAGAGCGAGGGAGCCCGGAAGCCGTTGCTGACAGTGGCCCGGAGCGCCACGGCGTCGCTGAACTCGTACCGGGCGGTCACCTTGCCGCTCAGCACGTCTCCGGCGGCGTCATCGTAGCTTTCGTAGCGGCCGGCGGCGCCGATCAGCAGCCGGTCGGTCACGTCGAGGCTGAGGTCGACATAGGCGGCGACATTGGTGCGGGTCACGTCCGCCTCGTCGGCGGGTGTCAGGATGGTCGCCCCCTGCGCGCCGACGCTCGCCGCGCGGCCCGCCAGATTGCCGTAGCCCGCGGGATAGACATAGCCGCCCGCGGCATAGGCTTCCGGATCGCCCGCCTTGGTGGCGTAGCGTTCCCAGCGGAACTCGGCGCCGGCCGCGACCGTCAGCGGCCGATCCCCGAAGACGGCGAACTGGCGGTTGGCGTCAAGGTTCGTGGTCCACTGCTCGAAGGTCGAGCGGAAGGTGTGGAATTCGGTCGGGCTGCTCGGGCCCAGCGAGGCGTTCAGACTGTGGCTGGACCCGTGGTCGACGCGGTTGCGGCCGTAGGTCGTGCTCAGGTCGAAAGCCCACGCCCCGATGTCCCTGCGCCCGCCCGCCGTAGCCTGGAAATCGAGCTCGTCCAGGGTGTAGTTCGGCGCGAAGCCGTCGGGGTAGATCTGGATCAGGTTCTGATTGCTGTTCGGACGCCGGAAGCCCTGGCCGACCACCGCCTCACGGAAGCTTAGGGTGCCCGACGCGTAGGCCTCGACGGCGCCGAGCGTCTGGCCGGCGTTGAGCGACAGACTGACCGACTTGTTCTTCGGCAGGCCGCCCCGATAGAGCTGGTAGCGGTGGGCGGTGGCCTCCCGCGGGTCCGGCGCGCCGCCCGGCAGGGTGAAGTAGAGCTGCCCGGTCACATCCACGCCGCGAAGTGCGTCGTGCTGGGTCTTGGCGTCGGCGGCGAGCGTCAGATAGCCGTCGTCTCCGAAGTTGAAGCCATGCCAGATGTCGGCCTGCGCCGTCTCGCCGTCGGTCACGCCGTTGTAGGCGTAGCGCTGGCCGGCGTTGACGTTCAGGCGGCCGCCCTGGGCGTCCTTCCGCAGGATGACGTTGATCACGCCGGCGATGGCGTCCGAGCCGTACTGGGCCGCGGCGCCGTCCCGTAGGACCTCGATCCGCTCGATGGCGCTGGCGGGAATGAGATCGAGGTCGACGGGGTTGCCCCCGTTCGACAGGTTGCCCGTGCTGAGGTTCAGGAGCGAGCTGTTGTGGCGGCGCTTGCCGTCCACCAGCACCAGGACGTGCACCCCGCCCAGGCCCCGCAGGCCGGCTGGACGCGCCAGGCTGTCCCACGACGAGCTGCCGACGGTCTGGGCCTGGAAGGATGGAATCAGCTGGGTGAGGGCGTCCCGCAGGGGAGCGGCGCCGCCCATCCGCTCGAGCTGATCCCCACCGATCACATCGATTGGCGCGGGGCTGGAGAGCACCGTACGCGCCTGCCCCCGACTCCCGGTGACCACCACTTCCTCGACGGCCCCGCCGTCGCCCGTCTGGGCGAAGGCAGGGGCGGCGAATCCGGCGGCCAGCACCGTCGTCGCCATCAGGATGTTCCGCATCTTCATATTCTCGATCCCCTCTTCTGTTCCGCCGTCGGATGGCGTTTCGGCACTCGCCGCGCTCGCGCGCCCCCGTTTCGCGGCGTCTGACGCGCCGCTGCTATTCCCTAGACGGAACAGCCGGGCGCTTCCGCACCGGCCGGTCCGCCGCGTCGCTAGCCCGCCCGCGCCAGCACCAGCAGGTTGGCGTCGGACAGCGGCCGCGCTCCGTTCTCGATTTCGTGGATCATCGCCACCAGGCGCTCTAGCGTCGGGCAGGCAAGGCCCCGGCGGCGGCCGATGGCGATCACGCGGCCGAGGTGCTCATCGACCTCGGTCCGGCGGCGGCGCACGGCCAGGTCGCGCCAGACGCCGGAGTGCGTCTTGGTGCTGCCGTCGTAGGCGGTCGCCATCGCGCGTATGTTGGCCCGCAGCAGCTCGCGCGGCGCCTGGGCCCGAAAGAGCTCGGGGGAGAAGCCGTTGAAGCCCACCGGGCTGACGCCCTCCGCCTCGGCGACGCCCAGCACTTCCTGAACCAGGCGGATGAACAGGTCGTCCAGGTCCTCACGCCGCCAGCAGTCGGCGATCCCCGACACCCCCAGCGCCTGCGCATAGAGCAGCGCCGCATAGGCGAGCTTGCCCCAAAGGAAGCCGCGGATGTTGTCGGTGGCCAGGGCGTTGGGCTCGAAGGCGGTGAGCGCCTGCCGGAGTTCATGCACACGGCGGCTGGGCCGCCCGTCGAGTTCGCCCACCGCCAGGGCGCCCCGGTTGCCATACGCGATCTGGCCCGGCCCCAGCCAGTCAGCCGCGAAGTTGACGAATCCGCCCACCGTCCGTGCGACGCCGAGGCGCTCGGCGATGATATCCTCGCAGAGACCGTTCTGCAGCGACACGACGAAGCCGCCGTCGGCCAGTCGCGGCGCGAGCGCCGCGACGGCGGCGGCCGTGTCCTGCGCCTTCACGCAGAGGAGCACGCGGCGCCAACCGGCGGGGACGTCGTCCGGCCCCCAGGCCGGGGCGCTGGCGCGGTCGTTACGCACAGGGCCTGTCACGACCAACCCTCGCCCGGGATCGCGAATGGCGGCGACGTGATCCGGGTCCTGGTCGACGAACCCGACCGAATGACCCGCTTGCGCGAGCGCTGCGCCCACGGCCCCGCCGACGGCGCCTGCGCCCCACACGAGGAAGTCCTGATCCATGCCGCCCCTGTACGTCGCCTGCGCGGCGGCGCGCGCCGCCGCCTCACTTAACCCTTGGGCGTCGTTCGCAACAATGAACTTTGTTCAGAGGAGAGAACGATCAGGCGTCCTGGAAATAGCGGTCCGGTTCGTAGCGGAGGGTCAGGAGCGTCACGAGCGTCAGCGCCGCCCCGGCCATGACATAGAACCCCGGGGCCGCGGCGTAGCCGGTCTCGCGGACGAGCAAGGTGGAGATGAAGGGGGCGAAGCCGCCGAACAGCATGACCGCGGCATTGTAGCCGGCCGACATCGCCGTGTAGCGCACCCGCGTCGGCAGCAGTTCGCAGAGGAAGGCGGGCGCCGCGCCGCTGAATATCCCGGTCAGCACGCCGCCGGTCGCGGTCACGGCCAGCACGGTCCAGAGGCCTGGATAGGCGCTGACCAGGGCGAACAGGGGCCAGGCGAGCACCAGGCATCCTAAGGCGCTGAGGATCAGCAACGGCTTGCGCCCAACCTTGTCGGACAGCCAGCCGAACAGCGGGATCGTGGCGATGTTGACGATCGCCCCGGCAAGCGTCCCGGTAAGAACCACCGGGGCCGGCGCCCCCAGGGTCTGGGTGGCGTGGGTGGCCAGGAAGGTGGTGAAGATGTAGCTGCCGATCGTCCAGATGGTGGTCACGCCAAGGACCCGGGCGATGGCGCCGCTGTGGTGGACGAACGCCTCCCGCAGCGGCGCGCGCGGAACCTCATGCGCCCGCGCCTCGGACATATAGGCCGGCGTTTCGGCGACGTGCGCCCGCAGCCAGAAACCCAGGGGGGCGACCAGGAACCCAAGAAGGAACGGGATGCGCCAGCCCCAGGCCTGCAGATCCGCTTCCGAGAGGATCAGGTTGAGCAGCAGGGCCAAGCCGATGGCGGAGACGATGGCCAGGCTGGTGCTGAGCTGCTGCAGGCTGCCGAAGAACCCGCGTCGCCCGGGCGGGGCGAACTCTACGAGGAAGGCGGTCGCGCCCCCCCACTCCCCGCCCGTCGCGAAGCCCTGCAGCAGCCGGCAGGCCACCAGCGCCAGGGGAGCGGCGACGCCGATGGCCGCGTAGCTTGGAATCAGGCCGGTCATGGCCGTCGCCGCGGCCATGATCAGCATGGTCAGCACAAGGGCGGCCTTGCGGCCATAACGGTCGCCGTAGCTGCCGATCACGATCGCTCCGACCGGTCGCATGACGAAGCCGACGCCATAGGTCGCAAAGCTCGCCAGCACGCTGGTCAGCGGATCGGCGGCGGGAAACATCGCCTTTCCGATCTGGGCGGCGAAATAGCCGTAGATGATGAAGTCGAAGAGCTCGAACCAATTGCCGATCATCACCGAGCCGAGGGCTCGCCGCAGATCGCGGCCCGATAGCTGGGGCCGATCCATGGCCGGGGCGGCGCCGGCCAGGGTCATGGCTTCGGGCTTGCTCATCGCACCTCGGCGGGCGGCGACGGCTTCGGCAGCGCCGCGGGCGCGTGCGGCGGGATGACGAGCCGGCCGCCATCGACCCAGAGGCGCCCGTCCTTCACCACCTTGTCGATCCTCGCCAGGTCGTCGAGCTGCTCGTCGGGCCGGCCGTCGACGACGATGATGTCGGCGAGCTTGCCTGGCTCCAGGGTTCCGAGCTTGTCTTCGAGGTCGAGCAGGCGCGCATTGGTGCGCGTGGCGGCGATCAGCGCCTCCGGAACGGTGTAGCCGCCCTTCACGAACCACTTCAACTCGGCGATGTAGAAGTTCGGGATCATCGTGTTGACGCGGCCGATGCTGTCGGTGCCGACACCCATCGCCACCCCGGCCGCCTTGAGCTTCTTGAACATGTCGAAGTTGCTCTGGCTGGTCATGGCGAACCGCCGCGACGTGGAGCCATAGAAGCCCCCGCTGGTGTCGATGACATTCTGGTAGACCTGCAGCGTGGGGATGGCGGCCACCTTGTTGCGGGCCATCAGCTGGATCGCCCGGTCGCTACGCGGAAGCGGGTGCTCGATGATGTCGACGCCCGCGGCGGCGGCCATCTCCGTATAGGCGGTCTCGCAGTCGCAGGTGACCTTCAGCCCCAGGGCGTGGGCCTCCTCGACCGCCGCGCCAATCTCGGCCGAGGAGAAGTGGCTGGCCACCTTGATGACCGCGGCGCCTTCCTTGAAGGCTTCGCGGACCGCGGCCCGCCAGGCGTCGGCCCCGTTGCGCTCCCACTGGTAGGCGGGCCCGTGATTGGGCGTGACGGGCCGCTCGGTGGCGTGGCCCCCCGTGCCGGTGATGATGTGGCCTGCGGCGAACACCCGCGGCGCGGGGATCCGGCCGGCGGCGCTCCAGCGGCTGAGCTGGAATGGCGCGTTCAGCACCCCGCCCAGGTCGCGCACCGACGTGAACCCCGACTCCAGGAACCAGCTGAGGTTGCGGGCGCCCCGCAGCACCCCGTCGCCCTCGGTGTCCTGCTCGTCGATCGGCGTATTCGGGTCCGGGTAGGTCATGTGGACGTGCATGTCGATCAGGCCGGGCATGACCGTCTTGCCGGTGACGTCCACCACCTGCGCGTCCGGGTTCCAGCCGCCGGCGTCCGGCGGCAGGATCGCCTTGATGGCGCGCCCCTCCACCACGACGGTGGCGGGATACGCCGTGGTGCGCACGCTGTCGAACACGCGTCCGCCCCGAAGGACCAGCTGTCGAGGCGGCTGCGGGTCGGGCCGCCGGGGAATGCGCTGCGGATCGTCCGTCGTCTCTATGCCGCGGAGCACGGGCCGGCGGTCCGTCGGACCGCTATCCTGGGCGGCGGCGCAGATGGGCAGGAGCGCGGCGGCCAGGCCGGCGGCGAAGGCGGCCGCCGCGGCGGCGGGAAGGCGTGACATGCGGCTTGTACCCTCTCAGGGCGCGGCGAGAATCAGCGGGCGCGCGCGATAACGGCCGGGATCGACGCCGCGCTTGACCACCGTGCGGCGGCCCGACGGCGTCAGGAAGGTGGCTTCGACCGTGACGCGGCCGGGGCCCGCGGCGAGATGGACGGGCGCGCCGCCCTGGGCGTCGTAGCCGCCTCCGGTGTCCTGCAGACGCGTGGCGATCAGCTTGCCGGCGGCGTCGCGGACGCGCACTTCGGCACCGGGCGCCGGGCCGCCGCCGCGGCCTCGCAGCAGCACCTGGAATCCACGGTCGCGGGCCGGCGCCGCCAGGTCGTTGCGGAACACCCGCGCCCCGCCGACCTTGTCGTCGTTATGGGTGAAGGCCAGGTCGAGGTCGCCGTCGCCGTCGAGGTCGCCGGCGACCACGCCATGGTCGGCGCCCGGCGAGACGAGCGCCGTGGGCAGTTGCTCGACGAACCGGCCGCCGCGGTTCCAGTAGAGCTTGTCCGGAAGGCCCGGGTTCGGCGTGCGGAAGGTGGTGACGTAGAGGTCGAGCGCACCATCGTTGTCGAGGTCCGCCCACGCCGCGCCCACATGGTGGTCCTCGCCCACGATGCCCAGGGCCTCGGCGACGTCCGGGAAGCGGTCGCCGTCGTTGCGGTGCAGGCGGTTCATTCCGTAGGCCGCGACGAACAGGTCGAAGTCCCCGTCGCCGTCGTAGTCGCCGACCGCGCAGCCCACAGAGCCGTCCTCCGCCTTGCGGGCGAGCGGCGTCAGCCCCAGGGCTTCGGCCTGATCGGTGAACCGACCGCCGTCGTTGCGGAAGAAGCCGTCGCGGTCGCCGGCCTGGTTGGCCACGAAGACATCGAGGTCGCCGTCCGCGTCGGCGTCGAACCAGCAGGCCCCCACGGTCTTGCGCGCGTCGGCCAGGCCGATCTCGGCCGCCACGTCCGTGAACCGCCCCGCATCGTTGCGGAACAGCTGGTTGGGCGCGGCGCGCTGCGCGACGAAGAGGTCGAGGTCGCCGTCGCGGTCGTAGTCGATCCAGGCCACCTGCCGGGTGCTGGCGCCGGGCGGGGCGGCCCCGGCCCCCTCGGGGACTTCGCTGAACCGTCCGCGGCCGTCGTTGCGGAAGAGCCGGTTCGACAGCCGGGGGGTCGCCGAGGTGCCCACATAGAGGTCGAGGTCGCCGTCGCCATCGTAGTCGCCCAGGCCGACGGCCCGCGCGTCCTTGCCCGCGCTGAGCACGGGGCCTGCGGCGAGGCGCCCGCCAACGTTGGTGGCGATGCGGACCGCGCCGTCCTTGTAGCCGACCACCAGGTCGAGATTCCCGTCGCCGTCCAGGTCGCCCCAAGCGTTGGATAGAGCGCCGGGGTGGTCGAGGAAGTCAGCCTCCACGCGGCTGAAGCCGGGCCGGTCGGCGGCGGAGGCCGGCGCCTGCGTGAGGCCGAGCAGCGCGAGGCCAGAGGCTGCCGCCAGCGCGAGCTTCCGAAGCTTCATCAGACCCCCTCCTGCAGACGAGGCGCGCAGCCGGCGCGCCATCCCTCAGACGGAGATCGTCAAGCCTTCCGCACCTGTCGAGCGGAAAAAGCCGGAGTCAGCCTCAAATGGCCTTCAGTTCGAGGATCTCCACCCGCGGTGTGAGGTAGTGGTCGCGGACCGGCTCCTCCCGGGGGAGATCGGTCGTCAGATAGCGGGCGCTGTTGTCGCAGAAGACGGTGGCGATGCGCGGATTGGCCCAGCCAAGGGACATGCCGGCCTGGAGGGCGGCGACCATATTGGCGCCGCTGGAGATGCCGACGCCGAGACCGAGCTCCTTGGCGAGCTTCTGCGCCATCAGGATGGCGTCGCCGTCCGGGACCGCAAGGACGGGAGCCAGTTCGCCGAGCTTCACGATGTCTGGAACGAACTCGTCCGAGACGCCCTGGATTCTATGACGGCCCACCTTGCGGCCGGTCGACAGGGTCGGCGACTCCGCAGGTTCCACCGGGTGGACCGCGCATTCGAAGCCCTGCGTGGCGAAATAGCGGCTCACGCCCATCACCGTGCCGCCGGTCCCGACGCCGGCCACGAACGCATCGGGCGGTCCGCCATCCCCGCCCATCTGGGCGAGGACCTCCGGGGCCGTGCCCGAGAAGTGCGCGCGCCAGTTGTCCGGGTTCGAGAACTGGCGGGACTCGAAGGCTCCCGTCCGGCGCGCGTGGGCCTCCGCCTGGGCGATCGCCCCGAGGAAGCCGCCCTCCTCACGGGACACCAGGCGGATCTCGGCCCCGTAGCCGGCGAGCAGGGCCCGCCGCTCCGCGCTCATCCAGTCGGGCATGAAGATCGTCACCGGGTGGCCGAGGGCCGAGCCCAGCGCGGCCAGTGCGATGCCGGCGTTTCCACTGGTCGCTTCGACGATCGGCTGTCCGGGCCATAGGTCAGCCCTCGCATAGGCTCCCGCCAGGATGCGGTGCGCCATCCGGTCCTTGATGCTGCCCGTCAGGTTCAGGAACTCGGCCTTGGCGTAGACCCGCGCCTCGGTCTTCCCGACGCGGCAGCGGATGACCAGCATGGGGGTCCGGCCGATCAGACAGGACAGCGCGTTGAGCCGCGCCTCGAGCGCCGGATCGAGGGTCGCCATCGAGGCGCGGGGTGCGCCGGCGGCAGGCAGGTGTAGGGTCACGTTGGTCCCGAGCGGAGTCAGCGCCCGCACGCGGGCATCGCTCCCTAGGACGGAAGCGCCCGCCGGGTCCGCACCTCGACGCTGCAATTTCCGGCGCCGCCGCCTAGCGTTTGGGCGCCCCCGCCGGGATCAGCCCGAGCTCGAACCCCGTGCGCGCAAGCATGTAGACCGCGACCAGCGCCAGCACGCCGGCGAACAGCAGGTTGAGCGCTCCCCGGCGCTCCGACAGACGCGCGCCCGCCCGCCCGCCGAGGACGCCGCCCGCCACGCCGCCCGCCACGAACAGGGCGGCCAGGCGCCAGTCGACCCACCCTGAGGCGGCATAGTTGGCGGCCGTGGTCAGGCCGAACGCGGTGACCGCAACCAACGACGAGCCCACCGCCGCCAGGATGGGCATGCCGGCGGCGGCCATAAGGCCGGGTACGCAGAGGAATCCGCCGCCGATCCCGAAGAAGCCCGACAGCAGGCCGGTCGCGCCGCCGGCGGCGGCGAGCCGCGGCGCGTTGGCGCGGTTCAACTGCACGTCGGCGTCCCCCGCCTGACGGCGCGACCACGCCATGGTGACGCTCACCACGAGCATCAGCGCGGCGAACAGGCCGAGCAGATGCTGGCCCGGCACGGCCTTGCCGAGGGTCGAGCCGACCATCGCCCCGATCACCCCGGCGGCGGCGAACACCAGGGCGCAGGCCCAGCGGACATTGCCGGCCCGCGCATGGCGCACAAGGTTCGTGGCCGCGTTGGCGGCCACCGCCACGGCGCTCGTGCCGATCGCCAGGTGCGGACTCGACACGCCAACAACGTAGACGAGCAGCGGGACCGCCAGGATCGACCCCCCGCCGCCGACGAGGCCGAGGCTGAAGCCCACGGCCCCGCCGGAGAGGAGACCGAGCAGATCCCGCAGCAGGATAGGCCCGTTCACGGGAGCCGGCCGGTTCCGGGCGGCAGGCATTCGGCCATCGGCCGGCGGGGCTCCATGACGGCGAGCCCCACGTTCGGCCGCCTAAGCAACACGCTGGCGGCCGCCGCGATGCCGGCGCCCCCGACGAGGACGTCACAGGGGTTCGTCGCCGCGCTGCGGCGGCCTTCGGGGAAGACGGACATTGCGCGGCCTCAGATCGCGTTGACGGGGATTTTCAGATACCGGCCGCCGTCCGGCTCAGGCTCGGGGAGGCGGCCGCCGCGCAGGTTCACCTGCAGGGCGGGCCAGATCAGCTTCGGCACCGGCAGGGTGGCGTCACGAGCGCGTCGCAGCGCCACGAACTCGGCCTCGGTGACGCCTTCGCGCACATGCACATTGCCCACCCGCTCGGCGGCGACGGTGGTCTCCCAGGCATAGGCGTCCCGCCCCGGGGCCTTGTAGTCGTGGCATGTGAACAGCCGCGTTTCCGGCGGCAGCGACAGCAGGCGCTGGATCGAGGCGTAGAGCAAGGCGGCGTCGGCGCCGGGGAAGTCGGCGCGGGCCGTGCCGAAGTCGGGCATGAACAGGGTGTCCCCGACGAAGACGGCGTCGCCGATGACGAAGGCCACATCGGCCGGCGTATGGCCTGGAACGGCGAGCACCACGCCGTCGAGACCGCCGATGCTCAGCCGGTCGCCGTCCCGCAGCAGGCGGTCGAACGCGGCCTCCGCGCGGGTCGGGTCGATGAGTCCCGCGAACAGGTCGGCCACCTTGGTCACCGCCGCGCCGATCGCCGTCCGCCCGCCGAAAGCCTCCTTGAGCCTCGCGGCCGCCGAAAGGTGGTCGGCGTGGACATGGGTTTCGAGAATCCAGGCTACCTCCAGCCCCTCCGCCCGGATCGCCGCGCACAGCGCCTCGGTGGGGCCGTTGCAGGTCCGGCCGGAGCTCGGATCGAAGCCGAGCACGCTGTCGATGACGGCGCAGGCGCGGCTGCCGGGGTCGCGCACCAGGTAAGTGGCCGAGGAGGTCGCCTCGTCGAAAAAGGTCTGGACGAGCGGCCCGCCGCCTCCGCGAGCGGCGGTGACGATTTCACAGGCGTGCTCGAGGGCCGGATCGCGCATCTCGCTACACCCATTGATTCATATTTTCTGTAATTGTGTAATTTTCACGAGACGAATGCGTCAAGCGTCGTGATCTGCGCCGAACCGCGCTAGAAGGGCGGCAGCAACCGAAGGCTTGAATGGACCAATCGCCCCCAACCCCGGCGCCCGCGCTTCGCCCGGGAGCCGTCGCCCCGGCCTTCAGGGCCCGCACCACGCTCGGCGAACGCGCGCTCGCCGACTACCGCGGTCGTTGGCTGGTGTTCTTCTCGCACCCGGCCGACTTCACGCCGGTCTGCACCAGCGAGTTCGTCACGCTCTCCCGCCGCGCCCCGGAGTTCGCGGCCCTGAACTGCGATCTGCTCGGGCTGTCGGTGGACAGCCTCTTCGCGCACCTCGCGTGGGTCGTGAGCATCGAGGAGCACTTCGGGGTCCGGGTGCCGTTTCCCATTGTCGAAGATCCGTCCATGGCGATCGCCACCGCCTATGGGATGACCGGTCCCGGCGCCCCGGACGCCTCGACCGTCCGCGCCACCTTCTTCATCGATCCGGCCGGTATCGTGCGCGCCATGACCTGGTATCCGATGACCAACGGCCGCTCGGTGGACGAGATGCTCCGCCTGCTGGCGGCGCTGCAGGAGACGGACCGCAGCGGGGCGTCCACGCCGGAGGGCTGGACCCCCGGTCAGCCCCCCGTCGCCCCCGCCCCGGTCAATCTGGAAGAGGTGCGCGGCCGGACCGGAACAGGCCCCTGGTACCTGCAGGAGCTGCGCCCTTGACCGGCAAGCCTGGCGTCGAGACCCTGGCCGAGGACCTTCGCGCCCTCGCCCATCCCGCTCGCCTTCGGATCCTCGCCTGCCTCGCGGCCGGTGAACTCGCCGTGCGCGAGATCGAGCGGCGCAGCGGTCTTCGCCAACCGGCCTTGTCCCAGCAGCTCGCGGAGCTGCGCCGCGGCGGATGGGTGGCCACGCGGCGCGAGGCGCGATCCGTCCTCTATCGGCGCGCGGACGGCCGCATGGCCGGCCTGATCGAGGCGGTCCAGATGCTGACGGGCGCGGCCGGCTCGCCGTCGGCGGCGCCGGCGCCCGCCCCGGGCCCGCGGACGCAGGCGGCGGTGTTCGCCGTCACCGGCGAGCGGGCGGCATGACGCCGTGACCTGGAGACGGCCCGAGCAGCGGGCGCCCGAACTGGACGCCGCCGATGTGCGCATCCTGTCCGCCCTGCAGGAGGACGGCTCGCTATCGGTGGCCGCCGTGGCGGAGAAGGTGAACCTGTCCACCAACGCCTGCTGGCGGCGCATCCGGCGCCTCGAAGACGAAGGCGTGATCCGGCGGCGGGTCACCCTGCTGGATCCCGAGGCGCTGGGCCTCGATGTCACCGTCTTCGTCAGCGTCCGGGCCAGCGAGCACAGCGAGGCGTGGCTGCAGACCTTCGCCGACGCCGTGCGCGAGATGCCGGAGGTGGTCGAGTTCTATCGGATGAGCGGCGAGGTGGACTATCTGCTGAAGATCCAGGTCTCCAGCATCGCGGAATACGACAGCGTCTATAAGCGCCTGGTCTCGAAGGTGAAGCTCGTGGACGTCAGCTCGGCCTTCGCCATGGAGGAGCTGAAGCACACCACGGCGCTGCCGCTTCCCGAGCCCAAGTCATAAATACCATAAATATCACTTATGATGTGATATTCATCACACGAACAGCAGGCATTTCGCACCATTCATCCCGCCCAACCCAGAGATGGATGGAAAAGATGGTGAGGATTTCCCGCGCCTCCCCGTGACAGATTGACGACCGCAGCGCGGGGAGCGACGTGGTCGGCGGATCGAAGAAGACGAGAACGGCGTCGGGGCGCCCGGACCTTTCCGGGGGCTGGCCCCCGTGAGCGCCGCGCCCCTCTCCCCGACCATCGCTCAGGGACCGAACCCCGACGCGCTGAGCCGCGTCTGGCCATATTTGCCGGAACTGCGCGGCTATCTGCGCAAGCGGGTGCCGGAAGCTGATGTCGAGGACGTGGTGCAGGATGTCCTCCTGCGCATCGTTCGTCGGGGCGACGGCCAGGTGGAGTATCCCCGCCGCTACATGTTCCAGGCCGCCGAAGCCACGCTGATCGACCGCTTCCGCGCCGAACGCAGCCGCCGCCGCGACCAACATTGCGAGCTCACGCGCGACCACCATCCGACGGACGAGCTCTGCCCCGAACGCATCCATTTGAGCCGTGAGGCGGTCCGCGCCGCCCGCGTCGCGCTCGCCGACCTGCCGCAGCGCACCCGCGAAATCCTGCTGGCCATTCGGCTGGAGGGGCAGCCCGCCAAGGTGGTGGCCGCCGCGCATGGCATCTCCATCAGCGCGGTCGAGAAGCACCTTCGGCGGGGCCTGCGGTCGCTCGCCGTCAGCCTCAACGCCGTCGGGGCCGAGCCGCCCCCGGCGGATCTCATCCGCGCCTGACGGCGCATCCCGACGGCTCGTCGTTCCCTCCCCCAACGAAACGATTCCATGACCCAGACACCGAACCTCCACGAAACCACGCGGACCCTGCACGGAGGCGCTTGCGCGGAGACCCTGCTGCGCACCCCCGGCCCGCCGGTCCAGCGCGGCTCCACCGTCCTGATGCCGAGCGCGAAGGCGCTCTACGACACCTCCCGGACCACCTACGGCCGCAGCGGGCTCGCCACCCACGTGGCCCTCCGGGAGGCGCTGGCCGACCTCGAGCACGGCGAAGCCGCCTTCCTCTATCCCTCGGGGCTGTCGGCGATCACAGGGGTGCTTCAGGCGCTGGTGGGCGCGGGGGACCATATCCTCGTCAGCGACGCGGCCTACAATCCGACGCGCCGTTTCCTGGACGGAACCATGGCGCGCTTCGGCGTGCGGACCACCTACTATGCCGCCACCGCCTCGGCCGACGACATCGCCGCGCTCATCGAACCCGGCACCCGGCTGATCTTCCTCGAGTCGCCGGCCTCGCTCACCCTGGAGGTCCAGGATACCCCCGCGATCGCCCGGATGGCGCGCCAACGGGGCCTGCTCACGGTGACGGACAACACCTGGGCGGCCGGCGTGCTCTTCAAGCCGCTCGATCACGGCGTGGACGTCAGCATCCAGGCGTTGACCAAGTACGTCTGCGGCCACTCCGATGTTTTCATGGGCGCGGCCGTGGCCTCGGGGCGGGCCGCGGAGCTCCTCGCCCGCAGCACGTACGAGATGGGTTGGACCGTGTCGGCGGACGACGCCTACCTCGCGCTGCGCGGCATGCGCACCCTGCACACCCGACTGGCCCAGCACGGCGCCTCCGCCCTGCGCGTGGCCGAATGGCTCGAGACCCAGCCGGAAGTCGCCGCGGTGCTATGCCCGGCCCTGCCGAGCTTCCCCACCCACGACCTCTGGCGGCGCGATTTCCAGGGCTGCTGCGGCCTCTTCTCAATCGTGCTGAAGCCGGCGGCCGCCGACGCGGTCGCGGCGATGGTGGAAGGCCTGGAGCTGTTCGGCCTCGGCTACTCCTGGGGCGGCTACGAGAGCTTGGCCCTGCCCTGCGATCCGCAGCTGGCGGCGCGCACCGCCGCAGCGCCCTTGGCCGGGCCGCTCATCCGCCTGCACATCGGCCTCGAAGCGCCGGAGGATCTGATGGCCGACCTGCGCCGGGGCCTGGACCGCCTGACCTTGGCCTGAGACGACGCCTCAGCCCTGGCCGGCGTCGCGGGCCAGGGCTAGGCCCAGAATATCCCAGAGCCCTTGCGCCTGCGCCCACGCTGAGGTCCGGCAGGAGCAGCCGGCCAGCCAGTCCGCGTGTTCCACGAGGTTGGCGTCTTCGCCGACGTGGAGGCGGACACGCCAGTTGATCGCCTCGTCCAGCGTCGCATCCGGCGCATGACCGCATCGCGGTTTCTCGCGCCCCGCGCCGGACGTTTCGTCGCCCTGCATCTCGCCCGTCCCGTACGTGTGGCGCCGCACCCTAATGGATCCGGCGCAGAAAGGCTCGCGCCCGAGGCTCCTGCGCGCCGCCGAAGAAGGCGTCGGGCGTAGCGGCCTCGATGATCTCGCCCGCGGCCATGAATACGACCCGGTCGGCCACCTCGCGGGCGAAGCCCATTTCGTGGGTGACCACGACCATGGTCATTCCGGAAGACGCAAGCCCCGTCATCACGTCCAGCACCTCGCCGACCATCTCCGGATCCAGGGCGGAGGTGGGTTCATCGAACAGCATGACCTCGGGCCGCATGGCCAGGGCGCGGGCGATCGCCGCGCGCTGCTGTTGTCCGCCGGAGAGCTGCGCCGGGCGCTTGTGGGCCTGATCGGCGATCCGGACGCGTTCCAGCAAGGCCATCGCCTCGCCCTCGGCCTCCGCGCGAGGGCGCTTGGCCACGTGCACGGGGGCGAGGATGCAGTTCTCGAGCACCGTCAGGTGGGGAAAGAGGTTGAAGCTCTGGAACACCATGCCCGTCATCCGCCGGGCGCGCTCCCCGATCGCGCGCGGGCCGTCCAGGGCCAGGCCGTTCACCGACAGCGACCCGCCTTCGAAGGTCTCCAGGCCGTTCATGCAACGGATCAGGGTCGACTTGCCGGAACCCGATGGGCCGAGCAGCACCACCCGCTCGCCGCGCGCCACCTCGAGCGAGACCTGCTTCAGCACGTGCAGCTCGCCGAACCACTTGTCGAGCCGCTCGGCGCGGATGGCGGGAACGGTGGTCATGCGGGCCTCCTTCCGGAACCGTCCAGCCGCCGCTCCAGGCTGCGCGACCAGCGCGAGAGGCCGAAGCAGAACGACCAGAACAGCAGGGCCACGAAGACGTAAGCCTCGGTCTCCAGGCCCTGCCAGGCGAAGTCCGTGACGGCGTTACGGAGCACCCCGGTCACGTCGAGGACTCCGATGACGTAGATCAGGCTCGTGTCCTTGAAGAGCCCGATGAAGCTGTTGACCAGGGCGGGCGTGGCGATCCGCAGGGCCTGCGGCAGCACCACCAGCCGAAGGGTCTGGCCTCGGCGGAGGCCCAGGGCCTGGGCGGCTTCGGCCTGGCCGCGCGGCGCCCCGCGCAGGCCCGCGCGCACCGCCTCGGCCATGTAGGCGGCTTCGAAGAGGGTGATCACCACCAGGGCGCGGGTGAGCTTGTCGAGCGAGACGCCGGCCGGGGTGAAGAGCGGCACGATCACCGACGCGGCGAAGAGAAGCACGATCAGCGGCGAGGCCCGGACGCCCTCCACGAACCCCGTGGCCAGCCATCGCACGGCCGGCAAGCGGCCGTTGCGGCCCAGCGCCAGCAGCACGCCGAGCGGCAGGGCGAAGATCGAGGCCGTCACGCCGATCAGCAGGTTGAGGAAGAAGCCGCCCCAGTAGTCCGTGGGGGCGCGGGGCAGCACCCCCGCCCCGTGCATCACCGCCAAGGCGCCGACCACCGCCAATGGCGCGATGACGGGGGTGTATCTCGCCGAGCGACGCCAGGCGAGCGGCGCGGCGGCGCCCGCCAGCAGGAGGGTCGCCAGCGCGACCCGCCAGAGGTGGTCTTCGGGATAGAAGCCGGCGAGCACCTGGCGCCAGCGGGCCGTCACGATGGCCCAGCAGGCGCCGCCGGCGCCGCAGGCTTGGCGGCTCTCGCCGGTCCAGGTCGCGTCGAGCACCGCCCAGCGCAGGAGCGGCGGGGCGAACCACAGCACCAGCACCGCGAGGCCCGCGAAGGCCACGGTGTCGCGCGGGTGGGCGCGGACCCAGGCGGCCAGGCCGCGCGACGGGGGACGGGCGGACGCCGACCTCATCGGGCGTCCGCCCAACGCGCCTGCCGGCGGCTCCAGGCGTTCACCCCGGCGCTCAGGCCGAGGCAGACGACCAGGTAGAAGGCCAGCACCAGCCCCAGGGTCTCGATCGCCTGCCCGGTCTGGTTCAGGCTGGTGCCCCCGAAGGTGGCCACGAGGTCCGGATAGCCGACGACCACCGCCAGCGAGGAGTTCTTCAGCAGGTTCAGGTACTGGCTGACCAGCGGCGGCGCGATGATGCGGAGGGCTTGCGGGAGGACCACCCGGCCCAGCACCGCCCCGTTCCGCAGGCCAAGCGCCCGGGCGGCTTCCCACTGGCCTCGGGGGGCCGCCTCCAGGCCGCCGCGGACCACTTCGGCGATATAGCCGCCCGTGTAGACCGTCAGCGCCAGCACCAGGCTGACGAGCGGCGGACTGACGGTGGCGCCGCCGGTGAAGCCGAAGCCTTCGAGGCGCGGCGGTTCGGGACGCCCGTGCGCGGCCGTCCAGGCGACGGCCATGGCGCCCGCCGCCACGGCGACCGCAAGCCAGGGCGACGGGCCGTGGCCCTCGACGCGGCGGCGCCGGCCGAGCAGCCAGGCGCCGCCCACGCCGACGAGGGCGCATGCGGTGAAGGCGGCAAGCACCCACGGCGTGGGCCAGCTCCATACGATGGTCGGGAGGTGCAGCCCGCGATTGGTGAGCCAGGCCCCGCCGGGCAGGGCCAGCGCCGCCCGGGGCGGCGGCGCGGCGGTGACCAGACTGTACCAGATGAGCAGTTGGATCGGCAGCGGGGTGTTCCGCGCCGCCTCCACGTAGACGGTCGCCGCCCCCCGCAGGGCGAGCGAACTCGACCCGCGCGCGACGCCCGCCGCCACGCCGAAGACCGTGGCGAGGACGACGCCGAGCACCGCCACCAGCAGCGTGTTGAGCGCGCCAACCAGGAACACCCGCGCGTGGCTGTCCGTGGGACCGTACGGAACGAGGGTCTGGGCGATGTCGAAACCCGACGGTCGGGCGAGGAAGCCGAAGCCCGCGGCGAGGCCGCGGGCCTGCAGATTGGCCGCCGCCGTCGCGGCCATCCATGCCCCCAACCCTACGACCGCGAGCAAAATCGCGATCTGGATCAGCAGGTCCCGCCGCCACGGAGCAGGCTGTCGCGTGACGCGGCTCATCGGACCGGCGTGGCGTAGAGCAGCCCGCCCGGCTCGGCGCTCCACAGCGCGTTGAGCCCTCGCGGCAGCTTGAGCGGGGTGGAGCTTCCCAGATTCCGGTCGAACACCTCGGCGTAGTTCCCGACCTGCCGGATGACCTGCACCGCCCAGTCCTGGCGCAGCCCGATCATCGGCCCATAGGCGCCCTCCACGCCGAGCAGCCTGCGAACCTCGGGATTGCGCGAGGTGTCCCGCTGGGCTTCCACGTTGACCGACGTGAGCCCGAACTCCTCGCCGAGGATCATCGCGTTGAGGGTCCAACGAACGATGTCGCCCCACTGATCGTCGCCCTGCCGCACGACGGGGCCGAGCGGCTCCTTGGAGATCACCTCGGGCAGGATGACGTGGTCGCCGGGGTCGTCCATGGCGACGCGCGAGGACGCGAGGTTCGAGATGTCGGCCGTATAGGCGTCGCACTGCTCCCGCGCATAGGCGACGCGCGCCTTGTCCTCGGTGTCGAAGACCACCGGTTCGTACCGGAGGCCGGCGTTGCGGAACCAGTCGGTGAGGTTCAGCTCGTTGGTCGACCCCGTCTGGATGCAGATCCGGGCGCCGTCCAGATCTGCGAGCCGCTTCACCCCGGCGTTCCGGCGGACCATGAAGCCTTGTCCGTCGTAGTAGTTGACCGCCGGGAACTCGAGCGCCGCGTCGCGGGTGAAGGTGGCCGACGTGTTGCGCCAGAGCACGTCGACCTGCCCCGACTGCAGCATCGAGAGCCGGTCGATGGAGGAGGTCGGCACGAACCGCACCGCCGCGGCGTCGCCCAGGACCGCCGCCGCCGTGGCGCGGCAAAAGTCGGCGTCGAAGCCGCGCCACCGCCCCCGGTTATCCGCATAGGCGAAGCCGAGAAGCCCCTGGTTCACGCCGCAGAGCAGATAGCCCCGGCGGCGCACCGCGGCCAGGGTGGCGCCGCCTCGGACGGGACCCGCGATGGCGTTGTCCTGCGGGGCGCCTTCGAGCGCGGCGGCCTGCGGCGGCGGCTCGTCCACCGCGCTTCCGGGATCGCCGCAGCCGGCCAGGAGCATGGCCGCCGCCGCGAAGATCAACGGGGGGCGCAGCCAACGGGCTGCGCGCCGGAGAGAGGGCCCCATTTGGCGCTCCGGAAAGAACGGGCGGCGATCCGGCCGCCGCCCGGGTCAGAGAACTCAGAAGCTCTTGCGGATGCTCGCGTACCAGTAGCGGCCGTAGGGCTGGTACAGCGCGCCGAGGTAGCCGCTGGACGACACGGCGAGAGGCGGCGCCTTGTCGAAGATGTTGCGCGCCCCCACCCGCACGCGGGTGTCCGACGCCCAGCCCTCCTTGAAGGCGTACTCGGCGAACAGGTTGGCGGTGATCTGCGATTCCACCACCCAGGGCACGCCCGCCGCGTCGGCGGTGTCGTCCTGCACCTCGTGCGTGTACTGGGTGAACGCGCCGAGGGTCAGTTGGTCGTACCGCCAGGTCAGCGAGGCGGACCACTTCCACTCCGGCCGCCCCTGCTGGCCCACCAGGTCGCCGCCTTCGGTGATCACCGTGCCGGCGTTGATGACGCCCGAGGCGCGGGCCTCCAGCAGGGCGGCGATGTCCGGCGAGGGGGCCCGGTAGTAGCGGATCAGGTGGGCGGCGTTGATGCTGGCGTTGAAGGCGCCGAACCGGTCCGTGTTGAGCCGCCAGTTGAGGCCGAGGTCGAGGCCCCGCACGTCCTGCGGCTCCAGATTGACGTATTGGTCCTGAACATAGATCACCTGCCCCACCGGGGCGAGGCCGGTGCCCGCGAAGACGGCGATGTCGTCGGCGGTCGGCTCGGCGCGCACCACCTTGGGATTGGTCTGGCCCTGCACCCGCTGCAGGTAGTCCAGGATCAGGCCGTTGCCCTCGCCGAACACGCCGACGATGCCCTTCTGCTTGATGCTCCAGTAGTCGGCCGTGAACGTGAAATCGCCCCAGGACGGCGGCAGGAAACGGGGTTGGAAGACCACGCCGAGCGTCCAGTTCTCCGACTCCTCGGGCTTCAGGTCCGGATTGCCGGCCCGCTGGGCGGTGGCCACGAAGCTCCGGGCGCAGTTGGCGAACGAGGTGATGCGGCCGGCCCGCAGGTCGGCCTCGCAGAAGATGTAGTCGGTGCGGGTGTTGCCGCGGGTGACCAGGGTGGCGTTGATCTGCTCCAGGTTCGGCGCCCGGAAGCCCTGGGCCCAGGAGCCCCGGAGCCGCAGGCCGTCGAACAGGTCCCACGCCACGGCGACCTTCGGCTTCGCAACGTCGCCGAAGTCGCTGTAGTGCTCGTAGCGCCCGGCCAGCTGCATCTCCACCGAGCGGACGAGCGGGATGTTCATGTCCGGCGAGACGATGGGCGCGGCGAACTCGACGAAGGCCGAGCCCACCTTACGCGAGCCCTTGGTGTCCGGAGTGGGGCTGACGCCGAACAGGTCGGATGTCTGCACCTCGCCCGTCACCGCGTCGGTGAAGGTGATGGTTCCGTCGACGCGCGGGTCGCGATCGTCGAGCTGGCTTTCGCGCCGCAGCTCGACGCCCGCCGCCATGCCGATGTCTCCGGCCGGCAGCGCGAACAGGTCGGCCTTCGACACCTTGAAGTCCCAGAGCGCCAGCGTGCTCTTGCCTTTGCGGACGGTCTTGATGCGGATGGCGTCGAGGGCGGCCTGGGAACTGGGCGTGGGGTCACCGCCGGCGCGGGGATCGGTCGGCGAGCCGCCGCTGAACGGGTTGTAGGCGTCCGGAGTCGACAGCGCGAGCTGGCGCTGCAGCAGGGTCGAGCTGATCCCGTCCTGAACATCCGTCGCCTTGGCCTCGGAATAGAGGAAGGCGCTGTCCCACCGGAAGCCGAATTTCTCGCCCCTCAGCCCCGCGAGCGCGCGAACCTGGGTGGTCTCCACGTCGACCTCGGTCTGCCCCATGTCGACGAAGCGATAGTTGAAGAGCGTCACCGGCAAGCCCGCCGCCGGCGCGTTCAGGTTCGGCAGCCGGTTGGGATTGGCCTGGCCGTTGGCGAACACGGTCGGGCCGAACGGGTTGTAGTAGTTGCTGGCAGGGATCGTGACCTTGGTGGAGCCGATGGTGAACACCGGATCCTGGAGGCTGTGCGTATCGGCCTCGTAGTAGCCGAACTCGCCGTACGCCTCGACGTCCTCGGTCAGATCGTAGCGGCCGGTGAGGAAGACGTTGGTCCGCTTCAGCTTCGGCATCAGATAGTTGCCGAACGTCTCCGAACCGAACCGGGTATTGCGGTCCGCGCCGGCCGTGGCGCGCGAGCCGTCATCGATGCAGACGCCGCCGGCCAGCACGACCTGGCAGCCGCCGTTAGCGGTTGGCTGGATGTGGAACTGTCCGCCGGCCGAGGTCACCGCGACGGTTCCCGACCGGACGGTCCCGAAGCTGGCCGGCGTCCTCAGGTCCGCCCAACTGCTCAGGGTGCTGGAGAGGTCGAGGCTCGCCAGGCCCTCCATGCGGGTGCCGACGAACAGCGGCCGCTTGTCGGAAGACGACGAGTACGGAAAATCGTAGGCGGCCAGCTCGCTGCGGTCGACATGGTTGAAGAACAGCGAGACGTTGCCGCGGCCTTCCTGGAAATTGCGGCCCAAGAAGGCGTTGAACTCCAGCTCGTGCAGGTTGGCGCCTTCGGCGCCGCCGTACTGAACCTCGACCATCCCGCCGTCGATGTCGTTGCGCAGCACGTTGTTCACGACCCCGGCCACGGCGTCGGACCCATAGATGGCCGCCGCGCCGTCGCGCAGCACCTCCAGGCGCGCGAGACCCGCCACCGGGATGGCGTTGGTGTTGTAGGTCAGCACCGGCACGAGACGCTCGGCCTGGCTGCCCGGGTGGGCCACCACCCGGCGGCCGTTCAGCAGGACCAGGGTGTTGCCCACCCCAAGGTTGCGCAGGTTCACCGAGCCGACGTCGCCGCGGGCGAAGTTGCTGCTCGTCGCCCCGTTCGTGGAGTTGAACGAGACGTCGCCCATCTGCGGGATCGAGCGATAGAGATCATCGCCTGAGACCGCCCCGGTGGCGACGATCTCATCCTGGGAAACGACAGTCACGGGCAGGGCCGCGGTGACCTTGGCGCCCTGGATCTGAGAACCGACCACGACCAGTTCCTCGACATCGGTCGGCGCGCGCCCTTGTGCGACGGCGGCCGAAGCCGCGGTCAGGGCGGCGGTGGTGGTGAGCAGCGCGAGCCGGAAGCGGCGCACCGATGACGTCATGATTTCCCCCTGCGACATCACGCCGGTCAGCGCCGGCGCTCTGGTGTCGAAGACGGGAGGCCGCTGGAAATCCGCACCGGGCGGAGGCGAAAAAATGTCAGGGCGGAAACGTGACCAGCCCCGCCCGGGGGTCCGGAGGCGGGGCTGGCGAGCGGGACGCAAAGGGGTGGATACGCCCGCGTCGGGACCGGACCGTCCGCCGCTCAAGGGGAGGAGAGGAGCGGCGGCGCGACCCCGATCCGGTTCGGTTTCAGCGGGCGGCCGCGGGGCCGTACTGCAAGCCGTTGAACAGGAACTTGAAGGCGGCGTGCGATTGCGCCCGTTGCGCCACCTCCGGTCCCATCAGGAAGAGTTTGCCGCGACCGACATCGACTTCGACGATGGCGCCGGCGCCGGAGAGCTTCTCCTGGCCGACGGCCCAGCCGCTGCGCAGCACGTCGCCCTGAGGGTACCACGCGGCCTGACGGGCGCCCGTCCCCATGACCTTGAACGCCGGGCTCCGGTCGAAGAACACGCTCATCGAGCTCGGCGCGCCGTAGGCCACTGGCTGGGTGTTGTCGACGGCCACCTCGAGCAGCGACCCCGGAATGTAGAAGGTGTTGCGGGGAAGCTCCTTGCCATCCGGTCCGCGGAGCACATCGGAGACCGGCGCCTTGACGGCCTCCGCGAGCCGGCTGGACTCGCCGATCGCCACGACCGACCCGCCGTCCCGCAGGAATTCGGCGATCTTCGGCCACGACTTCTCAGGGGTCACCTCGCCGAGCCAGCCCCGGAACTCCGCCGGGATGTCTTCGGGCTTCGGCTGCCGGGACGGCCCGCCCTCGCCGCCTTCGGCCGCGGGGAGCACTCCGTCCGTGAACACCAGCACGTCGAACTGGCTGCGCAGGTCGCCCGCATCGATCTGCTGCGGATAGACGACCTTGAAGTCGAACTCGAACTGTTCGAGCAGCCACCGGGTCCAGCCGGAGGTCATGACCCCGCCGTAGCGGTCGACCAGGCCGACGCGGACCGGCCGCAGCTTCAGGGTTTCGGCCGCGGGCGGGCGGGCCTGGGCGTAGGCGTCGATTCCGAGCTCGGCGGCCGCCTTCTCGACGATCGCGCGGCTGGCCGGTGTGGCCGGGATCCAGAGGGCGCCGGGGGCCAGCGACTTCCCGCCGGCCTTGGTCACCGCCTTCACCCAGCGCACGTCCTGACCGGCCTTCAGCAGCCGGTTCGAGAGCACGAAGCTGTCGTTCTGCTCGTGGCTCACCAGCCAGCCCGCGCCGCCGGAGCCGACGACGCGGCCGGTCGGCGGCGACATCAGGTCCGGCACCCTTTGGAACGGGCCATCGAACCCCTCGAAGATGCGGTCGTACTTGACGCCCATCTGCATCGCGAGCGTGTAGCCGGTGGAGTCGTAGGGCGGGATCGGCGGCCCGCCCGGATAGGCGAAGTCGTGCGGATGGTCCTGGGGCTCGAACATGTCGAGCACGTGCGGACGATAGGCCTGCGCCGTCTTCACGACGAAGGAGCCCGCCGGATAGGTCTTGTCGCCGACCTTGAAGGGCTTCGTCGCCCGTTCCACGTCGACGCCGGTCTTCATCAGCGCGTTCAGGAACTTCACGGCGGTCGGCAGGTCCGCTTGGTCGGCGGGGATGATGTAGCCTCGCGGGTCGCGGCGCGCGGGATCCCGCAGCACCGCCTTGTAGAGCGACGGATCAAGCCCTTGGGTCCGGCCGCTCCCCACGAGCGGCTTGCCCTTGGCGGCGGCTTCGAGCGCTTCGATGTCCTTAGGCGTCGTGGTCCAGCTGTCCTGGCTGCCGCGCTTGATGGAGGCGTCCCCCATCCGCCAGATGTTCAGCAGCAGGCGCTCGCGGTTGCGCGCCGCATAGTCGAGGACCGCCCGGTTCAGCGAGAGCGAATAGTCGATCGACTGGCGGAAACGCCAGGTCTGGGGCGCGACGGGCGCCGGCAGATCGTTGCGCGCGATCTGGTTGCGCGCCACCAGCGGGATCGTCATCGGCGTCGGATGGCCGGTGATCTCGGTCAACAGGCCGACAGCGTTGTGGAAATAGGTGATCGACCGCTCCATCCCGTTGTTCCAGGTGGAGTAGGTAGCGCCGGAGCGCATGGTCGAGCCCGGCTTGCCCTCCTCGATCAGCCGGCTGTGCATGGCCGCGCCGACCTCGCTCAGGGTGGTCATCACGAGCGGGTCGTAGTTGTAGTTGAAGGGGTCGCGGAACGGCGGCATGAAGATGACCGTGCCGCCCGGCGCCGTCTGGTGGTGATTGTAGATGATTTGCGGATACCACTCCCGGAAGAATATCCGGTTGACGTTGGTGGTCTCCTTCATCGCCGACATGTAGTAGTCGCGATTGTTGTCGTGACCAATGTACTTCTGGTACAGCCGCGGGATCGAGTTGAATTCCCGCTTCTTCGGGTCCTCGTTCCGCATGTACCAGTTCGACACCAGCTCCTGGCCGTCGGGGTTCACCGCCGAGAACAGGATGATGACGTTGTCCAGGATGCGCATCGTCTCCGGATCGTCGCGGCTGACGAACTCGTGGACCGCGGCGATCAGCGCCTGCGGCGGCACCACCTCGGTGGCGTGCAGCCCGCCATCGATCCAGACCACCGCCTTGCCCTCGGCGGCGAGCGCCTTGGCTTCGCTCTCGCTGACGCCTTCGGCCTTGGCGAGCTTGCGGGCGATCTCCTTGTAGCGCGCGAGCTTCGCCAGGTTCGCCGGCGAGGAGACGACGCCCATGTACTGACGACGCCCCTCCTCGGTGGGACCGATGTCGACGAGCTCCATGCGGTCCGACTCGGCGGCCAGCTTCTTCAGGTAGGCTTCGGTGTCGGTGTAGTTGGCCAGGTAGTAGTCCTCGCCAATCTCATGGCCGAAATGGGCCTTGGGCGAGGTGATCCCGGGAACCTCGCCCCACCCCACGGCCGGCGCCAGCAGCGTTGCGCTCGCGAGCAGCGCGGCCAGTCCGCGCCCGAAGGTCTGTTTGGTCATGCTCTCCCCCTCGCCCCACCGGGCCCTGGCTCCACGCGAATGAACGGTCCTGACGTCCGTGAACGGCTCAATAGAAGGCGACGTTGTCGGCCTCGAGCCAGAGACGTTCCCCGGCCGCGCGCGACCCTCCCAGCAGCACCTGCTGCAGATCGGCGCCCGTCAGGGCGGGGGCAGGTCCGCCGCCCCGCCGGCCCGCGGGCTTGAAGGCGGAGAACGGCACCTCGACCGTCTTCCACTGAGGCCCGGCGGCGATCTCCGCCTCCCAGCGGCCGCCGAGGCCGGTGATGGCGAGCTCATAGGTCCCGCCGTCCCCGCGGACGTCGAGCCTGATCCCCTTGAAGGCGCTCGCATCGACCGGCTCCACCGAACCCCGGCTCAGGGGAAGAACGACGCCAGCGTAGGGATCCGACTTGGCCGCCATCTTCGCCGCGAGCCCGAGGGCCTTGCCCCCATCGGGACGCGTGAAGACCTGGCTCACCTGCACGGTGCGATCCATGCCGCCATCCATGTCGTCGGTGCGCAGGGTGTCGAGGCTGGTGCGCCCGTCGGCCCTTTCGAAATCATCAATGAGGGCGCGGCCCTTCAGCGTCGGCATGGCGCTCGCGGCGTTGGCGGCCGGCAACTGGACGCCGGGGCCGAACACCTGCTTGCCGTCGATGAACACGCGTTCCGTCTTGCGCACGTCGGAGATTGCCTCCCACGGGCGGCCGGCGATCAGCACCAGGTCGGCGCGCTTGCCGACTTCGATGGTGCCACGGTCGGCCAGGAGGTCCAGCACCTTCGCGCTGGTGGCCGTGCCGGCGATCAGCGCTTCGGCCGGGGTCAGACCGGCCTGCACCAGGAGCTCCATTTCGCGCAGCGTCGAGGCGCCGTGCGGCGTGCCCGGCATGCCCGCGTCGGTGCCCAGCGCGATCGGCACCCCCGCGTCGTGAAGGATCTTCACGTTGCGAAGGGCGTAGTCGAACTTCCGGAAGGATTGCGCCACACGCGGGTCGCTGCGGTCGGCGGGCGGCGTCTGCCCCGGCTTCACCGGCTCGTAGACCGCCAGCGTCGGGGCGTAGAATGTCCCCGCGCCCTTGATCAGGGCCGCCGTCTCGGGATCGACCTCGCGGTCCTGGAGGCTGTGGGCGATGAAATCCACCTTGGCCCTGGCCGCGACGCGACCGCGCTCGACCGTCACCGTATGGGTGCCGACCTTCAGCCGGTTCTTGTGCGCCTCGTCCACGAGGGCGGAGAGCACGCTGACGTCCATGCTGGTGTTGTCGGCCGACGTGCCATAGCGCCAGCCGTCCGCGAAGGCCTTGATCACGTCCGGCTTGTAGGGGATCAGCTCGCGGATGGCCGCGCGGGCGCCTTCGGGCGTGCTCACCCACTTGGTGGTGTTCACGTCGCCCCAGTCGGCCCCGTGCCCGCCAGGCGTGGACGTGCGCGCCGTATAGTTCACATGCGGCGTGGCCAGCGTCGTGAGCCAGCGGCGCCGCGGCTCCCAGGATTCCGGAGCCTGGTGGAAGTCGTTCACGGTGGTGACGCCGGACTTCACATAGGCCGTGGCGATGGCCGGCGTCGCCGCGGGGCTGCCGCCGGGCGTCCAGTGGGTGTGAAGGTCGAAGAATCCGGGCAGCAGCGCCTTGCCCTTGGCGTCGATGACGCGGGCGCCGCGCGGCGCCCGCACGTTCGGCCCGACGGCCACGATGCGGCCATCACGCACGACGACGTTGGCGACCCGAGGCGGGGCGCCCGTCGCGTCGAACACGGTCGCCCCGACAATGGCCGTCACCCCCGGCTCCGGCCCGGCTGACGCGGCCGCGCCGCCAAGGCAGGCCGCGCCCAAGAGGGCCGCCACGCCCGTCAAGGTCGTTCGCGCGCTCGATCCGATCCGCTTCATATCGCCCCCTTCCAGCGTCTGTCGCCGCTCTCCCTAAGACGGGAACCGCCCACAAGGCCGCACCTCGGACGGGTCGCGGCCGCGAAAATTTTCGCGCTGGGATGCGGATCGCACCCCGCCGGCCGTCTTAGATCGATACGGACATCTTCCCCTTTTCGCCCGCAATAATCAACAGTTATCAGGAAACACATTTGGCGTTATTCATTCAACAAGGCGGACTTATGATTGTTGACTTAAGTGGCGTCCAGTTTAGTCGATTTCCGCGGTAATAATTCTAACGCGAAATAACTTGGCGATCTCTGTCGCCGATCCGAAATTCGCCAACCGCAGGTATCTGCGCCGGCTCGGACCGCCTCGCGCGGGGGCCCGAGCCGGCGCCCAGGCCCAGGAGATCGCATGAACCGACTTTTCACCGCCTTCATCGTGGGCGCGATGGTGCTCGGGGTCGCGGCGGGCTGGGCCTTGAACCAGTTCCTGCCGGCCGAGCAGGCCGCGAGCGCGGCGGACACCCTGTCG
>NZ_JBKBRO010000001.1:0-239789 GCF_046463815.1 Phenylobacterium sp. | reverse complement strand
CGCCAACCAGCGATGATCCTCTGGTCAGCCTGCCTACCGTGGCCGCCTGACCAGATCCGGCCCAGCCGGAGATCGCGGTGATCACACCGCCGAAGCTACACCACGCGTTGGGGCACGATCTGGTCGTGGCCGCGGGCGTGCCGGCGTAGAAGGTGGTGTCGTGGTTCACGGTGCTGTCGTCGAAGTGGATGTAGGCCGCGCCCAGGTCCAGCGACACGCGCTCCGTCACCTTGGCCGTGGCGCCGGCGCCGAACAGCCAGCGGTCGCCGTCCGGCACGCGGGCGGTGCGCTCGGCGTCGGGGGTCGGCGTCGGGTCGTACTGGACGCCGGTGCGCAGCGTCAGCCGGTCGCTGACGGCGTAGTCCAGGCCCACCGCGCCGGACGTGGTGTCCTTGTAGTTCTGGGCCAGCGCCTGGGGACCGGCCGGCGTGGCCACCTCGATCTCGTCGAACTCGCCCCAGCCGAAGCGCTGGGCCTGGGCGTTGAGGGTCAGCTTGTCGGTCAGGGCGTAGCGGACGCCCACCGTGGCGATCCAGGGGGTGGAGAATTCGGCCGAGCCCGGCGCGTTGACGTTGGCTCCGGCCAGCGGGCCGACGAGCCCGCCCACGAACACCCGGCCGTCGAGGTTGTGCTTGATGGCCGAGCGGTAGCTGGCCCCCACCGTGAGCTTGCCCACATAGGCCTGGCCGCCGACGGTCCAGCCCCAGTCCCAGCCGTCGCCGCTGAGCTGCGAGACGCCGTCGGGCAGGGCGGGCGACAGGTTTGGATAGGCGGTCTGCAGCTTGGCGTCGGTGTAGTGGGCGTCGGCGCCCACGCCCAGGTCGAGCCAGTCGGTCACCCGCATGGCGCCGGTGAGCTGCACGTCGGCGGTGGTCACCCGCGAGGCCAGCGCGTCGTAGCGGGCCCAGGCGTTGCGGCGGTAGTCGGTCTCGAAGTTGAACGGCGCGGCCACCGACAGGCCCAGGGCGAAGCGGTCGCCCACCGGCGTGGCGATGGCGAAGTTCGGCGCGACGCCGTCCTGGATCGGGTTGAAGGCCCGGGGCTCGCCGCTGATCGGGACGGTCACGCCGCCGGGATAGGTGATGGTCGAGCCGGCGTCGGTCACCTTGGAATCCACGAACACGCCGTGCGCGCCGACATAGGCCTCGCGGCCCGAGCGGGCGATGGCGGCCGGGTTCCACCAGAGCGAGTCGACGCCCTGGCTGGCGACCTCGCCGGAATAGGCGCGGCCGACGCCGCGCACCGACTGTTCCTGGAGGTGGAAGCCGGCGGCGTGGGACAGGCCGGGAACGGCCACGGCGGCCGCGCGCGCGAGCGCGAGGGCGAGGAACTTGTGCATCATGCGGACTCCGAACGGCGCCGCAGGGGGGAGGGGGCGGCGCGTCTCCGTATGGCTATATTGTTGACGCCCGTTTTGGTTGCAGGGGGTCGCGCCGGAGAAGGCCGCTTTTTCCCGGGAAATGGGGGCGCCCCCGTCTTGTGTGACCCATCTGCCACACTAAATGCGAAGCGTCGGAGGCTGCGCTTGATCAAGGCGGCCTGCGCCAGTCCGCCTGAGTAGGGGAACCATGAACATCGACATCTATTCCGACCGCGCCAAGCAGGCGATCCAGTCGGCCCAGAGCCTGGCGCTCGCGCGCCGCCACCAGCAGCTTGCCCCCGAGCACCTCCTGAAGGTGCTGCTGGAGGAGAAGGACGGCCTCTCCCGCGCCCTGATCCAGAGCGCCGGCGGCCGGCCCGACGAGGCCGACCGCGCCGTCGACGACCTGCTCGCCAAGCTGCCCAAGGTCGAGGGCGGCTCGGGCCAGCTCTACATGAAGCCCGAGACGGCCCGCGTGTTCGCCGAGGCCGAAGCGGGCGCCAAGGCCGCCGGCGACGCCTTCGTCACCACCGAGCGCCTGCTCATCGCCATCGCCAAGGAAGGCGGCGAGGCGGCGAACGCCATCAAGCAGGCCGGCGCCAATCCCAAGGGGCTGGAGGACGCCGCCACCGCCGTCCGCAAGGGCCGCACGGCCGACAGCGCTTCGGCCGAAGAGGGCTATGATGCGCTGAAGCGCTACGCCCGCGACCTCACCCAGGCCGCCCGCGACGGCAAGCTCGACCCCGTCATCGGCCGCGACGAGGAGATCCGCCGGACCATCCAGGTCCTGTCGCGCCGGACCAAGAACAACCCCGTCCTCATCGGCGAGCCCGGCGTCGGCAAGACCGCCATCGTCGAGGGCCTGGCGCTGCGCATCGTCAACGGCGACGTGCCCGAGAGCCTGAAGGACAAGAAGCTGCTCGCCCTCGACATGGGCGCCCTGATCGCCGGGGCGAAGTACCGCGGCGAGTTCGAGGAGCGGCTGAAGGCGGTGCTGAACGAGGTGACCGCCGCCGAGGGCTCGATCATCCTGTTCATCGACGAGATGCACACGCTCGTCGGGGCCGGCAAGACCGACGGGGCCATGGACGCCTCCAACCTGCTCAAGCCCGCGCTCGCCCGCGGCGAGCTGCATTGCGTGGGCGCCACGACGCTCGACGAGTACCGCAAGCACGTCGAGAAGGACGCCGCCCTGGCCCGCCGCTTCCAGCCGGTGATGGTCTCCGAGCCCACGGTCGAGGACACCGTCTCGATCCTGCGGGGCCTCAAGGAGAAGTACGAGGTCCACCACGGCGTGCGCATCTCGGACAGCGCCATCGTGGCCGCCGCCACCCTCTCGAACCGCTACATCACCGACCGCTTCCTGCCC
Source organism: Phenylobacterium sp. (assembly GCF_046463815.1). Classification (GTDB taxonomy): domain Bacteria; phylum Pseudomonadota; class Alphaproteobacteria; order Caulobacterales; family Caulobacteraceae; genus Phenylobacterium. Next base: position 237,060 of record NZ_JBKBRO010000001.1, on the reverse strand, counting down.
GACAAGGCCATCGACCTGGTGGACGAGGCGGCCAGCCGCGTGCGCATGGCGGTGGACTCCAAGCCCGAGGAGCTGGACGAGATCGACCGTCGCGTCGTGCAGCTCAAGATCGAGCGCGAGGCCCTGTCCAAGGAGACCGACGCCGCCTCCAAGGCCCGCCTGGAGAAGCTGGAGGAGGAACTCGCCGAGCTGGAGGCCCAGTCGGCCGAGATGACCGCCCGCTGGCGCGCCGAGAAGGAGAAGGTCTCCTCCGCCGCCCAGATCCGCGAGGGCCTCGACCGGCTGCGCGCCGAGCTCACGGCCGCCCAGCGGCGCGGCGACCTGCAGCGCGCCTCCGAGATCGCCTACGGCGAGATCCCGCAGCTTGAGAAGCGCCTGGCCGAGGCCGAGGCCGCCGAGGGCGGCGAGGAGGCCATGACCCCCGAGGTCGTCGACGCCGAGCAGATCGCCGCCGTGGTCTCCCGCTGGACCGGCGTGCCGGTCGAGAAGATGCTGGAGGGCGAGCGCGAGAAGCTTCTCCAGATGGAGGACGGCCTGCGCAAGCGGGTGGTCGGCCAGGAGGAGGCGCTGCTGGCCGTCTCCGACGCCGTGCGCCGGGCCCGGGCGGGCCTGAAGGACCCCAACCGGCCGATCGGCTCGTTCCTGTTCCTGGGCCCCACCGGCGTCGGCAAGACCGAGCTCACCAAGGCGCTCGCCGAGTTCCTGTTCGACGACGAGTCCGCCGTGACCCGCCTCGACATGAGCGAGTACATGGAGAAGCACTCGGTCAGCCGGATGATCGGCGCGCCTCCCGGCTACGTCGGCTACGACGAGGGCGGGGCGCTGACCGAGTCCGTGCGCCGCCGCCCCTACCAGGTCGTGCTGTTCGACGAGGTGGAGAAGGCCCACCCCGACGTCTTCAACGTGCTGCTGCAGGTGCTGGACGACGGCCGCCTGACCGACGGCCAGGGCCGCACGGTCGACTTCCGCAACACGCTGATCATCATGACGTCCAACCTCGGCTCGGAGTTCCTGGCCGGCGGCGACGACGTGGAGACGGCGCGTCCGGCGGTCATGGAGGTGGTCCGCCGCCACTTCCGGCCCGAGTTCCTGAACCGGATCGACGAGGTCATCCTCTTCAAGCGCCTGGGCCGGGCCGAGATGGACGACATCGTCCGCATCCAGCTCCAGCGCGTCGAGAAGCTGCTGGCCGACCGGCGCATGAGCCTGTCGCTGGACCCCGCCGCCCTGCACTGGCTGGGCGACAAGGGCTACGACCCGGTCTACGGCGCCCGTCCGCTCAAGCGCGTCATCCAGAAGGAGCTGGTCGACCCCATCGCCCGCAAGCTGCTGGCGGGCGAACTGGAGGACGGCTCGGTGATCGAGGTCCACGCCGGCGCGGACGGCCTGGAGATCGGCCGGGTCAAGGTGCACTGAGGAAGCCTTCCCTCCCCCTCGCGGGGAGGGAAGCGCCCTACAGCGTCACGTTCGTCACGCGGCCGCCGCGGGTCACGACCCGCTGCATCAGGGCGGTGCTCTCGGCCTGGGGCTGGCCCGCGGGGCGGGCGAGCGTGATCACGTACCAGGTCCCGTTCGGCAGCCCTGCGAAGCTGAACCGGTCCTGGGCGTCGCAGGTCGTCCGCTTCACGTAGGGGCCCGCGTCGCCGGCGGGCGCGGTGGGCGTGCGCTTGCGCACCTCGTCGGCCGGCAGGGCCGCGCGCTCGGTCGAGCCGTAGAGCACCGCCATCCGGGCCCGCGACCAGGGCGTCTCCGGCGTCAGCACCACCCCCGAGCCGGCGCAGGTGAAGCGCTGCGGCCCCTGCTTGTAGGCCAGCCGGCCCTGGACGCCGTTGGTCCCCTTGGCCTGCGACCAGGCGAAGTCGGCGGCCGAGAACTCGGCGCGGCCCGAGGGCAGCGGGCCGGGCGGCGGCGGACCCAGCGCGGGCGTGCAGGCGGCGGCGGCCAGGGCCAGCAGGACGGGGGCGGCGGCGCCGAGGGCGGCGGGCGGGAGGGGGCGTTTCATCTCGGACCCAGCTTATAGGCCATTGCGGCGAAACCTTGCCAGGGGCTTGCCCAGGGGTTGTGCACGGGATGCAGCCCCTAGTCGTCCCGCACCTTGCCGCGCATGGCCTTCACGCCCGAGCGCTTGGCCTTGCCCTCCAGCCGCTTGAGCTTGCTGGCATAGGTCGGCTTGGTCTTCTTGCGCGGCGGGGGCGGCGGCCTGGCGGCCTCGCGGATCAGGTCGACCAGGCGGTTCACAGCCGCCTGCCGGTTCAGTTCCCGCGAGCGGTGCTCCTGGGCGACCAGCACCAGCACCCCGTCCTGGGTCAGGCGGTTGCCCGACAGGCGGTAGAGCCTCGCCCGCACCGGCTCGGGCAGGGACGGGGAGGCGCGCACGTCGAACCTCAGCTCGACGGCGGTCGAGACCTTGTTCACGTGCTGGCCGCCGGGCCCCGAGGCGCGCACCGCCCGGAGCTGGACCTCCTCGTCCCCGAGGCTGATGGAGGAGGTGACCTCGATCATGGGCCCCGCTTGCCACGGTTCGTCTCCCCGCGCGACCGAGGGCGCGACGTTTTCGCAAGGCCCCGCCGGCCGCGCTTCCCTTGACCCGCGCGCAAAAAACCGCTTGAGAGCCCCGACTTTACCGCGCCGCCGTTGCGCCGTCGCGGCCGATTTGTCGTATCAGGAGAAACAAACATGCGCGTCTACTACGATCGCGACGCCGACCTGTCCCGCATCCTGGACAAGAAGATCGCCATCGTAGGCTATGGCTCGCAGGGCCGTGCGCATGCGCTGAACCTTACCGACTCCGGCGTGAAGAACGTGGCCGTGGCGCTCCGCCCGGGCTCGGCCACCGCCAGGAAGGTCGAGGCCGACGGCCTGAAGGTGATGAGCGTGGCCGAGGCCGCCGCCTGGGCCGACGCCATCATGATCCTGGCCCCCGACGAGCTGCAGGCCCAGATCTACCGCGACGAGATCGCCCCCAACATCAAGGACGGCGCGGCCCTGCTGTTCGCCCACGGCCTCAACGTCCACTTCGGCCTCATCGAACCGAAGAAGACCGTGGACGTGCTGATGGTCGCGCCGAAGGGCCCCGGCCACACCGTCCGCGGCGAGTACCAGAAGGGCGGCGGCGTGCCCTGCCTGATCGCGGTCCACCACGACGCCACCGGCGGCGCCATGGACTTCGGCCTGGCCTATGCTTCCGCCATCGGCGGCGGCCGCTCGGGCGTCATCGAGACCAACTTCCGCGAGGAATGCGAGACCGACCTGTTCGGCGAACAGGCCGTGCTCTGCGGCGGCCTGGTGGAGCTGATCCGCGCCGGCTTCGAGACCCTGGTCGAGGCGGGCTACGCCCCCGAGATGGCCTATTTCGAGTGCTTGCACGAGGTGAAGCTGATCGTCGACCTCATCTACGAGGGCGGCATCGCCAACATGAACTACTCGATCTCCAACACGGCCGAGTACGGCGAGTACGTGACCGGCCCGCGCATCGTCACGCCCGAGACCAAGGCCGAGATGAAGCGCGTGCTGGAGGACATCCAGTCGGGCCGCTTCGTGCGCGACTTCATGCAGGAGAACGCGGTCGGCGCGCCCAGCTTCAAGGCCACCCGCCGTAGAGCCGCCGAGCATCCCATCGAGGAGGTCGGCCAGCGCCTGCGCGCCATGATGCCCTGGATCACCAAGAACAAGCTGGTCGACACCGAGCGCAACTGACCGCGAAGCGAGTCATCCCCGCGAAGGCGGGGATCCAGAACCCAAAAGGCCCGGGGAAACCCGGGCCTTTTTCTTCCCTCCCTTGATGGGGAGGGACAGGCGGCGAAGCCGCCAGGGTGGGGAAGTCACGACCGGGCGCAGGCGCTCAGGGATTGGCGGGCCGCCTGGGACTCACCGCCCTACGAGACACATCCCCCACCCGTCTCCCCCGGACCAGGTCCGGGGTCGCCACCCTCCCCACGCGGGGGAGGGACGTCACTCGTCCTCCCCGAAGCCCCGCTTCTGCTTGCTCCAGGCCTTGGCGGTCTTGTGGCGGGAGGCCCAGAGCCGGCGGTTCTCCTGGGCCGCGCGGGGGTCTTCCTTGCGCCGCTCGTGGGCCAGTTCGGCCCGCAGCTTCTGGAAGCTCGCCCAGCGGCCCGGATCGAGCCGGCCGTCCTCCAGCGCCGCGCGCACGGCGCAGCCCGGCTCGCGGTCGTGGCCGCAGTCGCTGAACCGGCACTCGGCCTCCAGCGCCTCGATGTCTGAGAACAGGGTCGCGACGCCAGCGTCGGCCTCCCACAGCGCCAGCTCCCGCATCCCCGGCGTGTCCAGGATCAGCCCGCCCGACGGCAGCAGCACCAGCTCGCGGTGGGTGGTGGTGTGGCGGCCGCGCTCGTCGTGCTCGCGGATCTCGCCCGTGGCCATCCGCTCGGTCCCGGCCAGCGCGTTCAGCAGCGTGGACTTGCCCGCCCCGGACATGCCGAGCAGCACGGCGGTCTTCCCCGGCTCCAGGTGCGCGGCCACCGCCTCCAGCCCCTCGCCGCGCTTGGCCGCGATGGCCAGCACGGGGGCGCCTTGGGCGATCGCCTCCACCTCGGCGACCCGCGCGGCCACGTCGTCCGCCAGGTCGGCCTTGGTCAGCACGATGACGGGGCGGGCGCCGCTCTCGTGGGCCGTGGCGAGATAGCGCTCCAGCCGGCGCAGGCTGAGGTCGGTGTTCAGCGAGGTGACCAGGAAGGCCACGTCGACGTTGGCCGCCACCACCTGGGCGTGGGTCCCGCGCCCCGCCGCCTTCCGCACGAAGGCGGTGGCCCTCGGCAGCACGTGCTGGATGAAGGCCGGCTCCGGCGCCCTGCGCGGCTCGTAGGCCACCCAGTCGCCGACGGCGGGCCGGGCCATCTCCTCAGGCGATTTCATCAGCCGTCCGGCCGCCTTGGCGTCGGCCTCGCCGTCCTCGGTGATCAGGCGATAGCCGCCGCGCTGCTGGACGATGACGCGGCCGGCCTTCAGCCCCTGCGCCGCGTAAGGCGCGAAGTCGCGCTGGAGCCCGTCGCTCCAGCCGTATTGGGTCAACACTTGGGATGTCCTTGAAGTCGAGAGCCGATGTGGCGTCGACCGTGGGGACCCGTCCTCATGTGGGAGAGATCGGCTGCACTCTAGGCAGCGGTCACGGCGACGCAGCGAAGGGCTGCGCGGACAATGGGCGACACGGGCATCCTCCTCTCGTTTGCGTGGCCGTCGAGGTCGCGGACCTTGGCGGGGGCCGCGCGTCGCGTCAAGAAAGACGGCGGCGACAGGAGAGACCGATGGCCGATGCGATCCAGGTGGTGAAGAACGACGAGACCCGGCAGTTCGAGGTCACGCTCGACGGCCAGACCGCCTTCGCCGAGTTCCGCATGGTCGACCACGGCATGATCCTGCCGCACACGGTGGTGCCCGAGGCGTTCGAGGGCAAGGGCGTGGGCTCGGCGCTGGCCAAGGCGGCCCTCGGCTACGCCCGCGACCACGACCTGAAGGTCATCCCCCTCTGCCCCTTCATCGCCGGCTACATCAAGAAGCACCCCGAGTGGAACGACGTGGTCCACGAGACGTACCGGGCGCAGCTGGGGATCGTGGGTTAGGGCGCGTGAGGATGCGCCGGGCGTGGAGGTGACACGTGTCTGGGGCCGACCAGTTTGGAGCGGACCTGCCAAGTGAGCACGCTCACGCGGTTGGGGTCTTGGCGCTGTATTTCAATTGCCTTGAGATGGCGCTCTTCGCTCTCTTTGAGCGTTATACGCAAGGCGGTCCGGCGGCTCGGGCACTTCTATTTGCGGAATTGAGCAATGATGCGCGGGTCAAGGTCGTTCGCGCGATTGCCAATCAGCAGGAGTCAGCAGCCGTTGCAGAAGAAGTTGACTACGCGCTGACGTGCTTCCGCGAATGCGTGGCAAATCGAAACCTCGTTCTGCATTCCCTTCCAACCGCAGAGGAGGGCGACAGGATCACCGTTGCGAAGGCGCCTCGAAAGGGCCCGCCAGGCCATCTCAGAGTCTACGAATTCACGCTCGAAGCTCTTCGGGCGGCGGCCTCCAGTGTCGCTGACATCGAAAGCCACATCCTTCTGCTCGTTGACTGGCTAAGTAAGGTCGAGAATGCGGAGGCTGAGGGCGCACCACGTCCCTCGCCACCTCAGCGTCCGGCAGTGCCGCCATCGCTTAATCTCCTGACACGTGAGGCCCCCCTAACCCCCATCTGACCGAGGGCGAGCGATCGTCCTCTACCCCCCGGCCAGCCGCGTTCGTGCGGCACCAGCGGCGAGCGTCACCGGCGTCCTTCTCCCCTTGCGGGAGAAGGTGTCAGCCGCAGGCTGACGGATGAGGGGTTGTCGGGCGCCCGCCGCAGGATTCAAGCGCGGAGCGTCGCGGCGTCCCTTCTCTGCGTCCTCTGCGCGATCTCTGCGCCCTCTGCGGTCCGTTCCTGGGGCGAGCGCCGCACGACCCCTCATCCGGCCTGCTCGTGCAGGCTGCCTTCTCCCGCAAGGGGAGAAGGACGCGCTCACCCCCACCCCAGCCCAGCCTCGCCGCGCAGGATCGCCTCGGCCTGCGCCGTATGCTTCCCCCCGCCGCGCTCATGCAGCACCAGCGGCGGCAGCAGCCTGAGCGGCGCCTTGCCGGTCTTCACCGCCCGAACCAGCACCCGCTTGGCGGGTTCGTCGGCGTGCGGGTGGACGGGGCGGACCTGGAACGAGCCGGCCTTGGGAGCCAGGAGGGCGAGGAGGTCGGCCAGCCGGTCGGCGCGGTGGATGATCGTGATCGTCCCCCCCTCGCGCACCGCCTTCGACAGGAAGCCGGTCCAGGCGGCGAGCCCGCCCTCGGCCATCCAGGCGGCGGTCTTCTCAGGGGCGGGCGCGCGCAAGGTCCCGGGATCGTCGAAGAACGGCGGGTTGGCCATGGCCGCGTCGAAGGGCGGGAGGCCCAGCTTCGAGAACGGCACGCCCACGTCGCCGGCCATCGCCTCCACGCGGTCGGCCAGGCCGTTGCCGGCGATGTTGGCCCGCGCCAGGGCCAGCGCCTCGGGATCGCGCTCCAGGCCGGTGAACCGCGCGCCCGGCCGCCGAACCGCCGCCGCCAGCAGCGCCCCGCCGGCCCCGCAGCCCGCCTCCAGCACCCGCTGGCCGGCCTTGGCGTCGCACGCCGCCGCCAGCAGGGCCGCGTCCAGCCCCGCCCGGTAGCCGCGCGCCGGCTGGCGCAGCCGCACCCGGCCGTCCAGCACGCGGTCCTCGGAGGTTGCATCCATAAGGGAGGCCTTGGTTTCGCAAGAAGGAAGCGGTACGCGCTCGGGTCGCTTGACCGTGCCCTATCGCGTCACCATTGTCCCGGCAAACGGCGGCCGGTCGGGGTCCGGGCGCCTTGCGTATCAAAGGAACCCTGCGTGGAAGCCGCCCAGGCCATCGTCAGACCCGCCCCCAGCCTCGACGCGCTGCTGGACCTCGCCGGGCCGGACATGCGGGCGGTGGACGCCCTGATCCGCGCGCACATGGACAGCCCCGTGCCGGTGATCCCGGCCCTGGCCGACCACCTGATCGCCGGCTCCGCCAAGCGCCTGCGCCCCCTGCTGACCATCGCGGCGGCCCGGCTCGCCGGCGCCCGCGACGACGCCTGCCTGAAGCTCGCCGCCGCCGTGGAGTTCATCCACACCGCCACCCTGCTGCACGACGACGTGGTGGACAGCTCGCAGCTCCGCCGGGGGCGCGTGGCCGCGCACCTGATCTGGGGCGCGCCGTCCAGCGTGCTGGTCGGCGACTTCCTGTTCGCCCGGGCCTTCGAGCTGATGGTCGGCGCGGGCTCGATGGCCGCGCTTGAGATCCTGGCCCGGGCCAGCCGCGTCATCTCCGAGGGCGAGGTGCTGCAGCTCACCCGCAGCCACGACCTCGACCTGACCCAGGACGTCTATCTGGAGATCATCGGGGCCAAGACCGCCGAGCTGTTCGCCGCCGCCGCCGAGGCTGGCGCGGTGTCGGCCGGGGCCCCGCCCGAGCGCCGCCGGGCCCTGCGCCGCTTCGGCCAGGAGCTGGGGCTGGCGTTCCAGCTCGTCGACGACGCCCTCGACTATTCCGGCGACGCCGGCACGCTCGGCAAGAACGCCGGCGACGACTTCAAGGAGGGCAAGGTCACCCTGCCGCTCCTGCTGGCCATGGCCCGCACCGGCGCCGCCGAGCGCGAGTTCTGGCAGCGCACCGTCGACCGCCGCGAGCAGGCCGACGGCGACCTCGACCGCGCCCGCGAGCTGATGCGCGAGACCCGCGCCCTTGACGACACCCTGGGCCTCGCCGCCCGCTACGCCGAAAGCGCCAAGGCGGCGCTCGCCGACTTCGCCGGCCCCTGGCGCCCGGCCCTGGAAGACCTCGCCGACTTCGCCGTCGCCCGGAAGGCCTAGGCCGAAGCTACGCCGGGCGGGCGTCGCGCGATCAGCGGCATGACCATGGCCGCCAGCACGCCCAGGAAGGCTGGCGGGACCAGCAGCGCATAGAGGCTCGCGGCCAGCACGCTGAGCAGCCAGCGCCGGTCGTCCAGGGTGGCGACGACCCCGGCCGCCACCGCCGGGGCGAGCAGGGCGCGATCGTAGGGCAGGGCGTAGGGCCCGGCGAGGATCGCCGCGCCGGCGACCGTCACGAGGCGGGCGGCCAGGTCGTCGGTGCTGCGGAAGACCTTCCAGACCAGGAACGCCAGGGCGGGGATCGTCAGGAAGGCCAGCCAGCCCGGCAGGCCGACGAGCATCAGCACGCCGTAGGGCGTGCCCGCGTCGCCCTTGAGCGCGGGGTCGTTGTAGACGACGTCGTGGAAGCGGGGGAGCGCCTCCGGCCAGCGCAGCCAGACCTCGGGCCCGAAGGCCGCGGCCGAGGCGGCGGCCAGCGCCAGTCCCGCCGCCGCCGCGCCCGCGAGGCTCCGCCAGCGTCCCTCCGCCAGCAGGGCCAGGGGGGCGAACACCACGAGCTGGGGCTTCACGCAGGCCGCCGCGCCCCAGAGGACGCCGGCGAGCCAGGGCCGCGCCTTCAGCGTCAGGGCCGCCAGCATGAGGGCGCCGACCAGGAACGTCACCTGGCCGCAGTAGGCCACCAGGCTGACCGGCGCGAGGAGCACGAACCACCAGGGGAAGCGCGCCCTCAGGCCCGCCGCCAGGAACAGCGCCCCGGTCAGGGCGGTCCACAGGGCGTAGGCCGCGGTGAACGGCAGGGCTGCGAACGGCGCCAGGATCAGCGCCAGGGTGGGCGGGTAGGCGAAGGGCCGGAGCTTGGCGGGACCGAGCGGCCAGCCCTGGAGGGCGGTGACGTGCGCGAAGTCGTACAGCCGCGCCGGGTCCGAGAGCGCCACCCGGGCGCCGGTCCAGAGCGGCGCGAAGTCCAGGCCCGCCGGCTGGTAGCGGACCAGGGTCCAGGTGATCGCGCTCGTCACCGCGAAGCCGACGACCACCGCCGCCAGCAGCGGACGGCGGGCCTCGGCCAGGGGCGATGCCTTGCCCCCCATGGCCGGGTCAGCCCGGGCTGATCATCTTCTCCGGCCGCACGATCGCGTCGAACTCCTCGTTCGTGACATAGCCGCCGCCGACGGCCTCCTCGCGCAGCGTGGTGCCGTTCTTGTGCGCCAGCTTGGCGATCTTGGCGGCGTTGTCGTAGCCGATCTTGGGGGCCAGCGCGGTCACCAGCATCAGCGAGCGCTCGAGGTTGGCCTTGATGTTGTCCTCGCGGGCCTCGATGCCGGCCACCATGTTGTCGGTGAAGCTGATCGCCGCGTCCGAGATCAGCCGGCACGACTGCAGGAAGTTGTAGGCCATCACCGGGTTGAAGACGTTCAGCTCGAAGTGTCCTTGCGAGCCCGCCACCGTCATGGCCGTCTGGTTGCCCATGATGTGGGCGCAGACCATGGTCAGGGCCTCGGCCTGGGTGGGGTTCACCTTGCCGGGCATGATCGAGGACCCGGGCTCGTTCTCGGGCAGGGCCAGCTCGCCCAGGCCCGAGCGCGGACCGCTCCCCAGGAAGCGGATGTCGTTGGCGATCTTGAACAGGGCCGCCGCCGCCGTGTTGATCGCCCCGTGGCTGAACACCATGGCGTCGTGCGCCGCCAGCGCCTCGAACTTGTTGGGCGCCGTCACGAACGGCAGCTTGGTGATTCCGGCGATCTTCTCGGCCACCAGTTCGGCGAAGCCGACGGGCGCGTTCAGGCCCGTGCCCACCGCCGTGCCGCCCTGGGCCAGCTCGTAGAGGCCGTAGAGGGTCTCCTTGATCCGCCGCACCGACATGGCGACCTGATGGGCGTAGCCGCCGAATTCCTGGCCGAGCGTGAGCGGCGTGGCGTCCTGGGTGTGGGTGCGGCCGATCTTGATGATGTGGGCGAATTCGTCGGCCTTCGCTTTCAGGCCCGCGTGCAGGTGTTCCAGGGCCGGCATCACCGAGCGCGCCACCTCCTCGGCCGCGGCGATGTGCATGGCCGTCGGATAGGTGTCGTTCGACGACTGGCTCATGTTGACGTGGTCGTTCGGGTGGACCGGCTTCTTCGAGCCCATCTCCCCGCCCATCATCTCGATGGCCCGGTTCGAGATCACCTCGTTGGCGTTCATGTTCGACTGGGTGCCGGAGCCGGTCTGCCAGACCACCAGCGGGAAGTGGTCGTCGAGCTTGCCGTCGATGACCTCCTGGGCGGCGGCCACGATGTGCTTGCCGATCTCGGGATCGAGCCGGCCCAGCTCCATGTTGGCCTCGGCCGCCGCGCGCTTGACCACGCCCAGGGCCTTGATCACCGGCTTGGGCTGCTTCTCCCAGCCGATCTTGAAGTTGCCGAGGCTGCGTTGCGTCTGCGCGCCCCAGTACCGGTCGGACGGGACTTCGATGGGGCCGAAGGTGTCGGTCTCGGTGCGGGTCGCGGTCACGGCTGGATCTCCACTGCGTACTGGCCGCGCCGGTTTAGCGGGACGGCGCGAGACTGCAAGGCGCCCTTGCGTCTAGGAAGATGGGGATGATCGAGGTCTGGACCCAGCACGGCAAGGTGCGCGCCCGCGAGGCGGACGGCCTGATGGAGCTCGTGGTCGACGGCCTGACCACCCAGGCCAAGTACTACAAGCCCCTGATCTACGAATTCTTCCGCAAGGCCTGGCGCGGTTCCCGCCCAAGCTGGGGTGAGTTCGCCGTCGAGATCGGCATGGAGTACGTGGGCGACCCGCCCTGGCTCGACCTCGACAACCTGGCCAAGGCGATCCTGGATTCCATCAAGGGCTACGCCTTCCACGACGACGCCCAGGTCGCCCGCCTGCTGGTCGAGCGCAAGCCTGGCGAGCGCGAGCGGATCACCGTCCTGGTGCGCCGGCTGGCCTGAGGGCCGCAGGCCCTTTGGTGAAACCACGGATTTCACCGATTTCACGGATGGCGCGGCCGCGCAGGCCTTATCCGTGCAATCCGTGAAATCCGTGGTTCTCTCCGGATCACTCCGTCCAGGCCGTCTTGCCGCCGTAGGCGTCCACGGCCTCCAGCGTGGCGCCGATCAGCTCGCGTTCCAAGTCGGAAAGCTCGGGCCGCCAGATGTCGAAGATCAGCACCACCCGCAGCTTCTCGGCGTTCCGGTTCCACGCCTCGTGCTCGATGCTGTCGTCGAAGACGCAGGCCTTCCCCTCCACCCAGGCCCGGGTCTCGGACCCCACCCGCATGGCGCAGTCCGCCGGCACGATCAGCGGCAGGTGGCAGATGTAGCGGGCGTTCATGAAGCCGTTGTGGGGCGGGATGTGCGCGCCGGGCCGCAGCAGCGAGAACAGGATCGACGGCGTCCGCCCCGGGATCTTGCACAGCGGCGCGCCCTCCAGCGCCGCCATGGTCCTGGGGAAGCGCTCGACGTTCCCGGCCACCGGCTCGCCGTCCTTCCAGAGGAAGAAGGCGCTCCACTGCGGATTGTCCAGCAGGCCCAGGGCGTCGAACACCGGCCGGTTCGGCTCGGCCTTCACATAGGGGCTGAACGCGCCGTCCTCCTCGATCACCCGGGCCAGTTCGGCGCGGATGTCGTCGGTCGCCGCCTCCACCCGGTCGAGCCACGGGAAGTCGGCCCGCTCGGCCCATTCGATGTTCGGCAGCTCGGGGAAGTAGAAGTACTTGGGCTCCTGAAGGTAGAGTCGGCTCTTGCCGGTCAGCAGGTCCAGCGCTTTCCGGGCCCGGCGCGCCTGCGGCCCGTCGATCCCCCGCCCCTCCAGCGCCCGGCGCAGGTGCGCGCCGTAGGTCTCGGCATAGCCCGCCAGCATCCGCTGGGCCCGGGCGGCCTCGGCCTGCACGGCCGGGTCCGGCGGCCCGGCGGCGGCCAGCTTGACCACCGCGTCGTAGAAGGCGCTCGCGGCCTTGGCGTCGTCGGCCGCCGCGTGATGGTCGCCCATCATCATCAGGGCGTGCGGGTTGCGGGGGTCGAGCCGCAGCGCCGCCTCCAGCGCGCTCCTCTGGGCGGGACCGTCGCCCAGAGCCCGCTGGGCCATGGCCACGCCCACCCAGACGGCGGCGTTGGCCCCGCCCGAGCCGGTGATCTGCGAGAACAGCGCCAGCGCCTCGGCCGCGCGGCCCTCGCGCAGGGCCTTCGCGCCGTCGCGCCAGGCGGCCTGAAGGTCACCGGTGGGGGAGGTCGGCGCGTCGCTCATGGCCCGATAGACGCCGCCCCGCGCCGCCCGGTCAAGCGGCCCCGCCCATGTGGCGCCGGCGCGCGATATGGAAGAGGGCGCCAACCGCCAGGGCGTTGACGGCCAGGCCCGCCAGGCCGCGCTCGGGATCGAGGAGGCCGATGTCGGCGATCCCCAGCAGGCCCGGGTCCGCGCCGTGTCCGAACAGGCCGTAGGCCAGGGTGTTCCAGGCCGCGTGGGCCAGGGCGGGAGCCAGCAGCGACCCCGAGATCATCCGCAGCAGGCCGAAGATCACGCCCGCCAGCAGCATGTTGCCGATGTAGACCGCGCGCCAGGCCGGCGGGACCTCGAAGTCCGGGATCATGGCCGCCGCGGCGATGTGCCAGGCGGCGAAGGCCGCCGAGGTGAGGGCCAGGGCGCCGAACGCCGACAGCCCCGCCCGCCGGCAACCGCCCCACAGGGCGCCGCGGAAGAAGCCGTCCTCGGTCAGCAACGCCAGGACGAAGGTCACGGCGAAAGACATGCCGGCCATCTGCGCCACGGCGGCCAGGGGAACCTCGGCCGGATGCAACTGGCCCATGAGTCCGGCCGCGAAGGCGAGGACCGCGGCGACGGCGCAGGGCGTGAACAGGGCGAGGGCGATCCCGGCCGGGGAGGGCGCGCTGAGGCCCATCTCGGCCCGCGTCAGCCGGCGTCCCGCCCACATCGCCAGGGCCAGGACGCCGGGCGCCAGCGTGTAGGCCAGCGGCGAGCCGGTCGCCCATTGCGCGGCCGGCGAGCCGACGCACGCCGCCGCCGCCCAAAGCGCGATCCAGGTCCGTCGCATCCGCATTCCCCCCTGACGCTGATCCTCGTTAGAGGGCCGGAGTGGTTACGGCGGATGCAGATTGCCGAAAGTTAATGCTTGGGGCGCGCCCAAAATAAAACCGGCCGCGCCCGGGAGGGAGTGGGCGCGGCCGGATACTTCGCGAACCTGTCCGGGGGAAATGGGTCGGTTCAGCGATACTGTTGCAGGCGGGTGGTCCGCAGGCCGGCCATCCCGTGGCGGTCGATCGAGCGCTGCCAGGACAGGAACTCGTCGCTGGTCAGCGAATAGCGTTCCAGGGCGTCTTCCAGCGAGATCAGCCCGCCGCGCACCGCGGCGACGACCTCGGCCTTGCGGCGGATCACCCACCGGCCCGTGTTGGGCGGCGGCAGGTCCTTGATCGTCAGAGGCGCGCCCGTCGGGCCGATCACGTAGGACTCGCCCCGGCTGTTCGTGCGCAGCTGCTGCGTCTGTTGCAACATGGCTCTTATGGCCTTCCCACCATCACTGTTGATGGCGACCATACGAGGCGGCTCCTAACGGCCGCTGAATCGCTAGAGTAAAGAAACACCTAACCATACACTCCCCCGTGTACCAGTTCGATACTGTTCTGAACGTTTACGGCGGTTAATCTAAGCTAACGGAAAGTATTACCTCTTGATGTTTATGAGCTCGTCCAGCATCTGATCCGCCGTGGTGATGATCTTGGATGAGGCCGAATAGGCCTTCTGGGTGGCGATCAGGCCGGTGAACTCGGCCGACAGGTCCACGGTCGAGGCTTCCAGGCTGGAGGGCGAGATCGCGCCCGCGCCGCCGACGCCCGGCTCCTTGATGACCATCTCGCCGGCCGGGATGGTCGGGCGGTAGGCGTTGCCGCTCACCGCCTGCAGGGCGTCGGGATTGGGGAAGGTGGCGATGCCGATCTTGGCGATCTTGCGGATCTCGCTGTTGTCGTAGACCGCCGAGACGATGCCGTCCTCGCTGACGTCGATGGCGATCACATTGCCCACACCCGCGCCGTTCGACTGGATCGAGTTCACCGTCGAGGTGGCCGAGTACTGGGTGAGCTTGGTGAGGTCGATGTCGATGTCCTGGGCGCCCAGGCCCAGGGCGTCAGCCCACTTCGGGGCCACGCCGCCGGAGGCGTCGAGGCTCAGGCTCTGCAGCGCCGCGGAGGTGGCCGTCGTGTCGATGGTGCCGTCGGCGTTGAACACGACGGTGCCGGTGGCGAGCTGCCCGTCGGCGCCCGCCGTGACGGAGGAGGCCGGCACGGCATAGATTTCCGCGTGCCACTCGTTGGGCGTCGCCGTGTCGGTCTTCAGCAGCGCCATGACCAGCTTCCGCGAGCCGCCGGCCGAGTCCACGACGTTCATCTCGATGGTGAAGTCGGGCTTGGTGCCGGACGCCCCGTTCGTGTTGGCGTACTCCGCCATGGAGTTCGTGGCCGGGACGTAGCTGGCCTCGCCGGCCGACACCGGCCCGTCCTTGTTGACGTTGGCGGTGATCGCGATCTCCGAGGTCTTCGACACCGCCGCGCCCAGGTTCTTGACGTTGATCGACTGCATCAGCGTCAGGTCGGACGGGTTGACGTTGAACGTCCCGTCGGCCTGCACGGGCCAGCCTTGCAGGTAGAGGCCGGCGTCGTTGACCATGTAGCCGTTGGAATCGACGCTGAACGCGCCCGAACGGGTGAAGCTGCGGTTGTCCGAGGCGGTCAGGCCCGAGCCCTTGTTGGCCACCACGAAGAAGCCGTCGCCCGAGATGGCGAGGTCGGTCGTCGAGTTCGAGGCCTGGATCAGGCCCTGCTGGCTGACGAACTGCCGCGTCACGCTCTGCACGCCGCCGGCCGAGTACTTGCCCTTCACGGCCTGGGCCGTGACCACGTTGGCGAAGTTCACCTGGTTGCGCTTGTAGGCGACGGTGTTGACGTTGGCGATGTTGTCCGAGATCGCCGCCAGCGCCGAGGAGTTGGCCACCAACCCCGAGACGCCGGCGAGCATGGCCGAATTGATGCTCATGGCTTAGTTCCGTTCTTCTCCGTTGGAGCCGCGTCCTGCGGCGGGTCGGCCTTCGCGGCCGCCGTGGGAGACGACGTTCTGCCGTCCGGGTTGTTGCTGGATCACGCGGCCGGCTCCTGCGCGGCCTGCCTGATGGTGGTGACGTAGTTCCAGGGCACCTTGGCCCCGTCGACGGTGAGCATGGTCTCGCCGTTCGATTGCTCGACGCCGGTGACCAGGCCGTCGATGTAGATGCTGGCGGGCACCGTCGCGTAATTGGTGTCCATGGCCGTGACGCGCAGGATGTAGACGCCGTCGGCCATCTTCAGGCCGTTCTGGTCCTTGCCGTCCCAGGTGAAGGTGTGGTCGCCGGCCTTGCGCCCGGCCTCGTCGGCCGAGACGGTGCGGACCACCTTGCCGTTGGAGTCCAGCACCTCGATCTTCACGTCGTTGGCTTCGCGCGAGAGATCGTAGATCCACTCGGCCTTGCCGTTGGCGAGCTTGGCGTCCGTGCTGGCGGCGCGGACCTCCTTGCCGATCAGGCTGACGGCCGTGGAGACGCCGTTCGAGGTGTTGGAGACGAGCGACTTCAGGAGGTCGTTGGTCAGCAGTTGCTGCTCGACCCCGGTCATCTGCACGATTTGCTGGGTGAACTGGTTGGAATCCAGCGGCGACAGCGGGTCCTGGTTCTTCAGTTGCGTGGTCAGCAGCGACAGGAAGGTGTCGAAGCTCTCGGCCAGCCGCGTGCGGCCGATGGCGCTCGTGTTCACGCCGGAGCCGGCTCCTGTGACGGCGTCGGTCATCGTCAGATCCTCACGTCCACGCCGCCGGTCAGCCCCCGGCGTAGGCGAAGCGCGCCCGACGCCGCGCCGTCGGCCGCCTCTCCGGCGGTCTCGAGGGCGGCCTGGAAGGCCCGCCCGCGGAA
This sequence comes from Phenylobacterium sp., assembly GCF_046463815.1. Lineage (GTDB taxonomy): Bacteria > Pseudomonadota > Alphaproteobacteria > Caulobacterales > Caulobacteraceae > Phenylobacterium. The sequence continues at coordinate 220,757 of NZ_JBKBRO010000001.1, read as the reverse complement.
GCCGTCGCCGGCGGTGTCCTGCTCACCGCCCCAGCCCTGCCGGGCCTGGCCGCGGTCGCCGGCCACGTCGAAGGACAGGCCGCCCGAAAGCTCGAAGCCGGCCTGTTCCAGCGCGCGCTGAAGTTCGCCGGCGCGCGACTTCAGCTCGGCGGCCGACTGCGCGTTCTCGAAGGTCATGGCGGCGCTCACCCGGCCGTGGGCGCCCACTTCCACGCGGACGTCCACCTTGCCGAGGCCGGCCGGGTCGAGCTCGACGTCGAACCGGGTGACGGCGGCGCCCAGCTTCCTGGCGATCTGGGCCGCCAGGGCGCCGACCGTCTCGCTTCCGGCCCGCGCGGGCGGGGCGGCGTGGGCCGGGGCGGACGGGGCCTGGGCCTCGCGGGTTTCCGGGGCGGGGGCCTGCGCGGCGTCGCCCGCGTCGCCCGCGTCGGCGGGCGCGGGGCTCGCGGCGTCCTGGTCGGCGGTCTTCATGCCGCTTCCGGCCGGCTCGTGCGCGGCTCGGGGCGCGGCCTTGGCCTGGCCGGGCGGCGGGGCATCGATCGGCGCGGGTTCGTCATCCGCCGCTTCGGCCGTCTCGTCCGTCTTGACCGCGCGGGTGGAGTGGGCGGGAGCCGTGCTGCGGGCCGCGGCCGGCGTGGCGGCGGCGTCGGCGGGCTGGGCCTGGGTCACGACCGGGGCCGGTTCGGCGGCCACGGGGGCCGCGGGCGGGGCGTCATCGGCGGTCGGGGCGGGGGCGGCCTGGACCGGAGCCTGGGCCGGATTCGGGGCCGGATTCGGGGCCAGATTCGGGGCCGGAGTCCGGGCCGGACTCTGGGCCGGAGCCTGGACCGGAGCCTGGCCCGCCGGCGGAGCGGTCCGGGTCGCGGCGGGCGCCGTCTCGACCGCCGGGGCCTCGCGAGGCGCCTGACCGGTCTTGGGCGTTTCGGCCGAGGCGCCGGCCAAGGCGGCGTCGGCCGCCACGCCGGTCTCGGCGGTCCCGGCGTGCGGCGTGTTGGTCTCCGCCAGTTCGGCGTTGGCATCCGCATGGGCGAGCGCCGGCGCGGCCGGCGCGCCCTTGGTTTCGCCTTCGCCCCACGCGGGCGCGGAGTCGGCCGGCGACCCGGCGGCGGGCGCGGCCTGGGGCTGGGCGGGCGTCGTCGCCGCCGCCGCCAGGGCCAGCAGGGGATCGTCCGGAGTCGCGTCCGGAGTCGCGGCCGGATCGGCCGCCCCCTCGGCGGGCCTGTCCGTATCCGCGGACGCCTCATCGGACTCGTCCGTGTCGGTGGGGACGACCAGGGCCGGGGCGGGGGCCTGACCCGCGGCCGGCGCCGGCTGGATCGCTTCCGCCTCGCCGAACAGCGCCGCCATCAGGGCCTCGAAGCCCGCCAGCGCGCCGCCCGCAGCCTGGCCCACGCCCAACCCTTGGCGGGGCGCGGCGCCGGCGGGGCCGGCGAAGGCGGTGTTGAGGACGGGCGCGGTCACGGTCGTTGCGGTCTTCGGGTCTGCGGATGGCGCGGGGGCGCCGGGTCCATTCGATCCGACCGGAGCAACCTTCGCGCCACACTAGCAAACTATTGAAAAAACTAAATAATGACATTCTTGCCGGGCGCCCCCGACCCCCCGGTCGCGGAGGAAATTGCCGGGCTTTCGGGGCCCGGCCGGGGCATTCCTGCCGCCCGGCAAGGCCCGCTCGCGGGCGCCCCCGCCGTCGTTTTCCGCGGCGCCTCGCCGGTTCTGGCGCCGGACTTGCGCCGCATTCGTCGAAGCCACCGGACCCGGAAAGGGCCCATGTTGAATTTGTTGGGAAAATCCCGGCGCCTCACGCGCGTGTTCACTCTCCTCCCGGCAGAAACCGCCGGGTCGTGCGTCAGGCTTTGCCGGGCGGAGCGTTAAGCGATGTCGCTAAGCGTCAGCCTCAAGACCGCCGCCTCGGGCCTCCAGGCCGCCCAGGCCAGCCTGCGCGCGATCTCGGACAATATCGCCAACGTCAACACCCCCGGCTACGTCCGCAAGGCCGTGGACCAGACCCCCCTGGTGGTCGACGGCGTGGGCATGGGCGTCCGCGTCGACGGGGTGAAGCGGATCACCGACGAGTACCTGCAGACGGCCAGCTTCACGGCCGCCTCGGACGCCAGCCGCTACGCCGTCCTGTCCCAGTACCTCGACAACGCCCAGAGCCTGTTCGGCGACCCCTCGGGCGACGGCTACTTCTTCAGCCGCATCGACGACATCTACGCCGCCTTCGCCACGGCCGCCGACGACCCGTCGTCCACCCTGCTGCGCACCCAGGCGCTGTCCAACATCGACGACTTCCTGGCCGAGGCCGACCGCATCAACGGCCAGCTCGCCGAGCTGTCGGACACCATCGAGACGCGCGTGCTGGCCGACGTCAGCCGCGCCAACGACCTCCTGGCCCAGATCAACCAGCTCAACGCCGAGATCGGCCGCGCCAAGCTGGTCAACGCCGACGCCTCGGGGGCCGAGAACATCCAGAGCCAGCTCCTCGACGAGCTCTCCACGCTGATGAACGTCCGTGTCACGCGCCGCGAGGAGGGCGGGGTGATCGTGCGCTCGACCGAGGGCGTGCTGCTGGCCGGCGACGGCGCCGCCAAGCTCGCCTACAACCGCAGCGACTCGACGCCGGGCTACATCAGCGCCCTGGCGCCGGGCGGGACCGTCGCCCAGCCGATCCAGATCGCCTCGGGCGAGATCCGCGGCCTCATGGACCTGCGCGACAGGGAGCTGCCCCAGCTCTCGGACCAGCTCGGCGAGTTCCTGACCCGCACGATCCAGCAGATCAACGCGGCCCACAACGCCTCGACGGCCTTCCCGGCCCCGGCGTCGCTCACCGGCCGCAACACCGGCCTCGACCTGCCCACCGCCGTCTCGGGCTTCACCGGCGCGACCACCCTGGCCGTCGTGGACGCCAACGGCGTGCTCGTCCAAAGGGTGGATATCGACTTTGACGCCGGCACGATGAGCGCCAACGGGGGGCCGGCCACGGCCTTCACGCCGGCCACCTTCCTCGCCCAGCTCAACGCCCAGTTCGGCGGTCAGGCGACGGCCACCTTCAGCGGCGGGGCGCTCAGCCTCAGCGCCACCTCGCCGAACGGCCTGGCCATCGACGAGGGGGACTCCAAGAAGGCCGGCCGCGGCTTCTCGCACTTCTTCGGCCTCAACGACCTGATCCGCGAGACCAGCTACACCAACTACGACACCGGCCTGTCGCTGACCGACGCCCACGGCTTCACGGCCGGCGACCAGATCACCCTGCGGCTGTCCTCGCCCGACGGCCTGCCGATCCGCGACGTCACCGTCACCGTGCCGGCGGGCGCCCAGATGAGCGATCTCATCAACGCCCTCAACAACACCGCGACGGGCGTGGGCCTCTACGGCGCGTTCAGCCTGGATTCCGAAGGCGCGCTCACCTTCCAGGGCTCGGCTCCCGCCAACGCCCAGCTCTCGGTCGTCACCGACAACACAAAGCGCGGCGCGGGCGGTCCCTCGATCAGCCAGCTCTTCGGCCTGGGGGCCATCGAGCGCTCCTCGCGCGCCAGCCGCTTCGAGGTGGCCGCGGCCATCGACGCCGACCCGACCCGGATGGCGTTCGGCAAGCTGGACCTCACGGTCGCGGCGACCGCGCCCACGATCCGCCCCGGCGACGGCCGCGGCGCGCTGGCGCTCTCCCAGGCCGGCGACACCACCGTCCGCTTCCAGGCCGCCGGCTCGCTGGGCCAGGTGACCATGACGGCCTCCCGCTACGCCTCGGAGTTCGGCGGCTCGATCGGCCGCAACGCCGCCGCCGCCGAGACCCGCAAGGAGGGCAGCGCCGCGGTCATGGCCGAGGCCACCGCGCGGCGGCAGTCGGTCGAAGGCGTCAATCTCGACGAGGAACTGGTCAACATGACCACCTATCAGCAGGCGTTCAACGCCTCCGCCCGCATGATCCAGGCGGCCAAGGACCTCTTCGACGTCCTTGTGAACATGGTCTGAGGAGAGCCCCGATGGTGACCCGCGTCTCGACCCCCGGAAACTACTCCGCCATCCTCGCCAACCTGCTCGCCGCCCAGCAGCGGCAGATGCAGGCCGGCGACAAGGTCTCGACCCAGAAGAACGGCTCGGACCTGAAGGACTACGCCCGCGACGCCGAGATGCTCACGGCCATGCGCGCCGTGCGCACCCGCATCGAGGCCTACCAGGACCAGAACACCTTCATCTCCGAGCGCCTCGCCACCCAGGACACCGCGCTCACCCGCGTGGCCGACGCCGCCCAGGAGGTCCGCCAGGCCATCTCCGAGGCCCTGGCCTCGGGCCGGGTGGACACGCTGATGGAGGATCTGGAGGCCCAGTTCCGCAACGCCGTCGAGGGCATGAACGTCCGCTACGGCGGCAAGTACCTGTTCGCCGGCGGCCAGGTGGACACCCGGCCCGTCACCGCCACCACGCTCGCCGACCTCACCTCGGGCCCGCCGATCGCCAGCTTCTTCAAGAACGACGACTTCGTGACCTCGGCCAAGGTGGACGAGGCGACCTCGGTCTCCATGGGCGTCCTGGCCGACGACCTCGGCACGGCCATGATGGTCGCCTTCCAGAACATCCAGGCCTTCCACGAGGGCGGCTCGGGCCCGTTCTCGGGCGCCATGACGGCGGCCCAGCGCAGCTTCCTGGAATCCCAGCTCGCCACCTGGGACGGCATCCGCGAGGACGTCACGAACGTCGCGGCCCGCAACGGCATGATCCAGAAACGCGTCGAGACCGTGGCCGACGACCTGCAGACCCGCCACAACGCCATCTCCGGGATGATCGGCGACATCACCGACGCCGACATGGCCAGGGTGGCGGCCGAGTTCCAGCAGGCCGAGCTGTCGGTCCAGGCGGCGGCCCAGGTCTTCGCGTCCCTTCAGCAAAGCTCCCTGCTCAACATCCTGAAGTGACCGCGCGGCGGGTCATCCCGGACGGCGCGGCCGATCCGGGATCCAGCGTCATGAGCGCCAACACCTCGAAAAGCCGGCCTCCAGGGGCTACATAGGCGCCCATGAGCGTCTGCGCCCTGCCGACCGACCTCGCGCCCCAGCGCCTCTCCGACGGCCTCGTCCAGGCCGCGCGCGAGGCCGTGCGCCTGCCGGCCGGGACCCGCATCGTGGCCGCCATGTCGGGCGGGGTGGATTCGACCGTCACCGCCGCCCTGCTGGCGCGGGCCGGCTACGAGGTGGTGGGCGTGACGCTCCAGCTCTACGACCACGGCGCGGCGATCCAGAAGAAGGGCGCCTGCTGCGCGGGCCAGGACATCCACGACGCGCGCAACGCCGCCCAGGCCATCGGCATCCCGCACTACGTCCTCGACTACGAGAGCCGGTTCCGCGAGCAGGTCATCGAGGACTTCGCCGACGCCTACCTGCGCGGCGAGACGCCGATCCCTTGCATCCGCTGCAATCAGACGGTGAAGTTCCGCGACCTCCTCGACGTGGCCCGCGACCTGGGGGCGCAGGCCATGGCCACCGGCCACTACGTCCGCCGCGAGGAGGGACCAGCCGGCCCCGAGCTGCACCGCGCCGTCGACCCGGCCCGCGACCAGTCCTACTTCCTGTTCGCCACCACGGCCGAACAGCTCGCCTTCCTGCGCTTCCCGCTGGGCGCCCTGCCCAAGCCCGCCGTGCGCGCGGGCGCGGCGGAACTCGGCCTGACCGTCGCCGACAAGCCCGACAGCCAGGACATCTGCTTCGTGCCCGAGGGCCGCTACACCACCCTCATCGACCGCCTGCGCCCGCACGGCGCGGAGCCGGGCGACATCGTGCACCTGGACGGCCGCATCCTCGGCCGCCACGAGGGCGTCACCCGCTACACCATCGGCCAGCGCCGGGGCCTCAACGTGGCCGTGGGCGATCCCCTGTTCGTGGTCCGCATCGACGCCGACGCCCGCCAGGTGATCGTGGGCCCGCGCGAGGCCCTGCTGACCCACGCCCTCTCCCTCAAGGAAACGAACTGGCTGGGCGAGGGCGCCTCGATCGCGGCCGCCTGCGAGGCCGGCCGCCCGGTGCTCGCCCGCGTCCGCTCGACCCGCGAACCGGCCCCCGGCCGCCTCACGCTGGTCGACGGCGCCCCCGGGGTCGTCTTCGACCGCCCGGAAGAGGGCGTCGCCCCCGGCCAGGCCTGCGTCCTCTACGCCCCGGAAGCCCCGACCCGCGTCCTCGGCGGCGGCTTCATCGCCGGCACGATCCGCGACGCCTGACGACGAAGTCTCGGAACCGCGGATAACGCGGAAGAGCGCCTGACGGCGCTCACGCAGAAGGGCTGGGCGTCTCAAGGCCTGCGCGACGGCGAAGCCGTCTTTCGAAACACGGATTTCACGGATTTCCACGGATTGCTCGTTCGCGCCGGCCTCCGTCCATGTAATCCGTGAAATCCGTGGTCGATCGAATGGAGCCGCCGCTGGCGCGGCGTCTCGGGAGTCGCATCGGCCGCTTCTGCGTCTTCTGCGGTTCCCCCTGATCGTTGAAGCTCTCCCAGCGTCACCTTCTGTTTCACCGGGCGCTGAATTATATCCCCGGGCATGACCCAGCACTCCGACCCCGTCGTCATCGCGTCCTACGCCCGCACGCCCATGGGCGGCTTCCAGGGCGTGCTCTCCGCCGCCAAGGCCACCGAGCTCGGCGCCGCCGCGGTGAAGGCCGCCGTCGAGCGGGCGGGCGCCCAGCCGGACCAGATCGAGCAGATCGTCATGGGCTGCGTGCTGCCGGCCGGCCTCGGCCAGGCCCCGGCGCGCCAGGCGGCCCTGGGCGCCGGCCTGCCGAAGTCGGTGGAGGCCGTGACGGTCAACAAGATGTGCGGCTCGGGCATGCAGGCCGCGATCCTCGCCCACGACGCCCTCGCTGCGGGCTCGGTGGATGTGATCGTCGCGGGCGGCATGGAGAGCATGACCAACGCCCCCTACCTGATGCTGAAGCACCGCTCGGGCGCCCGCATCGGCCACGATACGATGTACGACCACATGTACCTCGACGGCCTGGAGGACGCCTACGAGCCCGGCCGCCTGATGGGCTCGTTCGCCGAGGAGACGGCCAAGGCCTACCAGTTCACCCGCGAGGCCATGGACGAGTACGCCATCTCCTCGCTCGCCCGCGCCAAGGCCGCCGTGGAGTCCGGCGCCTTCAAGCGCGAGATCGTCCCCGTCGAGGTCGCCGACCGCAAGGGGACCACCCTGGTCGAGCACGACGAGCAGCCGCTGAAGGCCGACCCGGCCAAGATCCCGACGCTCAAGCCCGCCTTCGCCAAGGACGGCGCCATCACCGCCGCCAACGCCAGCTCCATCTCGGACGGCGCCGCGGCCCTGGTCATGACCCGCGAGAGCGTGGCCCGGAAACTCGGCCTGAAGATCGTCGCCCGGGTCGCCGGCCACGGCGGCCATGCCCACGAGCCCGGCCAGTTCGCCACCGCGCCTGCCCCGGCCATGAAGAAGGCCCTGAAGCGGGCCGGCTGGAGCGTGGACGACGTCGACCTCTTCGAGGTCAACGAGGCCTTCGCCGTGGTCGCCATGGTGGCCGAGCGCGAGCTGGGCATCGACCGGGCCAGGCTCAACGTCAACGGCGGCGCCTGCGCGCTGGGCCACCCCATCGGCGCGTCCGGCGCCCGCATCCTCGCCACCCTGCTGTCGGCGCTCGAAGCGCGCGGCGGCAAGAAGGGCGTGGCCTCCCTCTGCATCGGCGGCGGCGAAGCCACGGCGATGGCGGTCGAACTGGCCTGACGCCGAAGCGGCCCTTTCTCCTCCCCCGCCAAAGGATCTCGGGGGAGGAGGGGTTCAGCGGCGCCGTTCTTCGGCTTGGGCCAGGATGGTGCGCACCGCAGCGTCGAGATCGCCAAGCACCACGCTCGCGGGAAGGCGCAACGTCTGAACGCCCCGGGCCGCGAGCCAGGCGTCCCGTTCGGCGTCTCGGACCGGGGCCGTGCCCAGCCAGTGCGGCTGGCCGTCAACCTCGACGCAAAGCTTCGCGGCCTCACAGTAGAAGTCGAGGACGTAAGGCCCCACCGGATGCTGACGGCGGAAGCGCAGGCCCTCGACGGCCTTGCGGCGAAGCGCGACCCAGAGCCGGGCCTCGGGCGGGGTCATCCGCCGCCGCAGCGACCTCGCCCGGTTCACTGTGGCCTTAGGTGCGTACATGCGGGCGACGCTAGCATCCTCCTCCCCCGTCGGGGGAGGGGGACCGGCCGAAGGCGGGTGGAGGGGGCTGGCCACCTACCGCCGCGCTTCCGGCAAGCCCCCTCCACCATGCTGCGCATGGTCCCCCTCCCCCGATGGGGGAGGAGAGGGGAGGCCGCCGCTGAGTGTCGATTGGGTTCCTACCCGCCCGCCGCCTGCATCATGTTTATGGTCATGCCGCCGGGGAGCTGCATGTCGCCGGGCTTCATGCCGGCGGGGCAGGGGCCTTCCCAGGCGGCGGTCAGGCTCATCTCGTGGCGGCCGTTCATCTGCGGGGCCTCGGCGCCCGTCGTCTCGGTGACCGCCTTCACCTCGTAGCGGCTGGAAAAGTCGCCCTTGGCCTCGCCGGTGGTCGTCGTCTTCCCCCCCGAGCCCATGTCGCAGACGCTCTCGAAGCGCCAGCCGCCGGCCGTGGGCGTCACCACGTTCTTCTCGCACATGTCCTTGCCCACCGCCTGGCCATGGACGGCCATGCGCTTGTCCACCGCCGCGTCGAAGCAGATCTTCATGGTCTGGGTCACGCCCGCCGTGGTCACCGTCTGGGTCCAAAGACCGGGCTTGCGGGCCGGCGGGGTCGTGGGGGCCGACGCCGCGGCGGCCGGCGCCTCGCCCGCTTCGGCCGCGGCCTTCTCTTCCGGCTTCTTCTGGCAGGCCGCCACGGCGAGAAGGGAAAGGCTCAGAACGATCGCGCGACGCATCTTGCATCCTCCTTCGGGGCGCCCAGCTTAGCGGGGAAGGAGACAGACGCCATGGCCGAACTGCGCGACACCGGCGCCCGCTACGAGATGGACGAGCACGGGCTGACCTCCTACGCCGACTACCGCCGCCAGGGGGAGCGCCTCTACATCGACTACGTGTACGCCCCGCCCGACCTGCGCGGCACGGGCGCCTCGGGCCGCCTGATGCAGGCCGTGGCCGCCGACGCCCGCGAGAAGGGCCTCTCCATCACCCCCATCTGCGGCTACGCCGCCGCCTGGCTGAAACGCAGCCCCGAGTTCCGCGACCTGGTGGGGTAGGGCGCGGCGTTTCCCTCGCTCCCGTCATCCCGGACGGCCGCAGGCCGATCCGGGACCCAGGGGCCGCCGCACTGCAGGACCGCCTGGGTCCCGGCTCTCCCGCCCGCCTGCAGCGGGCGTCCGGCCGGGATGACGGCTTGGGGATCGTGGAGAGGCTTACCGAGACGCCGCGCCAGCGGCGGCTCAGTCTTCAAACCACGGATTTCACGGATTTCACGGATTGTCCGCTCGCGCCGGCCTCCATCCGTGTAATCCGTGAAATCCGTGGTTTTGAAAGACGGCTTCGCCGCCGCGCCGGCGCCGGCTCGCGCGTGTGACGGCTTATGCTTGAGGGATGCAGTTGACCGGCTGCTTCCGGTCGGGCCTCGCCGGAAATGGGGCGCTGCGCCCCGGAGCCCCGAAATCTCGCCTGTCCCAGCGCCCGCCCCCCGGCCGGCGTCATGGAACGGCGTCTTCATCTCAACCTTCGGACGCTCAGGTCCGGGCGACGATGGCTTCCAGGGTCTGGACGCGGGCGTCCATGTCTTCCACCAGCCGGCGGGCCAGGTCGCGCACGCCCGGCGGATAGGCCTCGCCGCCCTCGGCGATCTCGGCGGCCAGTTCCTCCACCGCCACGAGCTGGGCGGACAGGCTCCTGATGTGGTCCTTGGCCAGTTGCTTGGCCTCGGCCTGCAGGCGCCGCACGCGCTCGGCGACGCTCTCGGTCCGAATGGGCGCGGGGGCCGGCGAAGGCGCCGGGGCCGCGATCTTCAGGTCGTTGTCGGCGACCACGCTGAGAGACGGTGACATTCGTATGTACCTCAAATCCCCAACCCAAGGTTCGATCCGGCGAACCCGCGTCCCACCATGGAACGCTCAAGAGGTCGCGCCGGGCCCTTGCTGCCTCAACTTACGCCCTTAGACAGCACAGGTTCCCTGACCACCGCATGAACGGCGCCAGTTAAGCCTGTTCATCTTGGATGTGGGGACTCCCGGACACGGTGTGTAGTTAGCGGGAGGGGTTAATGGCTCAGCCCCCGGCGAGGATTTCTGAACGCGGGGTAAGGATGACTGGGCGTTAGGCGTGTGGGGGCGATCCCAGCGCGAGTGATTGGGAAATGGCGAGGTGGAGTTGTCGCGTCGCCGGAATCTGGCGACGGTGCTCGCATGAGCGACGCCGCGTCGGAAGACGATGACGACTTCGAGGCCGAAGTCTCCAAGGATGAAGTTGCATTTGGGCCCGGCGACGCGGCCGACCCGCAGTGGCTTGTCGACGCCAAGATACCGGCCGACCTCCGGCAGAAGTACGAGATCTACAGTTACCGGAGCGCCGCCACGATCCTGGCCGAAAGCCATCCGGAGGAGTTCGCGGATCTCTGCGAAGCGCTTCGGAACTTCCAGATCACGGAAGCAATGATCCGCACGGCGGGCGGCAACGAGTCCGATATTCCCAAGCTGCTGTCGGCAACCCTCCGACCGAAGGATTGGCGAGAGACGATCATCAGAGGCGACCTGCTGGTCGAGTTGATCTCGAAGGAACAGGTGAGGACAACCCGGGCCGGCAAGGCGGTCTTCGAGAAGCGCGTCCGTACGATCCGGCGCGAGAAGTACTTGGACGGCCACAAGGTCGACTACGTGAAGGGCCGAGTGGCCTTCGATCTGGAATGGAACAGCAAGGATCAGACCTTCGACCGCGACCTGTACGCCTTCAGCGCTTTCGCCCAGACAGGGGTTATCGACGTTGGCGTGCTCGTGACCCGTGGGGCCTCCATGACGGATTTCATCAAGGCCCTCGGCCCGGCCCTGACCAAGGCTGGAGTGCCTGAACTGACCAAGAAGGGTGAGCCCCGCCCGACTTCGGCCAAATACGGCGCGAGCACCACATGGATGGGCAAGCTCCTCTACCGAATGAACGCCGGTCGGAACGGCGCCTGCCCCGTCCTGGTGATCGGCATCACGCCGCGCTGCGTGGCGGGCTAGCGCCCGCCGATTTGCTCGGGTACAAAAAGGGAACGCTATAGGTCGTCCGCTGCGGGTCATCTACCGTACGGGCGGTGGCGGTGATTCTCGCTAGCCGAGCTGGAGCGAACGATGGCTTACGACGATGTGGGCGTCCAAGCAGCGGTCGATCTTGCGGCCTTCGCCCAGGGGCGAAAGTTCCGGACGATCCTGGCGGATCCTCCCTGGCAGTTTCAAAACCGCACCGGAAAAGTAGCTCCGGAACATCGCCGGCTGTCGCGCTACCCGACCATGACATTGGACGACATCTGCGGCCTTCCCGTTGAAGGCATCGCGGCGGACACCGCCCACCTCTACCTGTGGGTTCCCAACGCCCTGCTGCCCGAGGGGCTACGGGTCATGGAAGCCTGGGGTTTCAGCTACAAGTCCAACCTGATCTGGCACAAGGTCCGCAAGGATGGCGGTTCCGATGGGCGAGGCGTCGGCTTCTACTTCCGCAATGTGACCGAGATCATCCTGTTCGGCGTGCGCGGAAAGAACGCCCGCACATTGGATGCGGGCCGTCGCCAAGTGAACATGATCGAGACCCGCAAACGCGAACACAGCCGCAAGCCGGACGAACAGTACGCGCTGATCGAGGCGTGCTCGCCGGGGCCATACCTTGAGCTATTCGCGCGCGGCGAGCGAAAGAAGTGGGCGGTTTGGGGCAACCAGGCCGACGCCACCTATGAGCCGACCTGGGCGACGTACGGGTACAACTCGACGATCGCGGCGGAGTAGAGAATACTATCGGCAGAGCGCCCATAGGCAAATCCGCTCCGTCTCGCATAGTCGAGGTAGGCCCGAAGGTTCGGCGGCCAGCCAATCGAGCCGATTGGTTGCTGCGGCATTCTCAGCGTCGGACAAGGCTAGATCTACGTCGGCCCATAGTTCTGATAGATCTTCGGGCTCTTCGCCAGGCCGCCAGAAGCCGCGAGAGGAACCGTATTCCGTCCACCAAAATTCCAGATCATCACGCGGTGACACTGATACCTTGGAGAGGCAGCTTAGATTTAAGGCTAGCGCCAGCCTCAACAAAAGACAGGCGCGCGCCGTAAGTTCCTGAACAGAACTTGGTTCAGTCCTAGATGCTGCTGTGCGCAGTATGGGATGATCATCAGCTTCTTCCCGCCGCTCAATGAATTCCCGAGTTACCGCGCGCCTGAATCGAGGGTCTATCCGCTCATACTCTTTTTGGCGCCCGGCTAGAGTCCTCCGTCCGATCTGTCCAACCTGCTTCTCTAAGAGCATTCGAAGAAGGTGCTTTTCTAGGTCAAATGCGGTTGGTTGAAATGATCGCCATAAGTCCCTTATGAATTTCAGATCATCAGCAGGGTTGGTTGATATATTTAAAAGTTCATTTGGCAAATAGCTAGAAGTGTTCCGATCAACGTGATCGTTCGCGGCAACGCTGAGGTCAAATCCCCAGAGAGATATTAGCTCGGATCCAAGCATTTGTTTGGCGGGGCTAGGAAAGTACTCTTGAAAAATATCCTTAAGTGTTACGCCCGAAATATCCATGGAGCTCATAATCATATCGAATGCCCCGGCCTTATCCGCCCAATTCTGGAGCGCGAACCAAGCCATCGTGTGGGTGGTAGGGCCATTGAATGAAGAAATATCTCCTTGCTCAGCGATGACCACGGTCCTGGTGTTGAAGATGCCGATCCCCTGGCTGGCGAGAATTGACAGGGCGGCGCGGAGTTCCGCGTAATATGCGAGGTGCCTTGCTGGGTGAGGTGCGCCCGAGCTAAGGGCATTCAAGGCGCGTGCTAGGTAGCCCCAGCCATCGATCAGGTGTAACGGAGCTCGGATAGATACCGCTTCAGTAATTTCGGAAGGTGGCAGGGAGTTTGTAAAGTCCCTTGGTAGTTGGCCATCCTTGTATTTGTGTGTCGGCGACACCCAGGTTGATTGTTTCTTTCCGGAAAACCGACCGAGGGCTATCTGCACCTGCTTGGGACTGGCCGCGTCGAGTGCAGTCTTTTGCTCTCCGGAAAGTGCTTGCTTTGCCATCAACGGCGAGCCTTCGCTTCAATCAGCGAAAGCGCGCAACTCGCTACATCGCCGCCCTGCTTAGTTAGATGTCGCAGAAGTTGCTCGCGCAGCGCGACGTATCCACCGCTTCCCCGAAAAGCCCGTTTCTTCAGGCGCTGAGCCTCACTTAGGTTTGGCGCGTCAGAGGAACGCCAGTCGAACTCAGCCATGCCACTGGCGAGAGATGCGGCGAACTTTGAAAATGGTTGCTGGCGAACCAAGGTCAGCATTTCGGTGACATCATCCACCGACGTTTGCCCGGTGAATTCAAGGTCGATGTTCCAGTCAAACTGTGAGCGGTATTCGGTAGCTTTGGCAAAGAAAATTTCGTTTGAAACAGATAGAATGCCCCTTACCCCCTGCTCCTGATTAAGCATTGTAAGGGATCCTGTTAAGGGGGCCGATTTCGAGGGTGCCTTGCGGCTTTCGCGAGTGCGAAGCTGCTTCACCCAGCGCGGTTCTTGGTCTTCAATGTGACGTTGAATATTTCTCCAGAACTCGATGAGGAAGGCCGCTTGTTGAGCCCGCGACCAGCCTAGTGGTCCATCCTCATCTATATCCGCCGCGAATAGTCCCTTAGCCGCTCGCCCTCGGCCACCCGGGGAGAGGAAGCTGCTAGTCAGCGCCCTCACCCATCCGGCCTGCGTGACTCCTGCGCCCTCGGGAGCCTCGCGCGCGGTTTCGCCCAGCATATTGATCCGCTTATGCCAAGGACTCTGCGGATGAAGGTATAGAAGCTCGGTTAGTTCTTGTGCTCGAGCCTCTCGATAGATCTTGATTTCAGAAAACGTCTCAAGCCAGTCCTGGGATCTCAGAAGTGGGTAGAGGTCGAACGCATGGCTAGGGTTGATCCTTTTTGGCGAAACGTTGATCGACCAAAATAGGTAGGCCTGCCAGCCAACGTCCAAGCCATGAAACGCAACAACGGGAAGTTCGAAATCTCCCGGAAGATCGCCATTTCCTATGGCCTCATCGAACGCCCAGAGACGATGCTGACCATCAATGATTTCAATGGGCTCCAGAGCCTGAGGCGCCCATTTTTCGGTGCGATTCTTGTAAGGCACATTGACCGTGAATGTGCCACTATCCGCCTCATCGATAGTGATTAGGTCCTTCGGGGCGATCTTTCGCCCCCTCCGGGCATCAGCCGGTGTCAGGATGTTCACTACGATTGCCGTGGGCAGCCAACCTGGCTTTCTCAGGGATAGAGTGTCAGCGGTCCTGAGCTCTTCTTTGATGTCGCTGAACGGATAACCGTAGCGAACGAAGTCGCGAATGATCTTCGACCTCTTCTCATCATGGTAGCGCTGCAAACCTTCCGCTGCGGCCCCGTCTCGCTTGCGCCGATACACACCGCTAAGCGCGCGGAGTTGAACCGCTGGCATGGCGAACAGATATACGTGGGGATCTGGGCGCCGGCGTTGCTGCTTTTCGTCGTAGGCGTAGCTATCCCATTCTGTGAGCCACTGCTTGAAGCGCAGTGCTGTCACCTTGCTAGACAACCCACTCCCCCTACCCTTGTGGTGTTGCGCCATCTAAGCGCGACCTTTCGCTGCCTTGCAAGTTAGGCGGTGCCGGTGGTCGTGCCCACCCCGTCACTGCAGGAGTTCCTCTATGCGAGCCGTCCTGGCGCGTAGAGCTGTGAGACGACATAGTACGAACCCAAGGTCTCGCGCCCTCATCCCATTCAATTTTTGGTCCTCAGCCCACCCGGCCTTATCCTGACCCGACGCGGCGGCGCCGTGCGGTCCTTGGCAGCGTGAATCCTGTCTTCCCCAAAGGGGCGCGTTCGGCGCGGCCCCTTCCGTGAGGGCGCGCCTCTAAGCGCGCCTTCCGTGTTTTCCGTGGTTCCTTCCCGCGCCGCGAGGCGCGGTCCCGCCTGAGGGTGGGGGTTGAGTAGATTCCGACCTACCCCAACACGCCCGACCCCGGGCCCTCGGCGTTTTCTGCGTCTTCCGCGGTTCGTCCTCGCGTCGGAGGCGCGGTGCGTGGGGCTTGCCCTCTCCACCCCCCGCTCTTCCCCCGGCCCGAGGCCGGGGTCGGCGGGCGGTCCCCCTCTCCCGCCGAGCGGGAGAGGAAAGCTACCGCCGCCCCTTCCGGAAACGCTCGGCCTTCTCGGCCCGCGCCTCGGCCTTCACGCGCTTCACCGCCTCCCGATCCCCCGTCTCGCCCTCGCCGGCGAGCGCGTCGGCGGCGAATTCCAGGTCGAGCAGCTTCAGCCGCTTGATCTCGTCGCGCAGCCTCGCGGCCTCCTCGAACTCCAGGTTCGCGGCGGCCTCCTTCATGCGGGTCTCCAGGTCCCGGAGCGTGGTCTTGAAGTTGTCGCCCATGAACGGCTTGCCGTCCTCGGCCACGCCCACCGGCACGGTCACCCGGTCCTTCTCGTAGGGGCTCGCCAGGATGTCCTTGATCTGGCTCCGCACGCTCTCGGGCGTGATGCCGTGGGCGAGGTTGTAGGCCTCCTGCTTCTCCCGCCGACGCTTCGTCTCGGCCATGGCGCGCTCCATCGAGCCCGTCACCTGGTCGGCGTAGAGGATCACCTTGCCGTCCACGTTCCGGGCGGCCCGGCCGATGGTCTGGATCAGGCTGGTCTCCGAGCGCAGGAAGCCCTCCTTGTCGGCGTCGAGGATGGCCACCAGGCCGCACTCGGGGATGTCCAGGCCCTCGCGCAGCAGGTTGATGCCCACCAGCACGTCGAAGGCGCCGAGCCGCAGGTCCCGGATGATCTCGATGCGCTCCAGGGTGTCGACGTCGGAGTGCATGTAGCGGACGCGCAGGCCCTGCTCGTGCATGAACTCGGTCAGGTCCTCGGCCATCTTCTTGGTCAGCACCGTGATCAGGCTGCGGTAGCCGCGGGCCGCCGTCTGGCGCGCCTCGTCGATCACGTCGTCCACCTGGCTGAAGCCGTCTTTCGCGACCGGGCGCACCTCCACCGGCGGGTCGATGAGGCCCGTCGGGCGGATCACCTGCTCGACGAAGACGCCGCCGGTCCGCTCCATCTCCCAGGGGCCGGGCGTGGCCGAGACGTGGACCGTGTCCGGCCGCATGGCGTCCCATTCCTCGAACTTCAGCGGCCGGTTGTCGATGCAGCTCGGCAGGCGGAAGCCGTATTCGGCCAGCGTGAACTTCCGCCGGTAGTCGCCCCGGTACATGGCCCCGATCTGCGGCACGGTCTGGTGGCTCTCGTCCACGAACAGCAGCGCGTTGTCGGGGATGTATTCGAAGAACGTCGGCGGCGGCTCGCCGGGCCGGCGGCCGGTCAGGTAGCGGCTGTAGTTCTCGATGCCGGCGCAGGAGCCGGTGGCCTCGATCATCTCCAGGTCGAAGGTGGTGCGCTGTTCGAGGCGCTGCGCCTCCAGGAGCTTGCCGTTGGCGACCAGCCAGTCCAGCCGCTCCTTCAGCTCGATCTTGATCTGGTTGATGGCCTGGCGGAGCGTCGGCCTGGGCGTCACATAGTGGCTGTTGGCGTAGATCTTCACGCCCGCCAGGTCGGCGGTCTTCTTGCCGGTCAGCGGGTCGAACTCGGTGATCGACTCCACCTCGTCGCCGAACAGGCTGATGCGCCAGGCGCGGTCCTCGTAGTGGGCCGGGAAGATCTCCAGGGTGTCGCCGCGCCGCCGGAACGCGCCGCGCTCGAAGGCCTGGTCGTTGCGCTTGTACTGGAGGGCCACGAGGTCCCCCATCAGCTTCTTCTCGTCGATCCGCTCGCCGGGCTTGAGCTGGAAGGTCATGGCCGAATAGGTCTCGACCGAGCCGATGCCGTAGATGCACGAGACCGAGGCCACGACGATCACGTCGTCGCGCTCCAGGATCGCCCGGGTGGCCGAGTGGCGCATCCGGTCGATCTGCTCGTTAATGCTGGAGTCTTTCTCGATGTAGGTGTCGGTCCGGGGCACGTAGGCCTCGGGCTGGTAGTAGTCGTAGTAGCTGACGAAGAACTCGACCGCGTTGTCGGGGAAGAAGCTCTTGAACTCGGAATAGAGCTGGGCCGCCAGCGTCTTGTTGGGGGCCAGGATCAGGGCCGGGCGCTGGGTCGCCTCGATCACCTTGGCCATGGTGAAGGTCTTGCCCGAGCCGGTGACGCCCAGCAGCACCTGGTCGTGCTCGCCGCGGGCGATGCCCTCCGACAGCTCGGCGATGGCCTGCGGCTGGTCGCCGGCGGGCTGGTAGTCGGAGACGAGCTTGAACTTCCGCCCGCCCTCGCTCTTCTCCGGGCGCACCGGGCGGTGCGGCTTCCAGAGGAGCGGCATGGCGTTCTCGTCGTAGTCGAAGGCCGCCGACATGTCGGCGACGCCTCCGGGGGCGGCGGGGCTGGGCATGGCTCGAAAGGTAGGTCCTGCGGGCGGTCTCCGCCACCATAACGCACAGGCCTGCTGACAGGGGATGGCGGCAACACGGTCGTCATCCCGGACGGCCGCGAGGCCGATCCGGGACCCAGGGCCGACGCACGGCTTCCCCTGGGTCCCGGCTCTCCGCTACGCTCCGGCCGGGATGACGAGGGTGGGGTGACGATGATCGGCGTTCTTTTGGCGGCGGCGCTGGCGGCTTCGGACTTCCGGCCCCTCGACCCGGAGAACACCCTGGTCATCGAGACGACCAGGGGCCGGGTCGTGGCCGGGCAGGGGGCCGTCCAGGCCCTCGCCGTGGGCGAGCCGCCGAAGGTCCCCGACCTGATGCTCAAGGTCCGCGTCGCCGCCGACCTGCCGCCCGCCGAGCGTCCGGCCGTCAGGGTCCTCGACGAGAGGGGGCCCGCCTTCGCCGCCCGCCTGGAGGCGCTGAAGCGGGAGAAGGGGGCGTCGTTCAGCGTGTGCGACGTGACCTTGCCGACCCTGGATTGAACCGGCTAGGTGCGACTCAACGGCTCATTGTTACGCTCTACGAACGCGCGTAGCCCGCGCCCCTCAGTAGCGGGAGCGTACATGAAGTTCGAAGTGGTCGAATGCGGCGGCGAGTGGATCGTCCGGCGCGAGGGCCAGGAAGTCGCGCGCTTCGGCGCCCAGGACGAGGCGCTGAACGACGTGGCCGCCCGGCTGCGCGAGGCCGACGCCAGCCAGCCCGCTTCCCTTTCCATGCGCTATCAGCGGCGGGGCTAGCTGTGAGGTCCCGATAGGTTGTCCATCCGGTCCGGACCGGGAAGGCTGGTGTTGCGAAGACTGAGCTGATCTCGGGGGACCGGGGCGCGCTCGAACGCCGCGCCCGCGCGTGCTGCCGGCCGGCGGCCGGGAACGCGCGGGTGGTGCTGGAGAGCTGATCCGGCGCGGGCTTGCGGCGCGCCGCGGATAAGGGCCACATCGCACGGTTTGGCGGAGGGCGTGGCGTCTTGCGGATATTCAAGTCTCTGAGCGTGCGGGTGCTGATCGGCCTCGTGCTGGGGCTCGCCCTGGGCGCCCTGGTCGCGGCGGGCGGCGACGCGCGGCTGGCCCGGGCGGTCGAGGGGATCGAGGCGTTCGGCGGGCTGTGGCTCAACGCGCTGCGGATGACCGTCATCCCGCTGATCTTCGCCGTGCTGGTGGCGGCCATCGCCCAGGTGTCGGACGCCGCGGCGACGGGCCGGCTGGCGCTCCGGGCCATCGGCTGGTTCATCGTCCTGCTGCTGGCGGCGAGCGTCTTCTCGCTCGTCTTCGTCCACGGGGTGCTGGCCCTCTGGCCCGTAACCCGCGAGGCCGCCGAGGCCCTGCGCGCCGGCGCGCCCCACGCCCCGACCGGGGCCACCGCGCCGGACTTCGTGGCCTGGGTGAAGAGCCTCGCGCCGTCCAACCCCATCAAGGCCGCCGCCGAGGACGCGGTCCTGCCGCTGGTGGTGTTCGCCGCCTTCACGGGCTTCGCGCTCACCCGCCTGCCGCCCGAGCGCGGGCGGCCGGTGGTGGACATCATCCAGACCCTGGGCGACGCGATGATCGTCATCGTCCGCTGGGTGCTGTGGGCCGGTCCGGCCGGCGTCTTCGCCCTCGGCCTGGGCGTGGGGCTCCGGGCCGGCGTCAGCGCCGCGGGCGTGCTCGGCCACTACGTCGCCGTGGCCTCGCTGGCGGGTCTGGCCATCAGCGTCGTCGCCTATCTGCTGGGCGTGACCGTGGGCCGCGTGCCGCTCGGCCGCTGGGCCCGGGCGACGGGGCCCGTCCTCGCCACCGCCTTCGCCACCCAGTCCTCGCTGGCCTGCCTGCCGGCCATGATCGAGCGCAGCCGCGACGACCTGGGCGTGCCGCCGCGCATCGCCGGCCTCGTGCTGCCGCTGGCGGTGGCGGTCTTCCGCTTCACCAGCCCGGTGGTGAACCTGGCCGTGGCGATCTTCGTGGCCCACGTCTACGGCATCCAGCCCAGCATGCTGCAGTGGGCCGGCGCGGTGCTGGTGGCCCTGGCGGTCAGCCTGGGTTCGGTCGGCCTGCCGGGCCAGGTGTCGTTCATCGTCAGCGTGGCGCCGATCTGCCTGGCGCTGGGCCTGCCGATCGAACTCCTGCCCATCCTGCTGGCCGTGGAGGTCGTGCCCGACATCTTCCGGACGCTGGGCAACGTGGCCGGCGACATGGCGGTGACCTCGATCCTCGCCCGCAACGAGGAGAAGGCGCCCGAGCCCGAGGGGGCTTAGGCCAGCGCGATCCAGAGCCCGGCGGCGGCCTGGGCCGCCGCCACGGTCCACAGCAGGCTGCGGAACGGCTCCTTGCGGGTCTTGTGGCGCAGGAGCTGCTGGGCGGCGATGGCGCCGGGGCTTCCGCCCGCGATGGCCAGCAGCAGCAGCGTGCTCTCGCGCGTGCGGCGCTCGCCGCGCACGGCGGCGCGCTTGTCGGCGGCGAAGGCCAGGAAGGCCGCCCCGCTCACGGCGGCGATCCAGGCGGCGAGCATGCTACGGGGAGGGAGTGTCCGCCCCGGCCTCGGCCGGCGGCTCGTCCACCGCGTTGACCTTGAAGGCGGAACCCATCAGGGCGGCGCGCTGCTCCAGGGCCTTGGCCGTGGTTTCGCACTTGGCGGGCAGGGCCCAGCTCATCCACTCCTGGGCCTTGCGGGCCTTGGTGACCTCGGGGCCGGCCGTCCAGATCGAGCGGCCCTTCTTCACCGCCTCGCCGCCGATGGCGTTGATCGGCCGGACCGAGGCCTTCTCGGCGGCGGTGATCGCCGACTGGAAGAGCTTCAGCTTCTGGCGTCCGTCGGCCTGCATGTCGGCATAGACCTTCAGGTCGTCGGCCAGGCTCGTCCCGGGCTTGCGGAACTGTTTCTCGATGCGGGTGACCTCGGGCATCACCTCGTCGTGCATGTCGAGGTAGCCGCGCAGCGCGCCGTAGCACCAGGCCACGAACGGATAGTCCTCCCGCGGCGCGCCGGCGGGCCAGCGGTCCTCCGATTGGGCGGTCGGCGCGGCAGTCGCCTGCGGCGCGGCGGCGGAGCTGTCCTGGGCGAGGAGGGCGAGGGCGAAGGCGAGCGACAGCATGGACATCCTGCGATGGTTTCGATCAGGCGACGCCCACGCCGAAACCACCGCCCCCCGGGGTCTCGATCTCGATCACGTCGCCAAGCTCCACCGTAACGGAGAAGCAGCCGGGAAGTTCACTAACCTCGCCCGAGTTCCGGATCAAACGCTGCCGTCCGGGTTGGGCCGGGCCGCCGCCGGCCAGTCCCTGGGGCGCGTGCTCGCGGCGCGAGGAGAGCAGGGCGGCCTCCATGGGCGCCAGGAACCGGATGCGCCGGATCGCCCCGTCGCCGCCGCGCCGGGCGCCGGCCCCGCCCGAGCCCGCCCGCACGCCGAACCGCTCCAGCCGCACGGGGAAACGGCGCTCCAGGATCTCCGGGTCGGTGAGGCGGGAGTTGGTCATGTGGGTGTGGACCGCGCTCGCCCCGTCCGCCTCCGCCGTGGCGCCGGCCCCGCCGCAGATGGTCTCGTAGTACTGGCGGGCCGCGTCGCCGAAGGTGAAGTTGTTCATCGACCCCTGGGCGTTTGCCATCACGCCCAGCGCCGCGTAGAGCGCGTCGACCACGTGCTGGCTGGTCTCCACATTGCCGGCCACGACGGCGGCGGGGGGCCTGGGGTCCAGCATCGAGCCCTCGCGGGTCAGGATCTTCAGCGGCTTCAGGCAGCCGGCGTTCAGCGGGATGTCGTCGTCCACCAGGGTGCGGAAGACGTAGAGGGCCGCGGCGTCCACGATGGCCGAGGGGGCGTTGAAGTTCGAGCCGAGCTGGTCGGCGCTGTCCCGGAAGTCGAGGACGGCCTCGCGGGCCCCGGCGTCGACGGTGGTTCGCACGACGATCTCGCCGCCGCCGTCCATCGGCACGCGGGCGAAGCCGTCCGAGAGGCGGCCCACCGCCCGGCGCACCGCCTCTGCGGCGTTCTCCTGGACGAAGCCCATGTAGCGGGCCACGGCCTCGGCGCCATAGGCGCGGATCATCCCGGCCACCGCGGCGGCGCCGGCCTGGCACGAGGCCACCTGGGCCTTCAGGTCGGCCAGGTTGCGCTCCGGGGCCCGGGCGGGCCAGGGGCCGGCGACCAGGGCGGCGCGCACCTCGGCCTCCAGGAAGCGGCCGTCCCGCATGATCGGCAGGGCGTCGAGCAGCACGCCCTCTTCCGCGATGGTCCTGGAGAAGGGCGGCATCGAGCCCGGCTGGACCCCGCCCACGTCGGCGTGGTGGCCGCGCGCGGCGACGTAGAACGAGGCCTCCGCGTCCGCCGCGTCCATGAACACCGGCATGACCACGGTGATGTCCGGCAGGTGGGTGCCGCCGGCGTAGGGGTTGTTCAGGGCGAAGGCCTGGCCGGGCCTCAGGTCCGGGTGACGGTCGCGCACCGCACGCACCGAGGCGCCCATCGAGCCCAGGTGGACGGGCATGTGAGGGGCGTTGGCCACCAGCCCGCCGTCGGCGTCGAACAGGGCGCAGGAGAAGTCCAGCCGCTCCTTGATGTTCACCGAATGCGCCGTCCGCTCCAGCGCCGCGCCCATCGCCTCGGCCACGCCCATGAAGCGGCGGTTGAACAGCTCCAGGGTGACGGGATCGGGTCGGTCCAGCGCGATGGCCCGGACCGCCGCCTCACCCGTCCGGACCAGCCGGATCAGGCCGTCCGCGTCGGCGCGCGCCCGCCAGCCCGGCAGCACGGCGATCTGGGTGTCGGCCCGGACCACCAGGGCCGGTCCGTCGATCTCGCTCAGCGCCTCGGCCGCGATCACGGGCGCGTCATGCCACGCGCCCTGGGCGTACAGCCGCGTCCTTCCCTCCCCCGCGTGGGGAGGGGCGAGTCGCGAAGCGACCGGGGTGGGGCGGACCGTCGTCCCCCGCCCGTCCGAGGCTGCGCCTCGTCCACCCTCCCCACGAGGGGGAGGGAAAGCCATCGCCTCCGCCTCGACCGCCGCGATCAGGATGGTCCGGCCCGGCTCCACGAAGCCGAACAGGCGCTGGTGGGCGGCTTCGAACTCGCCTTTCGGGTCGGCGGTCGAGACCGGCAGTTCGGCGTCGGCGCCGTCGTAGCGCAGGCGCAGCGTCCGGCGGACCTGGCCGGCGTCCGCGCCCTGTTCGGCGAGCGCCGCGCGGGCGGCGGCCTCGACCTCTTCCAGCAGGGCCTCGGCGCGCGCCACGCCGGCCGCGTCCAGCGGGGCGTCCAGCCCCGCCTGCTTCAGCGCCGCGACCTCCGCCTGGCCGATGCCCCAGGCCGACAGCACGCTGCCGTACTTGGGGCACAGCACCTCGGCCACGCCCAGCGCCTCGGCCGTCTGGCAGGCCACCTGGCCGGCCGCCCCGCCGAAGGCGGTCAGCGCGTGGTCGCGGGGATCGAAGCCGCGCTCGGTGGAGATGCGCCGCACAGCCTGGGCCATCTGTTCGACGGCCACGGCCAGGAAGCCCTCGGCGGCGGCCTCCAGGCTCTCGGCGCCCATGGCCGCCGCCAGCTCGGCGAGGCGGGCGCGGCTGGCCTGCGGATCGAGCGGCGCGTCGCCCTTCGGCCCGAACACGCTGGGGAAGAAGCGCGGATCGATCCGCCCCAGCACCACATTGGCGTCGGTGACGGCGGCCGGACCGCCCCGGCCGTAGCAGGCCGGGCCCGGATCGGCGCCGGCGCTGGCCGGACCGGCTCTCGCCCGCATCCCGTCGAAGGTGAGCACCGAGCCGCCGCCGGCCGCGACGGTTTCCACGTCCAGCATGGGCGCGCGCAGCCTCGCCCCGGCCACGCGGGCCGCATCCCGCCGCTCCAGCCTCCCGGCGAACCGGCAGACGTCGGTGGAGGTGCCGCCCATGTCGAAGCCCAGCACGGCCTCCGCGCCGGCCGCCCGGGCCGTGCGGGCCACGCCCACCACCCCGCCGGCCGGCCCCGACACCACCGCGTCGCGGCCCCGGAACGCCTCGGCGCGGACCAGCCCGCCCGCCGAGGTCATGAAATAGAGCGGCGCGCCCGCCGTCGCCTCGGCCACCCGGCGGACATAGGCCTGCAACACCGGCGTCAGGTAGGCGTCGGCCACCGTCGTCTCGGCGCGCGGGACGAAGCGGGGCAGGGGCGAGACCTCGCAGCTCAGGGCCACGAAGTCGAAGCCGGCGGCCCGCGCGACCTCTCCCGCCAGGCGCTCGTGCTCGGGATTGAGGTCGGAATGCAGGAACGCGATCGCCGCCGACGTGAAACCCTCGGCCACAGCCGCTTCCAGTCGGACCCGCAGCGCCGCGGCGTCCAGCGGGCGCACGACCGCGCCGTCGGCGGCCAGGCGCTCGGCGGCCTCCACGACCCCCGCGTACAGCGGCGCGGGCTTGTCGATGGAGAGCGCAAAGAGGTCGGGCCGGGCCTGGTCGCCGATCAGCAGGGCGTCGGCGAACCCCTCGGTGGCGACCAGCAGGGTCTTGGCCCCCCGGCGCTCCAGCAGCGCGTTGGTGGCCACGGTGGTGCCCATCTTGATCGCCTCGACCCGAAGGGCCGGGAACGGCTCCCCGGGCCTGGCGCCCAGGATGCGGCGCATCCCTTCGACGGCCGAGTCCGTATAGGCCGGCGAGGCCGACAGCAGCTTCATCGAGACTTCCGAACCGTCCTCGGCCCGTCCGATGACGTCGGTGAAGGTGCCGCCGCGGTCGATCCAGAAACTGAAACGCATGTCCAAAACTTAACCTCGGGCCGTAATTGTCATGACCTCGCCACGGTCCTAATGCTTCCGCTTAGTCACATGAGCTTCTGGCGCAAGATAGCTGGGCTCGCCGTCCGCAAGATCGACGAAGCGGAATGCGACGAGTGCCCCCCGGGCCTGCCCGGCGAGGACCCCGCGTTCTCGACCGCCGTCACCGCCCTGGGCGCCAAGCTCGCCAAGGCCGACGGCGACGCCCACGCGGGCGAATATGACGCCTTCTCCAGCGTGTTCCAGTCGGACGCGGGCAGCGAGGGCAATGTCCGCCGCCTCTACCAGCTCGCACGCCAGACCACCCGGGGCTTCGAGAGCTACGCTCGGCGCCTGAAGAAGCGCTACGGCGGCTGCCCGCAGCTTCTGGAGGACGTGCTGGACGGCCTGTTCCACATCGCCGCCGCAGATGGCGTGGTCACGGGCGACGAGCTGGCCTACCTGGAGCGCGTCTCCGAACTCTTCGGCCTCTCGCCCCTCACCTTCCGGCGGCTCAAGGCGACCCACCTGGGCGCGGCCAACGACGATCCCTACGTGATCCTGGGCGTGGCGCCCGACGCCAGCGACGAGCAGGTCCGCGCCGCCTGGCGCGCCCAGCTCTCCGAGGCCCATCCGGACCGGGCCCGCTCGCGCGGCCTGCCGGCCGAATTCATCGAGGTGGCCGAGGCCAAGGCCGCGTCGATCAACGCCGCCTACGACCAGATCCTGCGCGAAAGGAAGGCGCTGGCGCTGGAGGGCGCGGCATGACGCCTCACAGCCCCGTCATTAAGCCTTTGCGGAGGTTGACGGCGGGAACCTCAACGCCGAGATACGAACTTGAAGGCCCGCGCGTACGGGGCCCAGCCCGCGCAAGGGCTCACGAGGAACGTCGATGGTGAAAGACTTCGCCGCCCGTAACGGATCCGCCCTCCGCAGCCTCGCCGCCGTGGGCGCCGCGCTCGCCACCGCCGCCGCCGTGCTCGTGGGCGCGGTCCTGGCGGTGTTCGCCGCCGCCACCGTGGCGGTGATCGCGATCATGACCTCGGCCCTGCTGGCGCTCGCCGGCCTGGCGCTCCGCGCCCGCCGCTCGGTGCGCGCCCGCCGCGCCGCCTCCGACGGCGTCATCGAGGCCCGCCACCTGGGCGGCCACCACTGGGTCGCCTACGGCTGGAACGAGCGCTCCTAGCCGACCTGCCGGCGCCCCAACTGTCGCCACGTCAGCCTTGCCCGTGAGGCCGCGCGGCTCTACCGTCTTTCAAACAACTGTTGGGAGGACGGCCATGACGGTCGGCGTGATCGCGAAACTGCCTATCCAGGAAGGCAAGACGGCGGAGTTCGAGGCGTTCTTCACCGAGCTCGCCAAGCAGGTCCGCGCCAACGAGCCCGGCAACCTCGCCTACCAGCTCACCAAGAGCCGCACCGAGCCCAACGTCTACAAGGTCCTTGAGATCTACAAGGACCAGGACGCCCTGACCCACCACGGCGGCACGGACTACTTCAAGGCCGCCGGCCCGAAGTTCGCCGCGGTCCTCGCCGGCCGCCCCGAGATCGAATACCTGGACGGGATCGGCTGACATGGCCATGGACCTGGATTTCTCGCCCGAGGACCTGGCCTTCCGCGAGGAGGTCCGCGCCTTCATCGCCGAGGCCTACGACGACGACATGCGCGCGCGCATGGCCCAGTCCAAGAACGGCTACCTCGACAAGGAAAGCCAGGTCCGCTGGCTGAAGAAGCTCCATGCCAAGGGCTGGATCGCCCCCGACTGGCCGGTGGAGTACGGCGGCACGGGCTGGAGCCTGGGCCAGAAGTACGTCTTCGACATGGAGATGGCGCTGGCCGGCGCCCCCTCCACCTCGAACATGGGCCTGAAGATGTGCGCCCCTGTCGTGATGGCCTTCGGGACCGACGAGCAGAAGAAGCAGCACCTGCCCAAGATCCTCTCCACCGACGTGTGGTGGTGCCAGGGCTACTCCGAGCCGGGCGCCGGCTCCGACCTCGCCTCGCTGGCCCTGAAGGCCGAGCGCGACGGCGACCACTACGTCCTGAACGGGTCGAAGACCTGGACGACGCTGGCCCAATGGGCCGACTGGATGTTCTGCCTGGTCCGGACCTCGAACGAGGACATCCGCCAGAAGGGCATCTCGTTCCTGCTGATCGACATGAAGACGCCAGGCATCACCATCCGGCCGATCCCGACGCTCGACGGTCCGGCCGAGGGCGAGCAGGAGATCAACGAGACGTTCTTCGACAACGTCCGGGTTCCGGTCGCCAACCGCATCGGCAAGGAAGGCGAGGGCTGGACCTACGCCAAGTACCTGCTGCAGTTCGAGCGCGGCAACGCCTATGCGCCGGGCCTGCAGAACCAGCTCCGCAAGGTGCGCAAGATCGCCGCCATGGAGCGCTCGGACCGGGGCGGCTCGATGATGAGCGATCCCGACTTCCGCAAGAAGCTCTCCGAGGTCGAGATCAAGGTCGAGGCGCTGAACGCCACCGAGCTGCGAATCTTCGCCGGCCGGGCCAACGGCGAGGCCATGGGCGCCGTCTCCTCCATGCTGAAGCTGGAGGGCAGCCAGATGCAGCAGGCGATCACCGAGCTGGCCCTTGAGGCCGCCGGCGTCTACGCCCAGCCCTTCGTGCGCGACACCTGGGCCCACCTGAACGGCGACACCAACGTGTTCCGCGCCGGACCCGACTACGCCGCCCCGGTGGCGCCGCAGTATTTCAACTACCGCAAGACCTCGATCTACGCCGGCTCGAACGAAATCCAGCACAACATCATGGCCAAGATGGTGTTGGGGCTCTAGGGGCCCTTCGCGCCGACGGCGGCCAGGGCCCGGTCGCCGCCCGCCACCCGGGCGGTGGCGAGCACTTCGCCTGGCCGGGTGTCCCGGTCGGTGAAGGCCACCTCGAGCGTCCCGGGCGCCGGCGGCAGTCCAGGCAGGCGGATGACGATGCGCCGCCGGTCGATCTCCGGATAGACGCCTACGCCGTTCAGCACCGCGATCGCCCGGCCGTGGGCGCTCACCGTCACGTCCCCGAACAGGGAGTTGCGTCCCCGCCGGACGAGGTCGAGGGCCACGGCCGGCCCGCCGGACGGGTCGTCGGCGCGCAACCGTTCGAGCCGCGCGTCCTCGATGGCCGCCCGGATATCCACTGGACCGATCCGCACGAAGACCGGCGCCGACTGGGCCCAGAGCATGGTGGCCGGTCCCTCCGTCCCGGCCGGCGGGGGGTTCGGGTCGCGGGCGGTGACCGTCAGGTGGGTGCGGTACTCCCCGGCGGGCGGCGCGGGCCCTCGCAGCCGCACGGAGATCGTGCGCCCCTCTCCGGGGCGCAGCGTCAGGCGCTCGGCGTCCATGGCGATGAAGGGCCTGGCCGACCGGTGCCTCTCGGCCAGCGACCTGAGTTCGGGTGCGCGCAAGGCGTCCTCGCGGGGCACGAGCGCGCCGTCCGGGGCCATGATCCGGTCGATGAAGCTGACGTCGAACTCGCCGCCCGCCACGGGGGCCGTGACCGTGAACTCGGCCGCGGGCCGCTCGGCGTTCAGGATCGCGCGCCGCGGCTGGATCCTGAGGTCGGCGCCGATCTGGCGCGGCTCGGCGGGTTGCGATGCGGCGGCGCCGGCCGTCAGCGGAACTGCGGCGGCGAACAGCAGGGCGAGCTCGCGCAGCAGCTTGTTCATGCACGCGAAGGTAGATGAAACTACAACCGCTGACACGCGGTAAAGCGCGCCTGCGGTGGGATGTCCGCATCCTGCTCAGGCCGGAAACCAAACGACCGGACGACGTCGCCGTCGCCCGGTCGCGTTCCGGTGTTCAGGCTGGCCGGTCAGTTGCGGGCGGGGATCACCACCGGCAGTTCCTCATAGCCCTTCACGAACGAGGAGTAGACGCGGCGCGGCGGCCCCACGACCTCGATCCGCGGGAAGCGGGCGAGGATCTCCTCCCAGATGATCTTGAGCTGCAGCTCGGCCAGGCGGTTGCCCACGCAGCGGTGGATGCCGAAGCCGAACGACAGGTGGTTGCGCACCCGCGGCCGCTCGATCCAGTAGTCGTTCGGCCGCTCGATGACCTCTTCGTCTCGGTTGCCCGAGACGTACCACATGGCGACCTTGTCGCCTTCGCGGATCGTCTTGCCGCCCAGCTCGATGTCGCGCTTGGCGCGGCGGCGCATGTAGGCCAGCGGCGTCTGCCAGCGGATGGTCTCGGAGACCATCGAGGGGATCAGGTTCGGGTTCTCGCGCAGCTTGCGGTCCTGGTCGGGGTTCTGGTGCAGCGCCAGGATCGAGCCCGAGATGGTGTTCCGGGTGGTGTCGTTGCCGCCCACGATCAGCAGGATCAGGTTCCCGAGGTACTCCATGCGGTCCATGTTCTTGGTGGACTCGCCGTGGGCCAGCATCGAGATCAGGTCCGGCCGGGGCGGGGCGTTCACCCGCTCGTTCCACAGCCGCATGAAGTAGTCGACGCACTCGAACAGCGTCTGGCGGCGCCGATTCTCGTGCTCTTCCGGATCGGTGGTGCCCAGGATGCCGCTCTCGGGCGCCGAGGTGGCCACGTCCGACCAGTGGGTCAGCTTGCGGCGGTCTTCCCAGGGGAAGTCGAACAGGGTCGCGAGCGTCATGGTCGTCAGCTCGATCGACACCTTGTCGACCCAGTTGATCTCCTCGCCGATCGGCAGGTCATCGAGGATCTTGCCGGCCCGCTCGCGGATGATGGGTTCGAGGTGGGCCAGGTGGTTCGGCGCCACGATGGGCTGGACCGTCTTCCGCTGCACGTCGTGCTTCGGCTGGTCCATGG
This sequence comes from Phenylobacterium sp., assembly GCF_046463815.1. GTDB lineage: Bacteria > Pseudomonadota > Alphaproteobacteria > Caulobacterales > Caulobacteraceae > Phenylobacterium. The sequence continues at coordinate 191,715 of NZ_JBKBRO010000001.1, read as the reverse complement.
CGATGAACATGGGAAGCGTGAAGTCGTCCGCCGGGTCGGGCAGCACGATCGTCGGCTCCGACGAGAAGACCTCGTGGTTCGTGTCGACGGCCATGATGTCGTGGTACTTGGTCACCGACCAGTAGCCGCCGATGTCCTCGTGGGGCGACACCGACCAGTGGACCGGGTCCTCCTTCCGCAGCCGCTCGAAGTACGGCCACAGGGTGTCGTTCAGGAATAGCTCGGGATTGGCCGGATCGATCTCCTCGATCGGCATCGAATAGGCGGCGTCCCGGGCCGCGCGGCGCAGATCGATCGACGCATCATCCATGGCGAATTTCCTCCTGGCCGCAGGTCCGTACCCGCCCACAGCTTCCCACCGTGACGATGACGGCGAAGCGCGCGTGAGTCAACGAACATGACGGGCGCGTCAACTTTTTGGTCCAACTCGGCCCCCAGCTTGACGGGGAATGCGGCCTCAGGTTGGCATCGCGGCGATTTAAAGGAGGCGCTGCGATGGAAGGCGGATGTGCGTGCGGGGCGGTGCGGTACCGGCTGGGGTCGGCGCCGATGATCGTCCACTGCTGCCACTGCAGGGACTGCCAGCGGCAGACGGGATCGGCCTTCGTCATCAACGCCCTGATCGAGACCGACCGGATCGAGGTCGCCTCCGGCGCGCCCGAGCCCACGCGGATGCCCACCGACAGCGGCCGGGTCCACGACGTCTATCGCTGCCCCGCGTGCCGCACCGCCCTGTGGTCGGACTATGGCGGCCGGCCGGCGCTCAGGTTCGTTCGCGTCGGGACCCTGGACGAGCCCGCCGCGCTCCCGCCCGACGTGCACATCTTCACCCGCTCGAAGCTGCCCTGGGTGGGGCTGCCCGAGGGGGCGAGGGCCTTCGAGGTCTATTACGACATTGAGCGGGAGTGGACGCCCGACGCGCTCGCCCGCCGCCGGGCCATCCTGGGGGACGTCTGACGCTCAGGCGTTGAAGTTCAGCTTCAGGCCCGGCCGGGGCCAGGTCGCCCTGTAGAGCTTGCCGGTCCCGGAGGCGGTGATCCACGCCGTCTTCATGTCCGGCCCGCCGAAGCAGATGTTGGTGACCAGCAGGTCGGGGAACGGATAGTGCTCGGTCGCGCCCGAGGGGTCGAAGGCGGTGATCCCGCCGTTGATGATGGTGGCCACGCACACCTTGCCGCCCGCCTCGACGGCCAGGCTGTCCAGGAGCTGGTAGCCCGGCAGGTTGCACACCACCCGGCCGGGGGCGAAGCCGGGGCCGGGCTCCAGCACGCCGGGTTCGGCCACGTCGAAGGCCCAGAGGCGGCCCAGCGTCGTGTCGGCCAGATAGACCGTCTTCTCGTCCGGCGAGAGGCCGATGCCGTTCGGCGAGACCAGGTGGTCCCGCTGGCGCGAGATCAGGGAGCCGTCGGCCTTGGCGTAATAGACCCCGCCGAACTTGCGGCCGTCGGGCGTCGAGCAGCCGTGGTCCGAGAACCAGAACCCGCCCTGGCGGTCGAACACGAGGTCGTTGGGCCCCACCAGCCGCTTGCCGTCGCAGGAGTCGTAGACGGTCGTCAGCTTGCCGGTCCTGAGGTCGAAGCGCTGGATCATGCCGCCGGTGTGCGTGGGCGGCGTGGGGCCCGGGATGGTCAGGCCCTCGTTCTCGATCCACACGAACGAGCCGCCGTTGTTGGTGATCCAGATGGCGCCGTCCGGTCCGATGGCGGCGCCGTTCGGGCCGCCGCCCGTCTCGACCACCGTCTCCTTGCGGCCGTCGGGCGTGACCCGGGTCAGCCGCTGGCCCTTGATCTCGGTCAGGATCACCGAGCCGTCCGCCATGGCGATCGGCCCTTCCGGAAACTCCAGCCCCTCGGCGATCAGTTCGATGTCCATGTCCGTCCTCCCCGTGTCTTCTGTTTGGGAGGGACTATAGGCGTTCCAGCACCCGGAAGGTGAAGGGGTATTCGTCCTTCTCTGACGTGGGGTAAGCCTCGCGCCGGACCTCGCGCCAGCGGCTCTCGTCGATGGGCGACAGCACAGTATCGCCCTCCACCTCGGCGCCCACCTCGGTCAGGTAGAGCCGGCCCGCCTTCCTCAGCGCCAGCTCGAACAGCGAGGCGCCGCCGATCACGCAGACCTCGTCCGCGCCGTCCTCGGCCGCCTGCTCGCGGGCGATCTGCACCGCTTCCGAGAAGTCGTGGCACACGACCGCGCCCTCGGCCTCGAAGGAGCCGTCGTTGGTCAGCACGATGTTGGTCCGGCCGGGCAGGGGCTTCCTGGGCAGGCTCTCCCAGGTCTTGCGGCCCATGATCACCGGCTTGCCCAGGGTCACCGCCTTGAAGATCGCCAGGTCCGACCTCAGCCGCCACGGCAGGTCGCCGTCCCTGCCGATGACGCCGTTCCTGGCGCGCGCGATGGGCCCTGCGGAGAGGATCACATGGGACATGGCGGCAATCTAGCCGATCAGGCCGCCGGCTCCAGCCAGCTCAGCCACTTCTTCCGCACCGCCGCGTCCGGGTCGATGCCGAACCGGCGGCAGTAGAGCAGCAGCATGCAGAGCACGTCGGCGGCCTCGTCGGCGCGGTCCTGTTCCGTGGCCTCGCCGCGCCCGCGCGACGACAGCCGCAGGTGCGCCTGGGAAAGCTCGCCCAGCTCCTCCTGGAGCTTCAGCAGGAACCAGTCGTCGTCCCGGTCGATGCCGTACTTGCCGGCGTAGATGTCCGAGATCTTCTCGGCCGCGTCCGAGACCTCGGCGAAGGTCAGGTCGCGCATGTTCGACGACATCAGCGCGTCGCCCCCCGCCAGAGGTCATCCAGCTCCGCCATCCTGGGCGGAGGGCTCCACCATTCGTCGGCTCCGTTCAGCGGAGCCAGGAATGTGCGGGCGTGTCGCCAGAACGCATGCAGCGGTTCGGAGAACGTCCTGCGCGCTTCGGCTTCGTCCAGGCGCCCCGCCAGGACGCCATCCGCCATACTCTCCAGGAAGGCGAAGAGCAGGCGCATGTCCCGAGTGGCCTGACCCGTTTCGTCCTCCGCCATGTGCATCGGAACGCCCGCCCGAATACGCTCCCGCGCCGCGAGGAGATCACCGCTGTTCCAGGCCAACAGGAATTCGGCTGTCTCTGCCTGAGGGTCGGGAGGCTGTTCTGAAGAGGCCTCCACGGTGCGGGTGTTGACCGGCCCCAGCTCCCGGACCGTCCGGCGGATCTTGTTGGCGGCAGGGCCCAGCGCGGCCACGAGGTTTCCGTCCCGGCGAGCGGATACATAGGTGAGCCCGGTCAGACCGATGAGGTCCGTCGGCAACGCCATCTTGGCGTCGCTCCGCATGAGAAAGAAGCAGCGCTCGGGGCCGCGCGCGCCGATCATCAGCCCCAACTCGAACACGACGTTGTCGCGGATCGTGGCGCTCTGCGGGTCGCGCATGATCCGTATATCGTCGGGCGAAAACACAAAGGCCGCGAAATCGGTGGTGCGGGCCACCCGGAGGAGGTCGCTCAAGGTCGCCGCGGTCGGCCGAAAGACGCCCTGGGACCAGACCGTAGGTTCCGCGTCGAACTCCAGAGCCTCCTGGAGGCAGTAGGCGATGTCCAAACCCTCAACGGACGACCCGATGAAGAGGCTCGGCCTCGCGACGGTCATTTTGCGACGGGAGCTGGGATGTGGGCGTGCGCCTGGTAGCCCTCGAGCTTGAAGTCCTCGTATTCGAAGGCGAACAGGTCCCGCTTGGGGGCCACGTGCAGGGTCGGGAAGGGGTAGGGCTCGCGACCGAGCTGGGTGCGCGCCTGGTCCAGGTGGTTCAGGTAGAGGTGCGCATCGCCCAGGGTGTGCACGAACTCGCCGGGCTCAAGCCCCGTGACCTCAGCCATCATCAGGGTCAGCAGGGCGTAGCTGGCGATGTTGAACGGCACGCCCAGGAACACGTCGGCCGAGCGCTGGTAGAGCTGGCAGGAAAGCTTCCCGTCGGCCACGAAGAACTGGAACAGGCAGTGGCAGGGCGGCAGCGCCATGTCGTCCACGTCGGCCGGGTTCCAGGCCGAGACGATGTGGCGGCGGCTCTCCGGGTTGGTCTTCAGGCTCTCGACCACGTTCGCGATCTGGTCGATGACCCGCCCGTCCGGGGCGGCCCAGGAGCGCCACTGCTTGCCGTAGACCGGCCCCAGCTCGCCGGTCTCGTCGGCCCACTCGTCCCAGATGGAGACCCCGCGCTCCTGCAGCCAGCGCACGTTGGTGTCGCCGCGCAGGAACCACAGCAGCTCCAGGATGATCGACTTCCGGTGCAGCTTCTTGGTGGTCAGCAGCGGGAAGCCCTTCGCCAGGTCGAAGCGCATCTGGCGGCCGAACACGCCCAGGGTGCCGGTCCCGGTGCGGTCGCCCCGGCGGGCGCCGTTCTCCAGGATGTCGGCGAGCAGGGCCAGGTACTGGCGCTCCGGATGGTCCGGGGCGGCCAGGACGGGCTCGGCGATGGCGGCGTGGGCGTTCATCTGGACCGCGAGTCGGCGCCGATTCGCGCGACGTGGGAATCACGTCGGCGCGAGGCGCCCCCTCCATGCACAGGAATCGGAAGAACGCCATCGCCTGCCAGGTGGCCCCTTGGCGCCCTTCGGAACCTTCGTTATGCCGCGTGCAGTTTTTACTAGTTGGTGGATAATAATGCTCGCGACCGCGCTCGCCGCCCTGGCCCTGTTCGTCTCGGCCGAAACCCCTCCGTCGGGGACCGCCCCGGAGGCGCCCGCCGCCGCTCCGGCCCCGGCTCAGGCCGCCGTCCCGGCCAAGCCGAAGAAGGTCTGCCAGAAGATCTCCGAGGTCAGCGGCTCGCGCCTCAGCAAGAAGGTCTGCTTCACCGAGAAGCCCAAGGCCGAAGCGCCGGCGCAAACCACGGGCGCCGGCCAGCCCGCGCTCTGAGCCGGCACGGATCAGCCGGCGAAGCCGCCCTCGTCCAGGAACGCCTGTTCGTCGGGCGTGGTGAGTCGGCCCAGCATCGGGTTGCGGTGCGGGAAGCGCCCGAACCGCACGATGATGTCCCGGTGGATGGCCATCCACTTGAGGAATTCGGGGTCGCCCAGCTCCTCGGCCAGGCGCAGCCCTTCGTTCTGGTCGACGATGTCCTCGGAATGCTCGAAGGGCAGCAGGAAGAAGGACGCCAGCGCCGGGTCGACCTCCCGGTGCCAGCCGCGCGCGACCGCCGCCCTGGCCGCCGCGCGCGCCTTGCCGTCGGTGGCGAAGGCGTGCCCCGAGTTGCGGTAGAGGTTCCGCGGGAACTGGTCGAGCAGGATGACCAGCGCCAGGGCCCCTTCGGGCGTCTCCATCCAGCGGTCGTATTCGCCGCGCGCGGCGGCGTGGTGGGTGGGCTCGAACTTGAGCCGGATGGCCTCGTCGAAGCCGGCGTTGCGGGCGAACCACTTCGAAGGCCCGGCCTCGCGCCAGAAGCCCAGGATGTCGTTGGGTGTCGCGGCCACCTGATGCGATCCTTCCGTGATCCGAACCGGCACACTTGGGCGCCGGGCCGCATCGTTCAAGCACGGTTCACCCGGGCCGGCGCACGAGGACCGTGAGGGATGCCCGCGGCCCGCGCCTTGCAGGCCGCACGCGAGTGACCACGATGAAGACGACCGCGCTGACGGCCCTGGCCGTCCTGATGCTGGCGACCACCGCCGAGTCCGCCGCCGGCCAGCCCGCCGTCCAGGGTTGGCGCGGTCATGAGGGCCCGCGCCGTGACGACCGTCCCGCGCCTGGCGCGCCGGCGGCCCGCGCCGCCCCCGAAGCGCCGCGCGCGCCCGAGGCCCGCCGGGCGCCCGAGGCCCGCCGCGCCGGACCGGGCGAGGCCGACCTCTGGCGCGGCGATGAACGCCGGGATCGCCGCGACAGCCGCGTCGGCCGGCCCGGCGGCTGGGTGGACGACGACGGCGACGACACGTCCAGCCTGGGTCCCGCCGACCAGGCCGACCGCGAGGACCGCCGCGAGGCCCGCGAGGCGCGCCGCTGGAGCAACGGCGGCTGGCCGGCGGATCCGGAGGGCCGTCGCGACCGCGCGGGTCCCGACCGCCGCGACGGCGCCTGGAGCGGCCGCTGGGACCGCGACGACCGCGACCGCTGGGATCGCCATGACCGGGACCGCGACCGCCGCCGGGGCGACCGTCCCTACTGGAGCCGGGGCCGCTATCCGTTCAGCTACCACAGCGACCGGCGCTACCAGGGCCGCGTCTGGGTCGCCCCGCCGGGCTTCTACGTGCGGAGCTGGAGCTACGGCGACTACCTGCCCTGGGGCTGGTATGGGCCGAGCTACCGGCTGGACGACTGGATGGCCTACGGCCTGCCCTGGCCGCCGCCCGGCTACGACTGGGTCCGCGTCGGCCCCGACGTGCTGCTGGTCGACCGCTTCACCGGCCGCATCGTCCAGGTCGTGCGGATGGTGTTCTGGTAGCGCCTACAGGTAGCCCAGCGCCCGCAGTTCCTCGATCGATTCCCGCGCCGTGCGGTGATGGACGAAGACGCCGCCGGCCTCCTCCCAGAGGCGGCGATACTTGTCCCGGTCGTCCACCAGCACGTCGCCGGGATGGCAGTGCTCGCGCTTCAGGGCGGCCATCGTCGTGATGACCTCCACGCCGGGAAACCAGCGCGCCGCCCAGCGCCGCTTCTGCGGCTCGGCCCAGGTCCCGCCCGGCAGGCCGGTCAGGATGACGGGTTCCAGGTCGCGCACGGCCTCGTAGAGTTCGAAGGCGTCCGGCATGGGGTCGAGGTTGGCGAAGAAGTCCGGCGCCTGCGCGAGGCGCTTCCAGAACAGACCCGGATTGTAGCGCTGCTCGAAGGCGCGGGGGTGCATGCCCAGCACCTTCTCGGCGCCCTTGTCGAAGTCGGCCAGCACGCCGTCGCAGTCGAGGTAGATCCGCTTTCGCATGAGCCAAGAAGGAGGATGGGGGCAGCGCCGCGCCGGACGCTAGTGCTCCCGGCAGGCGGGGCAGAGGCCGCGGGCCTCCAGCGTCACCGAGCGCACCGCATAGCCGGCCCGGGCCGCATCGGCGAGCTGCGGGCCGAAGTCGGGCTCGAACTCCTGCGCCGCGCCGCAGCACTCGCAGATCAGGAAGGCCGCCGCGTGCCCGCCCTCGATGCGGCAGGGGACATAGGCGTTCAGGCTCTCGATCCGGTGAGCGAAGCCCAGGCGCTCCAGGAACTCCAGCGCGCGATAGACCGTGGGCGGCTTGGCCGGCTCGCCGTGCTCGCCGAAGGCGGCGATCAGGTCGTAGGCCTTCAAGGGGCCCTCCGAGGCCAGCAGCAGCTCCAGCACCCGGCGGCGCGGCGGGGTGAGGCGCTCCTGGGTCTCGGCGCACCGCATCTCGGCCGCGCCCAGGGCCTGGCGCAGGGCGGCGCCTCTTAAACCGGCATGGGCGCCTTCGTCGTGATGCTGACAGTGGCTCGACATCGTCTTTCAGCTAACCCGGTTCCGCTCGTGCGGCAACGCGCTTGACGGCTCGTTATGTTATTTCATAACAGACGCGCTCAATCGCAAGTGGGGCTTCCCGATGTCGCGTCTTCGTCTGTTCTCCGCCGCCGCGGGCCTCGCGTTGCTGGCTTCTCCCGTCCTGGCGGCCGAGGCCGGCGCGCCCAAGGACCTGTCCGAGGTGGTGGTGACCGCCGCGCCCTACGTGGTCTCCATGGACTCCACGACCACCAGCGTCGACGTGGTGAAGCGCGAGGAACTCGACCTCGCCCCGGCCGCCGGCCTGGGCGACGTGCTGGCGCATCTGCCGGGGGTGCGCTCGTCGTTCTTCGGCCCGGGCGCGAGCCGCCCCGTGATCCGCGGCCTCGCCGGCCCGCGCGTGCAGGTGCTGACCAACGGCGTCGGCATGATCGACGCCTCGGGCATCTCCCCCGACCACGCCGTCGCCAGCGACCCGCAGGAGGCCGAGCGCATCGAGGTCCTGCGCGGTCCCTCGGCCCTGGCCTACGGCGGCTCGGCCATCGGCGGCATCGTCAACATCATCGACGGCCGCATCCCCTCGACCTACGAGGAGGGCGTTCACGGCCGGGCGCTCGCCACCTGGTCGGAGGTGGACGACGGCCGCCAGGGCTCGGGCGCGCTCAAGGTCGGCGCCGGCGGCCATTGGATGCTCACCGTCGACGGCGTTCGTCGAAAGACCGACGACTACGATGTCCCGGTCGATCCCATGTCGCGCCGCCTGGCCGACCAATTGGGCCTGCCCGCGCCCTCGCGCAGCGGCGCGAAGGTCGCCAACACCTGGACCGACCTGAAGGCTTACGGGGCCGGCGGCTCCTACGTGGGCGATGGCGCCTGGGGCGGACTGGCGGTCAAGCGCACCGAGAGCGAGTACGGCAGTGCGGCCGAGGAAGAGGTGCATATCGCCCTGAAGCAGACCCGCGTCGACGCCCGCGGCGGGGCCGACATCGACCTCGGGCCCTTCGAGAAGGTGAAGTTCGCCGGCGGCTACGCTGACTACAAGCACACCGAGTTCGAGGGCGACGAGCCGGGCACCACGTTCCTCTCCGAGGGCTACGAGGGCCGCCTCGAGCTGGTCCAGAAGGACATGGGCGGCTGGCAGGGGGCCGTGGGCTTCCAGGGCCTGAAGCGCGACTTCGACGCCATCGGCGAGGAGGCCCTGATCCCGGCCACCAAGATCCGCGAGGCGGGCGTCTTCACCCTCCAGCGGCTGGACAGGGATAGCTGGGGGCTGGAGGGCGGCGTGCGCCTCGACACCCGCAGCCTCAAGAGCGTGCGGGGCGACCGCGACTTCACCAACATCTCGGCCTCGGTCGGCGCGTTCGCCCGGCCGGCGGAGGGCTGGTTCTTCGGCCTCTCGGGTTCGCGCACCAGCCGCGCGCCGACGGAAGAGGAGCTGTTCTCGCTGGGGGCGCACCCGGCCACGGGCGCCTTCGAGATCGGCGACGCCGACCTTGCGAAGGAGGTTTCCTATTCGCTGGACGCCACCGCCCACTACGACAACGGCCCCTGGACGCTGGACCTGCACGGCTTCTACGTGAACTACGACAACTTCATCGACCTCGTCCCCACGGGCGAGACCGACGACGAGTCCGGCTTCGCGGTCTTCCATTACGTCGAGAGCGGCGCGGAGTTCTACGGGACCGAGGCCGAGGCCTCCGTGCGCCTTTGGCGGGAGGACGAGCGCAGCTTCCACCTGGAGGCCGCCGCCGACTACGTCCACGGCAAGACCGACTTCGGCCCGGCGGTCCGCGTGCCGCCGTGGTCGGTCACCGGGCGCGGCGTCTTCGAGGGCGGCTGGTGGACCGGCACGCTGGAGGTGCGCCGCGTGGGCGAGCAGGACCGCGTCGCCGGCTTCGAGCTGCCCACCGACGGCTACACCATGCTCAACGCCTCGCTGGTGGTCCGCCCGATCCGCGGCCAGCCCGACCTGAAGGTGTTCGTCGACGGCCAGAACCTGACGAACGTCGAGGCCCGCGAGCACGCCTCGTTCCTCAAGGACGTCGCCCCGCTGCCCGGCCGCAACGTCCGCGTGGGCGTCGGCTATCGCTTCTAGCGGCCTAGCTCCGCCACTCGGCGAGGGTCCTGCCGCCGGCGTCCTCGAAGGCCACCCGGTCGAGCTCCACGCGCGCCATGCACGTGGGCCGCCGGTCCGGGTGGTCGCTCCGGCAGACGATCGGCCGGTGGTCGGGGCCGCCGGCCAGCCGGCCCTCCAGCACCAGCCGGTAGCCGCCGACGCCGGGGACCTCGCCCTCGGCCAGCTTGACCGTCGCCTCGTAGGGCCGTCCGCCCCGCCGCAGCAGGCGCGAGCCCCCCTCCGCGAAGACCTGGGCCAGTCCCAGGGTCTCGGGCGAGGGCGCCGTCCCGGGAAGCTGCGCCGGGGACAGGGCCGGGCAGGCTTCGGACGTGGTCCACGGCCGGCTGAGCCAGAAGCCCTCCACCGACTCCACCTCCTGGCCCTCGGTCAGGGGGGCGGCGAAGGGCGCGTCCGTCCAGGTCTCGGGGCGGGCGGTGAGGCGCAGGGCGCCCCGCGCCGCGTCCGCCGTGTAGCCGAGGCCGGCCTCGGCGGGGCCTGGCCCCCAACACCCGAACGGCAGGCGCAGGGCGAAGCGGCGGCCCTCGAGCGCCCGCACGGCGCCCGGATAGGGCGCTCCGGCCGCCGTGGCCGAGGCCGTCTGGCCCACCGCCGCCAGGAGCCCGGCGCGGCCCAACGGCGGCGGCGTCGCCAGGAGCGGCGAGGCGGCTGGCGCGTCGGGCCGGGGCGCGGGTCGCCGCTCCGGAGTGTCCGAGCCGGGCGTGCAGGCGGAAGACAGGACGAGGACGAGGGCGGCGGCGCCCGGCCGCCAGTTCGCTGGGCCGCGGTTCATACCGAACGATAGCAGGGTCGGGCGCGAACGGCCTACAGTGCGGCCATGACTTTCGACCAAGCCGCCGCGCTGACGGTCCTCTGCGCGGTGATCGCCGCCCTGATCTGGGGCAAGCTGCGCGCCGACGTGGTGGCGCTCGCGGGGGCGGCGGCCCTGCTGGGCCTTGGCGTCGTGCGCCCGGTGGAGGCGCAGGGCGCCTTCGCCAGTCCGGCGCTGATCGCGCTCGCCTCGCTGTTCGTCATCGCCTACGCCATGGAGTTGTCGGGCCTGCTGGACGCCACGATCCGGCTGGCCATCGCGCTGTGCCGTCGGCTGGGCGCGCTGGGCGTCTGGCTGGTGATCCTGATGTGCGGGGCGGCCTCGGCGTTCCTGAACAACACGCCCATCGTCGTCCTGGCCGCGCCGGTGGTCCGCGACGTGGCCCGCTCGCAGGGGCTGCCGCCCCGGCGCTTCCTGATCCCGCTGTCCTACGTCACCATCCTGGGCGGCGCTTGCACCCTGATCGGCACCTCGACGAACCTGCTGGTCAACGACATGGCCCGCAACGCCGGCCAGCCGGTGTTCAACCTCTTCGACATCACCCCTGTGGCCCTGGTGATCGCCGCCGCGGGCGGACTCTATCTCCTGCTGTTCGCGTCAAGGCTGCTCCGCGACGGCGAGGAGGAGGAGGGCGTTCCCTACGCCAAGGCGGTGCAGGACGCGGCCGCCAGCCGCGGGGGCTCGGTGGGCGACGCCAGCCTGTTCGTCGAGAAGCGGCCGCTGGAGTGGCCCCGCGCCCTGGCCTCTCTGGGCGTCTTCGTCGCGGTGGTCGCGGTCGCCGCGCTCGGCTACGCGCCCATCGCCGCGGCGGCCTTCACCGGCGCCGTCGTGCTGGTGCTCACCCGCGTGATCAGCGCCGACGAGGCCTACCGGGGGCTCCGGCCCCAGATCCTGCTCTTGATCGCCGGCATGGTGGTGGTGGGCCTGTCGCTGGAGGTGTCGGGCCTGGCGGCCTCGGCCACGTCGGCCCTGACGGCGGTCGTCGGCGGGCTGGGGCCCTGGGCGGCCCTGGCCCTGCTCTACGGCATCACCCTGTTCCTGACCGAAATCCTGTCGAACGCGGCTGTGGCCGTGCTGCTCACCCCCGTGGCGGTGGCCCTGGCCGAAAGCCTGGGCGTCAGCCCCCAGCCCTTCATCGTGGCCGTGATGATGGCCGCCAGCGCCGCCTTCGCGACGCCGTTCGGCTACCAGACCAACGTCCTGGTCTACGAGATGGGCCGATACAGCTACATGGACTTCGTCCGCGTCGGCCTGCCGCTCAACCTGGTGACCTGGGCGGCGGGCGTGGCCGCCATCCCGGTCTTCTTCCCCTTCTGAGGGAGATCAGGCTTCCTCGGTCTCGCCGCCGGCCGGGCCTTCGCCCGCCTCGAAGCTGCGGGGCCGGCGGCGGCGCGCCGGGCGGGCGGGCTTCTCGTCGGACGATGCTTCGGGGCGCGGCGCGGCGCTGGCCTGCAGGAAGGCGGGAGCGTGGCTCTCGCCGCCCTCGGCGTCGCGCAGCACATGTCCACGCGGTTCCGGGCTGCGGAGTTCGCTCTCGCCGAAGCCCGCGCCGCCCTGCGGCTCGACCACCGCCAGCGGGTCGCGGGCCGGCCGCTCGCCGCGCTCGGGGCGGTCCCGGCGCTGTTCGCCGTCGCCTTCGGCGCGGGGACGGTCGTCCCGGCGGTCGCGTTCGGGGCGATCCCGTTCGGGGCGATCCCGTTCGGGGCGATCGCGGTCACGCTGCCAGCGGTCGCGGCGGCCCTGGCGGCCTTCGCCGTCGCCGCGCGGACGGTCGTCGCGGTCGCGGCGCTGATCCCCGCCCTCGCGGTCGCGGGCCTGCCACTCGCCGCGCGGACGGTCGTCACGCTCCCGGCGCTGGTCCCGGTCGTTCCGGTCGCGCTCGCGGGGTTCGCCGTCGCCCTGGGCCTCGGCCTCGTCGGCGGCCTCGGACTGGGCCTGGGCGCCCTCGTCCTCGAAGTCGATGTCGTAGCCCGAGGCGAACTGGTCGCGGCCCAGGATCTCGGCCGCCGGCCGCTGCGGCTGGATGGCCCTAAGCAGGCGGAAATAGTGCTCGGCGTGCTGAAGGTAGTTCTCGGCCAGCACCCGGTCGCCGGACGACGCCGCGTCCCGGGCGAGCTGCTGGTACTTCTCGAAGACGTGCTGGGCGTTGCCGCGCACCTTCACGCCGTCGGGGCCGTTCGAGTCGAACGCGCGGTTGGCGTTCTGCTGCGGCTTGCCGCCGCCGCCGCCACCCCGGTTACGCCCACGCTGGCGCTTCATACCCTTGAAATCTCTCATATTCGAAACCGTTTGGCTCTTCCTTGAGCGCCCTTCGGCGGCTTGCCATCGGAAACGGGCTGCCGCCCGGCTCGACCTTGTGAAGACGCTGCTGTTCCCCGTCTTCCGCCCGGAAGCTGTCAGCGAGAGCCTTCTGGAAAGCGTCGCGCCTGCCGGAGCGGGCTGGCGTCCCTCTAGGGGGCGCTTCTGCCTGAACACCGGCGATTTGGGTGGAGACGCTTATGGATGTAGCGAGTCAGGCGCCCGTTTCCAAGGGCTTTTTCGCACCCGCGACAACCCTGTCCCGGTTGGCCAGGTCGCGGATGGTGCGCACGTCCTCGGCGCCCGCCTCGCGGAACAGCGCCTCGACGGCGTCCTTCTGGTCGTAGCCGATCTCGACGGCGAAGCGGCCGCCGGGCTTCAGCACCCGGAGGATCTCGGGCGCCAGGATGCGGTAGGCGGAAAGTCCGTCCGGTCCGCCCGACAGCGCCAGGCGCGGTTCGTGGTCGCGCACCTCGGGCTCCAGGGTCTCGATGACGTGGTCGGCGATGTAGGGCGGGTTGGAGACCACCAGGTCGAAGGCGTCGTCCGCCAGCCCCGCGGTCCAGTCCCCGCGCAGCAGGGCCGTGCGGCCCGCCAGCCCCAGGGCCGCGGCGTTGTCGCGGGCCACCGCCAGCGCCTCCTCCGAGGCCTCCACGCCCAGGCCGCGCGCCGCCGGCCGCTCGGCCAGGATGGACAGCAGGATGGCGCCCGAACCCACGCCCAGGTCCAGCACCGACCAGGCCGCGTGCTCGGGGAATTCCCGGAGCGCCACCTCCACCACGGTCTCGGTGTCGGGCCGGGGCGTCAGCACGTCGGGCGTGACCTGCAGCATGATCTTCCAGAAGCCCTTGCGGCCCAGGATGTGGCTGACCGGCTCGCGCTTCTCGCGCCTCGCCAGGTAGTCGGCGAGCGTCGCCTCCTGCTCGGCGGTCAGCGGCCGATAGGGATCGGTGACGATGTCCACCCGGGTGGCCTCGGCGGCGGCCTCCACCAGCAGGCGCGCGTCGATCACGGGACCTGCGATCCCGGCCGCCTCCAGGCGCGTCTTGGCCTCCTTCCAGGCCTGGACGAGGGTCAGGCCCATTCCGCGTCCTTCTCCAGCGTCTCGGCCTCGGGCGCCGTCACCGCGTCGCCCAGGCCCACCCGGCCCGGCGCGGTGACGTGGACATAGATGCCGCAGTGCATGTGGCCGTAGGTGTCGAACAGCGCCTTGACGATCTCCACGTCCCGCTCGGCGGTTTCCAGGTTCACGTGGGTGGCCGCGCAGCGCACGATCGGCTTGAACACCTCGGCCTGCGCCCACCCCAGCATCAGCCTGCGGCCGGTCCAGTCGTTCTCGGCCCAGGCCGGCCAGCCGTCGACATAGAGGTTGGCCCGGAATCGCAGAGGGTCGATCTCCATGCCCAGGCGCTGCGAGAGGTCGCGCACGCTGGCCAGGTTGACGATCGAGACCTGCCCGCGCGGGTGGTCGGTGAAGCGGAAGTCGCCCGGGGCCTCCACCACCTTCAGCGGCCCTTTGGCGTCCTCGCCCAGCAGGGCGGCCAGCCAGGCGGCGAAGGCGTCGCGTCCGTCCGCCTCGCGCAGGTTCCCCGAGAAGGCCGGCGCGCCGTCCGCCTCGGCGCGCAGCACGCCGGTCGCGTCCTCGTAGCGGGTGCGGGCGGCCGCCACCTTGGGGATGTTCATCAGCACGGTGAACCTGGTCTTCGGCAGGAAGGCCGGGGCCTGCGGATCGTAGCCCGACGGGCCGTTCTCCACCGCGTAGACGCGGTCGTGCGGGAAGCCCTCGCCGGCGGCGAGGTCCACATGGTCCAGGGGCTCGGGGGTGAAGCCCTTCACCGGGTGGCGGAAGATCGCCGCGACATGGCCGTTCATGCCCCGGTTTTGGCCGATGCGGCGCGGCTTCACAACCGCGACGCTCGCGGGAACGCGCCCCGCTGGCTTAGGGTTTGGGCCGGCGTGGCTTTGGGAGGGTCGGGATGTCGGAGGCGCCGTCGCGGCCGAAGCGGGGACGATCGGCGGGGGCGCTGCTGCTGGCGCTCGCCCCCTGGCTCGTGACCGGGGCGGTGGCCGCCGCGTGGGTCAGCACCGCCCGGCCCAAGGGCCGCCGGCCGGGCCTGTCGCAGGCCGCCGTCGCCGAGCCCGAGCACTTCGAGCATCTTGAGCCGGGGCGGGGGCGGATGGCCGACGCGCCCCACCGCATCCCCTGGCGCGGCTGGAAGGATGTGATCTGGCGCACCTACCGCGAGATCACCCACGACCGCCTGACCGTCGTGGCCGGCAGCGTGACCTTCTACACCCTGCTGGCCATCTTCCCGGCGCTGGGCGTGTTCGTCTCGCTCTACGGCCTGATCGCCGACGTCGCCGCCGTGGAGGGACAGCTCGCCCAGCTCTCCCTGGTCTTCCCGAGCCAGGTCGTGCGGCTGGTGGGCGACCAGATGATGCGGCTGGCCACCGAGCGGGGCGCCAACCTGTCCGTCGCCTTCGTGGTCAGCCTGCTGCTCTCCATCTGGACGGCCAACGCGGGCATGAAGTCGCTCTTCGACGGTCTGAACATCGCCTACGACGAGGTCGAGAAGCGCAACTACTTCTACCGCACGGCCCTGACCTACGCCTTCACCTTCGCCTTCCTGCTGTTCCTCACCCTGGTCTCGGCCCTCCTGGTGGCGATCCCCATCGCGCTGAAAGCCATGGGCCTGCGCACCGGCTGGCTGTTCGGGTTCCGCTGGCTGGCGCTGTTCTTCGTCGTCGCCGGGGCCTTCGCCATCGCCTACCGCTACGGCCCCTGCCGGGCGCGGGCCCGCTGGCGGTGGGTGGCCTGGGGGGCCGTGGCCGCGGCCCTCTTCTGGATGGGCGGATCGGTGGCCTTCTCCTGGTACCTCAACAACGTCGCCCACCTGCAGGTGACCTACGGCTCGTTGGGCGCGGTGATCGGCTTCATGCTGTGGGTGTGGTTCTCGGTGCTGGTGGTGCTGATGGGGGCCGAGCTGAACGCCGAGATCGAGCACCAGACGGCGGTCGACACCACGTCGGGCCCGCCCCGGGCCATGGGCGAGCGCGGCGCGGCCATGGCCGACACGGTGGGCCTGCGCTTCATCGGCGTCAGGAAGGGCGCGCGCCTCCTCATGCGCGACACCCGCCGCCAGGTGGGCAACCTGGTGCGGCGCAAGCGGAAGGACTGAAACCTCCGCTCCCCCGAGGCGAAGCCCGAGGGGAGGGGCAGGGGGAGGGGCGACGCGGCGATCGCGGCGCGCGGGCCGGAGCGGCCCCGGAGCAGCCATGGCCCGCTCGCCCAGTCGCCGGCGGTTCAGCCCAGCTCGTCTTCCAGCGCCGCCAGCCGCGCGGCCTGGTCCTCGGCGATCAGGGGCTCGATCACGTCGTCGAGGGCCTCGCCCTCCATGATCTTGGGCAGGTTGTAGAGGGTCAGGTTGATCCGGTGGTCGGTCACCCGGCCTTGCGGGAAGTTGTAGGTGCGGATGCGCTCCGAGCGGTCGCCCGAGCCCACCTGGCTCTTGCGCGCCTCGGACCGGGCGCTGTCCAGCGCCTCGCGCTGCATGTCGTACAGCTTGACCTTCAGGGCCTTCATGGCCCGGGCGCGGTTCTGGTGCTGCGACTTCTCGGAGCTCGTCACCACGATGCCGGTGGGCAGGTGGGTGATGCGCACGGCCGAGTCGGTCTTGTTGACGTGCTGGCCGCCGGCGCCGGACGAGCGGTAGGTGTCGATCCGCAGGTCCTGGTCGCGGATCTCGATCTCCACGTCCTCGGGCTCGGGTAGCACGGCCACGGTGGCGGCCGAGGTGTGGATGCGCCCCTGCGCCTCGGTGGCCGGCACGCGCTGGACCCGGTGCACGCCGCTTTCGAACTTCAGCCGCCCGAAGACGCCCTCGCCGGTGATCGATGCGATGATCTCCTTGTAGCCTCCGGCGTCGCCTTCCGAGACGCTGTCGATCTCCACCCGCCAGCCCCGGCTCTGAGCGTAGCGCTGGTACATGCGGAAGAGGTCGCCGGCGAACAGCGCCGCCTCGTCGCCGCCCGTGCCGGCCCGCACCTCCAGGATGGCCGAGGCGTTCTCGTCCTTGTCCTTGGGCGCCAGCAGCAGGGCCACCTCGCGCTCCAGCTCGGGCAGCTTCGCCTTCAGCGCCGCCAGCTCGTCGCGGGCCAGGCCGGCCATCTCGGCGTCGCCCGAGGCGGCCATCTCCTCCAGCTCGGGCGCCTCGGCCCGGGCGCGCTCCAGGGCCTGCACGGCGTCGGCCACCGGCTTCAGCTCGGCGTGCTCCTTCGACAGGCGCACGATCTCGGCCCCGTCCGTGGCCGCGCCCATGCGGGCTTCGATCTCACGGAAGCGGTCGAGAACCTGGTCGAGCCTGGCCTGGGGGAGTCGCAACTTGGATGGTCCGGTTTCGAAGGGGCCTTCCTCTAGCGGAGGTCGGCGCCGAAGCCAAACGGCGCCTTGGGCCGGGAACGCGCCCCGCCGCCGCCCGTTTGGGGCCGGTGACCTGAGGAGACAGTCAGATGGCGACCGAACGCGTGACCGAAACCAGCGACGGCCTGACCCGCGAGCGGGTGGTCGAACGCGACGTCGGCGGGACCACCTACGTGGACCGCGGCGGCGGCATGGGCGGGGTGATCATCGGCGTGGCGGTGCTGGCCCTCGTGGCCATCGTGGCCTTCTTCCTGATGCAGTCCAGCCGCAACGACGCGATCCGCGCCGACGCGGTGGCCGGCGCGGCCTCCAGCGTGGCCGAAAGCGCCGGCAGCGCCGCCGAGAGCGTCGGGAACGCCGCCAACCGGGCCGCCGACGGGGTCAACCCGCGGTAGTCCGCTCCTTGCCGCGCAGCGGGCTCCGTCCCCTCCGCGTCCTCTGCGATCCCTCTGCGTTCTCTGCGGCGGAATCAAGAAGGCCCCGGATCGCTCCGGGGCCTTCCGTGTTCAGGCTCCGAGGACGCCTTAGACGCGCACGCCCGACATCGGGGCGTTGCCGAACGCGCCGAGCTTGACGTTGCCGCTCATCTTGTCGCCCTCGACCTTGGCCTCGAACTGGAGGGTCATCGGCATCGGGCTGGTGATGTCGGCGCTCCAGGTCAGGGTGTCGCCGGCGACCTTGCCGGTGATCTCCTGGGAGCCCATGCGGCCCTCGGTCTTGCCCGTGAAGGTGTCGCCGTTGGTGGTGATCGTGGCGTTCACCTCCTGCGGGCCCATCGGGGTGTTGATCGTGATCTTCCAGCTGCCGTCCGCGGACATGATGTCCCTCCCAAGAAAAGGACCGCCACCTAAGCGCGGATGCGACGGCTTCGCAAGAGTGACGCTGGCGTCAGGTTTGTATCGGATTGTTACTCGGCCGCCTGGAGAGGGGCTGTCCCCGCCGTCTTCCGGGCCGACTCGATCTCGGCGGCGCGGGCCTCGACCAGCCCGACGATGTGGTCGACCATCCGGTCGTTGTCCATCTTGTGGTCGGGCTTGCCGGCCACATAGACCATGCCCGACCCCTTGCCGCCGCCGGTGAAGCCCAGGTCGGTCATCAGCGCCTCGCCGGGGCCGTTCACGACGCAGCCGATGATGGAGAGGCTCATCGACGTCGAGATGTGCGCCAGCCGCTGCTCCAGCTTCTCCACCGTCTCGATGACGTTGAAGCCCTGCCGGGCGCAGGACGGGCAGGCGATGATGTTCACGCCCCGGTGGCGCAGGCCCAGGCTCTTCAGGATGTCGAAGCCGACCTTGATCTCCTCCACCGGGTCGGCGGCCAGGCTGACCCGGATGGTGTCGCCGATCCCGGCCCACAGCAGCGAGCCGATGCCGATCGCGCTCTTCACCGTGCCGGTCCGGAGCGCGCCGGCTTCCGTGACGCCCAGGTGCAGCGGGCAGTCGATGGCCTCGGCGAGCTGCTGGTAGGCGGCCACGGTCATGAACGGGTCCGAGGCCTTCACGCTGATCTTGAACTCGTGGAAGTCGTGGTCCTGCAGGATGCGGGCGTGGTTGAGCGCGCTCTCGACCATGGCCTCGGGGCAGGGCTCGCCGTACTTCTCCAGCAGGTCGCGTTCCAGCGAGCCGGCGTTGACGCCGATGCGCATGGAGCAGCCGTGGTCGCGGGCCGCCTGGATCACCTCGCGCACCCGGTCGGGGCTGCCGATGTTGCCGGGATTGATCCGCAGGCAGGCCGCGCCGGCCTCCGCCGCCTCGATCCCGCGCCGGTAGTGGAAGTGGATGTCGGCCACCAGCGGGACCTTGGCCGCCTTGGCGATGGTCTTGAACGCCGCCGTCGACGCCTCGTCGGGGCACGAGACGCGGACGATGTCGGCCCCGGCCTCCTCCAGCCGGCGGATCTGGTCGATGGTCGCCGCGGCGTCGGCCGTGACGGTGTTGGTCATCGACTGGACGGTGATCGGCGCGTCGCCGCCGACCTCCACCGAACCCACGCGGATCTTGCGCGACGGCCGGCGGTGGATGGCGCGCCAGGGGCGGACGGCGGTGTGGTCTTGAGCGCTCATGCGGGCGGGAAAATAGGCCCTCGCGCGGGAAAGCCCAAGTGCGACGACAACGCCGGCCGGGAATGCGGCCGCGAAGCGGCGAGTCCGCCATCGACCACGGATTTCACTGATTTCACGGATGTGGGCCAAAGCGCGGGCAATCCGTGGAATCCGTGAAATCCGTGGTTCCGGCTCGTGGTCGGCAACCGGCCCGAGGCCGGACGGCGATCAGCCCGCGGGCGTCGTGGGCCGGGGGGCGCTGACCAGCGGTGTCGCGGCGGGCTCGACGGCCAGTTTCGAGGCCAGCACCTGGCGGGCGGGCAGCACGCCCTTGGAGCGGCCGGCCACGAACACCTGGAAATCCTGGGGATCGGAGACGTCGATGATCAGCCCGGTGAGCTGGGGCACGCGGTAGGCCTCGCCCTTGGCGAGCTGGCGGGCGAAATAGACCGAGCCGTCGCCGCCGCGGACGATCAGCGCCGCGCCGTTGAGCGCCTGGAGGGTCACCACGGAGGTGAGCTGCGGATTGCCCGCGTCATAGACCTTGCCCTTCGGCGTGAAGACGGCCGGCAGGGTGGAAAGGTCGACGGGGACGTCGTCGCTGGTGTCGTTGATGTTGGCCGGCGGGGCCAGGTTGCCCATGCCGTCCTCGCCGGCCTCGGCCAGGCCCGGGGTCTCGTAGGGCGGCGGGATGGTGGATTCCACGGGCGCCGGCAGGGGTTCGCCCAGCTTCACCGGACCAGTGGGCGCCTGCGACAGCAGCTTCCAGGCCGTCTCCTGCGACGCCATGGGCGGCGGCGGGGCGCTGGCGTTCATGGCCCGCTGGGCGACGTTCCAGAGCACGATGGCGGCCACGATGACGATGGCCCCGGCGATGAAGGCGGCGATGCGCGGGTCCCGCTCGTCGGGCACGCCGATGGGCGCGCGCAGGGGCTCGTCCAGCACGGGCTCGTCGGCCTTGAACCGCTCGACCGCCGCCTCGGGATCGACGCCCACCGCCAGGGCGTAGGCGCGGACGTAGCCGATGGTGAAGGGGCGCGAGGGCAGGGCGTCCAGCCGCATCTCCTCCAGCGCCTCGAGATAGGCCCTCCTGACGCGGGTCTTCTCGGCCAGCTCCTCCAGCGTCAGGCCGCGATCCAGGCGCAGCGCCCGCAGCGCCTCGCCCAGGCTGGCGTGGGCCTGGAGCGGATCGTCAACCGACGCGCGGGCGTCGTCGTCCTGCAGCGCGTCCAGCTCGCCAAAGCCCGTATCGAGCGGCATGGCTGTTCCTGCTCCCCGCCGCCGCGCGGCCTTGGATGGGTTGCCGATCCTGAATCGAGGCGAGCGTGACACGCGTTCCGGTAGTGCTCAATGCGTCGTTGGGTCCCGTGCGGGCGGAGATTCGCCTACACAGCGAGGTAGAGTTTACGGGCCAGGGTTTCGATCTCGTTGCGGACCGAGCCCGCGCCGGACTTCAGCAGCGCCGAGACGCCGCGCCTCGCCGCCTCGCGGTCACACGACAGCACCATCTGCTTCACCGGGCCGATGCCGGCCGGCGACATGGACAGCCGCTCGTAGCCCAGCGCCACAAGGGCGAAGGCCTCCAGCGGCCGGCCCGCCAGCTCGCCGCAGACGCTGACCGGCGTGCCTGTCTCGGCGCAGGCCCGCTGGATCGCCTCCAGCGCCCGGAGCGCCGGCGGCGAAAGCATGTCGTAGCGGTCGGCCACCCTGGGGTTCCCCCGGTCGGCGGCGAACAGGTACTGCATCAGGTCGTTGGTCCCGACACTGACGAAATCGGTCATCGGCAGCAGGGCGTCGAGATGCCAGATCACCGAAGGCGCCTCGATCATGGCCCCCACGTCCAGGCGCGAGGGCTCCGGGCGGCCCCGGCGCAGCGCCCAGGCGATCTCGGTGTCCACCAGGGCGCGGGCGGCGCGGAACTCGTCGCAGCTCGCCACCAGCGGGAACATGATCCGAAGCGGCCGTCCCCGCGCCGCCGAGATCAGCGCCCGAAGCTGCAGGCGCAGCAGGGCCGGGCGGTCCAGGCCCATGCGGATCGCCCGCCAGCCCAGGGCGGGATTGTCCTCGCGCTCGGCCTCAAGGTACGGCAGCACCTTGTCGCCGCCCAGGTCCAGGGTGCGGAAGGTGACCGGCTTGTCGCCCGCCGCGTCCATCACCCGGGCGTACAGCGCCGTCTGGGCGTCCAGCTTGGGCATCTCCTCGGCGACCATGAACTGGAACTCGGTGCGGAACAGGCCGATGCCCTCGGCGCCCGCCTCGGCCATGCTCTCCAGGTCCACGTCGAGGCCGGCGTTCATCAGCAGCGTGATCTTCACCCCGTCGCGGGTGAAGGCGGGCGTGTCGCGCAGCTTGGCGAAGGCCGCCTGCCGCTGGCGGCGCACGTCGATGCGGGCCTGGATGGCCTTCACCACGTCCGGGCGCGGGCGCAGGTAGGCCTCGCCGGACTCGGCGTCCACCACCACCGAGTCGCCTTCCGACACCCGGTCGCGCAGGCCGGGCAGGCGGCCGACGCACGGGATGTCCAGGGCGCGGGCCACGATGGCCGCGTGGCTGGCGGGCGAGCCTTCCTCCAGCAGCAGGCCGCGCAGCTTGGTGCGGTCGTATTCCAGGAGGTCGGCGGGGCCCAGGTTCCGGGCGATCAGGATGGCGTTCTCGGGCAGTTCGCGGGCCACGTGGCCGTCGCCGGCCAGGTGGCGCAGCAGCCGGTCGTTCAGGTCCTCCAGGTCGTGCAGCCGCTCGCGCAGATAGGGGTCGCGCGCCTGGCCCAGGCGCGCCCGGTGCTCGGAGCGGACCCGCTCGACCGCGGCCTCGGCGGTCAGGCCGTTGCGCACCGCGTCCTCCAGACTGCGGTTCCAGCCCCGGTCGTGGGCGAACATGCGATAGGTGTCGAGCACCTCGTAGCTGGCGTCGACCAGGCCGTGCTGGCCCTCCAGCATCTCGTCGATCTGGGCCTGCAGGGCGGCGATCGCCGTCTTCAGGCGGGCCTCCTCGGCGGCCACGTCGTCCGACAGCAGTTGCGAGGGCGCGACCGGCGGCTCGTGCAGGACCGCCACGCCGTAGGCCAGGCCGTCGGCGAACTTCGAGCCCTTCAGGCGGTCCGGGCGACGGGGCGCGATCTCGACGCCCTTCATCTCCTCGACCGCGATCAGCTCGCCCGAGGCCACCATCTCGGCCAGGACCATGGCGATGATCTGCAGGTCCTCGACCTCGTCCTCGGTGTAGACGCGGGCCGTGCGGTTCTGCACGACCAGCACCCCGATCACCCGGCCGCCGCGCAGCAGGGGCACGCCCAGGAAGGCGTGGTAGGGGTCTTCGCCGGTCTCGGGGCGGTACGAGAAGGCCGGATGCTCGGGCGCGTCGGCCAGGTTCAGCGGCCGCCCCAGGCGCATGATCTCGCCGACCAGGCCCTCGCCGGGCTTCATCCGGGTGACGTGGACGGCGCCGGGGTCGAGGCCCTCGGTGGCGAACAGCTCCATCTCGCCGCTCGCCCGGCGCAGGTAGATCGAGCACACCTCGGCCACCATCGACAGGGCGATGATGCGGACGACCATGTCGAGACGGGCCTGGGCCGGGCCGCCGCCCGCCAGCGCCTCGCGGATCTGCCTCAGCAGGCTCCGCTGTCCTCCGATGGCCACCCCAGGAACCGGCATCCGCCGATGATCCTCCCTTGTCCGGGCCGCTGCCTACCAGCTTTATCTTTCCGTTCCGAGACGGGAAGAGGCCCTTTGCGACGATCCGCGCCCCCGCATGGGGTTCAGGCACGGAAATCCGGCAGGGTCGCGGCCGCCGCTTCGCGCCAAGATGGGTAGGAGGCGGGGCGGACCCAAGTCCGAACGCGGGCGTAGCCGTGGGCGCGGCCGCGCCCTATCTGAGGCCTCCTTTCGTCCGATTCCCTTGAGGGAGGGCCCGTGGGCGCCGCAGACACTCCCGAACGCACCGGCTGGGCCGACCTCCTCGCCGGCGGGCGGCTGCCGCAGTTCGCGCTGATCTGCCTGGGCGTCTGGCTGAACGCCGCCGACGCCCTGGTCACCGCCACCATCATGCCCAGCGTGGGCGCCGACCTCGGCGGCTACGCCTATTTCTCCTGGGCCACGGCGGGGTTCCTGGTGGGGGCCATCCTGGCCGGCGCCAGCTCGGGACGGCTCTCCGAGCTGTTCGGCCTGCGCGCCGCCACGGCGCTCGCCGGCCTCGTCATGGTGGGCGGCTGCGTGATGAGCGCGCTCGCCCCCGACGTCGGCCTGTTCCTGCTGGGGCGCCTCGTCCAAGGGCTGGGCTCGGGCTGGATCTCGGGCTTCGCCATGGTGGCCATCGCGCTGCTGTTCCCCGAGCGCCACCTGGCCCGCGTCTTCGCCGCCGCCACCTTCATCTGGGGGATCGCCACCGTGCTGGGCCCGCTGTTCGGCGGGATCGTCGTGGAGCAGGGCCACTGGCGGGACGTCTTCTGGCTCTTCGCGGCCCAGTCGGTGGTGTTCGCCCTGGCCGCGCTGGTCCTGCTGGCCAAGGCCGGCGGGGCGGGCGGCGGGCCCGGCGTCCCCTGGGCCCAGCTCGGCGTGCTGGCCCTCGGCGTCAGCGCCATCGCCGTGGCCGATCTCGTCCCGGGGGCGTGGTCGGCCGGCATGGTCCTCCTGGGCCTGCTCGTCCTGGCGTTGGTGGTGCGCATCGACCCCCGCGCCAGGGTCAGGCTCCTGCCGCACCGGGCCGGCGACCTGACCACGGTGGTGGGCTCGGGCTACTTCGCCATGTTCGCCATGACAGCCGCCTCCATGGGCTTCGCGATCTACGGCCCGCCGATCCTCCAGCAGCTCCGGGGCTTCTCGCCGCTGTGGGCCGGCTACGCCATCGGGGCCGAGTCCCTGGCCTGGACGGTCGCGGCCATGGCGGTCGCCGGCGCGACGGGGCTCTGGGACGCGCGCTGGATCCGGTTCGGCGCGGTGCTGCTGGTCGCCAGCCTCGTGGTCCTGCCGCTGACGCTCGCCGACGGGCATCTCGCCTGGGTGCTGGCGGGCGGGGCGATGATGGGGGCGGCCTTCGGCTTCTCCTGGGCGTTCATGAGCCGGCGCGTGCTGGCGGCCCTCTCGGACGAGGACCGCGCCATCGGCTCCTCGGCCATCATGGCCGTGCGCCAGACCGGGGCGGCGGCCGGGGCGGCCATCTCGGGCGTGGCGGCGAACCTGGCCGGCTTCTCCGGCGGCCTCACCGACGCCAGCGCCCGGGCCACGTCCGTCTGGGTGTTCGTGGCCGTGATCCCCCTGGCCCTGGCGGGCGCCTGGGCGGCGTTCAGGCTGACCGGCGGCGCGGAGACGGCTTCCCTCCCTTGATGGGGAGGGACGGGCCGCGTGAGCGGCCAGGGTGGGGAGGTCATGACTGGGCGGTGCGCTCCACCGCCTGATCGACTCTCCCCCACCCGTCTCCCCCGGATCAAGTCCGGGGTCGCCACCCTCCCCATCAGGGGAGGGAAACTAGAGCTGATCCAGCCCGTAGGCCGCGTGCAGGGCGCGGACGGCCAGTTCGGTGTAGGCCGCGTCGATCAGCACGCTGATCTTGATCTCGGACGTCGAGATCACCTGGATGTTCACGCCCTTGTCGGCCAGGGCCTTGAACATCGACTTGGCGACGCCCGCGTGGCTGCGCATGCCGACGCCGATCACCGAGACCTTGGCCACGTCCTCGTCCACCCGGACGTCCTCGAAGCCGATGTCCGGCTGGGCGGCGCGGATGATCTCCACGGCCCGCTGGGCGTCGCGCTTGCCGACGGTGAACTCCATGTTCGCCGTGTCGGCCGTGCGCGCATGGCTCTGGACGATCATGTCCACGTTCACGTTGGCGTCGGCCAGCGCGCCGAAGATCGCCGACGAGACGCCGGGGTGGTCGGGCAGGCCGAAGAGGCTGATCTTCGCCTCGTCGCGGCTGTAGGCCACGCCGCTCACGATCCGCTTCTCCACGATCTCCTCCTCGTCGCAGACGATGGTGCCTTGGCCGGGCGCTTCGCCGGGCTCGACAAAACTGGAAAGCACCCTGACGGGCACATGATAGGCCATGGCCATCTCGACCGAGCGGGTCTGCAGGACCTTGGCGCCCAGGGAGGCCATCTCCAGCATCTCCTCGTAGGAGATCTTGGCGAGCTTCCTGGCCTTGGATTCGATGCGCGGATCGGTCGTGTAGACCCCGTCCACGTCGGTGTAGATGTCGCAGGGGCAGTCCAGCGCCGCGGCGATGGCCACCGCGCTGGTGTCCGAGCCGCCCCGGCCCAGGGTGGCGATGCGCCCGTCCCGGGTCACGCCCTGGAAGCCCGCGATCACCGCCACCTCGCCGGCGTCCAGCGCCGCGCCCAGCTTCTCGGGCGGGATCTCGTCGATGCGCGCCCGGCCGTGGGCGTCGTCGGCGATGATCGGGATCTGCCAGCCCAGCCACGACTTGGCGCGCAGGCCCATGTTGCGGAGCGTCATGGCCAGCAGGCCGGCGGTCACCTGCTCGCCCGAGGCCACCACCACGTCATACTCGTCGTCCGACGGCGCGATGCCCTGGGCCGCGGGACCCGCCCCGTCGGTCCAGGCGACCAGCTCGTTGGTCTTGCCGGCCATCGCCGAGACCACCACGGCCACCTGCCGCCCGGCCTCGACCTCGGCCGCCACCAGCCGGCCCACGCGCCGGATGCGCTCCAGGTCGGCCACCGACGTTCCGCCGAATTTCATGACGAGGCGTGACATGGACCTGCCGTGAACCACCTTTGCTGCGCCGCCGAAGGGCGGAGCCTTCTAGCCACGGCGGAGCCCGGCTGCAACGGCCAGATTCTTCCAATCCCATGCGTCGCGCGGCCGCGCTTGGGGCAAACCCTGCCCTTCCGCGTCCCGGCGCGTCCTCCCCCAATCCCCTTGACTCCGGAAGAATGAACTGACTAACTGACATCACTCCGTCATGGGGCGCCGACATGACCGCTGACTTCGACCCGCACGCCATCGCGGCGAGCAACCTCTCCATCTCGGACAAGATCCGCCGGTTGGCCGCCGGGGGGCTCTCGCGCCGGCAGATCGCCGACCACATCGGCCGCAGCTATCAGCAGGTGCGGCAGGTGCTGGTCGAGGATGAACGCCGCGCCGGCCGCCGCCGGCCCTCCGCCCCTTCCGCACCGCTTCGCGAACCTGAGGCGCTCGCCGGCGTGGCGGAGCCGGGGCGCCGGTTCGAGGGCGCCCAGGCGTCCGCCGATGTGGAGGATCGGGGCGGCGGGGCCTATCGCCTCGCCGTGCGGGAGGACGGCTCGGTGGTCCTGCCCCCGGCCGTGCGTGCGGCGCTTGGCATCGACGCCCCCGGCGCGGCCCTCGCCCGCCTGGAGGGCGCGGAGTTCAAGCTCATTGGCCCCGCCACGGCCCTGAAACGCATCCAGGACATGCTCAGGCCCTATGCGCAGGAAGGCGTGAGCTGGGTCGATGAACTGATCGCCGACCGCCGGCGCGAAGCCGCGCGCGAGGACGACGATGCCTGAGGCGGTGCTGGACGCCTCGGCGGTCCTGGCCATCCTGCGGGGGGAGGCCGGCGCGGAGGAGGCCGGCGCGGAGGAGGCCGGGCGGTATCTGGCGGCGGGCGCGATTTCCGCCGTGAACGCCGCCGAGGTCGTGAGCCGGCTCATCGACTTCGGTGTCGCGCCCGAGATCGCGGCCGGCGCCGTCCGCGGCCTCGATCTGGCCATCACGCCGCTCGACGCGCCCATGGCGTTGGAGGCCGGGATCCTGCGCCGATCGACGCGAGCCCATGGGCTTTCTCTGGGCGACCGCGCCTGCCTCGCCACCGCCAAGGTTCTCGGCCTCCCGGCGGTCACGGCCGATCGCGCCTGGGCCTCGCTGGACCTGGGCGTCGAAGTCGTGCTGATACGTTGAGGATGACCGCCAGATCCTCCATCGACCCCGCCGAGGTCGAGACCTTTTCGCGGATCGCCGCCGAATGGTGGGACCCGAAGGGCAAGTTCGCCC
The DNA here is from genome assembly GCF_046463815.1 of Phenylobacterium sp. GTDB lineage: Bacteria > Pseudomonadota > Alphaproteobacteria > Caulobacterales > Caulobacteraceae > Phenylobacterium. The sequence continues at coordinate 164,655 of NZ_JBKBRO010000001.1, read as the reverse complement.
CGCTCCACAGGTTCAACCCCGTGCGCCTGGCCTTCATCCGCGACCAGGCGCTCCACCGCTTCGGGCGCGACCCCGAGGCGCGCCGCCCGTTCGAGGGCCTGCGCCTGCTCGACATCGGCTGCGGCGGCGGCCTGCTCTCCGAGCCCATGACGCGGCTGGGCTTCCAGGTGACCGGGGTCGATGCGTCCGAACGCAACATCGCCACCGCCTCGACCCATGCCCGGGAACAGGGCCTCGCCATCGACTATCGCGCGTCCACCGCCGAGGCCCTGCTGGAGGCCGGCGAGCCGCCCTTCGACGTGATCCTCAACATGGAGGTGATCGAGCACGTGGCCGATCCGGGCGAGTACCTCCGCGACTGCGCCCGCCTGCTGAAGCCGGGCGGCCTCATGATCGTGGCCACCCTGAACCGCACCCTCAAGGCCCTGGCCCTGGCCAAGATCGGCGCGGAATACATCCTGCGCTGGCTGCCGGCGGGCGCCCACGATTGGAGCAAGTTCCTCAAGCCCGACGAGATCCGCGGCTTCCTCGACGGCGAGCCGGTCAGCGTGGACGGCCCCTACGGCGTCGTGTTCAATCCGTTCACGGGCCGGTGGAGCGAATCCGCCGACGCCGACGTGAACTACATGATGACGGTGGTGCGCGAGGCGGCCTAAAGAGGGCGCTGAGAGGCGGGGAGAGGCCTCGAGGGAGTTGGGATGCCATCGCTACGGGTGCTGGGCCACGCCTTCCGGGCCTGGCGGCGGAACCTCCGCTGGGCCAAGCACGAGCCCGAGACGCCCTACCTCGCCGACCTCCTGTCGGGCGCGCCGGTCTGCCTGCACGTGGGCGCCAGCGACGGCCGCCATTCCTATGTGATGACCCAGGTGGCGCCCAAGGCGCGCATCTACGCCTTCGAGCCCTCGGCCTTCGCCTTCGAGGTGCTGAAGACCTGCCTCGCCTGGCACGGCATCCGCGACCGGGTGACGCCGATCCACGCCGCGGTGGCCGACCGGCCGGGCGAACTGCTGCTGGTGACGCCCAAGAAGACTTCGGGCCGCATGGGCCGGGCCTACGCCTATGTGGCCGAGAGCGCGCCTGAGGGCGCCGCCCGCCCCGACCTGGATGACCAGGGCGCCGACCTCCAGCCCACCCCCGTCGTCACCCTCGACGGCTTCTGCGCCGAGCGGGGCATCGTCCACGTGGACTTCATCCGCATGGACATCGAGGGCGCCGAGCAGAAGGCGCTGATGGGCGCCAGCGGCATCCTCGACCGCGACCGCCCCCATGTGCTGATCGAGATCCACCCGCCCATGCTCAAGGACCGCTTTGGCGGTTCGGGCGAGGCCGTCCTCGATATCTTCCGCGAGCGCGGCTACCGCATGTTCGCCCTCAACGGCGACCGGCTGGAGGAGCGCACCACCCTCGTCGAGGGCGCGCCGTGGAAGGACTATTTCTTCATCCACCCCAGCAAGGCCGCGCGGCTTCCCGACGGCGTCTTCAAGGCCCGCATGGCGGCGTGAGCGCGCCCATGCCCGCCGCGCCGACCCCCTCGCCGGGACGGTCTTCGAGGCCGAGGTCGTCCACTGGCGCGGCCCCTCGCCCTATTTCTCCGCGATCCTGCCGGACGCGGCGGCCACCGCCGGCGGCCGCGTGGCCGTGGTCATGACCGTCAGGATCGGGCGGGGGTAGGGGGACTATCCCGCTTCCCTCTCGAACGCCGCCGCCTGCGCCGCGAACGCCCGCCGGAACGCCGGCCGGGCCTCGCCGCGGGCGACGTAGGCGGCCACGTTGGGGGCCGTGGCCAGCAGTTCCGAGCCGCTCGGCCCGGCGATCATGGTCGCAATCGGACCTGCGCTCACGCGCGCCGGGGCTCCGAGCGCTTATCAAGTGTTCGCCTTGGGCCTCGCCCGGCCTTCTTCGGCGACAGCGCCGGTTCGTACGCCATCTGGGCGTGCTCGGCGCAGTACGGGCCCTCCTTGGCCCGGCGGCCGCAAAATCTGTAGTTCTCAAGCGCGGGATCGCCGATCGGCCACTTGCAGAGATGCGCGCCCAAGGTCAGCACCGTGGCCGACATCACCGGCTCTTCTTCGCGGCCGGCCACCTGCAGCCCGGCGGCGCGGGCATCGGCGTCTGCACGCTCGGAAGCGGTCTTGCCGGCGGCGGCGAGTTCCTCGAGCGAGATGTCGAAAGTGTTCTTCGTCATGGAACCTGACCCCAGCACATATTGTGTTTGAGAAAGGTGTCGCCAAGGGCGTGTTGGGGTCGCGATGTCCCTTGCCCCGGAGTTAGGGGCCAGTCATCAGTAGCGCGCCACTGGCCGCCCCATCCCAATCTTGACTCTCCGCCCGCCTCGTGTTCTCTTTTTGTTCCAATGACCGAGGCGGCGCACATCGCGGATGCGGACGAGCGGATGCTCGGGCGGCTGGCTGAGCTGGATCTGGCGGCGGCCGAGCGGGTGCATGGGCGGCTGATGGCGGCCGAGGAGGCGGACGAGGTCGCGGACCTGGGCCGGGCCTACCAGCGGCTGGCCCGCTCGCTGCGCCAGACGCTGGCGCTCAAGGCCAAGTTGAAGCTCGACCGCGAGCGGGCGGGCCGCGAGGCCATCGACCACCGGGTGCGCCATTCGCCGCTCGGGGCCGTCCGGCCGTTCGCGCCCGACGCTCAGGCTGGCGGCGTCCATCCGCCCGCAGCCCAGGATCGCGCCGCCCTGGCGCGGCTGGACGAGCTGCGCGCGGCGGCCCTGCGGCTGGCCTGGCGCGAGGCGGAGACCGAGGCGGCGGAGGCCGAACGGCCGGACGACGCGGAGTCCGCCCTCGACGTGTTCGCCCAATGGGTCGAGACGATCGACGAGGCCCTGCTGGAAGACGGCTTCGGCGACGGGCCGCTGGACGAACGCCTCGCCGGCCTCTGCGGCGTCCTGGGCCTCGACCCCGTCCTGGATTCCGGCCCGGCCCGCGCCTGGCGCGACCTGCCCGCGCCCCCGCCCGAGGCTCTGGCCGGCCTCCCGCCCCCCTGGCGCAGCTCGGCGTGACCGCCGCGAAGCGGCTTTCGAACCACGGATTTCACCGATTTCACGGATTGGCCGGGCCTGGCCGCCCATCCGTGCAATCCATGGGTCCCAGCGACGAGGATCAGACGACGAAAGACACGAAAGCCACGAAAGGGCGCCGGCGCCTTCCGTGTATTCCGTGGTTCCCCAGATCCTGAGCCGCCGCTCGCGCGGCGTCTCGGCGCGAACCCCTTTCGTGGCTTTCGTGCCTTTCGTGGTTCCCCCCACGCCCCGCCAAACAACCGACCATCGTCGGATCAAGACGGCCGCCGCCCGCCTGCGCTAGAAGGCCCCCAACGAACCAGAAAACGGGGAGGAGCGCGCCATGCAGGCGCTGATGATGGACCGGCCGCTGACGCTGCCGACCATTCTGGAGTACGCGGCCCAGTACCATCCGCATCAGGAGGTGGTGACGCGCACCGTCGAGGGACCGATCCACCGCTACGGCTACGCCGAGGCGCTCGCCCGGGTGAAGCGGATGGCCAAGGCCCTGCTGGCCCTGGGCGTGAAGCCCGGCGACCGGGTCGCGACGCTCGCCTGGAGCACCCACCGCCACTTCGAGCTCTACTTCGCCGTCACCGGCATCGGGGCGGTGCTGCACACCATCAACCCGCGCCTCCACCCGGATCAGGTGGCCTGGGTGGCGAACCACGCCGAGGACGCCGTCCTCCTCTTCGACATCACCTTCGCCGGGCTGGTGGCCGAGATCGGGCCCAGGCTCGCCACGGTGAAGACCCTGGTGGCCATGACCGACGCCGCCCACGCGCCGGCCGAGGTTCCGGGCGCCCTGATCTACGAAGACCTGCTGGCCGCCCAGACGCCGGACTTCGACTGGCCGCAGGTGGACGAACGATCGGCCTCGGGGCTCTGCTACACCTCGGGCACGACCGGCAATCCGAAGGGCGTGCTCTACGGACACCGATCGACGGTGCTGCACGCGCTCGCGCTCTCGCTGCCCGACGCCTTCGCCTTCTCGGCCCGCGACGTGCTGCTGCCCTGCGCCCAGATGTTCCATGCCAACGCCTGGTGCACGCCCTACGCCGCCCCGCTGGTGGGGGCCAAGCTGGTGCTGCCGGGCCGGTCGCTCGACGGGCCCAGCGTCTGCGAGCTGATCCTCCAGGAGGCCGTCACCTTCGTCCTGGGCGTGCCGACCATCTGGGTCGGCGTGGCCGATCACCTGGACCAGACCGGTCAGGCGATCGACACCATCCGCACCGTGGCGGTCGGCGGTTCCGCTCCCACGGCGGCCCTCATCTCCCGCATCGAGCAGCGGCTGGGCGGGGAGGTGCGCCAGATCTGGGGCATGACCGAGATGTCGCCGCTGGGCGTCGTCAACACCCCGCTGCCGGCCCATGCGGCCGAGGACGGCCAGGCCCGCCTCCAGCGCAAGCTGAAGCAGGGCCGGGGCCTCTGGGGCGTCGACATGCGCATCGTGGGCGAGGATGGCGCCGAACTGCCCCGCGACGGCAAGAGCCCCGGCGCGTTGCAGGTGCGGGGACCGTGGGTGGCCAGCGCCTACTTCAAGCACGAAGGGGCCCAGGCCTTCACCGACGACGGCTGGTTCGACACCGGCGACATCGCCACCCTGGACCCGGAGGGCTACCTGCGCCTGACCGACCGGGCCAAGGACGTCATCAAGTCGGGCGGGGAGTGGATCTCGACCCTCGACCTGGAGGACGCCGTCTGCTCGCATCCGGCCGTGGCCATGGCCGCCGCCGTCGGCGTGCCGCATCCGAAGTGGGACGAGCGGCCCCTGCTGCTGGTGGTGCTGCGCCCGGGCCAGACCGCCGACCCCGAGGTCCTGAAGGCCCACGTGGCCGAGCGGGTCGCCAAGTGGTGGACGCCCGACGAGGTGCGGATCGTCGCCGAGCTGCCCATCGGCCCGACCGGCAAGGTGCTGAAGCGCGAGCTGCGCGATGCGTTGCCCGAGGCCTTGGCTGTGGCCGTCGTGCAACCCGCCGGCTGAGGAACGGTCCGCCCCGGAACCCAATGGAAACCTCGGCCTTGAACCGCGCGTTTGCCCTCACGAGGTGAGTGTCGGAAAGCCGAGGAGGATGCCGTGCCGCGCAAACGGCCCAGGGGCGTGATCGCGATGGGATGGGCCTGCATCGAGGCCGCGGCCACCGGCCGCGTCGAGCACGCGCCCACGTCCGCCGACTTTCCCGAGACCGTGGTGCGGCGAACGAGCTTCATCGCCGGCGGCGGTCACGGCTGGCGCATCTCGGCGCTGGAGACCCCGCGCGAGGCGCCCGCCCCCTGGAGGATCGTGGTGATCACCGGCGCCCCGTCCTGGGCCGAATACTGGGCCGAGACGCTGGCCGAGCTGCCGCAGGACCGCGAGATGGTGGTGGTCGACCGGCCGGGCTACGCGGGATCCGAGCCGCTGCATCCGGTGACCGACATCCGCGTCCAGGCCGAGGCGCTGGCGCCGGTGCTGAAGGCCGCGCGCGGCCAGAAGGTGCTGCTGGTGGGCCAGAGCTACGGCGCGGCCATCGCCTCGATCATGGCCGAGCAGAACCCGGGCAAGGTGGCCGGCCTCGTCCTCCTGTCGGGCTTCTTCGGCGAGGCCGGCCCGACCGCCCGCTGGCTGCTGGACGTGGGCGGCAAGGCGCTGAAGGTCATCCCGCGCGACCTGCGCAACGCGGTCATCGAGGTCACCGGCCAGCGGCCCCAGCTCCGCCACGCCCGGCGCGCGCTGGCCAAGGTGAACGTGCCGATCCACATGATCCACGGCGACAAGGACGACTTCGCCCCGCTGGAGGCGGCCGAGCGCCTGGCGGCCGAGACCGTGACCCGCCGCCCGATCCGCCTGGTGCGCACCGAGGGCGCCAACCACTTCCTGAACGACGGCCCGGCCGAGCGCCTGATCGAAGCCCTGGAGTCCTGCATCCCGCGCCGGACCGAATGGACCTTCCGCTGGCCCAGGCTCCCCGCGCTCTGGACGCCCCGCCTGCCGAAGGTCCAGCCGCAGGAGGCGCTGGCCTAGAGGAACACCCCCGTCGCCACGGCGAAGCCGACCACCACCAGCCACGGCGGCAGCTTCGCCACCTGCAGGAAGACGAAGGCGGCGGCGATCAGCGCCCAGTCGGACGGCCGCTCGACGGTGCTGGACAGCACCGGGTTCCAGAGCGCCGCGCCCAGCAGGCCCACGACCACCGCGCCCACGCCCGCAAGGGCGCCGCGCGCCCAGGCCTCGGTCTTCAGCCGGTCCCAGAACGGCAGGACGCCGATGATGAGCAGGAGGGAGGGCAGGAAGATCGAGAAGACGGCGATCAGGCCGCCGGCCACGCCGCGCGGACCATAGCCCTGGGCCGCGCCGACGAAGCCCGCGAAGCTGAACAGCGGGCCGGGCAGGGCCTGGACGGCGCCGTAGCCGGCCAGGAAGGTGTCCTGATCGAGCCAGCCGCGGTCGACCACCTCGCTCTCCAGCAGGGGCAGGACCACGTGGCCGCCGCCGAAGACGAGGGCGCCGGTGCGGTAGAAGACGCTGGCCAGGCCCAGGCCCGGGTTCTGCAGCAGGGCGGCGAAGAACGGCAGGGCCAGCAGCAGGCCCGCGAACAGGCAGAGCGCGATGATCGCGCTGTCGATGTCGATGGCTTCCGAGGCCGCGTCGGGCGCCTGCTCGGCCGGCGTGTCGCGGAGCAGGGCGAAGCCGAACGCCCCGCCAGCCAGGATCACGCCCACCTGGGCCACCGGTCCGCCGCTGGCGAGCGCCAGGCCCAGGCCCGCGCCGATCGCCATGCCGGCGCGGATTGGACCGACGGCCAGGGTGCGGGCCATGGACGCCAGGGCCTGGAGGACGACCGCCGCCGCGGCCACCTTCAGCCCGTGGATCCACCCGCCGCCGAACCGGGCCTCCAGGCCGGTGGCGAAATAGGCGAAGGCGATCATCGCCGTCGCCGCCGGCAGGGTGAAGCCCGCGAAGGCCGCGAGCGCGCCCGCCAGCCCCGCCTGGCGCAGGCCGATGGCCATGCCGAGCTGGCTGGACGCCGGTCCCGGCAGGAAGTGGCAGAGCGCCAGCAGGTCGGCGAAGGTGGCTTCAGACACCCAGCCCCGGCGCTCGACGAACTCCTTGCGGAAGTAGCCGAGGTGCGCCACCGGCCCGCCGAACGCGGTCAGGCCCTGCTTCAGGAAGGCCAGGAAGACATCGAAGGCGGTGACCGTCTTGGGCGGCCGGGCGTCGTCCATCGGCCCTAGATGGAAGGGGCCGGCGCATCTGTCGACCGGTTTCGCCCTAAAGATGCTTCCCAGGCGCAGGTGAACGGCGATAAGGCTTTGGCCGAACCAGACCGAAACCAGGGGAAACGACATGAAGGCCGCCGTGCTGCGCGAAGTCCGCAAGCCGCTTCAGATCGAGGACGTGCAGATCTCCAAGCCCGGCCCGCACGAGGTGCTGATCCGCACCGCCGCGGCCGGCGTCTGCCACTCGGACCTGCACTTCGTGGAAGGCTCCTATCCCCACCCGCTGCCGGCCGTGCTGGGCCACGAGAGCGCCGGGATCGTCGAGGCGGTGGGCTCCGAGGTCCGCACCGTGAAGCCGGGCGACCACGTCATCACCTGCCTGTCGGCCTTCTGCGGCCACTGCGAGCACTGCCTGACCGGCCACATGAGCCTGTGCGTCAGCCCCGAGACCAAGCGCGACGAGGGCGACGAGCCCCGCCTGACGGCCCCCAACGGGCCGATGATGCAGTACCTGAACCTCTCGTCGTTCGCCGAGCAGATGCTGATCCACGAGCACGCCTGCGTGGCCATCCGCAAGGACATGCCGCTGGACCGCGCGGCCCTGATCGGCTGTTCGGTGATGACCGGCGTGGGCGCGGTGATCCACACCTCCAACGTCCGGCCGGGCGACACCGTGGCCGTCATCGGCTGCGGCGGCGTGGGCCTGTCGGCCATCAACGGCGCGGCCATCGCTGGCGCGGGCCGGATCATCGCCATCGACGTGGTCGCGGGTAAGGAGAATTTCGCCCGGGCGTTCGGCGCCACCGACTTCGTCAACGCCTCGGAAGTCGATCCCGTGAAGGCGGTGATCGAGATGACCAAGGGCGGGGTGCATCACTCGTTCGAGGCGCTCGGCATGACCAAGACCGCCGAGCAGTCCTTCAACATGCTGCGCCGCGGCGGCACGGCCAACATCATCGGCATGATCCCGGTGGGCCAGAGCATCAGCCTGATGGGCGCGGCCTTCCTGGGCGAGAAGCGCATCCAGGGCTCGCTGATGGGCTCGAACCGCTTCCCGGTCGACATGCCGCGCCTGGTGGACATGTACATGGCCGGCAAGCTGAAGCTCGACGAGATGATCTCCCGGCGGCTGAAGCTGGAGCAGGTCAACGAGGCCTTCGCCGAGATGAAGACCGGCTCGATCGCCCGCTCCGTGATCGTCTTCGACGCCTAACGCTCGGCCTTCCGGCGCGTCTGGATGCTGTCCAGGTACAGGATGATCGAGCGCACCTCGTCCTCCTGGAACCGGAACTCCGGCATGGCGGGGTGGCCCGTGAGGATGCCCTCCGCCAGCGCCTCGGCCAGGGTCTCGGGCTCGTAGCGCCGGTGCAGTTCGCGGAACGGCGGCGCCGCCGGCTCCGCGCTGTCGCCGCTGCGGCCCGTGGCGTGGCAGCCGCCGCAATGGCGCTGGACCAGGATCTCGCCCTGTTCGGGCGTGGGCGTCTCGGCCCGGACGGCGCCGGCGGCGAGCAGGATCATGGCCGCGATCGGCAGGGCGAGCTTGCGCATCCCGCCATCTGAGCGCGCCCGCATCCGCCGCCATTGACCGGCGTCAACGGGCTTTCGGTCTCATCACCAGCCAGGGCGTGGGGATGCCCCGCCATTCCCACACCGCCAGCAACTGGTCGAGGTGCGGCAGCGCCCGCAGCCAGTCGGGCATGTCGAAGGTTTTCGGCGCCTGGTCGATGCGGAGCACCTCGTGCGTGGCTTCGAAGCGCCCGCGCAGGTCCTCCAGCACCCCGACGCCGCGCGGGTCGTGCGTCTCGACGATCAGCCGCATCCCCGCCAGGGCCGGGCTGAGGTCGGGACGCAGGAGCTCGGTCTCCGCGCCCTCCACGTCCATCACGACCAGGACCCGCCGGCCGGCGAAGGCCTCGAAGTCATGCGGCCGGAATTCCTCGCGGACCACGACGCGGTCGCCGACGCCGTTGCGCTCCGCCAGCGTCACGCACGCCTGCCGGGCGTGGGGCGAGATGTCGTAGGCATAGACGACCGCCCGCGGCAGGCGCCGGGCCAGGCCCACCGCGTAGTATCCCTCGGCGCATCCGACATCGACAACGCAATCCACGCCTTCGGCCAGGAAGCGCTCGAGGTGCGGATGCAACTCGGATTCATAGGTGCCCAGGAGGCGCGGGATCAGGGCGCCCTCGGTGGCGCGGGCGGCGTACTCCATGCCCGCGAAGGGACCGCCGTGGATCCGCGGGCCTTGGTGGGCGAGGTAGGTGTTGGCGAGCATCTGTGAGCGCCATCGGCCAAGGTAGCGCAACAGTTCGTTTAGGCCGGCGACGTCAGGCGGCGCGGTCCAGGCGCCGACGGCCCTGCGGACCCGCTCGCCCGTCTCGGTGGTGAGTTGGCCCATCCGCGAACCCCCCGATCATTCCAGGGGATTCAACGCCCAAGCTTGACCCTTGTTGCAAGACTTATATCGCGGCTCAGCGGCCGCGGGCGGCGTCCAGCGAGGCGTAGCTGCGCACGGGCGACTGGCCGCCGGTCTCGAGGAGGCGCTCGATGCGGGCCTTCTGGGCCCGGAAGCGGGCGAGCTCGGCCCCCGTGAGCACCGTGCCCTGCGGGACCTTGGCCCCCACGGGATTGACCCGGCGGCCCTTGAGCCAGACTTCGTAGTGCAGGTGCGGGCCGGTGGAGAGGCCGGTGGTGCCGACGTAGCCCACGACCTGGCCTTGGCGCACCCGCGTTCCGGGCCGCACGCCCTTGGCATAGCGCGAGAGATGGGCGTATCCGGTGTCCCAGCCGCCGGAGTGGCGGATCTGCAGCCAGTTGCCGTAGCCGCCCCAGCGGCTGGCCTTGACCACCACGCCGTCGCCGGCCGCCAGGATCGGGGTGCCCGTGCCGGCGCCGAAGTCCACGCCCTGGTGTGCGCGGGCGTAGCCCAGCACCGGGTGGCGACGCATCCCGAAGTTCGAGGTCATGCGGGCCCCGTCGACGGGCGTTCGCAGCAGGAAGCCGCGGATGTTCTTGCCGTTCTCGTCGAAGTACTCGACGTCGCCGTCGCCCCGCTCGAAGCGGTAGAATTTCACGCCGCGGATTTCGGCGTACTCCAGTTCCCCGGTCTCGATGGTGCGGCCGCTCTCGGTGACCTTGCGGTCGAACACCAGCTTGAACTCGTCGCCGGCCTTGATGTCGCGCTCGAAGTCGATCTTGTGGGAGAACAGCTTCGAGACCTTGGCCACGATGTCGGGCGTGGCGCCCAGCTTGGCGGCGCTCTCGTAGAGCGAGCCGTGGATCTCGCCGTCCGCGACGGTGGTCTCCTGGCTGACCTCTTCCTCAAGCGCGCGAAGGCGCAGGGCGCCGTCGAAGGTGCGCGACAGGGTGACGGCGGTGGCCGGGCCGGTGCGCATGGAAAGCCCGATCAGGCGGGCCGGGCCGCGCTCGGCGCGGGGCTTGGCGACGGCGGCGTCGAACGCCATTCCGGCCTTGATGTGCACGGTGTCCATGGCCTGGCCCAGCATGGCGACCGCCATCCGGGCCTCCTCGGGGGCGACGCCGGCGCGCTGGACGGCCTCTTCCAGGGTCTCGCCGCGCAGCACCTTCACGGGCACGTTCTCGACCCGCGCGTAGCCGGGCTGGGCCTTGGCCTGGGTGAAGGCGGCGTGTTCCAGGGCCGCGACCGCTTCGGGCGCCAACGGCGGCTCCGACGGTTCGCTGGTGGTGTCGGTGAACTTCCAGGCCACGAACAGGGCGATCAGCGCCCCGCCGCCCGCCGCCACGCGCGGCGCGATCCGGAACGAGAAACGTCTCGGGTCGAATTCAGCCATCACGCCCCCGTACTAGCCGCGGCCTCGTTAAGGCATCGGCTACGCAAAGCCAAACTGTCACAATTCCCCCGCGGGGCCCTTGCGGGCCGCGGCCCCGCGCGGAACATGCCCGGAAGACGCCGCGGCGTCACCGGTCGAATTGTCACGCGCTCCCTAAAGGAGTCCCAGGACCAGCTCCGGGGGCCGGCAGAGCGCCGCGCCCTTGGGCGTCACCACGATAGGTCGATTCACCAGGATCGGCTCGATGATCATCGCCGCGATCAGGGCCTCGTCCGAGGCGGCGGGATCGGTCAGGCCCAGCTCTTCGGCGTTGGTGCCGCGCACCCGCAGGATGTCGTGGGCCGAGGCGCCCATGGTCTTCAGCAGGTCCTTGAGCTGGTCCTTCGTCCAGCCCTCCTTGAGGTACTCGACGACCTTGGGCTCGACGCCCTTCTCGCGGAGCAGGGCCAGGGTGTTGCGCGAGGCGCCGCAGGCGGGGTTGTGATAGATGATGACGTCGCTCATGGCGCCCCGATAGCGGCCCCGGCCTTCCAAGTGAAGCGGCGCGAACCGGTCACGATGGTGGAATCCGAGCTGTCGAAGGCCATGACGTCCCTGGGCCGCGGGGGCAGGGGCGTCGCGCCCTTCGGCCAGCGCTCCAGGGTCGCGGCGTAGCGCACGTCGAGGGCGCCCGGGGCCTCGGGCTTCAGCACGATCTCGACGCCGGCCGGCGCGGCTTCCCATTCGATGCGCGTCCAGCGGCCGGGCTTCAGCGGCAGCCGCCTGTCCACCTCGGCCAGGCGCTCGATGGCGGCGGGCGCGCTGGGGCGCAGGCGCAGGGCCAGGCTTCGCGCGCCGTGCGGCGGGACCGCCCGCAGCACGAGGCGGCCGTCGGGCAGATCGAACAGCTCGATCTGCGGCGGGGCCTCCTCGACGGGCCGCGCCACGGCGGCCTTGATCGGCTGGCGGGCCAGCCAGTGCTCGATCTCGCCGATCGCCCCGCCGTCGGCGGTGAGCGCCTGGCGCGTCCAGAGCGGGGTGTTGGGCGCCAGGCTGATGCGCCAGGCATGACCGCCGCCCTGGTCCACATGGTAGGCGACGTAGGTCAGTTCCGGATGGCGGGCGCTCCAGGGCGGATCGAGGCGCACGACCAGGGTCACGACCGCGCCCGCGACCAGCAGCAGAGGACCGATCAGGCGAGCGGGCGGCGCGCCCTCCGCCGGCTGGGCCAGGGGCCAGAGCGCCAGCGCCGCCATGGCCATGGGCAGGGCCTGCAGCAGCATCACGTCGAGGCTCAGATAGGCCACGTGGGCGTAGGCGCCCGCAAAGCCGGTCACGAGGGCGGCGAGTACCGCCAGGACGCCCAGCGACGGCAGGCCCGGCCGGGCGCCCATGTCGGTGGCTGCCGCGCCGACCGCCGCCGCCAGCAGCGGCCAGGCGATCACATAGGCGATGGTCGGGGCCGCGACCTGGAGAGCGAGGGCGAGGACGAGCCCCACCGCCAGCACGCCGGTCCAGGCGCCGGCGCGGGTGGACGGGCGCCAGTAGGCGAAGAGGCCGATCAGGCCGGCCGCGAGCCCGGCCCCCAGGGCGATCATGTCCGTCCGGTTCAGGGCGAAGGCGGCGACGCCCGCCAGCGCCGGCAGCGCCGCCACGAGCCGCCGGCCCCGCGAGGCCGTAGCGGCCGCCAGCAGCAGGAAGCCCAGCGCCAGCAGCAGCACGGCCGCTTCCCAGCGGTGGGCCTGGGCCAGCAGCCAGCGCTGTTCGAACCAGCCGGCGCCGGCTCCCGTCGCCGCGCGGGCGAGGTTCAGCACCGCCACCCCGCCCAGAAGGGCGAAGAGGAGTGCCCCCGCGCCCCGGCACGCGTCGATCCACGGCAGCTCGCCGCGCCGCCGCGCGCGCCAGGCGCCGAGGCCGATCAGCAGGGCCGAGGCGGCGATGACGATCCAGCCGGCCCAGGCCGGGTAGGCCACGAACAGTCCGCCCGGAACCTGGCTGTAGGCGGCGTTGGGCGCCTTGGCGGGCAGCGACGGGGCATAGGCCGCCGCCACGGTCGCGGCCAGCACCTGGTCGCCCATCTCCTGCAGCGAGCCCTGGTCCAGGTGGGCCGGGGTGGAGGTCACCGAGTGATAGTCGAACTGCCGGCCGATGAAGGCGAAGTTCAGCCCCTGGAGGCCCGCCTCCTTGGGCAGGGTGAAGTCCGTGCCGTTCGGCATCTGCTGGTAGACGAAGGTCGAGAGGGCGGTGGCCGCGGGCCGGTCGACGGCGCGGCGGAACAGGTCGATGGTCCGGCCGTTGCCGGCGCCGGTCTCGAACATCTGCACGCGCCCGCCGCCGCCGCGCGCCTCCATGTTGAGGACGAAGCCCAGCCGCCTGGCCAGCGGGTCGCGGTGGAAGAAGGCCTCGGCGCCCAGGAGGCCGCTCTCCTCGCCGTCGGTGATCAGGAAGACGACATCGCGGGCCGGGACGCCCCGGGCCTTGAGCGCGCGCGCGATCTCCAGCGCCGCGGCGGTTCCGGCGGCGTCGTCGGCCGCGCCGGGGGAGCCGGGCACGCTGTCGTAGTGGGCCATGACGGCGACGGCCGGCAGGCGCCGGTCGCGCCCAGGCAGCACGCCGACGAGGTTCTCCACGGCGGCGCCCGCCACGGCCAGCTCGCCGCGCATCTCGCGGCTGTTGACGCCGGAGCTGCGCCGCACCGTGGTCTCGAGCCCCAGGGCCTGCATCCGGGCGACGAGGTGGTCGCGCACCCGGGCGTTCTCGGGCGAGCCGATGGGATGCGGGCGGGCGGCGATGGCGCGGACGTCGGCCATGGCCCGGCCGGCCGAGAAGGTCTTGGCCGGCGCGTCCGGCGGCGCGGGGTCGGGCAGCCGTTCCCCGAACCAAGCGATCCAGACGCCGGCCAGCAGCGCCAGGACCAAGGCCATCAACCTGCTCACGGACCGTCCCTCCCGAGCCGCTTTGCCGTCAGGCTAGCTTGGCCCGGCCGAAAACGAAAACGCCCACCGGCGAGGGTGGGCGTCCGTACTCTCCTCGGAACTGTACGATCTAGGCGGCGATCACGCCTTCCTGCGGATCGCGCAGGACGTAGCCGCGGCCCCACACCGTCTCGATGTGGTGTTTGCCGTCGGCGGCGGCGGCCAGCTTCTTGCGCAGCTTGCAGATGAAGACGTCGATGATCTTCAGCTCGGGCTCGTCCATGCCGCCGTAGAGGTGGTTCAGGAACATCTCCTTCGTGAGGGTCGTGCCCTTCCGAAGCGAGAGGAGCTCCAGCATCTGGTATTCCTTGCCGGTCAGGTGGACGCGGATGCCGTTCACCTCGACCGTCTTGGCGTCCAGGTTGACCGTAATGTCGCCGGTCCTGATGACCGACTGCGCATGGCCCTTGGAGCGGCGGACCACGGCGTGGATGCGGGCGACCAGCTCGTCCTTGTGGAAGGGCTTGGTCATGTAGTCGTCGGCTCCGCCGGAGAAGGTCTTCACCTTCGTCTCGATCTCGGCCGTGCCCGACAGGATCATGATCGGGGTGTTGATCTTGCCGACCCGCAGCGTGCGCAGCACGTCCATGCCGCTCATGTCCGGCAGGTTCAGGTCCAGCAGGATCAGGTCGTAGTCGTAGATCTTGCCCAGATCGACGCCTTCCTCACCGAGGTCGGTGGTATAGACGTTGAAGCCCTCGGACTTCAGCATCAGTTCGATGCTTTGCGCGGTAGCGCTGTCGTCCTCGATCAACAGTACGCGCATTCGCCTCTCCTAACGACTACCCGCAAGCCCCAGCGAATTCTTCGGAATCCGCCCACACCTCGCCGTCACCTTGCCAGCGAGTTAATTTAAGACTGGTTAATGAGAACTAGCCCGTCTGACCGAATCGTTAACGTGATTTGAGAATCCGACTCAAGCGGCCTCGTGAGGGGTGCGACTCACGGGTCCGTTGAATCTTTTGTGATTGGACGGCCCGCCCGAAGCAGGGGGCGGGAACGCCTCGACGGGGTCGCGGGTTTTCGGCCTCGAAGCGAAGGTGAGACGCCATGCAGCCGACCCCAGAGATCCCGCCCGACATTCCGTCCGAAACCGGCCGCTCCAGCCTGCTCGGCCGCGAACGGCTGAAGCGCATGGGCGCGATCATTCCCGTGGTGCGCCCCGTCGCCCGCTACGTTCCCAAGAACCCCGTGCTGCTGATCGGCGCGGCGGCCCTGGGCGTGGCCGGGGTGCTGGCCTGGCGCAACCGTCGCCGGATCGCCGAGGCGGCCAGGCCCATGCTGGAGAGCGCCGCCGCGCGCGGCCAGACGGTGCGCCAGCGGCTGCCGTGGCGGCGGGAGGCGGGCGCTACCGAGGGCGTGCAGGAGAGCCTGCACTAACGCCTTGCGCCGGCCTGCGTCCCCGCGCAACTAAGGCGGGCTTGTTTGGGGGAGGGAACATGCAACGCTCTCTGATGGTCGGCCTGATGGCCGTCGCGGCGGGGCTGGCCGGTTCGGCGGCGGCCCAGGCTCCCGCGAAGGTGGGGGCGACCGGCCTTGGACTGCCCATATCGTGCCCGCAGACCCTCACCATGTCGTCGGAGAGCGTGCCGCCGATCTTCTCGCCGGTGCAGCAGCTCTACATCCTGGCCCGCGCCGAGCTTGGCGGCGGAAAGGCGCGCTGCGTCTACCTCAACAACAACACCGGCGCGGAGATGCCGCTGGAGGCCAACGCGCCGAACTGCCAGCCTCTGGTTCCGCAGAACTGGTCCAGCATGTTCGCGTCGCAGGGTTCCATCGCCTGCACGCGCGGCGCCGTGTGCACCTTCCGTTGCAACTGACGCCCGCCGCGGCGGCGATCTTCACCGCCGCTTAACGCCGAACACCCGAATCTTGATGCGGCTGGTTTGGGGGCGTTCGTGCAGAGTCTGACAGCCGCCATCGAGCGGCTCGATCCGTTGACGGTGTCCGGCCGCGTCGCGGCCGTGAACGGCCTCCTGATCGAGGCCCGGGGCGGGCTGACGCGCCTGGCCGTCGGCGCGCGCGCCGAGATCGCCCGCTTCGGCCATGACCCGCTGGCCGCCGAGGTGGTGGGCTTCCGCGACACCCGCGCCCTCCTGATGCCGTTCGGACCCGTCGAGGGCGTGGCGCCCGGGGCCGAGATCCGCATCGAACCGCAAGGGTCGGCCGTGCGCCCCACGCGCGCCTGGCTGGGCCGCATCGTCGACGCCTTCGGCCATCCCATCGACGGCAAGGGGCCTCTGCCCCAGGGCCTGGCGAGCTACCCCCTGCGCGCCCCGCCGCCGGCCGCCCACGCGCGGGCCCGGGTGGGCGAGCGCCTGGACCTGGGCGTGCGGGCCATGAACGTCTTCACCACCTGCTGCCGCGGCCAGCGCCTGGGCGTCTTCGCCGGCTCCGGCGTCGGCAAGTCGGTGCTGCTCTCGATGCTGGCCAAGAACGCCGACTGCGACGCCGTCGTGGTCGGCCTGATCGGCGAGCGGGGCCGCGAGGTCCGCGAGTTCATCGAGGAGACCCTGGGCGAGGAGGGGCTGAAGCGCGCCATCGTCGTGGTCGCCACCTCGGACGAGCCGGCGCTCAAGCGTCGCCAGGCCGCCTACATGACCATGGCCATCGCCGAGTTCCTGCGCGACCAGGACCTGGAGGTCCTGTGCCTGATGGACAGCGTCACGCGCTTCGCCATGGCCCAGCGCGAGATCGGCCTGGCCGCCGGCGAGCCGCCGACCACCAAGGGCTACACCCCCACCGTCTTCACCGAACTGCCCAAGCTGCTGGAGCGGGCGGGCCCCGGGCCCATCCGCCCGGACGGCACGCGGGCGGGGCCGATCACCGGCCTCTTCACCGTGCTGGTGGACGGCGACGACCACAACGAGCCCATCGCCGACGCGGTGCGCGGCATCCTGGACGGCCACATCGTCATGGAGCGGGTCATCGCCGAGCGCGGCCGCTTCCCGGCCATCAACGTGCTGAAGTCGATCAGCCGGACCATGCCGGGCTGCCAGCAGCCGCACGAGCGCGAGGTCGTGAAACAGGCCCGCCAGGCGCTGTCGGCCTACGCCAACATGGAGGAGCTGATCCGCATCGGCGCCTACCGCGCCGGCGCCGATCCGCTGATCGACCGGGCCATCGCGCTCAATCCCGCCCTCGAGGCGTTCCTGGCGCAGGACCCGCACGACGCCACCGGGCTGGAGGAGTCCTTCGCCGGCCTGGCCATGATCCTGGGCGGTGTTCCTGAGCAGATCGAGGTCGCCGCATGAGCTGGTCGCAGTCCCTCATCAAGCTCGCCTCCTATGAGGTGGAGACCCTGCAGAAGCGCCTGGCCGAGGTGGTGGACCGCCGCATGGCCGCGCAGCAGCGGCTGGCCCGCCTACTGGCGGAGGCCGACGCCGAGATCGCCGGGGCGGCGACCGATCCGCAGGCGGGGCTGAGCATCGCGGCCTATCTGGAGGGGCTGCGGCTGAAGAAGACAGCCATCCAGGCCGACATCGAGACCCTGCTGGCCGAGGAGGCCGGCGCCCGCGACGCCCTCACCGAGGCGTTCGAGGCCCAGAAGAAGTACGAGCAGGTGGCCGAGTCCGCGCGCCTGCTGGAGCTGAAGGAAGCCGGCCGCCGCGAGAGCGCCGCCCTGGACGAGCTGGGCCTCCGGAAGGCCCGCTAGGCCTTGTCCACATCGGTGACGCCCCATTCTCTTCCCCCGATGGGGGAGGAGAGACGGCGGAGCCTCCGATGAACCCGATCGAACCTAGCGCCCCTGGCGGGCGCGTTCCTCTTCGACGTCGCGGCGCAGGACCGCCAGGTCCTCGCTGATCTTGAAGATCGTCACGTAGAACTCGCAGAACGAGCGCCACAGCAGCACGGCGGCGGCCACGCCCAGCAGGCCCACGGCCAGCACCGCCAGCGCTAGGAAGATGCCCAGGATGCTGCCCTCCCGGACGGCCACGCCCACCGTGGCGCCCAGCACGCCGAAGGCCATGATGGCGATGACGCCGATGCCCGCCCAGTAGACCAGGTGGATCACCTGGTTGGTCATCAGCCGCTCGAAGGTCAGCAGGTCCCAGAGGAACTGCGCGCCCGGGCCGTGGGGTCTTTCGAGAGGTCGCCGCATCCGAAACCTGAGACTCAAAGAGGCGCCCCTGCGACGGGGCCTGTCCGGAGCGAACGGCTACCAGCCGGAACGTCCGCCTGCAACGGGCGAGAGGTCGGACCGTGCTGGCGCATGGTCCCCCTCCTCCGATGGGGGAGGAGAGGGCCGGGCCGGACGGAGGCGGGTCGGATCTAGATCGCTCCCACCGTCCGCAGGCGGGCCCGGGGGTGGATCTCGCTCTGGCTCATCACCGGGGTCTGGCCGCGGAAGCGCTCGATGATCGAGCGGACGTAGGGCCGGATGCCGGGGCTGGTCAGCAGGACGGGCGTGTCGCCCGCCAGGGCCGCGCGCTCGAAGGTTTCGCGGACGCCGCGGATGAAGTCCTGCAGGCGCGAGGGGGCGAGCGCGAGCTGCTTGTCCTCGCCCTGGCCGACCAGCGCCTCGGCGAAGGCGGTCTCCCACTCGGGCGACAGGGTGACGATCGGAAGGGCCCCGTCGTCGCCCCGGTGGGCGTAGCAGAGCTGGCGGGCCAGCCGGGCGCGGACCTGTTCGACGAGCAGGGTGATGGAGCTGGTGTGCGGGGCGGTCTCGCCCACGCCTTCCAGGATGGCGCCCAGGTCCCGGATCGAGACGCGCTCGCGCAGCAGGGCCTGGAGCACGCGCTGGATGGTGGTGACGCTGACGACGCCGGGCACCAGGTCGTCCACCAGCTTCTTCTGCTGGGCGGGCAGGTCGGCGAGCAGCTTCTGCACCTCGGCGTACGAGAGCAGCTCGGGCATGTTCTCCTTGAGGATCTCGGTCAGGTGGGTGGTCAGCACCGTGGCCGGGTCGACGATGGTGTAGCCGCGGAAGGTGGCCTCCTCGCGCAGGCCGTCGTCGATCCAGGTGGCCGGCAGGCCGAAGGCCGGCTCCTTCACATGCTCGCCGGGCAACTCCACCTGGCCGCCGCGCGGGTCCATGGCCATGAGCTGGCCCAGGCGCACCTCGCCCGAACCCGCCTCCATCTCCTTGATCCGGATGCAGTAGCCCTGGGAGGGCAGGCGCATGTTGTCCAGGATGCGCACGCTGGGCATCACGAAGCCGAAGTCGGCGGCCAGGGTCTTGCGCAGCGCCTTGATCTGGTCGGTGAGGCGGCGCCCGTCGAGGTCGTTGATCAGCCCCAGCAGGCCATAGCCCAGCTCGATCTTGATCTCGTCGATGGCGAGCGTGCTCGAGATCGGCTCCTCCTCCTCGGCGGGAGCCGCCGGCGCCACCTCGACAACCTCCGGCTCGGCGGCCTTCTGCGACCGCCGCCAGGCCAGCGCGCCCGCGCCCATCGAGATCAGGGCGAAGGGGATGATCGGCATGCCCGGGATGAACGCGATGACGCCGGCCGCCGCCGAGACCATGCCCAGGCTGATCGGGTTCATGGCGAGCTGAGCGACCAGGGCCTTGTCGGCCGCGCCCTCCACGCCCGCCTTCGAGACCAGCAGGCCCGCGGCGATCGAGATGACCAGCGCCGGGATCTGGCTCACCAGGCCGTCGCCGATGGTCATCAGGGTGTAGCTGGAGGCCGCCTGGGCCAGCGGGACCTTGTGCTGGATCACCCCGATCAGGATGCCGCCGATCACGTTGATCGCCACGATCACCAGGCCCGCCACGGCGTCGCCGCGGACGAACTTCGAGGCGCCGTCCATGGCCCCGAAGAAGGTGCTCTCCTGCTCCAGCTCCTTGCGGCGCCTCTTGGCCTCGTCCTGCTCGATCAGGCCGGCCGACAGGTCGGCGTCGATGGCCATCTGCTTGCCGGGCATGGAGTCCAGGGTGAAGCGCGCCGACACCTCGGCGATGCGGCCCGAGCCCTTGGTGATGACCACGAAGTTCACCAGCACAAGGATGGCGAACACGATCACGCCGATGACGTAATTGCCCCCCATCATCAGCTTGCCGAACGTCTCGATGACGTGGCCCGCGCCGTGGGCGCCCTCGTGGCCGTGGCCCAGGATCAGCCGGGTCGAGGCGATGTTGAGGCCCAGCCGGTAGAGCGTCGCCACCAGCAGCACGGTGGGGAAGGACGTGAACTCCAGCGGCTTCTTGATCAGCAGCGCCGTCATCAGGATCAGGACGGCCGAGGCGATCGACACCGCGAGCAGCGCGTCCAGCAGCAGCGCCGGCACGGGCAGGATCAGCAGGACGATGATGCCGACGATGCCGAGCGCCAGGCCCACCTCGCCGCGCGCGAGCCAGCCCCACACCTCCTTGGGCGACGGCGCCGCGGAGACGCGGCCGGAGAACCCCGTGTCGGCCATCAGGCGAGCCCCTCGCGCACCAGCCGGCCGACCTCGGCCAGGACCTCTTCACGCACCGCCAGGGGAACCTTGGTCGCCGTGACGTAGCCGGCCGCCAGGATCAGGCCGCCGCCGGGCGGCCAGAAGACCGCCACGTCGTTGGCGGAGCCGTTGTCGCCCGTCCCCGTCTTGTCCCCGGCCCGCCAACCGGCCGGGAGGTTCGCGCGCAGGCGCTTCAGGCCCGTGGAGGTCCCTTCGAGCCACACCGAGAGCCGTTCCCGGGACGCCGGCTTCAGGACGTCGCCCTGCAGCAGCTTCGCGCAGACGCGGGTCATGGCGGCGGGCGTGGTGGTGTCGCGCGGATCGCCGGGGATGGAGCTGTTGAGTTCGGTCTCCCAGCGGTCGAGGCGGGTGACGTCGTCGCCGATGGCCCGCAGCCAGGCCGTCAGGCCCGCCGGCCCGCCGACCGTCTTAAGCAGCAGGTTGGCGGCCGGATTGTCGCTCACCTGGACGATGGCCTCGCACAGCGCCTCGACGCTCAGGCGTCCCTCGGCGAGGTGCGCGGCGGTGACCGGGGCGTGCGGGAGCATGTCCGCTGGGCCGTAGGCGATCGCGCGGTCGAGCTGCTCCTCGCCCGCATCGACCCGGACGAGCACGCGCGCCGCCAGCAGGGTCTTGAAGGTCGAGCACATCGGGAAGCGCTCGCCGGCCCGGTAGGAGAGGTTCGCCTTGCCGTTCGTGGCGTGGACGCCCAGCCGTCCGCCTTCGAGCCGGCGCTCCAGGGCCTGGAAGTCGGGCAGGGGCGCGGCGGCGCCCAGCACGACGGCCGCGCCGCCCGCCAGGACGGCCCGCCGGGGCAGGTGGAGGACGCCGCCGCGGCTCACGCCGCGCTCGCGCCCGTCTGCGGCGCCGGCACGGCCACGCCCGCCTCGGAATATTCCTTCAGCTTGTTGCGCAGGGTGCGGATCGAGATGCCCAGGATGGTGGCCGCGTGCGTGCGGTTGCCCAGGCAGTGCTGCAGCGTGTCGAGGATGAGCTGCTGCTCCATCTCGGCCACGGTCTGGCCCACGAAGCCGCGGGTCGCCGTCTCGGCGGCCAGCGAGGCGGCCTGGGCGGCGCGGGCGTGCGGATCGGCCGGCGCGAGCGGCTGGCCGTCGGGCAGGCGGATGGCGTGCTCGTCGATCTCGGGGCCGACCGCCAGCAGGACGGCGCGGTGGATGGCGTTCTCCAGCTCGCGCACGTTGCCGGGCCAGCGGTGGGCGGCCAGCCTGCGCTTGGCCTCGGCCGACAGCGGCTTCTCGGGCATGCCATTGGCGGCGGCGTATTTCTTCACGAAATGCTCGGCCAGCGCCACCACGTCGCCCGGCCGGTCGCGCAGCGGCGGCAGGCGCAGGTTCACGACGTTCAGGCGGTAGAGCAGGTCCTCGCGGAACACCCCGTCCTTCACGGCCTGGGCGAGGTCGCGGTTCGAGGTGGCCAGGATGCGGATGTCCACCTTCACGGGCTTGGTCCCGCCGACGCGGTCGATCTCGCGTTCCTGGAGCGCGCGAAGCAGCTTCGCCTGAAGCCGGGCGTCCATCTCCGAGATTTCGTCGAGCAGCAGGGTGCCGCCGTTGGCCTCCTCGAACTTGCCGACGCGGCGGGCCACGGCGCCGGTGAAAGCGCCCTTCTCGTGGCCGAACAGTTCGCTCTCCAGGAGGTTCTCGGGGATGGCCGCGCAGTTGACAGAGATGAACGGCCGGCTGGCGCGGCGGGACTTCTGGTGGACGTAGCGGGCGATGACCTCCTTGCCCGCGCCGCTCTCGCCGGTGATCAGGATCGAGGCGTCCGACGGCGCCACCTGGTCGGCGAGTTGGATGACCTGCTCCATGATCGGGTCGCGGACGACCATCGGCCGGTTGTCGTCCGACACCGCCGACAGCACGGCGGCGATCAGCTCGGCCTCGGGCGGCAGGGGGATGAACTCCTTGGCGCCGGCGCGGATGGCGTCGGAGGCGCGCTTGGGGTCGGCGCCCACGCCGCAGGCGACGACCGGCACCCGGATCCGCTCGGCCTCGTTGGCCGCGATCAGCTCGGCGATGTCGAGCTCATAGTCCACCATGAGGAGGTCGGCGCCCTGGCCGGCGCGCAGGGCGTGGGTGGCCGCGGCGATGGTCTCCACGTGGCTGACCTTGGCGCCCGCGCCCATCGCCATCTTCACGGCGGTGGAGAGCTGACCGCTCAGTTTTCCGACGACCAGAAGCCGCATCGGGATACTCCTTCGCAACGCCGGGCCCGTCAGGCCGCGGCGTCATCGCCCTTGATGATTTCCGTCATGGTCACGCCCAGGCGCTCGTCGACGATGACGACCTCGCCGCGGGCCACCAGGCGGTTGTTCACGTAGATGTCGATCGCCTCGCCGACCTTGCGGTCGAGCTCCAGCACGCTGCCCTGGCCGAGCTGGAGGAGCTGGGCCACCGACAGGGTCGAGCGTCCCAGCACCGCCGAGATGCTCACCGGCACGTCGAAGACCGGCGCGAGGTCCGTGGCCGTCTTGTCCTCATCGGCCGTGGTTTCGGGCAGGGCGCCTTCCTCGGGTCCGAATTCGTCGAGCTTCAGGTCGTCGTCCGCCATGGATCTAGCTTTCGCTGCCGGGGATGAGGGGTTCGGCGTGCAGGCCCTCGGCGGCCAGCGCCGCCTCCAGGGCCCGGGTCACGCGCTCGGCCGCCGCGGCCGGGTCGAAGCTGGCCGCGCCGTCGCCGAAGTCGAGGGTGAAGGCGTTGGGGCCGAAGGCGCCTTCGGGCTTGACCACGATGGCGCCCTCGAAGCCGAGGGACCGGGCCGTCTCGTCCAGCACTGCCTGGAGACCCCCGGCCAGCGCCGGCTCGGCGCTGACCACCAGGCGCGGCTGGGCCTCGATCTCGCGGGCGAGCGCCGTCAGGGCGGCCTGCAACGGGGCCTGGGGGAAGCGCTCCAGCGCGGCGTCCGCGATCGCCCGGGCGCAGGCCAGCGCCAGCCCCGCTGACCCGACCCGGTGCTCGTGGGCGACTTCCGCCAGCCGGGGCAGCGCCTGGCCGCAGGCCGCCGCGACCGCCTGCAGCGCCTGCGCCTGCTGGGCGGCGATCGTGGCCATGGCCTGGGCCTGGCCCTCGGCGAAGGCCGCCTGCCGGATCTGTTCCACTTCCTCGGCCGGGAACAGCCGCTTGGGACGCGGCGCCTGGAAGGCCACGCCGCCGCCGGCGTCGAACTCCGTGTCGAAGGTGAATTTCTCGGGCGCCTGCGACATCAGTAGACGAGCTCATCATCGCCGCTGGCGCCGGCCAGCATGATCTCGCCCTTGTTGGCGAGGTCCTTGGCCACCTGCACGATGGCCATCTGCGCCTGGTCGACGTCGCGCAGGCGCACGGGGCCCATGGTCTCCATGTCCTCGCGCATGATCTTGGCCGCGCGCTCGGACATGTTGGAGAAGAACATCTCGCGCAGGCTGTCCGAGGCGCCCTTGAGGGCGAGGCCGAGCTGGTCCTTCTCGACCGTGCGCAGCAGGGTCTGGACGCCGCCCGGATCGAGCTTGGAGAGGTCCTCGAAGACGAACATCAGGGCGCGGATGCGCTCGGCCGCCTCGCGGTTGCGCTCCTCAAGCGCGGTCAGGAAGCGGGATTCCGTCTGGCGGTCGAAGGCGTTGAAGATGTCCGCCATCATCTCGTGGCTGTCGCGCTTGGAGGTGCGCGCGAGGTTCGACATGAACTCGGTCCGCAGCGTCTGCTCGATCTTGTCCAGGATGTCGCGCTGCACCGGCTCCATGCGCAGCATGCGCATGACGCACTCCAGGGCGAAGTCCTCGGGCAGGGCGGCCAGGACGCGGGCGGCGTGCTCGGATTTGATCTTGGAGAGCACCACCGCGACGGTCTGCGGGTATTCGTTCTTCAGATAGTTGGCGAGCACGGCCTCGTTCACGTTGCCGAGCTTGTCCCACATGGTCCGGCCGGCGGGCCCACGGATCTCCTCCATGAGCTGGTCCACCTTGTCGCCCGGCATGATCGAGGCCAGCAGGCGCTGGGTCTGCTCGAACGAGCCCATGATCGCGCCCGTGGCCGACATGCCCGACACGAACTCCACCAGCAGGTCCTCGACCACCGAGGAGTGCACGGTGCCCAGGCTGGCCATGGCCTGGGAGATTTCCTTGATCTCGTCCTCGTCGAGCTGCTGCCACACGCTGGCGTGCTCCTCGCCCAGCGCGAGCAGGACCACGGCCGCCTTCTCGGGGCCGGTCAGCTTGGCGGCGTCGCCGACGCTTTTGCCCTTCACCCGGCTCATGTCGTTTCGTGCAGCCAGCTACGGAGGATGGAGACCGACTCCTCCGGGTGCTTCTCGACGAACTCGGAGACGCGCTTGACCGAGCTGGCCTTCACCTGGCCCTCGATGCGCGCGATGTCGATCTTGGCTTCCAGTTCGCTCTGGCCGGGGCCGGGCAGGGCGAGCTGGCCCGAGCCGTCGACGGCGATCTGCATGGGCTGGCCGTCCGGCGTGGTGACGACATGGGTCACCTGCGGCTGGCCGGCGATCATCATGGGGACGCCGCCGCCGGCGCCGCCGGTGGCGCTCTTCAGGAGCGGCCGGGCCACGAAGATCAGCATCAGGACGCCCACCAGGGCCATCACGCCGATCTCGGCGGCGCGCATGATGTCGTTCTTGTCGAAGCCCATCAGGGGATTGGCGGCCTCAACGCCGCCGGAGGTCTCCGGCGCCGGGAAGCGGACGTTGATCACGCTGACCTGGTCGCCGCGCTCCTGGTTGAAGCCCACGGCCGTGCGGACCAGCTGCTCGATGCGCTGCATCTCCTCGGCCGAGCGGGGCGTGTAGGCGCCGGGCTTGCCGTCGGCGCCCATGGCGGTGACGCCGTCCACGGCCACGGCCACCGACAGGCGCTTCACCTGCCCCGGCTCCTGCACTTCGGTGCGGACGGTCTTGGAGATCTCGTAGTTGGTGGTGGATTCCTGGCGGCCGCTCTGCGAGCCCGCGCCCCCGCCGCCGCCCAGGGCCGCCGCGCCCGGGATGTTGGCCGCGGCCGAGGCCTGGGTCGCCCCGTCCTCCTGGTTCTCGCGGCTGTTCTCGTCGGTGGTGGATTCCGAGCGGATCACCTGACCGTCGGGATCGAAGGTCTCCTGCTGGAGCGTGACGCGGGCCAACTCCAGCTCGGCGGCCACGTTCACCCGGGCCTTGCCGGCGCCGACGATGCCTTCCACCAGGTTCTTCACCTGCTTGGCGATGCGCTGCTCGACCTCGGACTTGCGGCCGTCGGCCTCGGCGGCCATGCCCGTGTCGCCGCCGGAGAGCGTCTTGGCGTGCTGGTCGACGACGGTGACGCGGTCGGGCTTCAGGTTGGGCACGGCGCCGGCCACCAGGTTCTGGATGGCGCGCACCTGGTCCCCGGTGGGCTCGCGGCCGCCGACGCCGATGTTCACCGCCGCCGAAGGCTGCTCGGCCTCCTCCTCGAAAAGCTGGCGCTTGGGAAGCACGAGGTGGACGCGGGCCGCGGTGATGCCGTCGAGGCCGCGGATGGTGCGGGCCAGCTCGCCCTCCAGGGCGCGCTGGCGGTTGAGCTGCTGGACGAAGTCGGTCTGGCCCAGCGCGTTGGCCTCGTCGAAGATCTCGTAGCCCACCGAGCCCGCCGTCGGCAGGCCCTTGGACGACAGCATCAGGCGGGTGGAGGCCACCTGGTCGCGTGGCACCAGGATGGTGGAGCCGTCGCCCTTCACGTCGTACTTGATACCCGCCTGGTCGAGGGCCTGGGTGATCGAGCCGGCTTCCTTCAGGTCGAGGTTGGAATAGAGCAGGGCCTTGGGTTCGCCGAGGTTCATGCTGATGGCGAAGAGCACGGCGGCGAGCCCCGCGCCGATCCCGATGATGGCCGCCAGCCGGCCGATCCCGAATCGCTGGATAGCCGCGAGCAACTGATTCAACGCGGGCGTCCTTCCCCCAGGTCGAAGGGCGCGCGGCATGCAGAGTCCGCCCTTCAGCTAGGCAGGATTTACCCAGTGGTTGGTAAACGGGGAGTTTAAGGTCTCACCCGCTCCAGGGCTCGAGCGCGCCCCAGAGGGCCAGGATCACCGAGAACGCGGCGTAGATCAGGACGGTGATCGTGAAGGCGATCTTCCTGAGGCCGCCCCAGGAGTCCACCCGTCGTCCGCCCTGCCAGATGGCCGGCAGGGCCGCTACGGTCACTGCCGTCAGGGCGGCGGCGACGAGGCCGCAGGTCGAGGCGGTGATGAGCAGCGGGCCGGGCCAGTCGAAGAACACCGCCGCCTCGTCCCTCGCGCGAACGCCCCAGGCCCCGGCAAGCCCCAGGGCGGCGAGCCAGAGGCCCGCCTGGATGTTCTGGGCGATCGCCGCGCGCGCCTGGATCTGGTTCTCGCGGAACTCGCGGCGGTTGCGGAAGAAGATGCCGACGAGTGTGGCGAGGGCGGCCAACGCTGTCAGGCCCGCCGTCAGCAGGAGGATGTTCGGATCGCGCCAGAACGGGGCACGCTCGACCCGCTCCGTGTTGTAGGCGGTCCGGAAGCTCGCGGCGTGGCCGTCCTGCATCTGGAACGCCAGGCGCTCATCGCCGGTGGCCGAGACGAAGCGGCCCTCGGCGAGCGGACCTTCCGGAACCCAGGACCTGATCCCTTCGCCGCCCACCGTTGTCAGCCGGCCTTCGGGGGTGACGCCCACCCGGGTCCCGCCGATCAACAGGCCGACGAATCCTTCCAGGCCGCCGTGCGCGCGCCGGCTGGTCAGGTAATAGCCTTCGAAGGCGTCGCGCTGCGTCAGCAGCTCGGCCGAGCCCGGGCGCGGGAAGGCCATGGGCGGCGCATAGAACTGGCGCACCAGGTGGCCGGCGAAGCCGCGGGTGAGCTTGTGGCCCTCGTCACTGTTGGTGGTGATGAAGATCCCCAGGTCCAGTTCGGGGATGACGACCATGCTGGAATGGAAGGACAGGGTCGCGCCGTCGTGGCCGTAGCCCCGGCGTCCGTCCGGCAGGTCGTAGACGATAAAGCCGTGGGCCCAGCCGTTGATCCCCGGCGGCGTGGCCTGCAGCGGCGTCCGGAACGCCCGGGCGGCGCCGGGGCCGAAGACCGTGGCGCCGTTCCACGTCCCGTTCCCCAGCAGCATCAGCATGTAGCGGGCCATGTCCCCGGCGGTGGAGGACGCCGCGCCGGCCGGGGCGATCTGGCCGATGTATTCGTAGGGCCGCACGGCGAAGCCCGGACCGGTCCACCAGTAGCCGCTGGCGGCGTCCGGGCGCAGGGCCTCGGCCATGGGCGCGGGCAGGCCGGCGCGGTCGGGCCGCGGTTCGCGGAAGGTGGTTCGGTCCATGCCCAGCGGCCGGGTGATCTCCTCCTCGACGAGCTGCTCGA
This sequence comes from Phenylobacterium sp., assembly GCF_046463815.1. GTDB lineage: Bacteria > Pseudomonadota > Alphaproteobacteria > Caulobacterales > Caulobacteraceae > Phenylobacterium. The sequence continues at coordinate 136,955 of NZ_JBKBRO010000001.1, read as the reverse complement.
AAGGCTTGCGGTTGAGGGTGGCGACGGCGAAGCCCGCCAGCGCCGCGCCGTAGTTGGAGTAGCTGGAGGCCACGCCCGCGCCGCGCACGCGCCTGGGCCGCTCCTGGCGCAGGTAGAGGTCGAGGGGACGGATGCGGCCGGGATCGCGCTCGAAGAGCTGACCCATCGCCGGATCGTCGAAGCCCGGGCTGTGGTCCATCAGGTTCCGCACCAGCACGGGTCGCTGGTAGCCCTGGGCCCGGATGCGCACCTTTTCGGGCAGGTAGTCGTTGATCGGCCGGTCCAGCCGGATGCGTCCCTTCTCCACCTCGTTCATCAGCAGGATCCAGGTGAAGGTCTTGGAGATCGAGCCGATGCGGAAGAGCGTCCGGTCGGGATCGACGGGCCGGCGGGGGTTGAGCCCGGCGAACCCGTAGCCCTTGTTCAGCACCACCTGCCCGCCCTGGACGACGGACACCGCCGCGCCCGCGATGTGCTCGCGGGCCATGGCGTCGCGGACCCAGCCGTCGACGAAGGCTTCCAGCTCGGGCTCGGGGATCGGCTGGCCGGTGGCGAGCCGCGCGCCCGCGGCCAGCGTCGGCAGGCCGGGAACCAGGGTCGGCGCGCCGGCCACGCCGGGGCCCGCTGCGGCCTCGCCGGTCGTTGCGGCAGGCGCCATCGCCGCCAGGGCCCGGGTTTTGGGCGCGGGGCGCTTGGGGCGAATCTGGGTGTAGGGCACGGGCGCGTCGGGCAGGTTCACGCCTGGTGGCGCCGATCGGGTCGGGGCGGCTTCGGGCGCGGCGGGTGGCGGCGCGAGCTCGGCCTCCTGGCCCCAGGCGCGCGCGCCGGAGAAGAGAACGGCCAGGGCCGTCACGACGGCCGCGATCTCCGAACGCATGGAGAGCTCCCCACCTCCGGCTATGTCCACGCGAAGGTTGTAGGGGGCGAAGGTGAGTCCCTCAAAGCGTGGCCGTGCGCTTTGTTCGGGCGGTCAGGGGAAGCCGTAGAGCGGCAGGATGGGCAGGAGCTCGGCGCCCACCGATAGCTGCGGTTCGGAGGGCGGGCTCACCTTCTCGGCCAGCTCGCGGCGCCGCACGCAGTCGCGGGTCGAGATCGCCAGCGCGCGGAAGTCCCGGGCCTGGGGCATGGAGCTCAGCACGCAGGCGTCGAAATAGGGGTAGCGGTCGGTCTCTCCGCAGCCGAACGAGGTCCGGTCGGGCCGGGCGGCGGTCAGCACCATGCGGTTGGGCGCCGAGAGCGGCTGGACGAACACGCCCGAGAAGCAGGCCGAGATCACCACCACCGTGGGCCGCCGCCCACAGGTCTGGTCCAGCATCAGGCGCAGGATGCGGGGCGGCAGGATGCGGTCGGCCACCACCGCCCCCTCGGGCGACCCATGGCTGGTGAGATAGAAGAGGCAGCCGCCCTGGGCCTGGGCGGTCAGGTTCTCCAGGGTTCGGTAGATCGCCTCGACGTCCGTCCTGGCCGGCCGCGTGGCCTTGTCCCGGTCGGGGCGGGTCGAGAACTGCCGCAGGTTGCCCGGCCGGAAGCCGACGCGGGTCAGGGCCTGGGCCACGTCGCGCCGGGCGTTGTCGAAGGCTTCGGTGGGCCCGCCGCCCGAGCCCTGCCAGTCGCCGGCGACGACGACGGCGCTCCAGTCGGAGAAGTCGGCCGCGCGCGCCGGGGCGCAAACCAGGGTGAGCCAGAGGCCCGCGATCGCAAGGATCAGGCGGGCCGGGCTCCCCATCTCACTTCTTGTAGTTGGCGAAGGGCGTCGGCAGCGCCGTGCCCGTGGCCTTGGCCAGCAGCCGGCCCTCGGGGTCGTAGAGCTCGCCCTCGGTGAAGGCGATCTGGCGCCCCCACTTGGCCACCCGGCCGATCCCGCGGATCTTCCCCGGCATGCCGGGCCGGAAGAAGCTGGTCTTCATCTCGAGCGTCGGGGCCACCGCCGTCATGCCCGAGGCGACCATGCAGGCCACGCTCATGCATTCGTCCAGCATGGCGCAGAGGTAGCCGCCCTGGATCTGGCGCATGGGGTTGAGCAGCAGCTCGGCCTTGGCGTCGAACTCGACCTCGACCGTGCGGTCGGCCTGGTTCACCCCCACCATCCGGAAGCCCAGCGTCTGGGAGCCCGTGGGCGGGTTCTTGGAGCGCTGGAACCGCTGGAGGATCGCCTCGTCGGTCAGGGCCTCGGGCTCGGGGCTCGCGACGTCGGTCATCCAGGGCTCACTTCTTCCGGAACTGGTCGAGGGACACGATCTTGGCCTCGCCCTCGGCGGGGGGCGGGGCGGCTTCGGGCTCGCTCTCGGGGGCGGCCTTCGCCTCGGCGGGGGCGGCCGGCGGCGGCTCGAACTGCAGCAGGAACTGCACCGAGGGATCGTAGAAGCGGGTCACCGCCGCGTAGGGGATCGACAGCCGCTTGGGCTGGCCGCCGAACTGCAGGGTCACCGAGAAGAACGTCTCGCCCGGCGCCAGGTCCCAGTACTGGTGCTGGAGGACGATGGTCATCTCGTCCGGGTACTTGGACAGGAGGTCGGACGGCCCCGAGACGCCGGCCGCGTCGGTCTTGAACGTGATGTAGAAGTGATGGGCCCCGGGCAGGCCGCCGGGCGCGGCGGCGCGCTTCAGCGCGGCCTTCACCACCCCCCGCAGCGCATCCTGCGCCAGCGATTCGTAGTTCATCAGGTCCTGGGCCGGGGGTTCCTGGGCCATGCGCACTCCGGAGACAACGGCGGATAGTTAGCGCCTGCCGCATCGCGCGCAAGGCGCGAAGCGCCGCAATGGGCGGTCAAATCTCCTTGGGCGGAGAACAGGACGGGAAGGTGAGGGGCTTCTGTCGCTAGGCGCCGGATAGGTGGGAGGATTCTGTTGCCAGGCTCCTCCCGGGCCCCGCCTAAGGATCTGAACCCCTAGGGCTTAGGTCGGATGTCTACCGGACCGCATTACGCGGCCAGGCGAACTTCCTCAGCGAAGTTATCGTTCGCATTTAGTTTAAGACCCGGAACGGTGGGTCAGGCCGGGAGAAAGCAACGCCTTTAGACGTCTGTCGATGCTGATCGGCCCCGCACTTTCCCGGCGATAACCCGGGGGAAGATCTTGGTGGAGCCGCCGGGAATCGCACCCGGGTCCAGTCCGCTTATTACGCGCGCGTTTATCCCCATAGTCGGGCGAACCCGACGCCGTGAATATAGGACGGCGCGGGCCGGATTTGAAGGTCCGCCGTTCGCGAAGCGCGGACGGCGGACGAATCTTCGCGGATCGCCGCGATGCGTTCGTGAGCGGCCTGAGCGGTTTCCGCACCGCCCGCTAGGCTTCCAGGGATCGGATTTTCCTGGAGTTTTTCCCATGCGCAACCTGGCCTACGCCGCCCGCCCGCTGGCCAATGACCTGGCCTCGAGCCTCTTCTTCGCCCTGCTGCTCGTCCTGCATGTGGACCCGAAGGCCGCGACGCTCGTCGCCATCGCCTTCGGGATCGGCCACATGGGCCTGTGGCTTGCGCTGCGGCGCACGGTCGCCCCGCTGCAGTGGGCGAGCCTCGGCCTCGTGCTTGTGTTCGGCGGGGCCAGCCTCTTCACCCACGATGTCCGCTTCCTGATGGCCAAGCCGACGCTGGTCTATCTGGTGATCGCCGCGGTGATGCTGAAGCGCGGCTGGATGCTGCGCTACATGCCGCCGATCGCGGCCGGCCACGGCGAGGGGCTGATGATCGGCTTCGGCTACGTCTGGGCGGGCCTGATGGCGTTCACCGGCGCGGCCAATCTCGTGATCGCCGTCCGGTTCAGCGAGGCCTGGCCGATCTACAGCGCGGTCTTCCCCATCGGCTCGAAGCTGACGCTGTTCGCCGTCCAGTACCTGACCGTCCGCGCGGTGGTGAAGCCCAGGGTCATGGCGGCGGCGCGGGCGGCGTAGTCTCCGGCCCCGTCTCCGACTCTGGGCCGGGCAGGGGCTCCGACCCCGGCGGGGCGAAGCGGCTCTGCGGGTCCGCGCGCAGCCGGCCGCCGCTCTCGACCAGTTCGCGGTAGGCCTCGCGCGCGGCCCCGAAGTCGGCGTTGCCGCGGAACACGATGTCGAAGCGCGGGTCCTGGCCGATGGCCGCGCCCAGCACCGCCTCCAGCACGTCGGCGGCCTCGCCGACCTCGGCGGCGTCGCAGGCCCGGCGGACGGTGCGGGCGCCCTCGCGGGTGACCAGGGTGAGGTCGTAGGCCGTCCCCTCGACGCACACCGTCTCGGCCGCGCCGCGCTCGGCCACCCGGACGTCCCGGGGCGACTTCCAGAGCCAGTGGCCGCGCAGGGCCTCGAAGCGCTCGGCCGAGCCGGCGGGAAGCTCCCGGTCGAAGCCCAGCCTGCGCGCGATGCCGGCCTCGCAGCAGGCCAGGCCGGCGCGGCCCTGGACGAAGGCCCTGCCGTCGCCCCGCACCGAGACGCGGGTGACCGTCTGGCGCACGCTGCCGGTGGGCCTGGTCCACACCTCCAGGATCATCTCGTCGCCGCGCAGGAGTTGCCACTGCAACGGCATCAGGCCCCACAGGCGGTAGGTCGAGGCGTCGACGCCGTTGGACAGTTCGGGCAGCCGTTCGCCCCGCCGCACGCGCCGGCCGCCGAACGGGTCGGCCGCCTCGTCGGGCTTGGGCCACTTCTCCTCCCACCAGCTCTTCGGGTCGGGCGGCGGGAAGGGCCAGACCTCGGCCTCGTAGGGCGGCGTCCCCTTGGGCGGGCCGATCTCGATGACCCGGCGGCGGAAGAACTGCGCCTCGGCGGGCGTGGCGAGGGCCAGCGTCAGGACGACCAGGACGGCGTGGCGGATCGCGGGCAAGCGGAGCCTCCTGCAAGGCCCCCCGATCCAAGAAACTAGCGTCCCGCGCCGTTCCCTTGAAGGTCCTAGAAGACGTCGACGCCGCGCGAGATGGAGAGCACGCCGGTGCGCGAGACCTCGACCAGGCCCAGGGGCCGCATCAGGTCCACGAACTTGTCGATCTTGGCCGGGGCGCCGGTCACCTCGAAGACGAAGCTCTCGTGGGTGGTGTCGATCACCTTGGCGCGGAAGATGTCCGAGACCCGCAGGGCCTCGACGCGGTCGGTCCCGGTCCCCTTCACCTTCACCAGGGCCAGCTCGCGCTCTAGGCCGTTGGGGTCCTTGGTCACGTCCTGGACGTGGCGGGTGGAGACCATCTTCTGGAGCTGGGCCTCGATCTGGGCCAGCACCTGGGGCGTGCCCCGGGTGACGATGGTGATGCGGCTGGTGTGGGCGTTGCGGTCGGTCTCGGCGACCGTCAGGCTCTCGATGTTGTAGCCGCGCGCGGCGAACAGGCCGACCACCCGGTGCAGCACGCCCGGCTCGTTGTCCACCAGCACGGCGAAGGTGGCCGAGCTCTCAGGGACCTCCTCGTGGGCGAGGTCGTAGACGGACGCGGGCTGGGTGTCGGACATGGGCGGGCTCCTCGGGCGAGGAGGTGTCACAGGACGGGCCTCGCCGCAACCGCCGTTGCCGCCTTGCCACAGCGGCTTAACCAAAGCATCCCGCCGCTCGACCCCGGCTTGCGCGGTTTCGCCGGATCGTGACACATCACGGCCCTCACCCAACGTGAGTCACCGAATGACGACGCGCAACCTTCTGATCAGCGAAACCTGCTCCCGCCCCTGGGCCGGAGTGGCGGACGCTGACGTGCGCGCCGGCTCGGGTCCGGGCGCGATCCTCCGAACACACGCCTGACGCGGACGCTCCCCGGAGGAGGTCCGCAAGAGACCTCCGGGAGCTTCCAGATGTTCATTTCAATCCAGGGTTCCGCCCAGGCCAAGGCGGGGAGCGCGCCGACCTCCCTGCTGAAGCTCGTGGCCGGCGAGTTCGCCGGGCGCGTGGCCGTGCTCTGGCCCGAGCCCCACGGCGGCTTCCTCACCGCGTCGGCCCAGCGCCGCCACCTCGTCTGCCTGGGCTTCGCGGTCGGCGCGGACGTGCAGGCGCTCGCCGCGGCGATCATGGGGGCGCGCCTGCGCCATGCGGTCCCCGCCGTGGTCGGGACGCCGCCGGCCGGGCTGGAGCGGGTGCTGGGCCGGCTGGGCGAGATCGCCTGGGACGCCGAGGCCTACCGCCTGCTGCTGACCCTGCTGGCCCGGCCCGCGCCGGCCAAGGTCCTGCGCCATGCCGAGGCCGTCGACGTCGGGCTGGTCCGGCGGCTGGCGGGCCTGCCGGCTCCCATGGAGGACGCCGTGCGGCTGGCCCGCGAGCTGACGCCCGAGGGCCTGGCCGTCCTGTGCGAGGCCCATGAGGCCCTGCGCTTCCGCGACGGCGCGGGCGCCGCCGAGGAGGCGGCCGGCCGCTGGGCCAAGGCCGGCTCCGTGCGGGCGCTGTTCGCGGCCGTGCGGGACGACCTGACGCCCGAGCCCGGCGCGCCGCCGCATCCGGGGACCGCGCGGCTGCGCCCGCTCGCCACCAAGGCGGCGCTGCGCGACGCGGCCCGGCGCTACCGCAACTGCCTGGCCGACCGCATGCCCCACGCGGCCTCCGGCTGGTCGGCCTTCTACGAGTGGGCCGGTCCGCCGGGGGCCGTGGTCGAGGTCGCCCGCGACCACGTCTTCGGCTGGCGCCTGGAGGAGGCCCGGCTGGCCGGCAACCGGCCGGTCCCCGAACCCCTGCGCGACGAGATCATGGCCGATCTCGCGCTCATGGGCGTCCACGTGGGCCGCAGCGGCTGGCAGCTCGACCGGCTGCTGCGCGAGGACGTCGGCCGCGGCTACCGGTTCTGGCCGGTGGAGGCCGAGGTGGCCGAGGCGTTCGGCGAGGGGTGATGCTTGCCGGCGCCTCCCGGTCAAATCGCCGAGAGCGGGCTCCGTCTGGCGTACAACGGTGGTATCCTGGCGGCTCAGGTGACCCAAGAGAGCCCCCAAAGGGGCAGGGAGGCGGCATGGCCCCGCTCCGTATGCCTCGGACCCTCGCCGAGCCCCAGCACACCGACACCGGCGAGGCCGTCCTGAAGTTCAGCCTGCTGGAGGACATCGACGCCGGCCTCCGACGATGCGAGTGGCGGGTCCAGGCCGCGCTCGCCGAGCTGCGCGACCACGACGCCGACGGGCCGGGCGATCACGCCACCCGGTCCCGCCTGGTGGACGAAGCCGCTGACGCCGTCTGGGCTCTGATCGTTCAGCACGAGGCCTGCGACTGCGCCGACCACCACGACCTCATCGCGCGCTACCACATCCCGGGCGAGGTGATGGCCCGGGTCGGCGCCGCGCACTAGGTCGAGACCCGTTACGTCGAGATCGACGCCGCCTTCGCCTCCAGAACGCGCACCAGGTCGGCCGGCGAGAGCCGGACCTGTAGGCCGCGCTGGCCGCCGTTCACATAGACGCTGGCCTTCTCCAGGGCCGGGGCGTCCAGCACTGTGGGCGCGCGCCGCTTCTGGCCGAAGGGGCTGACGCCGCCCACACGGTAGCCGGTGATCCGCTCGGCGTCGGCGGGCTTCATCATCTCGGCCGACTTGCCGCCCAGGGCGGCGGCCAGCTTCTTCATGGCCACCTCGCGGTCCGAGGCCAGCACGACGCAGGCGGGCTTGCCGTCCACCAGCACCATCAGCGTCTTGAGCACCTCGTCCGGCGCCGCGCCCAGGGCCTCGGCGGCCTGCAGCCCGATGCGGTCGGCGTTCGGGTCGTAGTCGTAGGTCGCGAGTTCGTAGGCCACGCCCGCCCTGTCGAGCGCGAGGGTGGCGGGCGTGGTCCTGGACATCGGGCGCGCTTGAACTCAGGGTTTGGGCGGCCCTACGTACCCTTCCGGCCGACGAGCGCGAAGAGGGCGCCTTGCGGGTCCTGGACCTGGACGATCCAGTCGCCGCCGGGGACTTCCATCGGCCCGTTCAGCACCTGGCCGCCGGCGATCTTGACCCGGTCCGCGGCCGCGTCGATGTCGCCGACCCGGAAATAGTAGAGCCAGTAGGGCGCCGGAACCTCCGGCGGACGGGTCATCATGCCGCCGACCTGGCCGTCCTGGTTGGAGAAGAGGCGGTAGGCGCCCATGTCTCCCATGTCCATGTCGCTGTCCTTCCGCCAGCCGAACAGGCCCGCGTAGAAGGCGAAGTCCGTCTCCAGGTCGCCCGCATAGAGCTCGCGCCAGCCGGCCTGGCCCGAGGCTTCTGGCGGGAGTCCGGGCGGCGGCGTGTCCATCGGCGCGGGCGTCATGATGGCCATGACCGCGCCATGCGGGTCGGAGATGATGGCGAAGCGGCCGACACCGGGGATGTCCTCCGGCGCCCGCTCGACCTTGCCGCCGAGCGCCGTAGTCCTGGCGGCCGCGGCGTCCACGTCGTCGACCGCGACGTAGCCCAGCCAGTTGGGCTGGACGCCCGCGGCCTTCATCTCCTCGGTGGGCGCCATCAGGCCGCCGACTCCGACGCCGTCCGCCTGCCAGAGGCTGTAGGCCATGCCCGGCGTGGGCATGTCCGCGGCGGTCCAGCCGACGACCTCCCCGTAGAAGGCCTTGGCCCCGGCGACGTCGGGGGCGGTGAGCTCGTACCAGATGAAACGGCCGTGGTCGGACATGGGCGCCTCCTCGCGTGAGGCGCCCACCCTAGGCTTTCCGCAGCGTCAATTGAATGACGGGGTTCAGACCAGCCGCTTGCCCGCGTCGTCGATGATCGAGCCCAGGTCGCGGCTCTCCTCGGCCATGATCATCTCATTGTGGGCCTTGCCGGACGGGATCATCGGGAAGCAGTTCTCTTCCTTCGTCACCCGGCAGTCGAAGATCACCGGCCGCTTCACCGAGATCATCTCGCGGATGGCGTCGTCCAACTCGTCCGGATGCTCGGCGCGCAGGCCCACGCAGCCGAAGGCCTCGGCCATCTTCACGAAGTCGGGCAGGCTGGCCGAATAGGAGTGCGAATAGCGCTCGCCGTGTAGGAGCTGCTGCCACTGGCGCACCATCCCCATCCATTCGTTGTTGAGGATGAAGATCTTGATCGGCAGGTCGTACTGAATGGCCGTCGCCATCTCCTGCATCGTCATCTGGACGCTGGCGTCGCCGCCGATGTCGATGACCAGCGCGTCGGGGTGGGCGATCTGCACGCCGACGGCGGCCGGCAGGCCGTAGCCCATGGTGCCGAGGCCGCCCGAGGTCATCCAGCGGTTCGGCTTGTCGAAGTGATAGAACTGGGCCGCCCACATCTGGTGCTGGCCGACCTCGGTGGTGATGTAGGTGTCGCGGTCCTTGGTCAGCTCGTAGAGGCGCTGGATGGCGTACTGCGGCTTGATGAGCTTGGCGTCCGGCCGATAGCGGAACGAGTCCCGCGCGCGCCAGGCGTCGATCTCGCGCCACCAGTCGGCCAGGGAGGCCTTGTCGCTCTGGTAGCCGCGCTGCTTCCAGACGGCGATCAGGTCGGCCAGCACCGAGGCCGCGTCGCCCACGATGCCCACGTCGGCGCGGACGTTCTTGCCGATGGAGCTGGCGTCGACGTCGATGTGGATCTTGCGGCTGGTCGGGGCGAAGGCGTCGAGGCGGCCCGTCACCCGGTCGTCGAACCGCGCGCCGATCGCCACCATCACGTCGCAATCGTGCATGGCGTTGTTGGACTCGAAGCTGCCGTGCATGCCGACCATGCCCAGCCACTGCGGGCTCGACGCGGGGAAGGCGCCCAGGCCCATCAGGGTCGAGGTGACGGGAGCGCCGGTGAGCGCCGCCAGCTCGCGGACCAGTTCGGCGGCGCGGGGCCCCGAATTGATGACGCCGCCGCCGGTGTAGAGGATCGGCCGCCGGGCCTTGGCCAGCAGGGCCGCGGCCTCGGCGATGCGCGAGGGGTCGCCTTTCACGCGGGGCGTGTAGTTGTGCGAGTGCGTGACCTCGTTCGGGCCGTGGTAGGTTCCCTTGGCGAACTGCACGTCCTTCGGAATGTCGATCAGCACCGGGCCCGGCCGGCCAGAGGTGGCGATGTGGAAGGCCTCGTGGATGATCCGCGGCAGGTCCTCGACCGACTTCACCAGGTAGTTGTGCTTGGTGCAGGGCCGGGTGATGCCGATGGTGTCGCATTCCTGGAAGGCGTCGGTGCCGATCAGGTGAGTGGCGACCTGGCCGGTGATGACGACCATCGGGATGGAGTCCATCAGGGCGTCGACGATGCCGGTCACGGCGTTGGTCGCTCCGGGGCCCGAGGTGACGAGGACGACGCCCGGCTTGCCGGTGGACCGCGCGTAGCCCTCGGCGGCGTGGGTCGCGCCCTGCTCGTGGCGGACCAGCACGTGCCGCAGCCGCTCCTCGGAGAACAGCGCGTCGTAGATCGGCAGGACCGCGCCGCCCGGATAGCCGAACAGCACCTCGACGCCCTGGTCGATGAGCGCGCGCACCACGATCTCGGCGCCCGAGAGGGTGGTCGTTTCGGCTTCGATCGTCTGATGGGCGGTCATGGGAGGCTCTTCGGGGCTTGGGGCAATAAAAAAGGCCCGCGAGGGGCCTGGGACGAGCGACCGGTCGGTCCTGACGCTTGGGGTCAGTCCGTTGTCGGTCGCTCGGCGAGTACAAGAATAGCGCGCACGTTATTTTCCTGGAGAGATTGAAGCACGCCTTTCGCATGCCGCGCTCAGGGCGTCAAGACGGGTTCCAGCGCAATAAACTGCCCCCATTGGTCGTAAGGCTCGGCGGCCGTCAGCCTGGGCCAGTCGGCCATCTGGCCGCGCATCCAGGTCATCTGGCGCTTGGCGTAGCGGCGGGTCTCCTGCTGGGCGGCGGCGACAGCGGCTTCCAGGCTGGTCTCGCCCCGCAGATGGGCGGCCAATTCGCGCACGCCCACGGCCTTCATGGCGGGCAGGGCGGGGTCGAGGCTCCGGGCCATCAGCGCGCGCACCTCCTCCAGGGCCCCTTGCTCGACCATCGCCAGCAGTCGGGCGTCGCAGCGGGCGTAGAGCAGGTCCCGGGGCGGCTCCAGGGCGACGGCGCTCCAGTCCGAGATGGCCGGCTCGCCGGTCCGCTGCAGGTCGGACAGCGCCTCGCCGGTGGCGGCGAAGACCTCCCAGGCGCGGACGAGCCGCTGGCGGTCGCCCGGCGCGATGCGGGCCGCCGCCGCCGGATCGACGCCGGCCAGGCGGGCGCGGAAGGCGTCCTCGCCCATCCGCTCGAAGTCGGCGGCGGCCTCGGCGCGGACCTCGGCGGGGACCTCGGGGATTTGGGCCAGGCCCTTCGTCAGCGCCCGGAAGTAGAGGCCCGTGCCGCCGACCACGACGACGGGGCGGCGGCGGCCCCGGATCTCGGCGATGACCTCGCTCGCCGCCCGCAGCCAGCGGCCCACCGACCAGCCGTCGGCGGGATCGACCGTCCCGAACAGGTGGTGCGGCGCCCGCGCCATCTCCTGCGGGGAGGGGCCGGCGGTGATCACGCCCAGGCCGGCGTAGAGCTGCATGGAGTCGGCGTTCACCACCTCGGCCCCGGCCGCCTCGGCCAGCCGGAGCGCCAGCGCCGACTTGCCGCTTGCGGTGGGCCCGGCGATCAGCCAGATGCGGGGCTCCATGCAGCTCGTCCTTACCCTTGTGGGCCCAGGCGCCCACGCCGCGGCCGAAGCGCTCGCAGCCGCGGGCCTCCCCGTCAAGTCGCCCGAGGTCCTGGGCCCCGAGGCCCTCGATTTCGCCCTGGCCGGCGACCTCAAGCGCCTCCGCGCCCAGGTAGGCGAGGCCGTGGCGAACCACGCGGTCGACGCCTGCGTCCAGCCGGCCGAAGGTCGCCGCAAGCGGCTGTTCGTGGCCGACATGGACTCCACCATTATCGACGTCGAGTGCCTGGACGAGCTGGCCGACTTCGCCGGCAAGAAGGCCGAGATCGCGGCCATCACCGAGCGGGCTATGCGCGGCGAGCTGGAGTTCGAAGGCGCCCTGCGCGAACGGGTCGGCATGCTGGCCGGCCTGTCGGTCGACGCGCTCCAGCAGGCCTATGACGAGCGGGTCCGCCTCAATCCCGGCGCCCGCACCCTGGTCCGCACCATGGCCGCGAACGGCGCCCGCTGCGTGCTGGTCTCGGGCGGCTTCACATTCTTCACAAGCCGGGTGGCTGAGGCCGCGGGCTTCCATGACAACCGCGCCAACACGCTCATCGAGGCGGACGGCAAGCTGACCGGCCGGGTGGGCGAGCCGATCCTCGGCAAGGCCGCCAAGCTCGCCGCCCTGCTGGCCGAGGCCGAGGCCCTGAACCTGCCCCTGCACGAGGCGATGGCCGTGGGCGACGGAGCCAACGACCTGGCCATGATCGAGGCCGCAGGCCTCGGTGTCGCCTACCGCGCCAAGCCGATCGTCGCCGCCCAGGCCGACGCCAAGGTGGACCACGCCGACCTCACCGCGCTGCTCTACTTCCAGGGCTATCGCGCCGAGGAGTTCGTCGCCGACTGATGGCCCTGCCCCGCCCCGTGAAAGCCGTCGTGTTCGACATGGACGGCCTGCTGATCGACACAGAGACCGTCGTCTATCGCGCCATGCAGCGGACGGCGGGCGGGATCGGCCGCGAGATGCCGTTTGCGACCTTCCAGCGGATGGTGGGCCTGCAGCATTCGGCCAGCGACCTGATCCTGATGGAGCATTTCGGCCCGGGCTTCGACCTTCAGGCCTGGTCCGCCGAGGTCAGCCGCCACTTCCGCGAGGAGCTGGCGGCCGGCATCGCGCTGAAGGCCGGGGTCATGGAGATCCTCGATCACCTGGATCAGGCCGGCCTGCCGCGCGCCATCGCCACCTCGTCGGGGCTGGAGAGCGTGCGGCTCAGCCTGGGGCCGCACGGCATCGTCGAACGGTTCCACGCCCTCATCACCCGCGACGTCCAGACCCGCGGCAAGCCGCACCCCGAGCCGTTCCTGAAGGCCGCCGAGGCGCTGGGGGTCGACCCCGCCGATTGCCTGGCCCTGGAGGACAGCCACAACGGCGTCCGCGCCGCCTCGGCCGCCGGCATGATGACGGTGATGGTGCCGGATATGCTCGATCCCACCGAGGAGATGGAAAGCCTCTGCATCCGCATCGCCCGCGACCTGCACGAGGTCCGCGAGCTTCTGGCGGCGCAGGCGGTCTGAACAAAAAAGCCCTCCCCGGTGGAGACGGGGAGGGCCAGGGTCCGGCTCGCGGGCCGGGGCTTGCGACAAGGCAGGCCAGGATTACGAGCGTAATCTTAACGCCAAATTACACACGTAATCCCGGACGTCAACGTCCGCCGGACGGGCCGCGCTCGAAGTAGCGGAAGAAGGCGCTGTCGGGCGAGAGCACCATGGTCGTGTCGCCCTGGCCGAGGCTGGCCTCGTAGGCCTGCATCGAGCGCCAGAACGCGGCGAACGACGGGTCGCGCCCGAAGCTCTGGGCGAAGATGCGCGTGCGCTGGGCGTCGCCCTGGCCGCGCAGGGTCTCGCCCTGCTCGCGGGCCTGGGCGAGGGTGACGGTCACCTCGCGGTCGGCCTGGGCGATGATCTCGCGCTTCTGCTGCTCGCCCTCGGCGCGGATGCGGGCGGCCTCCTGCTGGCGGGAGGTCTGCATCCGGCGATAGACGGCCTCTTCGTTGTTGGCTGGGAAGTCGGCCCGGCGGATGCGCACGTCGATGACCTGGATTCCGAAGCGCGAGGCCTCGGCGCGGCGGGCGACGTCCTGGCGGGTCTGCTGCATGAGCTGGCCCCGGCGGCCCGAGATGATCTCGGTCTGCTGGGCCGAGCCCAGCACCTGGCGCAGCGACGAGTTGGTGAGCCGCTCGATCCGGTCGGCCGCGGTCCGCTCGTCACGCAGGGTGCGATAGAAGGCCAGCGGGTCCGAGATGCGGTAGCGGACGAAGGCGTCCACCACGAGCCGCTGCTGGTCGGCGGTGATGATTTCCTCCTGCTGGGATTCCAGCGAGAGGTTGCGGCGGTCGAACTTCACCACGTTCTCCCAGAACGGGAGCTTGGCGTTGAGGCCGGCGCCGGGGTGGCCGGGGGCGTTGATCACCCGCACCGGTTCGCCGAAGCGCAGCACGATGGCCTGCTCGCGCTGGTCGACGATGAACAGCGTGTTGGCGAGCACCACGACGGCGCCGACGGCCAGAATCAGGAAGGTCCAGGCGCGGCGGGTCATTGGGCGGCCCTCGTCTGCGGCTGGGGTTGCGGCGGCGCCGACGCCTGGACCTCGGGCGCGGCCTGGATCCGGGGGCGGAACACGTCGGGCGGCAGGATGATGGGGGCGCTGGCGCCCTTGCCGTCGATGATCACCTTGTTCGAGCGCTGGAGCACGCGCTGCATGGTCTCGATGTAGATGCGGTCGCGGGTCGCGCCGGGCGCGCGGCGGTACTCGGCGAGTATGGCGTTGAAGCGGGAGGCGTCGCCGGTGGCCTCGCGGACGGCCTGCTCGCGGTAGGCCTCGGCCGACTGGGTGATGCGGGCGGCGTCGCCCTTGGCCTCGTTCACGACCCGGTTGCGGTAGGCGTTGGCCTCGTTGACCGCCGACTCCTGATCCTGCTGGGCGCTGACCACGTCGCGGAAGGCGGCCAGGGCCTGCTGCGGCGGATTGGCCGAGCGGATCTGCACCTCGTCGACGCGCACGCCGGCGCCCCAGGAATCCAGGGTCCGCTGCATCAGCTCGGCCGCCTGGGCCTGAACCTGGCCGCGGCCGGTGGTCAGGATGTCGAGCAGGGGCGTTCGGCCGACGACCTCGCGCATGGCGCTCTCGGCCACGGCCTTCACCGAGCCTTCGGGGTCGCGGACGGTGAAGACGAAGCGGTCGGCGTCCGACACGCGCCAGGTGACGCTGAAACTCAGGTCCACGATGTTCTCGTCGCCGGTGAGCATCAGGCTCTCCTGCGGCAGGGCGCCTTGGGCGGCGCCGCCAACGTCCAGGCGCTGCAGGCTCGTCACCGGCACCTTGGTCACCCGCTCGATCGGCGCGGGCAGGTGGTAGCGGAGGCCCGGTCCCTCGTTGCGCGAATAGGCGCCGAAGGTGGTCACCACGGCCTCCTCGTTCGGCTGGACCACATAGATCCCGGAGAGCGCCCACAGGCCGAAGGCCGCGCCGACGATGGCGGCGATGGCGCCCGGGCGCACGCCGCCCGGCCCGCCGAACATGTCGCGGAACCGCCGGTTCAGGCGCTCGAAGCTGGCGTTGAAGTCGGGGCCTTCGGGGCGGCCGGGGCCGCCGCCTCGCGGGCGCCTCGGCGGGGGTTGGCGGCGGTCGCCGTCACCGGACGGGGGCGAGCCCCACGGGCCGGGATTGGCATTGTCGTTCCAGGGCATTGCCGGTTTTCGTACTCGTTTGGGCCTAGGAGGTCCTTGCGCGTCTCTCTGCTTAAAGCCCCCGGCGGGCTTGTAAACCGGCGCGTCCAGCCGGATATGAGACCCCTTCCTCGGCAAAGCAAGACAAAGCGGAATGATCCAACCGGCCGGTCCCGAGCGCGCAATCGTCCTTGAGGCGCTGGACCGGGTGAGGGATCCTAGGTCCGGCCTGGGGCTCGCGGCGGCGGGTCTCGTGCGCGGCCTGGTGATCCGCGGCGGGCGCGCGGCCTTCATGCTGGAGGTCCCGCCGCAGGACATCGAACTCTACGCTCCGGTGCGCGAGGCGGCCGAGCGGACCCTGGCCGCCGTGCCTGGCGTCGAGACCGCCCAGGTGGTGCTGACGGCCGAGACCGAGGCGCCCCAGCTCAAGACGACGCCGCGCCGCGCCCGCGTCGCCGAAGACCCGCAGGCCCGCCTCCAGCCGATGGCCGAGGCCGAGCGGCCGCCCCACGTGCGCAAGGTGATCGCGGTCGCCAGCGGCAAGGGCGGGGTGGGCAAGTCCACCGTGGCCGTGAACCTCGCCGCCGCCTTCGCCCGGCTGGGCAAGCGGGTGGGCCTGCTGGACGCCGACATCTATGGCCCTTCGGCGCCCCACATGCTGGGCGTGGACGGCGAGCCGACCTTCGACGCCGAGAAGCGCCTCAATCCGATGGAGGCCTGGGGCGTGAAGGTCATGTCCATCGGCTTCATCGTCGAGGAGGGGCAGGCGGCCATCTGGCGCGGGCCCATGGCCTCCTCGGCCCTGCGCAGCCTGATGAACTCCAACTGGGGGACGGCCGAGGCGCCGCTCGACGTGCTGGTCATCGACCTGCCGCCCGGCACCGGGGACATCCAGCTCACCCTGGTCCAGAAGCTGAAGCTGGACGGGGTGGTGATCGTCTCGACGCCCCAGGAGATCGCCCTGATCGACGCCCGCCGGGCGGCGGCCATGTTCGCCAAGACCGGCGCGCCGGTGCTGGGCGTCATCGAGAACATGGCCTGGTTCGAGGGGCCGGACGGGACCCGCATTCCGATCTTCGGCCAGGGCGGGGCGGCGGCCGAGGCGCAGAGGCTGGGCGCGCCCCTGCTTGCCGAGGTTCCGATCGAGGTGGCCCTGCGCGAGGCCTGCGACCAGGGCCGGCCGCTGGTGGCGACCAACCCCGAAAGCCCGGCGGCGAAGGCGTTCCTGCGCGCCGCCGAACAGCTTCTCTAGCTAGGTCTTCACGATCATGTCGTCGCCGGTCAGGCTGCCCAGCGCCGGCGCCTCGGCGTAGAGGGCGTCGCGCTCGGCCAGTTCCCGGCGGATCTGGGCGTGGCGCTCGGGGGTCAGCCGGTAGCCGATGAAGCAGGCGCCGGCGACCATCACGAAGAAGATCGGGCCCACGATATAGGCGAGCTCCAGCGCCTGGATGGCCTCCGGCGTGTTCGTCGCGCCCTCGCGGGCCTGGTAGCCGATCGCCGCCAGCAGCACGAAGGTCAGGGCCGACAGGCCCGAGGCGATCTTCGAGGTGCCGATGGTCAGCGCGTACATCAGGCCCATCCACTCGCGGCCATGCTGCAGCCGGACCTCGTCGGCGATGTCGCCGGTCAGCGCGCGGATCATCACCGTCGTGCCGGCCGCCATGGCCCCCACGATGAACATCCCCGGCGCGAACAGGAGGAACTGGCCGGCGGGCAGGAATGGCACGACTATCAGGCCCAGCGAATAGATGGTGGTGGCCGCCATCAGGCTGCGGTGCTTGCCGATCCGGTTGCCGAGCCAGGCGGTGAACGGCGCGCCCGCGAAGCCGGCGGCGATGTAGATCATCAGCAGCACGTTGGCGGAGGCCGTGTCGAAGCCGCGGCTGTCCTTGAAGTAGAAGAGGTAGAGCGTGGCCATCCAGCCGGGCCCCAGCGTGGCGCACAGGTCGGCCGCCAGCAGGCGCACCACGTTGCCGTGCTTCAGCAGCGTCAGGTAGTCGCGGACGCCGAAGTGGGCCTTGTGGTCGGGGGTGATCGGCTCGCGGGTGGTGGCCAGCACCAGGGCCACCGTCACCGGGATGGCCAGGATGATGAACCACACCATGGCCCGCACGCCCTCGCCGTCGGAATGGCCGAGCTGCTGCATGATGACCGGGATGACCAGCACGGCCACCGCGCCCGCCACGCCCAGGCCGATCACCGCCCCGAAGATGCGATTGCGCTGCTCGTAGGTCGGCCCCAGCACCCCGCCCCAGGCCAGGTGCGAGAGGTAGACCATGGAGTAGCCGATGTAGAGGAAGAGCAGGATGCCCGAGAGGCCGAGCTGCGAGGTGGAGGGACCCGCCTGCAGCACGCCCCAAAGGCCCGCCATCATCACCGGCGCCCCCAGGGCCAGCCAGACGCGGTAGCGGCCGAACCGCGTGCGGGTGCGGTCCATGGCGGTGCCCAGGAAGACGTCGATCGGGATGTCGATCAGCCGGACCATGGCGAAGGCCGCGCCCACCAGGGCGAGGTCCAGGCCGATGTGGCTGGCGAAGTAGCGCGGCAGATGGACGCTGATGGCCAGGACCAGCGCCTGGATCGGTATGCTGGCGCTCGCGAAGGCCAGCACCGAGACCATGGAGAGCGCGCCCGGCGCGGCCGAATTGCCCTTGGTCACAGTACGCTCCTCCGCTCGCCTCTGATCGGGCGCTGACTTGCTAACTTACGCGCGATCACTTGAGCCCGCGCAAGGGGATTTCGATTGCAGATACGAAACGGGCGGCCCGAGGGCCGCCCGTGAAAACATCTTCCTCTCCCACTGACGTGGGAAGGGAAATCAGCCGCCCTGCATCTTGCGGAAGAACTTGGCCGTCTGCTCGCCGCCGGTGGCGTAGGCCTGCTGGCCCGCCGGGTCGGTGATCTGGGCCCAGGCGTCGCGCACCTTCTCCACCGTGGCCTCGTGGCCGAGGTAGACGCCCTCGGTCTCGACGATGCGCGAAACGGCGAAGGCGCCGGCGCCGGCGGTCAGGATCACGCCCGTGGGGGCTTCTTCAGAGCACAGGAACACCACGCCGGGCGTCACGTATTCGGGCTTGAGCTGCTCCAGCACCTGGGGCGGCATCAGGTTCTCGGTCATGCGGGTCGCGGCCACCGGGCTGATGGCGTTGACGTGGATGTTGTTCTTCTGGCCCTCGAGCTTCAGCGTGTTCATGAAGCCCACGAGGCCCAGCTTGGCGGCGCCGTAGTTGGCCTGGCCGAAGTTGCCGTAGAGGCCCGTCGACGAGGTGGTCACCACGATGCGGCCGTAGTTCTGCCCGCGCATGATCTCCCAGACGGCCTTGGCGGGCTTCACCGTGCCCATCAGGTGCACGTCCACCACGACCTGGAAGTCGGCGATCTCCATCTTGGCGAAGGTCTTGTCGCGCAGGATGCCGGCGTTGGCGACCAGGATGTCGATCCGGCCCCAGGCGTCCATGGCGTCCTTGACCATGCGGGCCACGCCCGCGTCGTCGGTCACGGACGAGCCGTTGGCGATGGCCTCGCCGCCGAAGGCCTTGATCTCCTCCACGACCTTGTTGGCCGCGTCCGAGCCGCCGCCCGACCCGTCCACCGAGCCGCCCAGGTCGTTGACCACCACCTTCGCGCCGCGCCGGGCGAGCTCCAGGGCGTGCTGGCGGCCGAGGCCCCCGCCCGCGCCGGTGACGATGGCCACTTTGCCGTCGAAGCGGATGTCCGCCATTTGGATCCCCTTTGGAACAGGTGTTCGAAACCGGCGCGCGTTGTGCGGCGCGGCAAGGGTGGCGTCAAGCTGACGCGACGGAGCCTCGTCTGGGGAGGTCCCGAAAAGGAGAGGCCTCCCCCGTCCCACCAGAAGGACGGGGGAGGCCGCCGCGGCCCGGGCGAGAGCGCTTGGGGTAACCCTAGCCCTGCGGTGCGGACGGGACCTGCGCCTGCTGCTGGCGCATGAACTTCACGAGGACGCGCTGGCCGATCAGGAACGGCGCGCCGGTGGAATCGACCACCACCTCGACCACGCGGTCGTCGGTGCGCTCGTTGGGATCGTCGGATTGCAGCTTGCGGGCGCCGAACACCGCGGCGCGGCGCAGCACCTTGCCGGTGTAGGTCTTGGTCGGGTCGCTCTCGGGCGACATCTGCACGCGCTGGCCGACCGAGACGTAGGGCAGGGCGCCCTCGGCGATCTCGGCGCGGACGATGCGGCCCGAGCGCGGCTCCAGGTCGAACATGTTGGAGACGTTCAGGGTCGAGGCGCCGGCGCCCGGGTTGGCGTAGCGGCGCACGATGCGGCCGTCGGCCGGGGCGCGGATGATGCTGAGCTCCTGGTCGTAGCGGGCCTCGTTCAGCCGCGCCTCGGCGGTGGCCACGACCGCCCGCTGGGCCAGAATCCTGGCCTGGGCCTCGCGCACGCCGTCGCGGGCCTGGTCGAGCTTCTGGGCGGCGACGAAGTTGGAGGGGGCGAGGCCCTGCAGGCGCTTCTCCTCGCGCTGGGCGGCCGAGAGCTGAACCTCCAGCAGCGCGAGGGCGGCGCGCGCCTGGCGCACCTCGGCGGCGGCGCGTTCGGACTGCAGACGCGGCTCGTCGTCCTCCAGGCGCGCCAGCACCTGGCCCTTGGCCACGTCGTCGCCCTCCTGGACGAGCACGTCGCGCACCACGCCGGCCCGGCGGGCGGCGACCTGGATGATGCCGCCCTCGACGTCGGCCTTGCCGTTGGCGATGGCGGCGTAGGGGCTGGGCTTGACCTCGGCGGCGGCCTTGGCCTCGGCGGCCTTCTTGGCCTTGGCCTGGCCGGAAAGGAACATCCCCCCGCCGGCGGCGAGGGCGATCACCACGAGGGCGATCCAGACGAAACGGTTGCGAAGGATGGCGGGCATGGTCCTCTAGGCTCCGACGAGCTCGTGTGCGGGGTTGTGGGCGGCGGGGGCGACGGGCGCGGCGCGCCGGTCGTCCAGGATCAGGCCGTCCTCCAGATGGATCACCCGGTCGGCGTAGGCCTCCAGGCGGGGGTCGTGAGTCACGCAGATCACGGCGGCGCCGTGCTGCTTGGCGGCGCGCTGCAGGAGCTTGATGACGATCTGGCCGTTCTCGCCGTCCAGCGCGCTGGTGGGCTCGTCGGCGAAGATCAGGCGCGGGTCCTTGGCGAGCGCCCGGGCGATGGCCACCCGCTGCTTCTCGCCGCCCGACAGCTCGGAGGGGCGCTGGTTCATGCGCTTTTCCAGGCCCACCTCGGTCAGCGCCCGGGCGGCCTTCTCGCGCGCCTCGCGCTTGGCCAGCCCCTGGTGCTTCAGGATGATCTCGACCTGCTGCAGCGCGGTCAGCGCCGAGAACAGGTTGAAGCCCTGGAAGATGAAGCCGCAGTGGTCGAGCCGGAACCGGTCCAGCTTGCCCGAGCGCAGCTTCCAGATCTCCTGGCCCAGCGCCGTGACGTGGCCCTCGTCGGGCTTCAAGAGGCCCGAGAGCGAGGCGACCAGCGTCGACTTGCCCGAGCCCGACGGGCCCATGACCATGGTCACCTCGCCGTGGCGGGCGTCGAAGTCCACCCGCTTCAGCACCTCGATGTGCGTGCGGCCGGTCTTGAAGCGCTTGTAGACGCCGTGCGCCTGGATGGCGGTGTCTTTCGAACTCATCGCAGCAGGTCCGCGGGTTGGCTCTTCTTGAGGATGCCCAGGGCGATCAGGCCCGAGGCGGCCGAGATGACGACCAGCAGGATCGACACGCCCACGACCCAGGGGATCGGGAAGCCCATCGGCAGGCCGCCGTTGCTGGCCAGGAGGTAGATGCCGAAGGTGAGCAGGCCGGTGGCGGCCAGGCCCACGATTCCCACCCAGATGGACAGCTCCATGACGATCAGGCGCAACGCCCCCATCGAGACGCCCAGGGCGCGCAGCGAGGCGAACTCCTTGATGCTGGAGAGGATGGCCCCGCGCAGGGTCTGCGAGGTGATGCCCACCCCGATCAGGAAGCCCAGGAAGACCGAGAAGCCCAGGAAGATGCCGATGATCTGCTCCTTCATCAGCGCGCCCTCGTTGGCCTCGCGCAGCTCCTCGCGGGTCCAGGCGCGGTAGGCGCCCTTGGCCTGGGCGTTGAGCTGGTCGCGCACGACCTCGGCCCGGGCGGGGTCCTTCAGGCGGATCATCAGGGGGCCGGTCTTGCCGTTCTTGGTCAGCATGCCGAGCGCCCGGAAGGTGTCGCGGGACATGACGACCGAGGCGTTGTTGATGTCGGGATAGCCCGTCAGCACGGCCGCCACGCGCACGGTGCGCCCGTTCAGCGAGGCGGTGTCGCCCAACTTCACGCCCAACCGGCTGAGCTGGCTACGGTCGATGGCCACCGCGTAGGGCTGCAGCAGAGCCACCCGCACCGATTCCGGATAGTCGGTCGGCAGGGTCACGGCGCCCGGCCGGGTGTCGACCATGTTGACCTGGACGTAGGTGGTGACCGGCTTCTTGCCGTCCTTGGGCTGGTTGACCCAGCGGCCCCCGTCGCCGTCCCAGGCCGCCACCTCGACCACCTCGGGATGCATGTACATCTGCGGCTGGAGGCGGGCGGGCAGGGCGCCGCCGCCCGAGTTGATCAGGCTCTCCATCTTGGCGGGCAGGATCATGATGTCGGCCCGCGACCGTTCGATGGTGGCGGTCGCGCCCTTCACGATGCCGGTGAACAGGCCGACCTGCGCCAGGATCAGCAGTCCCGAGAAGGCAAGCGCCACGACGGCCGCCGTGTAGCGGCGCCATTCGTGGATCAAGGTGGCCAGAGCCAATGACATGACGGTCCCCAAGGTCGAACGCAGCAGGCGTTCATCATCCAAGAGGCCGCAGTGTCGCCGGTCGGATGCGACCTAGGCGATTAAACCTTTGTAATGCCATCAGGGGGGCTCGGGCGGCCTTGGGCGAGGGCTTGGCTCCTTCGACCGGCCAGCCATTGCCGATCGGCGGGAGCGCCCTCAGATACAGGGGCGGCCGCCGGCCCAACCCCCAACATCGAAGGAGCCTCCCATGCAGACGCGCAAACTCGGCGATCAGGGCCTGGAGGTTTCGGCCATCGGCTTCGGCTGCATGGGCCTGAGCGGCACGTACGGGACGGCGCCCGACGAGGCCGCGGCCATCGCCCTCCTGCACCGCGCGGTGGAGCTCGGGGTGACCTTCTTCGACACCGCCGAGATCTACGGCATGACCACCAACGAGGTGCTGGTCGGCAAGGGCCTGGCGGAGTTCAAGGGACGCGTCCGGATCGCCACCAAGTTCGGCTTCGACCTTGAGGCCGCCCGCGCCGCCGGCCGCCCCGCCGGGACCAACAGCCGGCCCGAGAACATCCGCGCCGTGGCCGACGCCTCTCTGAAGCGCCTGGGCGTGGATGTGATCGACCTCTTCTACCAGCACCGTGTCGATCCGAACGTTCCGATCGAGGACGTGGCGGGCGCCGTGGGCGACCTCGTGAAGGCCGGCAAGGTCCGCTGGTTCGGCCTATCCGAAGCGGGCCCCGACACCATCCGGCGGGCGCACGCCGTCCACCCGGTCTCGGCGTTGCAGTCGGAATACTCGCTGTGGACCCGCGACCCGGAGAAGACCGTGCTGCCGGTCTGCCGCGAACTCGGGATCGGCTTCGTGCCCTACAGCCCCCTCGGCCGGGGCTTCCTGGCGGGCGCGGTGACCAGCCACGATTCGCTGGCCCAGAACGATTTCCGCCGCTTCGTGCCGAGGTTCCAGGGCGAGGCGCTGGAGAAGAACCTGTCGCTGGTGGAGACGCTGACCGGCATCGCCCGGGAGAAGGGCCGCACGCCGGCCCAGCTCGCGCTGGCCTGGCTGCTCTCCCGCGGCGACGACATCGTACCGATCCCCGGCACCACCAAGGTCGATCGGCTGGAAGAGAACGTGGGCGCCGCCGACGTGGATCTCACCGACGCAGATCTCGCGGCCATCGAGGCCGCCATCCCCGAGACCGGGGTCGAGGGCGCCCGCTACGACGCGCGCGGCCTGTCCATGGTCGGGCTGTAGCGGAAACGCCGCCCTCCGGCGGCCGGGGCGGCGAGCGGAAACTTGCGCTCAGCCGCCTTTCGGCGCTTTTTCCTTCGATCGCGGCCTGACTCGGGCGGCGCATCGGGGGATGCATGTTCAGTCTTGCGAACGCCCAGAGCCTCGTGGGCGTGGCCCTGGTCCTGGGGCTCTGCTGGGCGATGTCGGAGAACCGGCGGCGGTTCCCGTTGAAGCTCGCCGTCGGCGCCATCGTCGTCCAGGGCCTGCTGGTGCTGGCGCTGTTCGGCCTTCCGGCCCTGCGCGCGGCGCTCCAGGGCGTGGGCGTGGCCGTGGACGGTCTGGCCACATCCACCCAGGCCGGCGTGACCTTCGTCTTCGGCTTCCTGGCCGGCTCGCCCAACCAGCCCTACGAACTGGTCGACCCGAACGCGATGTTCGTCTTCGCCTTCCGGGTGCTGCCGGTGATCCTGGTGGTCTGCGCGCTCGCGGCCCTGCTCTGGCACTGGCGCATCCTGGTGTGGGTCACCCGTGCGTTCGGCGTCCTGTTCGAGCGGACCATGGGCCTGCGCGGGCCGCCGGCGCTGGCCACCGCCGCCACCGTCTTCATGGGCCAGGTGGAAGGCCCGATCTTCATCCGCAGCTATCTGGCGGGCCTGTCGCGCTCGGAGCTGTTCATGCTGATCGCGGTCGGCATGGCCTGCGTGTCGGGCTCCACCATGGTGGCCTATGCGACCATCCTGAAGGACGTGCTGCCGAACGCCGCCGCCCACGTGCTGACCGCCTCCATCGTCTCGGCCCCGGCCGGCGTGCTGCTGGCCCGGATCATCGTGCCCAGAGACGCCGACGTGGAGGAGGTCCAGGCGTACGACCCGGCCGCCTCCAAGCGCTACGAGAGCTCCATCGACGCGCTCATCAAGGGCACCACCGACGGCCTGCAGATCGTGCTGAACGTGGGCGCCACCCTGATCGTCTTCGTGGCCCTGGTGGCCATGCTGAACGGCATCCTCGGCGCCTTCGGCGACGTGGGCGGCGCGCCGCTGTCGGTGGAGCGGGGCCTGGGGATCGTCTTCGCCCCGCTGGCCTGGGCCATCGGCGTGCCCTGGCACGATGCGCCCACGGCCGGCTCGCTGCTCGGCGTGAAGCTGGTCCTGACCGAGTTCACCGCCTTCATCCGCCTGGGCGCGATCCCCGTGGGCGAACTCGACGAGCGCACCCGCGTGCTCATGACTTATGCGTTGTGCGGCTTCGCCAACGTGGCGTCGGTCGGCATCAACCTGGCCGGCTACTCGGTCCTCGTGCCCGAGCGCCGCAACGAGGTCGTCGGCATGGTCTGGAAGGCCATGCTGGCGGGCTTCCTGGCCACCTGCCTCACCGCCTCCATCGTGGGCCTGCTGCCGGTCTCGCTGTTCGGGAGCTGATCGCTCACACGATGCTTGACCGGAAGTGACCGGTCGTGCACTTTTCTCGCGAACGCGAGGAAGGGAGGCCCCGCCATGAAGCTCTACGACACGCCGCTCGCGCCCAACCCCCGCCGTGTGCGCTGGTTCATGGCCGAGAAGGGCATCGACGACGTCGAGGTCGTCACGCTCAACCTCATGGAAGGCCAGCACAAGACGCCGAGCTACATCCGCAAGGCGGGCCTGCCCAACGTGCCGATGCTGGAGCTGGACGATGGGACCTGCATCACCGAATCCGTCGCCATCTGCCGCTACCTGGAAAGCCGCTATCCCGAACCCAACCTTTTCGGCCGCACGCCCGAGGAGACCGCGGTGATCGAGATGTGGACCCGGCGCGCCGAGATGCTGGTCGCCACCCCCATGATGATCGGCGTGCGCCACACCCACCCGATGATGGGCAGGCTGGAGCAGCAGAACCCCGAGGTCGGCCAGTACAACCTCCAGGCCGGGCTGAAGGCCCTGAAGGTGCTGGACCGCCGCCTGGCCGACAGCGAATGGCTGGCCGGCGACCGCCTGACCATCGCCGACATCGTGGCCTTCGTCGGCCTCGACTTCGGCCGGCTGATCAAGGTGACGCCGCCGAAGGAGCTGGAGAACGTCTGCCGCTGGGCCGAAGCCATGAAGGCGCGGCCGGCTGCGGCGGCTGGGATGCCCCAGAAGGCCGCCTAAGCGTTCCGCAAGCTCGCCCAGCGCGCGCGCGGTATCTTCAGGAAGTGGTGCACGTCGTCCACGGCGTACTGCGCGAAGCCCTCGCGTTCGTACACGTGGCGGGCCCGCGGGTTGCCCACCGCCACGTCGAGCTTCAGCGCCTCGGCGGGCGTCTCCTCGAACACCCAGTCCATGATCGCGCGCAACAGGGCCGTGCCGCGCCCGCCGCCGGGCTCGGCCACGGCGATCCGGCGCAGCAGGACGGTGGGCTGCCGGACCTCCTGCAGGATGACGAAGCCGTCCAGGCCCGCGCCGTTGCGCAGGCCGAAGTAGCGGGCGTCGGGCGAGGCCATCTGGGCGGCGTGCCCGTCGGCCTCGAAGCGGCCGATGAAGGCGTCGTAGCCCGGCAGGCGCTCGATGCGCATGACCTCGGCGATGTCGGCGGGCGTGAGCGGGGAGAGCTGGGTCATGGCCCAGCTCACGTCGTGCGCGGCCCCGTCTTCTTCAAGACCGCCTGGAAGCTCATGACCACGGAGTCGCCCGTGGTGATCAGGCCGCGCACGAAGACCATGCTGCGGCCGGCCTTCACCACCTCGCCCCGGGCCTCGACGACCTGGCCCATGTAGGCCGAGCCTACGAAGTCGCCGCTGAACGAGGCGGTCACCGCGTGGGAGTCCTTCAGCGCGTCGCGTGCGATCACGAACAGGGCGAAGTCGGCGAAGGTCATGATGCAGCCGCCGTGCATGAAGTCGCCGCCGTTCATGTGCCGCTTCTCGGCCTTGAAGGCGCACACCGGCCGGCCGTCCTCGCCGATGCGGAAATAGAAGGGGCCCGACAGGTCCTCGTAGGGGTCCCCGCCCGGATAGTACGACCACCCGGCCCACTCGCCCTCGGCGACCGTCTTCAGATGCGAGACGTAGCCCTGTTCCTCGTCGCCGCCGTCCATCGCCGCTCCCACTTCCGGCGGGGTTTGCCCCGCGCGGTTTCGAACACTAGTTTGACGCCCCCGCTTACAAGCCTATGGGTTGCCGTCATGCAAGGCCGGACCGTCATCTTCCGCGCGGAGCCCCGCGCGTGATCGGGTTGGCGCTCGCGGCCGCGCTCGCTGGCGCCGAGCCGTCCGCCGCTACGTCGGCCTCCTTTACCTTCCAGCCGAGGACGGCGGTCGATGGCGAAACCCTGCAGGTGATCCTGGGACAGCGGGCCTTGTTCCGCCTCGATGACCACGGCCTGCCAGTGCTGTTCAAGGTCGAGGAGGGGAAGCTTGCCGTGGCTCATCCGCCCGGCGCAGTGACAGAGACCTTCGGGCCGCCCCCGCAAGGCCAGATCGGCGCAGCGCTCGACGCCTCGGCCGAGACGCGCGTCACCGTGCTGAAGATCTGGAATCGCACCGACAAGCCGCTGGACTACCGAGTCATCGCCGTCGTTATGGGCAAGGGGAGGTTCATCGCCATGCCCATGCCCGTGTCCTGTTCGATCAAGCCGCGCAGCGTGCACGTCGAAACCTGGCCCCGGCCGATCGTGGCCGTGGGCCTCGGCCGCTTCCGGGAAGCGGTCGGAACCAAAGCCTGCCCATAAGAAGCCGCAAGGGGATCTCCGCCATGGCGCTCGACGCCGAAACCCGCGACCAGCTCATCGACACCGTCCGGCGGTTCGTCACCGAACGCCTGCGCCCCCTGGAGGCGAAGGTCTCGGAGGACGACGCCATTCCCGCCGACGTGATCGAGGAGATGAAGGAACTCGGGCTCTTCGGCCTCTCCATCCCCACCGAGTACGGCGGCCTGGGCCTCGACATGGAGGAGGAGGTCCTGGTCTGCATCGAGCTCGGCCGCACCAGCCCGGCCTTCCGCTCGTCCTTCGGCACCAACGTCGGCATCGGCAGCCAGGGCCTCGTCATGTTCGGCACGCCGGAACAGAAGGCGAAGTACCTGCCCGGGGTCGCCTCGGGCGAGATCGTCACCTCCTTCGCGCTCACCGAGCCCGAGGCGGGATCCGACAGCGCCAACGTCCAGACTAGGGCCGTCCGCGACGGCGACCATTACGTGCTGAACGGGACCAAGCGCTACATCACCAACGCCAACCGCGCCGACCTCTTCACCGTCATGGCCCGCACCGACCCCTCCAAGCCCGGCGGCGGCGGGGTCTCGGCCTTCCTGGTGGAGCGCAACCTGCCCGGCCTGTCGGTCGGCAAGCCCGAGAAGAAGATGGGCCAGCAGGGCGCGCACATCTGCGACGTGATGTTCGACAACGTCCGGGTGCCGGCGGAGAACCGCCTGGGCGGCGAGGGCGAGGGCTTCAAGGTGGCCATGCAGGTGCTGGACCGCGGCCGCCTGCACATCTCGGGCATCTGCGTGGGCGTGGCCGAGCGGCTGATCGCCGACTGCGTGGCCTACGCCTCCGAGCGCAAGCAGTTCGGCCAGGCGCTCGCCCAGTTCCAGCTCGTCCAGGGCATGATCGCCGACTCCAAGACCGAGGCGCTGGCCGCCCGGGCCCTGACCCTGGAGAGCGCCCGCAAGCGCGACGCCGGCCAGAACGTCACCATGGAGGCGGCGGCCTCGAAGTACTTCGCCTCGGAGATGGTGGGCCGCGTGGCCGACCGGGCGGTGCAGATCTTCGGCGGCGCCGGCTACATCGCCGAATACGGCATCGAGCGCTTCTACCGCGACGTGCGCATCTTCCGGATCTACGAGGGCACCAGCCAGATCCAGCAGGTGATCATTTCGCGCGAGACGCTGAAGCGGGGCGGCTGAGGCATGAGCGCAGCGATCGAGAGCGCCATCTTCGACCTGCTGGGCAAGGTCGCGCCCGGAAAGTCCGTGTCGCCCGAGGACGTGGCCAAGGCGGTCGATCCCGCCGGCTGGCGGCGCGAGCTGGGCAAGGTGCGGCCCGTCGCCGTGGGCCTTGCGCGCGCCGGCCGGCTGGTGATCCTTCGCCACAACAAGCCGGCCGACCCCGAGAAGTTCAAGGGCGTCTGGCGGATGCGCCTGCCCGGCGCGGAAGATCAAGGAGCGTCTGAATGATCACCATCTATGGCGCCTCGCTGTCGCCGTTCGTGCGCAAGGCCATCGTCTTCGCTATCGAAAAGGGGCTGGAGTTCGAGGTGGTCCCCGCCAACGCGGCCATGGGCCCGCCCGAGTTCAAGGCGGCCAGCCCCTTCGGCAAGATCCCCGCGATGAAGGACGGCGACTTCCTGCTGTCGGACTCCACGGCCATCGTCACCTACATGGACGCGCTCAAGCCCGAGCCAAACCTGATCCCCACCGAGCCCAAGGCGCGCGCCCGGGCCATCTGGTTCGAGGAGTTCGGCGACACCATCGTCGCCGCCTGCGGGGGCAAGATCGTCTTCAACCGCCTCGTCTCGCCGCGCTTCCTGGGCAAGCCGGGCGACCTGGCCGCCGCCGACGAGGCCCAGCGGACCGAGTTCCCCAAGCTGATGGACTACCTTGAGAGCGTGATCCCGGCTTCCGGCTATCTGGTCGAGGACCGGTTCACCCTGGCGGACATCGCGGTGGCGAGCCCCCTGATCACCATGGGCCACGCCGACTGCCATGTGGCCGGCGACACCCATCCCAAGACCGCGGCCTATGTGGCGAAGATCGCCGAGCGGCCGTCCTTCGCCGGGCTGATCGCCAAGGAAAAGGCGTTCCTGGCGGCGTGAGCCTCCAGGCCCCGTGACCGGCGCGGCCATCCCGACCGATGAAGCGCTTCCTCCTCGTCCTCTTCGCCGTCTTCAGCCTCGCCGCCTGCTCGACCATGGCGGTGCAGCAGCCGGCCCAGCCGCCCGGCGGCTACCGGGGTCCCTATCTCGGCGGCGACGTGGTCGCGAGCTTCGACGGCGCCCTCTTGGGCCTGACGAAGTGGGAGGCCCAGGGAGAACCTTGGGCCGTCATCGTCGCCCTGCACGGCATGAACGACTACGCCAACGCCTTCCACCTGGCCGCGCCGTGGTGGGCCGGGCAGGGGGTCACCACCTACGCCTTCGACCAGCGGGGCTTCGGCCGCTCGCCCGGCCGCGGCGTCTGGGCCGGCGACGCGCTGATGATGGAGGACCTGCGCACGGTGGTGGCCCTGGCCCGCCAGCGGCATCCGGACGCCCTCATCGCGGTGGTTGGCGAGAGCATGGGCGGCGCCGTCGCAGCCGAAGCCTTCGCGTCCGACCGGTCGCCCGACGCAGACCGGCTGGTCCTGCTGGCGCCCGCCGTCTGGGGCTGGAGCGACCAGCCGCTGCCGAACCGCACCATGCTGTGGCTGGCGGCCAACTTCACCGCCTCGAAGGTCTATACGCCGCCGCGCTGGCTGACCGACAGGATCAAGCCCACCGACAACCGCGAGGAGCTGATCGCCATGGGCCGCGACCCGCTGATGATCTGGGGCGCCCGCTCGGACGCCCTCTACGGCCTGGTCGGCCTGATGGACCGCGGCGCCGAGGCGGTGGGGGAAGCCCGCGTGCCGACCCTCTACCTCTACGGCGCCCACGACGACATCATCCCGAAGAAGGCCGCCTTCCGCGCCGCCGCCGACCTGAAGCCCACGGACCGCTCGGCCTATTATGCGCGGGGCCACCACCTGCTCACCCGCGACCTGCAGGGTCCGGCGGTCTGGGCCGATGTGCTGGCCTTCCTGAAGGACCCGAACGCGCCCCTGCCTTCGGGCGCGCCGCCGATCCCCACCCACCGCGCCGCCGGGGAACCGCAGCGGCGGTCTGCGGGGTTGTGACATGGCGCGCCAGGGCGTAGAGGCTGGCGCACGAACCTTTCCCTGCACGGTGAAGTCTGCGGCATGACCTTGTTCGATTCTCCGGCCTTTGAGGGCCATGAAGGCGTCCACGCCTTTTTCGACGAAAGAACCGGCCTCCGCAGCATCATCGCCGTCCACTCGACCGCCCGCGGGCCCGCCGCCGGCGGCTGCCGCATGTGGCCCTACGCCACCGCCGAGGAGGCGCTGACCGATGCGCTGCGGCTGTCGCGGGCCATGTCCTACAAGAACGCCATGGCCGACCTGGAGCTGGGCGGCGGCAAGGCGGTGATCATCGGCGACTCCCGCACCCAGAAGACGCCGGCCCTGTTCGAGGCGTTCGGCCGCGCGGTCGAGGCGGTCGGCGGCCGGTACTGGACGGCCGAGGACGTGGGCGTCAGCCCCGAGGACCTCACCCACGCCCGCAAGCACGCCCGCTACGTCGCGGGGCTCGAGGGCCATCCGGCCGCCTCGGGCGATCCCAGCCCGGTGACCGCCGAGGGCGTGTTCCGGGGCGTGCGCCTGTGCGTGCGCCGGGCGCTGAACCGCGACCTCGACGGCGTGAAGGTCGCCATCCAGGGCGTGGGCCACGTGGGCGGCTACCTGGCCGAGAAGCTGCACGCCGCCGGCGCCAGGCTGGTCATCGCCGACGTGAACCAGGAGGCCGTGCGCCGCATCGCCGACCTGACCCGCGCGGAGGTGGTGGCGCCCTCGGCCATCTTCGACGTCCCCGCCGACGTCTTCGCCCCCTGCGCCCTGGGCGGGGCGGTGAGCCTGGAGACGCTCGCCCGCCTGCAGGTGCGGGTGATCGCCGGCGCCGCCAACAACCAGCTCGCCGACGCGGCCGCCGGCCGGGCGGTGTTCGACCGCGGGATCCTCTACGCCCCGGACTACGTCATCAACGGCGGCGGCATCATCAACGTGGCCGGCGAGATCCGCGCCCTGGAGCGCGACGAGGCCTTCGACCCGGCCTGGGTCGAGGCCAAGCTGGAGCGTCTGGACCAGACCCTGGCCGAGGTGCTCGACCGGGCCCAGTACGAGCGCCGCCCGACGAACGAGGTCGCCAACGAGATCGCCCGCGCCCGGATCAGCGGCGCCGCCGAGAAGAAGGCCGCCGCCTAGGCGCGCGTGCGGGGATCCTGCACGGCCAGCAGCAGGATGAGCAGCGCCGCGGCCAGGAAGCCCAGCGAGGCGCCGAACACCACGGTGTAGCCGGCCATCTCCGCCACCAGGCCGCCGATCAGCGGCCCGGCCGTGGCGGTGAGGCTCTCGGCGGTGGCGGAGACGGCGATGCGCATGGGCAGGTCCTCGCGGGCGCCGAACTCCAGGATCATGGTCTGGGCGGCCATCATGTAGCCCGACAGCGCGGCCCCCAGCCCTGCGAAGGCGGTGAACGTCGCCCACACCTCGTGCACGTTCATCAGCAGCAGGGTGGCGGCGATCCAGCCGAGCAGCGAGACCACCAGCACCAGCCGGAAGCCGGTCTTGTCGCCCAGGTAGCCCCAGACGAGGTTCGAGGCGGTGTCGGCGCCCAGGAAGGCGAACGACAGGAGGCCCAGCGTCGCCCCGTCCGTGCCCACCACCTTGCCCACGTAGAGGATGTAGAACGGCGTGGCGATCCGCGCCGAGGTGGCCAGCATCTGCACCAGCAGGAAGAAGCCGTAGGCGCGGTCCTGGCGGATCAGGTCCGGGAACTCGCGCAGCCGGTCGCGGAACCTGGCCTGGGGCCGCAGCGTCGGCGGCTCGGGCTCCTTCATCAGCACCTGCAGCGCCCAGAGGCCCGCGCTGGTCAGGACGAAGGCGAGGATGAAGGTTGTCGAATAGCCGTTGCCGAACAGGTTCGGACCGATGAAGCACTTGCCGGCGAAATAGGCCAGGACGGCCGCGATCGCCCCGCCGGTGGCGTTGCGCCAGGCCTGCAGGCGTCCGCGCCGGCTGATCGGGATGACCTTCGACATCAGGAGGCTGAAGACCACCCGCTGGGCGCCCATGAAGACGCCGAACATGAAGATGAAGAACAGCAGGGCCCAGACCAGGGGCGCGCCCGAGAGCAGCCAGCCCGCCACCGCCATGCCCAGGATCGCCAGACGTCCCAGGCTGCCCATCAGCACCGCGGCGGGCATCACCTTGGTGCGGTGCTCGATCCGGGTGGCCCCGAAGATCGGCGAGATCACCCCGCCCGCCTGCTGGAGCGCCAAGCCCAGGCCCACGATGGCGTTCGAGCCCGAGACCGCGTGCAGATAGGCCGGCAGGAAGGTGGGGGCGTTGACCAGCCGGAAGCCGGTCATGCCCAGCATGCCGTGCAGGTAGTGGCCGACGTAGTTGCGCTTGAGGTTGTCCCAGACGAACGTCTCGTAGGCCGCCTCGCGGGCGGCGAGATCGCCGTCGTCGGGGACGGCCTCGCGAAGGGGGGCCTGTTCGTCCAAATCGCCGCCGCCGCGCGGCCGGAACGGCGCGACGCCCTGAAACGCCTCGAAGAATGGGACCGGTCTAGCAGAGTCCCGGATCGCCTGTCAGGTCCGGCGATACTCGATCTTCGAACCGTCCCAGAGGCGGCCGGTCAGCGCCCGCCAGGTTCCGGCCTCGTCGTAGAAGTCGTCGATCTCGGCCTCGCCGCGGATCGCCCAGTGGCCCGGGGACATCCGGCGGACCGTCACCCGCAGCAGCTTTCCGTCCGTGGGGTTGAACAGCGGCCCGGCGAAGGCCGCCGTGTTCCAGTGGGAGAGCGGCGAGGCGCCGGCCGGGGCGGTCCGCCGTCCGGAGGGGGCCTCGATCGCGACGGCGTCCGCAAGCGCCTCGGCCGACACCCGCTGCTTCTGGCCGTTGCCGTTGGTGAACGCCCGGAGCTGGGCGAAGCGGCCCGCCCGCCAGCGCTCGGACGCCTCGTGCCGGTAACGGAATACCGGAACGGGCCCCAGCTTGACGACCATGTCGGCTTCGACGACCGCCGTCCGCTCGCCGCCCTCGGCGATGAACGTGACCCGGTGCTCGCCGATCTTCGCGCCGTTGCGATAGGCGGTGAAGGCGAGGGGCGCCGGGGCGGCGAACGCCGGCGCCGGCAGGGCGGCCGCCAGGCCCAGCAGGAACCCGCGGCGGGACAGGGCTGCAACGTCGTCCATGCCCGCCGGTACGCTCCGGCGGGCCGGCCGGATGCGCCAGCGGGCCAGACGCGCTAGCGAACGAGGGCCTTGGCG
This sequence comes from Phenylobacterium sp., assembly GCF_046463815.1. Lineage (GTDB taxonomy): Bacteria > Pseudomonadota > Alphaproteobacteria > Caulobacterales > Caulobacteraceae > Phenylobacterium. Next base: position 103,809 of record NZ_JBKBRO010000001.1, on the reverse strand, counting down.
AGCGCGGGGACTTCGCTCACCGGGATTTCGTACACGTCCGACAGCCGGTCCGCGCCGTCCCGCTTGCGCAGGCTGGCGAAGGTCAGGGTGCGGCCGTCGGCGCTGAAGGCCGGACCGAAGTCGAAGGCCTCGCTGTTCACCGGGGCGCCCAGGTTCACCGGCTCGCTCCAGTCCTCGCCGTTCCGCACGCTCATCCAGATGTCGCCCTCGCCCAGGCCGCCGGGCCGGTCGCTCCAGAAGAGCGCCACGCGGCCGTCGGGGCTGAGCGTGAAGTCGCCCTCGCTGTCGGGGGAGTTGAGCGGCGCGGGCAGGGGCGCGGGCGTCTCGAAGCCGTCGCCGGCGCGGCGCGCGGCCCAGATGTCGAGTTTGCCCTGGCCGCCGGGGCGGCTGGAATTGAAGGTGAGCATGTCGCCGTGCAGTTCGGGGCCCAGTTCGGCGCCCGGGCTGTTGACGCCGGCCACCGGCTCGGGCGCGCTCCAGCCGTCTGCGGTCCGGCGGCTCCGCCAGATGTTGAGGTCCTTGCCCTCGGGGCGGTCGGGCAGCGGGCGCCTGGAGATGAAGAGCAGGCTTTGGCCGTCAGCCGAGACCTGGGGGTCGGAGTCGCCGGTCTCGGGCGTCGTGAACGCGATCGGCGCGGGCGCCCCGCCGGCCTCGATCACGAAGACCTGCGTCTTCTGGAAGTCGGCCTCGGAGCGGGCGAAGACCTGTACGGCGCCGTCGGCCGAGCGGGTCAGGTTGTATTCGTTCTTGTCGGTGGAGATCACGCCGGGCTGGACGACGGCCGCGACGGCGAGAAGGGCGATCAGGGTCATGGCGCGGCCTATGGCCGAGCTTCGGGCCGCGGGCAAATTACCGTTCCGCAAGGCGGAACCGGCCGCGCGAGGTCGTGACCCGGGCCGCCGCCGCGGTCTAGACCGAGCCCTGTTTCTCGATCACCAGGACGCGCGCAGGGCCGACCGGATGGGCCACGTGCGCATCGCCCACGTCGGCGATGAACATGTCGGCGGGCCCAAGCCGCACGGCCTTCTCCCGACCGTCTTCGCGGTAGCGCATCTCCACCTCGCCCTCGAGGACGAGGAACACCTCCACGCCCTCGTTGACGTGCCATTCGTAGGCCTGGTCGGTCCAGTGCAGGCGCACGCTGGCGCCCTCGACGAGCGCCAGGTCGCGGGCGCCCCAGGCGCGGGGGGCGGTGAAGGTGCGGGCGTCGGTGATGATCTTGGGCATGCGCGTCCATATGGCCAAGCCTGCCTCGGCCGCCAGGGTCCTGGCGGATTTCGCCGAGAAGTCCGTCAGGAATCGCGGGTCAGCGCAGGAAACCCGCCTCGGCGAAGTCGAGCATCCGCTTCAGGAGCGCTTCGACGTCGCCCTCCCGGGTGACGCCGCCCGACAGGTGGTGCAGCCGGTCGAACTCGGCGAAGCGGTTGTTGTGCAGCATGCCCAGCGCGAAGTGCAGCCGCCAGTAGACGTCCTCCTTCGGCAGGTTGGGGCGGGCGGCCATCAGGGCGTCGGCGAAGCGGGCCAGGTGGCTGACGTCGTTGCGCAGCACCTCGCGCATCTCCTCGGTGCCCTCGGACCGGGCGCGGATGATGAACTGGAGCGAGATGCGCCGTTCGTTCTCGGGCGCCGACCAGCGCAGCGGCGGGGCGAAATAGGCCTCGAGGATGGCGCGCACGGGCGGCTTGCCGTCGTGGCGGGCGTTCGCCTCGTGCAGCAGGCGGGCCCGCTCCCGGTTCAGCTCGGCGGTCCGCCGGCGGAAGATCTCGAAGAGCAGGGCGTCCTTCGAGCCGAAGTGGTAGTTCACCGAGGCGAGGTTCACCCCGGCTTCGGCGGTGATGTCGCGCACGGAGACGTTCTGGAACCCATGCAGGGCGAACAGCCGCTCGGCGGCGTTGAACACCGCGGCCTTGGTGGCGGCCTGCGCCTCCTCGGTCTCGAGCGGGTCCTGGATCAGGGGATCGTTCATGCGAATCCCTTAGGGTTCAGGGGAGCTTAGGTCGATCCGGCGCACGCGCAAAACGCGTGGACGAAACCTATCTCGCCAACTCCTTCATGGCCTTCTCCAGCCCCTCGAGCGTCAGCGGGAACATCCGGTCGCCGACGAGCTGTTTGATGACGCCGATCGAGGGCGTGTAGTCCCAGTGCCGCTCGGCGGTGGGGTTCAGCCACACGACGTGCTCGTAGATCTGGGTCACCCGGTCCAGCCACACGGCGCCGGGCTCCTCGTTCCAGTGCTCCACCGAGCCGCCGGGATAGGTGATCTCATAGGGGCTCATGGTCGCGTCGCCGACGAAGATCACCTTGTAGTCGTGCGGGAATTTGTGGAGCACGTCCCAGGTGTTCATCTTCTCGGCGTGACGGCGCCGGTTGTCCTTCCAGACCGCCTCGTAGAGGCAGTTGTGGAAGTAGTAGAACTCCATGTTCTTGAACTCGGCCCTGGCGGCGCTGAACAGCTCCTCGCAGACCTTGATGTGGGAGTCCATCGAGCCGCCGACGTCGAGGAACAGGAGCACGCTGATCTTGTTGCGGCGCTCGGGACGCAGGTTGATGTCGAGGTAGCCCTTCTCGGCCGTGCCCTTGATGGTGGCCGGCAGGTCCAGCTCGTCGGCCGAGCCCTCGCGGACCCACTTACGCAGGCGGCGGAGCGCCACCTTGATATTGCGGGTGCCGAGCTCGACCTGGTCGTCCAGGTTCTTGTATTCGCGCTTGTCCCAGACCTTCACGGCCCGGCCGTGGCGGCCCTTGTCCTGGCCGATCCGCACGCCCTCGGGATTGTAGCCGTTGGCGCCGAACGGCGAGGTGCCGCCGGTGCCGATCATCTTGTTGCCGCCCTCGTGACGCTCCTTCTGCTCGCGGATGCGCTCGGCCAGGGCCTCCATCAGCTTGTCGAAGCCGCCCATGGCCTCGATCTGGGCCTTCTCCTCCTCGGTGAGGAACTTCTCGGAGATCTTGCGCAGCCACTCGGCGGGGATGTCGGCGGCGAGGTTCTCGCCGTCCAGCTTCTCCAGCCCCTTGAAGACGTGGCCGAAGACCCGGTCGAACTTGTCGATGTTCTTCTCGTCCTTCACCAGCGCGGCGCGGGAGAGGAAGTAGAAGTCGTCCACCGTGCGGTCGATGACGCCCTTGTCCAGGCCCTCCATGAGGGCGAGGTACTCCTTCAGCGTCACCGGCACCTTGGCTTCGCGCAGCTCGGTGAAGAAACGCATGAACATCGGGGGGCGGACTCTCGAACGTTCGTTTGAACGCTGAGGATGGGGCCGCCGCCCCCCGATGTCCAGTGCGCCCGGTCAGCCGCGCTCGCTGTCCAGCATCGCCATCTGCTGGGCGGGATAGCGTTCGCCCGCCATGGCGCCCTTGGGCGCGACCTGTTCCAGCATCGACGCCTCTTCGGTCGTCAGGGCGCGGTCGAAGGCGCCCAGGGCCTCGGCCAGCCGCTCGCGGCGGCGCGCGCCGACCAGGGGGACGATGTCGTCGCCCCGGGCCGCCACCCAGGCGATGGCCGCCTGCGCGGGCGTGAGGCCGATGCGCTCGGCCGCCGCGCGCAGCGCCTCGGCCACCTGCAGGTTGCGGTCCAGGTTCTCGCCCTGGAAGCGGGGGCCGAAGGCGCGCCAGTCGCCCGGACCGGGGGCGCCGGTCATGTGCCCGCCGATCAGGCCCCTGGCCAGCACGCCATAGGCCGTGATCCCGATCCCCAGTTCGCGGCAGGTGGGCAGCACGCCCGCCTCGATGCCGCGGGAGACCAGGGCGTATTCGATCTGCACGTCGCAGATGGGGTGGACGGCGGCGGCCCGCCGGATGGTCTCGGAGCCCACCTCCGAAAGGCCGATGTGGCGGACGTAGCCCGCCTGCACCAGCTCGGCCACGGCGCCCACCGTCTCCTCGATCGGCACGTCCGGGTCCAGGCGCGCGGGCCGGTATATGTCGATGTGGTCCACGCCCAGGCGCTGGAGCGAATAGGCGAGGGCGCTCTTCACCGCCATCGGCCGCCCGTCGAAGCCCAGGAAGGCGCCCTCGGGCCCGCGCAGGGCGCCGAACTTCACGCTCAGCACCAGGTCGTCGCGGCGGTGGCGCTTCAGCGCCTCGCCGATCAGCATCTCGTTGTGGCCCATGCCGTAGAAGTCGCCGGTGTCGAGCAGGGTGATCCCGGCCTCCACGGCTGCGTCGAGGGTGGCCAGGCTCTCGGCCCGGTCCGTGGGGCCGTAGGCGTCGGACATCCCCATGCACCCGAGGCCCAGGGCCGAGACCTGGGGGCCCGTCTTTCCAAGCTTGCGCGTCTGCATCGTCGCCTCCGTGACTGGATGGGCGAAAGCTATGGGTGGGCTTTCATCCTGATAACCGGCATTGTTCCTCACGGACCGTGCGGAAAATCGAACAATGAACCGGCTCGACCTCGACGCCCTGGACGGTTTCGCCGCCATCGCGCGGCATCGGAGCTTCCGGCGCGCGGCGGTGGAGCGCGGCGTCTCGGCCTCGACGCTCAGCGCCACCCTGCGCCACCTGGAAACCCGGATGGGCGTGCGCCTCCTGAACCGCACCACCCGCAGCGTGGCGCTGACCGACGCTGGCGCGGCCCTGCTGGCACGCCTCCAGCCCGCCCTGGCCGAGATCGGCGAGGCCGTGGCCGAGGCGCGCTCGGCCCAGGCCGTGCCCTCGGGGCCCCTGCGGATCAACGCGCCCCAACCGGCCATCGACCTGGTGCTGGCGCCCATCGTCGCGCGGTTCCTGAAGGCCTATCCGGCCGTGCGGGTGGAGGTCGCCGCCGAGACCCGGTTCGTCGACATCGTGGCCGAGGGCTATGACGCCGGCGTCCGCTGGGGCGAGAGCCTGGCTCAGGACATGGTGGCCGTGTCGCTCTGCGGTCCGCAGCGGTTCGCGCTGGTGGCCGCGCCCGAGCTGATCGCCCGCCTCGGCGCGCCGGAACATCCCCGCGACCTGCTCTCCCGGCCCTGCCTCCAGGTGCGCTATCCGAGCGGGGCCGAACCGCCCTGGGAGTTCGAGCGCGCGGGCGAGAGCGTGCGGGTGTCGCCCCGCGGGCCGCTGGTCTCGAGCAACGTCACGGCCCTGCTGCAGGGTGCGCTGGAGGGCGTGGGCTTCCTGCTGGCCTTCGAGGAGTACGTGCGGCCGCACGTGGAGAGCGGGCGCCTGGTTGAGGTGATGACGGACTGGTCCGAGGCCTTTCCGGGCCCGTTCCTCTACTATCCCAGCCGGCGCACCCTGCCGTCGCCGCTCAGGGCGTTCGTGGATTTCGTCCAGGCGTCGCGGCGGGTCAGACCGGGGCCTCCAGGTCCTTGAGCTTGCGCCAGACCGTCATGCGCGAGACGCCGAGGCGGCGGGCGATCTCCACCGGGCCCATTCCGGCGCGCTTCAGGGCATGGATCTCGTCGGCCTCGGCGGCGCTGCGGCGCCGGCGCGCCGGCGCGGAAGGCTCCAGCGCGCCCACCGCCTCGAGGACGGCGCGCAATGCGCGACCGCCTTCGCCGTGGGTGCTGAGGTCCGCGTCGGCGACGTAGAGCGTCGCCCCGCGCGCCTCCAGCCGGGCCACGACGTCGAGCAGGTCCCGGCTGGTGGTGGCGAGTTCCTCCAGGCGGCTCACCACGAGCTGATCTCCCGCGGCGATGAAGTCGAGCACCGAGCTGAGCACCGGGGCGCTGGCGGGCCCGGCCGCGGCCTCCTCGACGCGGATCACCTGGCAGCCCAGGGCCGCGAGGCCGGAGACCCGCTCGTCCACGTTCTCGTTGCCTGGTCGAACGTAGCCGATCTTGAGCATTGAGCCCGCCGTCTCGTGTGGAATCTGCGCCGAACAGTCGCAGGTTCCCAGAACCTGAAGGGGGAGCCAACCCATCTACAGGTTAAATCTCAGCAACAATCGCTCTGGTTGAGGAGAATGAGGCCAAATTGTGTTCTGATGCGACGAATATTGGCTAGATCGTTGCGAATGTTTCGGCCTGACGTCTCAGTATGAACTCGGAATCCACTGTTCGTCCGACGACGAAACCATAGCCGCCCACCTTCTCGAAGCCGCGCCGGGCGTAGAAGCGCTGGGCGCCGAAGTTCTCGGACCAGACGCCGATCCACACGTCGCGGGGGCCCTGCGCCTGCAGCCAGGTCATGACCTCGTCGAACAGGCGCTGGCCCAGACCGCCGCCCTGCCAGTCCTTCAGGAAATAGATGCGCTTCAGCTCTCCGCACCCCGCGGTCACCTCGGGATGGGGAAGGTCGCAGGGGCCGGCCAGCGCATAACCCACGGCCTCGCCGCCGGCTTCCACCACCCACAGCGCCTTCGTCGGGTCGGCGAGATCGGCGCGGGCGCGCTCCACGCTGTGGGCCTCGGCGAGGAAACTCGCCAGGTCCTCGGCCGGATAGAGGTGGCCGAAGGTCTCGGTGAAGGTCCGCTCGCCAAGGGCCGCGATCGTCTCTGCGTCGGCGGGCCCGGCGCGCCGGATTGTGGGTTCAGTCATCCAGCCCCCGTGACTTGCTGTATGATGGATACATGAACGTCGCGCTTTACACCCACCAGGACATGCTGGACCACCGTCCAGGGGAGTGGCACCCGGAGCGGCCCGAACGCCTGCGGGCGGTGATCGACGCCCTCGACGAGGCCACCGAACTCGACCTGGAGCCTCGCGACGCGCCGCTGGCCGAGCTGGCCGACCTCGCCCGGGTGCATGACCAGGCCTACCTCGACTCCATCTTCAGGATCACGCCCGTCCACGATCTGCACGAACTCGACGCCGACACCTACATGTCGGCCGGCAGCCTGGTGGCGGCCCGCCGCGCGGCAGGCGCGCCGGTCCAGGCGGTGCGGGACATCGCCGCCGGCCTCGCCGAACGGGCGTTCTGCGCCGTGCGCCCGCCCGGCCACCACGCCGAGCCCAACCTGCCCATGGGCTTCTGCATCTTCTCCAACGTCGCCATCGCCGCGAAGGCCGCCCAGGCGGCGGGCTTCCACAAGGTGGCGGTGGTGGACTTCGACATCCACCACGGCAACGGCACCCAGGCGGCGTTCGCGGGCCGGGAGGGCCTGTTCTTCGGCTCGATCCACCAGTGGCCCATGTGGCCGGGGACGGGCCATCCGTCCGAGTGGGTCCCCGGCAACATCGTGAACGCGGTCTCGCCCATGGGCGCTCCGCCGCAGGTCTGGCGCCGCGCCTTCGAGGGTCTGATGGAGAAGGTGGACGAGTTCGCCCCCGACCTGATCCTCGTCTCCGCGGGATTCGACGCCCACCGCCGCGACCCCGTCGGCGACGGCGGCCAGAGCCTGGAGGAGGCGGATTTCGCCTGGGCGACCCGGGCGATCGTCTCGGTGGCCAACGCCCGGGCCAAGGGGCGGGTTGTCTCCTCGCTTGAGGGCGGGTACGACCTCGAAGCTCTGGGTCTTTCCGCGCTCGCGCACGTGAGGGCCCTCGCGGACGGGTAAGGGGCTTCAAAGCGCGTGGGCGCCATCGGCAGAGCCGTGCGGGTCTGATGGACAAGGTCCTGACCACCCCCAACCCGACCAAGCCCCCGTCGGGGCGGCACGGGGCGATCATCCTGGCGCGCCATGGCGAGCCGGCGCTGTCGCGCAAGGTGCGGCTGTCGGCGGCCGAGTACCGCGACTTCTGGGCCAACTACGAGGTTCTGGGCATTCTGCCCGGCCAGACTCCGCCCCAGGCGCTTGCCCGTTTCGTCGCCGAATGCGGGACGCTCGTCTCCTCCACCCGCCTGCGCTCGATCGAGAGCGCCCGGGCGCTGGCGGGTGAGCGCGAGTTCGCCCATGAGGAGATGCTGATCGAGGCGCCGCTCCCGCCGCCCAACCTGCCGGCCTGGATCAGGCTGTCGCCGTCGATCTGGGGCTTCCTGGCCAGGCTATGGTGGTGGTTCTTCGACCATCACGAGGGGCAGGAGACCCGCCGTCAGGCCGAGGCCCGCGCCGACCGCGCGGCCGCCATGCTGATCGAGCTCGCCGCTGGCGGCGAGAACGTCGTCGTCCTCGCCCACGGCTTCTTCAACTTCATGATCGGCCGCAGCCTGCGCAAGCTCGGCTGGAAGCTCGTCGAGAGCGAGGGCTACAAGTACTGGTCCATGCGCCGTTTCGAGCGGAGCTGACCGTGCCCTCCGCGCAGTCGGTGCTGGCCAAGGCGACGTCCCTGGGCGAGCGGGGCCGGTTCGACGAGGCGCTGGCCGTCCTCCTCTCCATCGTCGACGATCCCGAGCACGGCTACAGGGCCCTGGTGGAGGCGGCGCGCTTGCAGGCGACGCTGCGCCGGCACGACGAGGCGCTGGGCACGCTGGAGCGCGCGATTCGGCTCCGGCCGAACGATCCGCTGGCCTGGTTCCGGCGCTCGCTGCTCAGGCTGCTGAAGCGCGACTTCGAGGGCGGATGGCGGGACTACGAGACCCGCCTGGTCACCGAGGAGTTCCTCAAGGTCGGCATCGACCCGCCCCAGCTCGCCGGCGTGGTCACCCGCAACGCCCGGCATGAAGACCTGGCCGGCCGCCGCGTGCTCCTGGTCCCGGAGCAGGGTCTGGGCGACCAGGTGATGTTCGCGAGCGTCTTTCCCGACGTCGCCAGGCTGGCGTCCCAGGTCGTCGTAGCGTGCGACGACCGGTTGGCGGGACTCTTCGCCAGTTCATTTCCCGCGAACGTCAGGATCAACGGCCAGGCGGCGCTGTCGCGCTCGGATTTCGAGGTGGCCATCGCGATGGGCAGCGCGCCGCGTCTCTTCCGCAACAGCCCCGGCGACTTTCCGGGAACGCCCTACCTGCGGCCGCGCCCGGAGGTTCAGGCGAAGTGGGCGGAGCGGCTCGGCCCGCGCCCGCCAGGGCTGCGGATCGGCCTGTCGTGGCGCGGCGGATCGGTGGGCACCGGCAGCCGGCGGCGCTCGCTGGAGATCGCCCAACTGAAGCCCGTCCTCAACCTCCCCGGCTGCGAGTTCGTCAGCCTGCAGTATGGCGACGTGGCGGCCGAGATCGCGGCGGCGAACCGCAAGCTGGGCGCGGACATCCGATCGTTCCCGAAGGCCGAGATCGAGGACTACGAGGAGCTCGCGGGTCTCGTGCTGAACCTGGACGCCGTCGTCTCGGTGCAGACGGCGGTCGTCCACCTCTGCGGCGCCCTGGGCCAGGCCTGCCTCGGCCTGCTGCCGGCCAATCCTGAATGGCGCTACGGCCTGACGGGCGAGAGCATGCCCTGGTACCGTTCGGTCCGCCTCTTCCGCCAGGCCGAGCCGGACCAGTGGGAACCGGTGATCGCCGCCGCCGTCGCCGCGTTGCGGTCTAGGCTCTGAGGCTTTTCCAGGGGCCGGTGATCGCCAGCGTCTTGCCGGGCGAATAGAGGTTGAGGAACAGCGTCGAGCCGTCGGGCGAGAAGCACGCGCCCGCCAGCTCGGTGTTCACCGGCTTCACCATCCCCGCGGGTTCGGCGTTGCGGCCCACCGTATAGACCTCGCCCTTGGGCGTGACGGCCTTGAGCTGGTTCTGGCCGAGGCCCTTGTCCTCGCAGACGAACAGGTGGCCCCAGGGCGCGACGGCGATGTTGTCGGCCATGCTGAGGATGTCCGGGTGGTTCGGCTCGACGAAGAGCTGCAGGCGGCCGGGCTGGTCCTTTTCGCCCGCCTTGCCCTCGTGGGGACTGGGGACATAGCGCAGAATTTGGCAGTGGTTGGCCGGGCCGCCGCTGGTGCAGGCGATGAACACCTCGCCGTTGCCGAAGAACAGCCCTTCGCCGCGGGCCAGCAGGACCGCACCCTTGGCCTTGCCCTGCATGCGCAGGTCGTCGCCGGGGCTCTCGGGGTCCTCGATGTCGATCCAGACCGTCTCCTGCCAGTCGCCGACCCGCCAGGACGGCTCCTTCCAGTTGCGGATGTCGAGGTCGCGGGCCTTCAGGCCCAGCGCCTGCAGCCGTCCGCCGGCCAGCAGCCGGTCGGGGTCGTTCGGCAGGTAGCGGTAGAACAGGCCGTCGGCCATGTCCTCGGTGAGGTAGACGATCCCCGTGCGCGGATCGGTGGCCGTCGCCTCGTGGCGGAAGCGGCCCATGGCCTTGATCGGCAGGGGCTCGACCAGGCCCTTGGCGTTCGCCGGCACCTCGAACACCCAGCCGTGGTCCCTGGTCCCCTGGGTTCCCGCCCGCTGGGTGGTCTCCTCGCAGGTCAGCCAGGTGTTGCGCGGCGTCACTCCGCCGGCGCAGTTCAGCATGGTGCCGGCCAGGCTCATGTGGTGGGAGACGAGCTTCTGGGCCCGCAGGTCCCAGACGAGGTTGCTGGTTCCGCCCGCGAAGGGCTTGCCGTTGCGGACGTCGAAGACGCGGTCCGCCGCGACCTTGGCGGCCAGCGCGCCGTCCGCGCCGAAGGCCGAGCGTTCCAGGTCGGCCGGATAGATCTCGTGGTTGCGCACCAGGGCCACGCGCCCCGGCCCGGCCGGGAAGCAGCCCATCCCGTCCATGCGGCCGGGCGTCAGCAGGCCGTCGTCCATCGGCTGACCGAACTCCGAGACGACCTTGTACGAGAAGCCCTCGGGCAGGTCGAAGATCCCCGCCGGATCGGGCTTCAGGTCGCCGTAGCCCACGATCTGGTTGACATAGTCGACCCCCGTTCGGGCGCACGCCTGCGACAGGCCGCCGAAGGCCAGGGTCGTGGCCGCCAGGCCCAGGAAACCGCGACGAGATACGGACATGATTGCACCCCCTGCCGTCGGCGAGCTATCCGCCCAACGTTGCAGCCGGATGACGGAGTCGCCGATCCGCCAGCCTTAGCGGGTGGACCGGCGCCGGCGCCAGTTCTAGGTTCGTCGCAACCTGAGGAGATCCATGTCCGAGCCCGCCGACATCGCCGAGATGAGCTTCGAGCAGGCGCTCGCCGAGCTGGAGCAGATCGTGGCGCGCCTGGAATCCGGTCAGGCGCCGCTTGAGGACTCCATCGCGATGTACAGGCGCGGCTCGGCCCTGAAGGCCCACTGCGAGGCCAAGCTGAACGCCGCGCGCCTGCAGGTCGAGAAGATCACCAGGAATCTGGATGGCTCCGTGGGGGTCGAGCCGGCCGAGTTCGGCTGATGGAGCTCGCCCGGCGCGTGGCCGAAGCCGCCGACCTGGTGACGGTGGCCCTCGACGAGCTCCTGCCCAGGGGCGAGGGGCCCGAGGGGCGCCTCACCGAGGCCATGCGCTACGCGGCGCTCGGGCCGGGCAAGCGCCTGCGCACCTTCTTCGCGCTGGAGACCGGCCGCATGTTCGAGCTGGACGAGCGGCCGGTGCTGCGCTCGGCCTGCGCGCTCGAGTGCATCCACGCCTACAGCCTGGTCCACGACGACCTGCCGTGCATGGACGACGACGACGTGCGCCGGGGTCGGCCCACCGTGCACAAGGCCTATGATGAGGCCACCGCCGTGCTGGCCGGCGATGCGCTGCAGACCGCCGCCTTCGAGATACTGGCCCACCCGGACACCCATTCCGACGGGGCGATCCGGGCCGAGCTTGTCGCGCGCCTGGCCCACGCCTCGGGCGCCCGCGGCATGGCCGGCGGCCAGATGATCGACATCCTGGGCGTGCGCGACGACCTGGGCGGGGTCGCGCGCATGCAGCGGCTCAAGACCGGCGCCCTGATCGCCTGCGCCTTCGAGCTGCCGCTGGTCCTGGCCCGGGCCAAGGAGGCCGAACGGCACGCGCTGATGGCCTTCGCCCACGACCTGGGCCTGGCCTACCAGATCGTCGACGACCTGCTGGACGCCGAGGGCGACGCCCACGCCATGGGCAAGGCCGCCCGCAAGGACGCCGAGAAGGGCAAGGCCAATTTCGTCACCCTGCTGGGCGTGGACGCGGCGCGCGAGCGCCTGGGCCTGCTCGCGGACCAGACGAAATCTCACCTGGATCCATTCGGGAACCGGGCCGATTTCCTGCGGGCCAGCGTGGATTTCGTGCTAGAGCGCCGACAGTAGCCGCAACGTCACGCCTCGTCACCTATGCCCCCCGTCACGCCCCTGCTCGACAAGGTCCACTCGCCCGCCGACACGCGCGGGCTCTCGATCGCCGAGCTGCGCCAGCTGGCTGACGAACTGCGCGCCGAGACCATCGACGCCGTCTCCCAGACGGGCGGCCACCTGGGCGCGGGCCTGGGGGTGGTCGAGCTGACCGTCGCCCTGCATCACGTCTACGAGACGCCCAAGGACATCCTGATCTGGGACGTGGGCCACCAGGCCTATCCGCACAAGATTCTCACCGGCCGCCGGGACCGCATCCGCACCCTGCGCCAGGGCGGCGGCCTTTCGGGCTTCACCAAGCGGGCCGAGAGCGAATACGATCCCTTCGGCGCGGCCCACGCCGCCACCTCCATCTCGGCCGCCCTCGGCTTCTGCGCCGCCCGCGACCGCGAGGGCCGGGACAACAAGGTGGTGGCCGTCATCGGCGACGGCTCGATGAGCGCCGGCATGGCCTACGAGGCCATGAACAACGCCTACGACACGACCAGGCAGCTCACCGTCATCCTGAACGACAACGACATGTCCATCGCGCCCCCGGTGGGCGGGATGAGCGCCTACATGGCCAGGCTCGTGTCGGGCGGCGGCTATCAGTCCCTGCGCAACATCGGCAAGGCGGTCTCCAAGGCCTTCCCGCGCCCGATCCAGGAGGCCGCCCGCAAGGCCGAGGAATTCGCCCGGGGCATGGTCACCGGCGGCACGTTCTTCGAGGAGCTGGGCTTCTACTACGTGGGCCCGATCGACGGGCATGACATGGATGCCCTGGTCCACGTCCTCCAGAACGCCCGCAAGATCGACGACAAGCCGGTCCTCGTCCACGTCGTCACCCAGAAGGGCAAGGGCTACGCCCCGGCCGAGAACGCCGCCGACAAGTATCACGGCGTGGTCAAGTTCGACGTGGTCACCGGCAAGCAGGCCAAGGGCCAGGCCCACGCGCCCAGCTACACCAAGGTCTTCGCCCAGGAGCTTGTGAAGCACGCCGAGCGCGACCCGGCGATCATGGCCATCACCGCGGCCATGCCCTCCGGCACCGGCCTCGACCTGTTCGGCGAGCGCTTCCCCGAGCGGACCTTCGACGTGGGCATCGCCGAGCAGCACGCGGTGACCTTCGCCGCGGGCCTCGCCGCCGACGGCATGAAGCCGTTCTGCGCGATCTATTCGACCTTCCTGCAGCGCGGCTACGACCAGGTGGTCCACGACGTGGCCATCCAGGGCCTGCCGGTCCGCTTCGCCATCGATCGCGCGGGTCTGGTGGGCGCCGACGGCCCGACCCATGCGGGCTCCTTCGACCTGGGCTTCATGGGCCAGCTTCCCGGCATGGTCATGATGGCCCCCGCCGACGAGGCGGAACTCGCCCGGGCCGTCGCCACGGCCGTGGCCATCGACGACCGCCCCTCGGCCTTCCGCTATCCGCGCGGCGAGGGCGTCGGCGTCGAGATCCCGCCGCTGGCCGACCCGCTGGAGATCGGCAAGGGCCGCATCGTGCGCGAGGGGACGGCGGTGGCCATCCTGTCGCTGGGCACACGCCTCTCGGAGAGCCTCCGGGCCGCCGACCTGCTGGCCGCGCGCGGCCTCTCGGCCACCGTCGCCGACGCCCGCTTCGCCAAACCGCTCGACCTCGACCTGCTGCTGCGGCTGGCCCGCGAGCACGAGGCGCTGATCACGGTGGAGGAGGGCGCGGTGGGCGGCTTCGGCGCCTTCGTGCTGCATGCGCTGGCCGAGCACGGCGCCCTGGACCGCGGCCTGAAGGTGCGCACGCTCACCCTGCCCGACGTCTTCCAGGATCACGACAAGCCCGAGGCCATGTACGCCCAGGCGGGCCTCGACGCCGAAGGCATCGCCCGCGGCGCGCTCAACGCGCTGGGCGTGGACAACGCCGCCGCGAAGGGGCGCAGGGCCTAGGCGCCCCGGCAGATCTCCAGGAACCGGCGGCCCTCGGCGGGCGCGGCCGGCAGGTGCGTGCGCCGCGCGCCGACGCGGACCGACAGAGGTTCGCCCGCGGCGAAGCGCCCGAGGGCCGGATCACCGGCGCTGGTCGTCGCCTCGACGATATAGCCGTCGGTGATCATGTCGGGCTGGGCGAGCGCCTCGTGGCGGGAGGAGGTGCGTCCGGCCTCCAGGACCATCACCGGCCGGTCACGCTTGTCGAAGTCGATGAGGCTCACCAGCACCGCGTCCGACTGCGGCCGGCAGGCGAGCATCAGGATGATGTTGTCGGTGTCCTCCTGACCGAACGCCAGCTTGGCTTCGTCGGGACTTTCGGTGAGCCCCCAGGCCATCTGCGGCCCCGGGGGGGCGGGCGCGACCGGATGGGCGCAGGCGCCGAGCGCCAGGGCGGCAAGCAGGCTGGAAAGGCTACGGCGGCGCATGGCGCTCCCTCGATAGGTTAACGCCGGCGCCGCCGCATTGATCCCGGTCAGGTCTCAGAAGGGCGAGAAGCGCTCGATCAGCGACTGGCCCGCCGGCGTCTTCTGGACCCGGCTGATGTCGCCCCGGCCGCCGTAGCTGATGCGCGCCTCGGCGATCTGGGTGTGGCGGATGGTGTTGGAGGCCGAGATGTCCTCGGGCCGCACGATGCCCGCCACGGTGAGCTGGCGGATGTCGTTGTTGGTGCGGACCTCCTGGGTGCCCTGGATCGTCATGTTGCCGTTGGGCAGGACGCCGGTGACCACCGCGGCGATGGTCAGGCTGATCTTCTCGGCCCGGTTCACGGCGCCCGCGCCGGCGTTGGCCGTCTTGGAGCCGACCTCGATGGCGTTGGCCGGGTCGTACTCGCCCGGCAGGATGCGGCCCAGGCTGGATTCCAGGCCCAGCAGGTGCGGGAAGCCCGCGGTCGTGCCCGAGGTCCGCGAGCTGGTCGTCGAATTGATCGTCTTGGCGCTGTCGTCGATGTCGATCTGCACCGTCAGGATGTCGCCCACACGGCCGGCCCGCTGGTCGGCGAAGAAGGTGCGCGCCCCGGCCCGCCACAGCGAGTTGGCGCTGGCCGGGATCGGGGCCGGCTCGCGGACCGAGGCCAGGGGCAGGACCTGCTGCTCGCGCGGCACCAGGGCGGCGGGGTAGCCCACCGGGGCCAGCTCGGGGCCGCGGACGGCCTCGGTCACCGTGGAGCAGGCGGCCAGCGAGGCGGCGAGGGGGGCCAGGGCGGCAAGCGCGGTCAGGCGGATACGCATGGGGGCTTCCTTCAACGGAGCGCGACGCGGGTGGAGCGGTTGAGGCGGAGCATGTCGGCGGCCGGGCCCACGGCCGCCTGGCCGGGTCCGGTGACGACCGCCTGCACGATCTTCTTCGAACTGGGGTTCTGGACGTTGATGGTCTCGCCCACGCCGCCGCCGCTGAGGGCCTTGGCCTGGAGGGCGAGCGAGACGCCGTCGGCGTCGTAGGTCAGGGTCACGACGTCGCCCGCCTTGACCACGGCCAGCGCCGCCACGTCGCGGGCGGCGACCGGCGCGCCGGCGCGCAGCGGGCGCTTGGCCGCCAGGCCGATCACGGCGTCCGGATCGTTCGGCGCGTCGGCCGGGGCGGCGGCGGCCTTGCCCCAGACGAGGTCGGTGGGCTGCACCACCTCGCCGGCGGAAAGACTGCGGGCCCAGGTCAGCACCTCGACGTTGCCGCGCTGGGCGTTGCCGCGCTGGGCGGCGGCCGCGGGCGTTCCCCCGCGCACCACGATCTTGCGCAGGCCCTGGGCGTTGGCCCAGTCGAGCCCGGCCCGGCGGGCGGCGGCCTGCACGAGGCCGGCGTCCAGCATCACGCTGCCGCCGGTCCGGGCGGCCACCGGGACCTGGCCGGCGGCGCCCGCGCCGTCGAACAGGTCGCCCAGGGTCACGATCCCGTCGGCGTCGGCCGGGTCGGCCCTCAGCGTCACCGGCTGGCCCGCGAGCGCGGGGCCCGCCAGGGCCGCGATCAGAACCGCCAGGGAGGGGGCGAAGAGGCGCATGGCTTACGACTTCACCTGGTTTGCGGTCGCCAGCATGTTGTCGGCGGTGGAGATGACCTTGGAGTTCATCTCGTAGGCCCGCTGGGCGACGATCAGGGCGCTGATCTCGGCCACCGCATCGACGTTCGAGGCTTCGGTGTAGCCCTGCATCAGCTTGCCGACGCCGTTCTCGCCCGGCACGCCGGTCGTGGGCGGGCCCGAGGCGGCGGTCTCCTTGAAGAGGTTGGCGCCCTGGGCGGCCAGGCCGCCCTCGTTCAGGAAGGTGGCCAGCTCGAGCTGGCCCACCACGTTGGGCGCCACCTGCCCGGCGGTGGTCACCTGCACCTCGCCGCTTTCCGAGATGGCCACGTCCACCGCGTCCTGCGGGATGGTGATGGCCGGCTGGATCTGGAAGCCGTCCTGGGTGACGAGCTGGCCCTCGTCGTTGACCGCCAGGTTGCCGGCCCGGGTGTAGGCCGTCTCGCCCGAGGGGAGCAGGACCTGGAGGAAACCCCGGCCGTTGATGGCGACGTCGAAGTCGTTGTCGGTGCGGGTGAGCGTGCCCTGGGTGTTGATCCGGTAGACGCTGCCGGCCTTCACGCCCGCGCCCACCTGGACCCCGGTCGGCACGATGGTGCCCTGGTCCGAGGACTGCACCCCCGCCGCCTCGAAGGTCTGGTAGAGCAGGTCCTGGAACTCGGCGCGCTGACGCTTGAACGCCACCGTGTTCATGTTGGCGATGTTGTTCGAGATGACCTCGACGTTGAGCTGCTGGGCGGCCATGCCCGTCGCGGCTGTGCGGAGCGCCTGCATCGGTCGCTACTCCCTTACTGCACCCGCCCCAGGCGCTCGACGGAGCGGCGCGAGAGGTCGGCTTCGGAATCCATCATCTTGGCGGTCTGTTCGTAGGCCCGGCTGACCTCGATCATCCGGGTGATCTCGAGGATGGCCTGCACGTTCGAGCCTTCCAGCATCCCCTGTCGCAGGCGCGCCTCGGTCGCGGGCTGGGGGAACAGGTTCGAGGTGTTCTGGTAGAGGTTGTCGCCCACCTTCTCGAGGGCGCCCAGGGTCTCGAAGGTGACGACGCCGATCTTGCCGATCCGCTCGCCGTTCTGGGTCACCACGCCGTCGGCCGAGACGCCGACCGGGCCCTTCTCGGGGTCGATGGTGATCTCGCCGCCGCCGTCGTCCAGCACGGGCGCGCCCGACTGGGTGGTCAGGCGGCCGATCTCGTCGGTGCGGAAGCGGCCGTCGCGGGTGAACCGCTCGCCGTCGTCGGCGCGCACCCGGAAGAAGCCCTGGCCCTCGATGGCCAGGTCGAACTCGCCGTCGGTCCTGCGCAGGGCGCCCTGGCCGAAGTCGCGGGCCACGCCGTCGGCGGTGACGAACTTCACCGGCTTGGGCCCGCCCAGCGTCATGGCCGGCGCCTGGGGGTCGGTCTTCTGCATCAGCGACTCGACCTTGAAGCCGGTCGTGTCGAGGTTGGCGATGTTGTTCGAGATGATGTCCATCTCGCGACGGAGCACCATCTGGCGCGACAGTCCGACGTAGAGGGCGTTGTCCATCTTAACGGCCAGGCCTTGGAAAGCGACTTTCTCGCCGTCGTCGCTGCAAGCTTCGGGCCAACCCGAAAATCCAAGGAAATCCAGCGACTAATAAAGTTAACGGGCGCCGGGCGGCGGAAAATGCCGGGTAGCCTTGGCCGGCGTTAAGGTCCGTTAAAAACCGCTTCTTAACCAAACGGCGGCATGCGTGGACGGGCTAGGATTCTAAGGAACGCGCGCGTGGCCAAGGACAAGGTCAAGGAAGCGCCCGAGGGCGAGGCTCCCGCCGAGGGCGAGGAGGGCGAAGGCGCGCCCGGCAAGAAGAAGCTTCCGCTCAAGCTGATCATCATCGCCGGCGTGGCCGCCGTGCTGGTGCTGGGCGGCGGCGGGACCGCGGCCTTCATCTTCCTGAAGCCCAAGCCGGACGAGGCGGCCGCTCACGGCGAGGCCAAGGGCAAGGAGAAGAAGAAGGAAAAGAAGGGCAAGGAGGAGAAGGGCAAGGAAGGTGAGGACGGCGGCGCCGGCGGCCAGGTCCGCGAGGGGCCCGACGGGGTGGTCTTCTACACCCTGCCCGACGTGGTGGTGAACATGCAGACCGCCGATGGCCGGCCCACCTTCCTGAAGCTGAAGCTCACCCTTGAGCTGCCGGACGAGTCCGCGGTCGAGGAGCTCGATCCGAACATGCCGAGGCTCCAGGACATGTTCCAGAGCTTCCTGCGGGAGCTGCGCCCCGAGGACCTGGCCGGCAGCCAGGGCTCCTACCAGCTGCGCATGGAGATCCTGCGCCGGGTGAACCTGGTGATCGCCCCCTCCAAGGCCAACGCCGTCCTCATCGAGGAGATGCTGATCAACTAGGGCCCGCCCTGGCTGACGTTCCCGACCATGAGCGAAGACACCGAACTCCCTCCCGAAACCGAGGCCGCCGAGGGCGGCGACGACGCCGGCTGGGCCCAGGCCAAGCCGGGCGGCGGCGGCGGCGAGAGCCTGATCGGCTCGGAGCGCATCCTCAATCAGGACGAGATCGACAGCCTGCTGGGCTTCGACCTCTCGGACGACGAGCTGGCCGAGCGCACCGGCATCCGGGCGATCATCAACTCGGCGCTGGTCTCCTACGAGCGCCTGCCGATGCTGGAGATCGTCTTCGACCGCCTCGTGCGGTTGATGACCACCTCGCTCCGCAACTTCACCTCGGACAACGTCGAGGTCAGCCTCGACAACATCAGCTCGATCCGCTTCGGCGACTACCTGAACTCCATCCCGTTGCCGGCCATCCTGTCGGTGTTCCGCGCCGAGGAGCTGAACAACTACGGCCTGCTGACGGTCGATTCGAACCTCATCTACTCGATCGTGGACGTGCTGCTGGGCGGCCGGCGCGGCACGGCGGCCATGCGTATCGAGGGCCGGCCCTACACCACCATCGAGCGCGTGCTGGTCCAGCGGATGGTCGAGGTGGTCCTGGCCGACGCCCGCGAGGCGTTCGAGCCCCTGACGCCCGTCACCTTCACCCTCGACCGCCTGGAAACCAACCCCCGCTTCGCCGCCATCGCCCGGCCGGCCAACGCCGCCATCCTGGTGAAGCTGCGCATCGACATGGAGGACCGTGGCGGCCGCATCGAGCTCCTGCTGCCCTACGCCACCCTCGAGCCCATCCGGAAGATGCTGCTGCAGCAGTTCATGGGCGAGAAGTTCGGCCGCGACAACATCTGGGAAAGCCACCTCGCCACCGAGCTCTGGACCACCAACCTCGAGGTCCGCGCGGTGCTCGACGAGCAGCAGATCAGCCTCCAGCGCGTGCTGGACATGAAGGTCGGCGAGACCCTGATGCTGAACGCCACGCCCGACAGCCTGATCGAGCTTAGGGCCGGGACCATTCCGCTCACCCGCGGCCGCATGGGCCGCCGCAACGCCCACATCGCCGTCCGGGTCGAAGCGCCCCTGACGCCCCACGCCCGCCGGGCCATCACGAGGACCTCATGAGCGCGATCGCCATCGTCATGAACCTGCTGCTGGCGGGGCTGCTGGTCGCGGCCCTGACCCTGGGCCTGCGCCTGAACCGCCGCCTGAAGGCGCTGCGCGACAGCCAGGACGGTTTCGCCACCGCCGTGGCCGAACTGAACGCCGCCGCCGCCCGCGCCGAACAGGGCCTGGCCGACTTGCGCGCCGCCACCGACGAAGCGACCGACGAGCTCGCCGACCGCATCGAGAAGGGCCGCGCGCTCGCCGCCAAGCTGGAGCGCCTGGTCGCCCAGGCGCCCGAGCAGGTCCGCGCCGCGCCCGAGCCGGATCGTGACGCCGAGCGCCGCCTGGGCGCCCTGCTGGCCGCCGCCCGCGATGCCCGCGCCCGGCCCGAACGCCTGGTCCGGCCGGAACCCCGGGTCGCCTCCCGGCCGGCCAGCCCGGACGACGACCTCTTCGAGGACGCGCCGCTCACCCTCGACAGCTTCGGAGGCCGCCGGTGAAGTCAATGCCGCGCATCCTGCCGCTGGTGGGGCTGGCCGCCGGGGGCGTGCTGGCCATCAACGCGCTCGCCGGCGCCCGCGACCTGCCCGAGTTGGTTTCGGGCGCGCGCGCCTTCGCCGAGGAGGCCGTCAAGGGCGGCAAGGACGACGCCAAGGATCCCAAGGACAAGGCCGCGGCCAAGGAGGGCGAGGCCGCCACCGGCGAGGCCAAGGACGCCGCCGCCACCCTGCCGCCGCCCGCCATCGCGCCCAAGCCGGTCTGCGCGCCCACCGCCGCCGAGCTCGCCAAGCAGGCGGGTCTGTCCCCCGCCGAGCTGCAGGTGCTGCAGAGCCTGGGCGATCGCCGGGGCCAGCTCGACAAGCGCGAGGACGACCTCAACACCCAGCTCGCCCTGATGGCCGCGGCCGAGGCCAAGCTGGACGCCAAGATCAAGGCCCTGAACGGCCTGAAGGGCGAGGTCCAGGGCCTGCTGACCCAGGCCGAGACCAAGGAAGCCGCCGAGATCGACCGGCTGGTGAAGGTCTTCGAGGGCATGAAGGCCAAGGACGCCGCGCCCCGCTTCACCGCCCTCGACGAGAGCGTCCGCCTGCCGATCGCCGCCAAGATGAAGGAGCGCTCGCTCTCGGCGATCATGGCCCAGATGCCCGCCGCCGAGGCCAAGAAGCTGACCGAGGGGCTGGCCAAGCGCTTCACCGACGCCCAGGCCGCCGCCGCCAAGGCCCAGGCGCTGGCCCAGAACGGCCCCCAGAACGAGGCCCAGCCGCCCGTCGCCAAGGCGCCCCAGCCGCGCCAGCAGGCGAAGGCGCCGGCCGCCGCTCCGCCCGCCAAGGCCGGGTAGCCGATGCGCCTGCGCCAGGCCCTGCGCTCCGGCGTCGCCGCCGCCTGCATCGCCTCCGTGGCGGCGCCGGCCGGCGCGGTCGCGCCCGCCGCGGAGGCCCTGGCCAAGAGCGCCCTGGAGGTCCGCGTGGCCCAGGCCGAGACGTTCTCGCGCCTGGAATTCCACTGGAAAGGCACGGCCGCGCTGAGCCACGCGCGCGAGGGCCAGGCCCTGGTGCTGACCTTCAGCCGCGACGCCGATCCCGACATCTCGCGCCTGCGCACCTCGCCGCCCCGGTGGATCAAGACCGCCGAGAAGCGCCATGCGGGCGGCCGGCTGCAGCTCGTCATCACCCTCGCCGACGACGCCGACGCCAAGATCGGGACCGCCGACGGGATCGCCTACGTCAACGTCTTCGAGAAGCCGCCCGCGCCCGAGGCTCCGCCCATCGAGGCCGCCCAGGCCGAGCCCGAGGCGCCCCGGCCCAATCCCGTCCCGCCCGGCGGGGTGGTGCGCATGGCCGCGAGCGTGGCCGCCGGCCAGGCGCAACTCGCCTTCACCTGGGCCAATCCGGCCGGCGCCGCCGTCTTCCGCCGGGGCGATGCGGTGTGGGTGGTGTTCGACGCCCCCGCCACGCTCGACGTCTCGGCCGCGCCGAAGGGGCTGAAGCAGTTCACCGCCGTCCAGGCGTTCAAGGGGCCCGACCACGCCGCCGTCCGGATCGAGGCGGCCCGCGATGTGCCCGTCTTCGCGGTCGCCGTGGGGAACACCTGGACCATCGCGCTGGGCCCCGGCTCCCAGGCCCAGCCCGGCCTCGTGCGCCTGGGCCGCGACGCCGCCGGCGGGCCGCCGGTCGTCAAGGCCCCGGTGGCGGGCGCCACCCGCGTCATCCGGATCGCCGACCCGGCGGTGGGCGACATCCTCACCGTGGTCACCGCGCTGGGCCCGCCGAAGGGCGTCCCCAGCCGCCGCGACTATGTGCAGATGGCCGTCCTGCCCTCGATCCAGGGGCTGGCGGTGGAGTCCTTCATCGAGGACCTGGCCGTCGAGCGCGACGGCGACATCGTCCGCCTGGGGCGGCCCGACGGCCTGACACTGTCGCCCGCCTGGGCCAGCCGCGACCGCGACCAGGCGGCGCTCGGCGCGCCGAAACCCGCCGCCATGCCGGCGTTGATTTCCGAGGAGTGGAAGCGCACCGGCGAGGGCGGCTTCCTCGCCCGCTACGCCGCGCTCACCGCCTCGGCCGCCGCCGAGGGCGCCAACAAGGACCGCGAGGCCCCGGTGGCCGCGCGCATGGCGCTCGCCCGCTTCCTGCTGGGCTCGGAGCTGTCGTTCGAGACCATCGGCGTCCTCAACGACCTCGCCCGCGAGCATCCCGAGATGCTCGACGATCCCGAGTTCCGCGGCCTGCGCGGCGTCGCCCGCGTGCTGGCCCGCCGCTACAAGGAGGCCGAGGCCGACCTCTCGGCGCCGCCGCTCGCCGACGACCCGTCCAGCGCGCTCTGGCGCGCCTATGTCTCGGCCCAGCTCGCCCACTGGCCGGACGCGCGGGCCCAGTTCGGCAAGGGCGTCGAGGCCTACGGCCTGTTCCCCGCCGCCTGGAGGGCCCGCTTCGCCCGCGCCGAGGCCCAGGCGGCATTGGCCCAGGGCGACCTCGTGGGCGCCGAGGCCCGGGTGCGCATGGCGCTGCAGGAGAAGGCCGGCTCGCTGGAGGAGCTGCACAGCCGCCTGCTCCAGGCCCGGGTCGTCGAGCTGCAAGGCAACAAGGACCGGGCGCTGAAGATCTACACCGCCATCGCCCGCGCCCCGGTGGACGCGCTCTCGGCGCCGGCCCTGCTGCGCGCCACCCAGATCAAGCTGGAGACCGGCAAGCTCACCCCGCTGCAGGCGGCCACGGTGTTCGACAACCTGCGCTACCGCTGGCGCGGCGACGCCACCGAGCTCGAGACCATCCGGGCGCTCGGCGCCCTCTATCTCGGCCAGGGCCGCTACCGCGAGGCGCTGGAGGCCCTGCGCACGGCGGGCGGGCGGCTGCCGGACCTGCCGGAATCCCTCCAGCTCCAGGCCGACCTCTCGGCCGCGTTCCGCGCCCTTTTCCTCGACGGCATGGCCGACGGGCTGGAGCCGGTGCAGGCCCTGGCGCTCTTCTACGACTTCAAGGAACTGACCCCGATCGGCGCGGACGGCGACCTGATGGTGCGCAAGCTGGTCCGCCGCCTGGTCGACGTCGACCTCCTGCCCCAGGCGGCCGAGCTGCTGAAGTACCAGGCCGACAACCGGCTGGATGGCGTGGCTCGCGCCCAGGTGGCCACGGACCTGGCGCTCATCTACCTGATGGACCGCAAGCCGGAGGCGGCGATCCAGACCATCAACGCCTCGCGCACCACCATCCTGCCGACGGCCCTCAACAACGAGCGCCGCCTGATCGAGGCCCGGGCCTGGATGGGCGTCGGGCGCTACGAGAACGCCCTGGAGATCATCGAGCGCGACCGGTCCCGGGAGGCCGACGACCTGCGCGCCGAGATCACCTGGAAGCAGAAGAACTGGGCCGCCGCCGGGCCGCTGTTCGAGAAGGCCCTGGGCGAGCGCTGGAAGAACCCCGAGGCCCTGACCTCGGACGAGGAGGGCAAGCTGCTCCGCGCGGGCGTCGCCTACAGCCTGGCCGGCGACGACGCCTCGCTCGAGCGCCTGGAGCGCCAGTACGCGAGCTTCTACGAGAAGGCCAACAACCCCGAAGCGCTGAAGATCGCGCTCTCGGGCTCCCCGACCGGCCGCCTCAGCGTGGGCGACTTCAGCCGGGTCAGCGCCGACAACGAGGCCTTCGCGGGCTGGGTGGCCAAGATGAAGACCCGCTTCAAGAGCCGGCCCTCGCCGACGGGCAAGGCCGCGCCCGCCGCGACGAAACAGGCCCAGGCTCCGGCTGCGGCCAAGCCCGCCGCTGCGCCCGCGGCGAAGGGCTAGCTTCGACGTTAATTCATGGAGGCCGCCTTGCTCCTCCCCCTTCGGGGGAGCAGAAGGAGACCCACGCCGCCGTAGGAGGCTCGGCCTTAAGGCGGTGGAATCTAGCCCCCGGCGCCCCGCTGGAAGCTCTCGACCAGGCTGCCGCAGACCAGCCGCCAGCCGTCCACCAGCACGAAGAAGATCAGCTTGAAGGGCAGGCTGACCACCGAGGGCGGCAGCATCATCATGCCCATGCTCATCAGCACGCTGGCGACCACCAGGTCGATGACCAGGAAGGGCACGAAGAGCAGGAAGCCGATCTCGAAGGCCCGCTTGAGCTCGCTGATCATGAAGGCCGGAGTCACGACCCGGAGCGGCACGTCCGACATCTGGGCCGGCCGGGGGATCTTCGACAGCCGCACGAAGAGCGCGAGGTCCTCCCGGTCGACCTGGGAGAGCATGAACTGCTTCACCGGCCCGCCCGCCGCGTCGAAGGCCGCCGGCAGCTCCATCTGCTGGTCCAGCAGCGGCTTGATGCCGTCCTGGTACGAGCGCTCGAAGGTCGGGCCCATGACGATGGCGGTCAGGAACAGCGACAGCGAGATGACCACGGCGTTCGGCGGGCTCTGCTGGAGCCCGAGCGCCGTGCGCAGCAGCGAGAGCACGACCACGATCCGCACGAACGAGGTGGTCATGATGACGATTGACGGCGCCAGCGACAGGACGGTGAGCAGGCCCACGAGCTGCACGACGCGTTCGGTCAGGCCGGCGCCGGTGCCAAGGTCGATGTTCACCGCCTGGGCGGCGGCCGCGGCCGGGAAGATCAGGGCGGCGAAGGTGGCGGCGGCGGCCAGCAGCGCGGCCCGCTTCCAGTCCTCGGCCGGAAGCTGGCGGACGGCGGCCAGGAGATCGCGCAGCATCAGCGGGCGTCCGTGGGCAGTTCGGCCACCAGCCGGCCCTCGCCCAGCAGCAGCAGGCGTTCGCGGCCGTCGCAGTCGACGATGACCAGGCGCCGGGCCGGATCGAGCACCAGCGTCTCCACCACCTTCAGCCGCCGATCGCGCTTCTGGGGGGAGCCGAACCGGGCGAGCGCGCCGGGTCCGTAGCGGCGCAGCGCCACCGCCGCGGCCCCGATCAGGCCGAGCGTGACGGCGAGGGCGAAGATGGCCTGGAGGAAGTCGGAGAAATGCATGCTCGACGCTTCTGCGGCGGGGTCCTGCCGGCAAGAGCGCCCTGAGTCCCTTAAGAGGCGATTAACCCTGTTTGTTCACCATGACAGCCATGAACCTGGCCGAGATTCCGCTCTTTGCGATGCTGCGCGGCCGGCTCGGCTACCTGTCCGAGCGCCAGAAGGTCATCGCCCAGAACGTGGCCAACTCCGACACGCCAGGCTACGTCGCCCAGGACCTGAAGCCCTTCGCCGTTCAGGTTCAGGCGCAGTCGCCGACCCTGATGGCCGCCACCCAACCCGGCCACATGCATCCGAAGAACGAACGACGCGGCGCGGGCGCCGCCTACAGGCCCGTCGCGACGCCCGGCTCCGAAACCACGCTCAACGGCAACGCCGTGGTGCTGGAGGAGGAGATGATGAAGATGTCCGAGGCGCGCATGAACTACGACGCCGCAATCGGCTTCTACCAGAAATCCCTCAACATCCTGCGTACGGCCGCCCGGCCGGTGCAGCGCTGATCGGCCGGGGAGGCTCACGCATGGCCGAACGTCCCATCGCCAACATCGCCCAGGCCGTGGCGGCCTCGGCGCTGCGCGCCCAGCAGGCGCGGATGCGGATCATCGCCGAGAACCTGGCGAACGCGAACTCGACCTCCAGGACCCCCGGCGGCGACCCCTACCGGCGCCAGGCCCCGGTGTTCGAGCCGACCAAGGTGTCCGGCGGGCGCGGCGTGAAGATGGTCCGCGTGGAGGCCGACCAGACCGACTTCCGCACCGAGTACGATCCCGGCAACCCGTCCGCCGACGCCAAGGGCTATGTGAAGCTGCCCAATGTGAACACCCTGGTCGAGGCGCTCGACATGCGCGAGGCCCAGCGGGCGTACGAAGCCAACCTCAACGTCATCGAGACGGCGCGCGCCATGGAGATGCGCACCCTCGATCTCCTGAAGAAGTAGGGAGCCCTAGGCCATGATGACCGCGCTCGCCGCCGCCAAGGCCTACGCCTCCACCCAGAAGAGCCTGGGCGTCGAGACCGGCGCCGGCGCGGGTCCCGCCGCCGCGGCGGCCGGCGGCGGCTTCGGCGACATCCTCAAGGCGACCATGAGCGACGCGGTCTCGGCGTCACGCCACGCCGAGACCCAGATGGCCGCCCAGGTGCAGGGCAAGGCCGAGCTGGTGGACGTGGTCACGGCCATCTCGGCCGCCGAGGCCAGCCTGGAGACCGTGATGGCCGTCCGCGACCAGGTGATCAGCGCCTACAAGGAAATCCTGCAGATGCCGATCTGAGCGCGCAGCGACTCATCCCGGCGAAGGCCGGAATCCAGCCGCCCGCTCAGGTCCGACTATCGAATGACCGCGCAGGCCACTCGCGCCCCGGCGCCGCCGATGGGCTGGGTCATGTGGTCGTCGGCGTTGGCGTGCACGATCACGGCCGAGCCGTCCGCGTCGCGCAGGGCCGAAAGCGTCGTCAGCGTCGTATAGACCTCGGCCGCCGCCGCGCCGTCGGCGCCGGCGTGCAGGTTCGGCAGGTCGCCGGTCTCGTTGGCGGCGGGGTTGAGCAGGCCGTGGACCCGGTCGCCGCCGCCGTGGGTGTGGCCGCCCGCCGAGGTGAAGTCGCTCTTCGAGCAGTCGGCCTTCTCGTGGAAGTGCAGGCCGTGCCAGCCGGGCGCCAGGCCCTTGGCCTCGATGCGCATGAACACGCCCTTTGGCGCCTCGGTCAGCGTGACCGCACCCACGGTCTGGCCGGCGGCGTTCTTCAGGTCGGCGGTGACGCCGGGGTTCTGGGCCTGGGCGGCGGAGGCGGCGAGGGCGGCGGCGGCCGCGAGCACGATCAGGGGACGACGCATGGCTCTACTCCGGTCTGGGAAGGACCCCTTCATAACGCGCGGGCCGGGCGCCGGGGAGCCATGAACCGTGCTAGGCCTTGGCCATGGCCGGTCCCTTGATCGAACTTGAGGCGGTGGGCAAGCGCTACGGGACCCACGCGGCCCTGGACGGCGTCAACCTCGCCGTCGGCGCGGGCGAGTTCGTGGCCCTGGTGGGCGGCTCGGGCTCGGGCAAGACGACGCTGCTCAAGACGATCAACGGCCTGGTCGCTCCCGATGTCGGACAGGTCCGCGTGGCCGGGGACGACGTCGGCGCCGCCGAGCCCCACCGGCTGCGCCGACGCATCGGCTACGTCTTCCAGGAGGTCGGCCTCTTCCCGCACATGAGCGTGGCCGAGAACATCGCCGTCACGCCCTCCCTGCTGGGCTGGGACAAGGCCCGCGCGGCGGCCCGCGTGGAAACCCTGCTCGAGCTCGTGGACCTGCCCCCCGCCGTGGCCGACCGCGCGCCCGCCGAGCTCTCCGGCGGCCAGCGCCAGCGGGTGGGCGTGGCCCGGGCGCTGGCGGCGGAGCCCGCCCTGATGCTGATGGACGAGCCCTACGGGGCGCTCGATCCGCTCACCCGCGACGCCCTGGGCGCCGACTACCGCCGCCTTCACGACCGGCTGGGGCTGACGACCGTCATGGTCACCCACGACATGGCCGAGGCCGTGCTGTTGGCCGACCGGCTGGTGGTGCTGGCTTCGGGACGGATCGCCGCCGACGGCTCGCCCGCCGACCTGCTGGCGGACGCCGCCGATCCCGAGGTCCGGGCCCTGCTCGAAGCTCCGAGGCGCCAGGCCGCACGCCTCGCCGAACGGTTCGGGGCATGAGCCCGCGTCTCGCCGCCGCCGTCGAGCGCCTGCCGGAGTACCTCGCCTGGCACGTGCTGCTGAGCGCCGGCGCCCTCGTGCTGGGCGTGGCGCTCAGCCTGCCGCTGGCCATCGCCGCGGCCCGCAGCGCCCGCCTGCGCTGGCCGGTCCTGGCGGCGGCCGGCCTCATCCAGACCATCCCCAGCCTCGCGTTGCTGGCGCTGTTCTTCCCGCTGCTGCTGGCGCTCTCGGCGCTTAGCGAGGCCGTCGTCGGGCGCGGCTTCTCGGCCCTGGGCTTCCTGCCCTCGCTCTTGGCGCTGACCCTCTATTCCATGCTGCCGGTGCTCCGGAACGGCGTGGCCGGGATCGAGGGCGTGGACCCCGCCATCCGCGAGGCCGCCGACGGGGTGGGCATGACGCCCCGCCAGAAGCTGCTGCGGGTCGAACTGCCGCTGGCCGCGCCCGTCATCATGGCCGGCGTGCGCACGGCGGCGGTCTGGACGATCGGGGCGGCGACGCTCTCCACGCCCGTCGGCCAGACCAGCCTCGGCAACTACATCTTCGCCGGCCTCCAGACCGAGAACTGGGTGTTCGTGCTGTTCGGCTGCGCGGCCTCGGCGGCCCTGGCGCTTGTCGCCGACCAGCTTCTGGGCCTCGTGGAGAGCGGGCTCCGACGGCGCCGCCGGGCGCTGGTCTGGGCCGGAGCGGCGGGCCTCGCCCTGGGCGTCGCGCTGGCCCTGCTGCCGCTCGCCGGCTTCGGCCGCCCGGCGTCCTACGTCGTGGGCGCCAAGAACTTCTCCGAGCAGTACGTCCTGGCCGAGCTGATGGCCGACCGGCTGGAGCGCCAGGGCGCCCGCGCCACGCTGAAGGAGGACCTGGGCTCGGCCGTCGCCTACCGGGCGCTCGCGGCTGGCGAGCTCGACGTCTACGTGGACTACTCGGGCACGCTGTGGACCAACGTGCTCGCCCGCACCGACCATCCCGGCCGCCAGGCGGTGCTCACCCAGCTCACGGCCGAGCTGGAGCGCCGCGACGGCGTGCGGGTGCTGGGCTCGCTGGGCTTCGAGAACGCCTACGCCTTCGCCATGCGCGCCGATCGGGCCAAGGCCCTGGGGATCGCCTCCATCGAAGACCTCGCCCGCCAGGCCCCCGGCCTCGCCCTGGGTTCCGACCTGGAGTTCCTGTCGCGGCCCGAGTGGAAGGCGGT
This sequence comes from Phenylobacterium sp., assembly GCF_046463815.1. GTDB lineage: Bacteria > Pseudomonadota > Alphaproteobacteria > Caulobacterales > Caulobacteraceae > Phenylobacterium. The sequence goes on along the minus strand of NZ_JBKBRO010000001.1, from coordinate 75,135 downwards.
CGAGGCCGCATACGGGCTCCGGTTCCGGAGCGCCACGACCTACCAGCCCACCTTCATGTACCGCGCGCTCGCGGGCGGGCAGGCGGACGTGATCTCGGCCTTCTCGTCCGACGGCCGCATCGCCGCCGACCGGCTGGTGACGCTGACCGACCCCAGGGGCGCCATCCCGCCCTACGACGCCGTGGTGCTGGTCTCGCCGAAGCGCCGGGACGATCCGGCCCTGCTCGCGGCGCTCGCGCCCCTGATCGGCAAGATCCCGGTCGAGGCCATGCGCGCGGCCAACTACAGCGTCGACCGCGACGCCGGGAAGCTGACCCCGGCCGAGGCCGCCCGCCGCCTGGAGAGGGACCTCGGGCTCTAGGCAAATCCTGCCCACCGGTAGGCGTTCGTTAACCATGTCCCGCCGACAGTCCGGAAAGGCGGGACGAGCCCGCGTCTCCAGCGTTTTCGAGGAGCTCCCATGAACGGCGCCGAGGTTCTGGACGTCGGTCGCGACGCCATCTGGCTGACCATCCAGCTGTCGGCGCCGGTGCTGATTGTGGGCCTGGTGGTGGGCGTGGGCATCGGCCTGCTGCAGGCGCTCACCCAGGTCCAGGAGGCCACCCTGGTCTACGCGCCGAAGATCGTCGCCATCTTCATCTCCCTGCTCGTCTTCCTGCCGTTCATGGGCGCGCTGATGAGCGGCTTCATGCGCCACATCGCGGCCCGCATCGCGGCCATGTGAGCGGGGGCGCGGGAAGCCCCATGGAGTCCTACGCCACCGCCCAGCAGGTGTTCGCCGCCGGCCTGGTCTTCGCCCGCCTGGGGGCCATCGTCATGCTGATCCCGGGCATCGGCGAGACCTTCGTGCCGCCGCGCATCCGCCTGTCGTTCGCGCTCGCCCTGGCGCTGATGCTCTATCCGCTGCTGTCGCCCACGGTCCCGCCGTTGCCGGCGACCACCGGCGCCCTGGCCGGCGAGGTGATCCGCGAGATTCTGATCGGACTGCTCATCGGCGGCATCCTCCGGATCTTCATGATGTCGCTGGCCACGGCGGGCGAGCTCGTGTCGCTGAGCACGACGCTGTCCTTCGCCCAGACGGTGAACCCCGCCATGGGCCAGCCGACGCCGACGCTCTCCACCTTCCTCGGCCTGATGGGCATCGTGCTCATCATGACGACGGACCTGCACCACCTGTTCCTGGCCGCCATCGTCCGTTCTTACAGCCTGTTCCCGTTCGGCCAAGGCGTGCCCGTGGCCGACGCGGGCCAGCTCGCCGTGCGGACGCTCAGCCATTCGTTCGCGCTCGGCGTCCAGCTCGCCGCGCCGGTGATCGTCTTCTCGATCATCTTCAACGTCGCCGTGGGCCTCGTGGCCCGGGTCATGCCGCAGTTCCAGGTGTTCTTCGTCGCCACGCCCCTCATGGTGCTGTTCGGCCTGTCCATCTTCTCGCTCAGCCTGGGCGTGATCGGCATGGTCTGGCTCGACCGCTACCGTGAGCTCCTGGGGACCTTCCTGCCCCCATGAGCGAGGACGCCGGCTCCAAGACAGAAGCCCCGACACCGCGCAAGCTCAGCCAGGCGCGGGAGAAGGGCGACGTCGCCAAGACCCCCGACCTGGCCTCGTTCGCCGTGCTGGCGGGCACGGCGGCGGCCATCGCCGTCGCCGGCGGCTGGCTGGCGCGCGACCTGGCGGCCGACCTCGTACCCTTCCTCGCCCACCCGGACCAGATCTCGCTGGAGGGGCGGGGCGGCATGCAGGTGGCGCGTCAGGTGATCCTCGCCGTCCTGCCGGGGCTGGCGATCGTGCTGGGGACGGCCATGATCTGCGGGGTGGGCGCCAACCTGATGCAGACCGGCCTGATGTTCACGGCCGAGAAGCTGAAGCCCGACCTCAAGAAGGTCTCGCCGCTGGCGGGCCTGAAGAAGATGTTCGGGCTCGACAGCCTGATGCAGTTCCTCAAGTCCCTGGTGAAGGTGGTGGCGACCGGCCTCCTCGCCTGGTGGGTGCTGAAACCCTTCCTGCCCGAGCTCGCCAACCTCTCGGCCGCCGACCCCATGGCCATGCTGCCCTTCGCGGTCGACATCCTGAAGCGGCTGGTCTTCTCGGTCGCGGGCCTGGCCCTCGCCGTCGCCGGCGCCGACTGGTTCTGGCAGCGCTTCCGCTTCATGGAGAAGCAGAAGATGACCCGCGAGGAGGTGAAGGACGAGTTCAAGCAGACCGAGGGCGACCCCCATGTGAAGGGCCGCCAGCGGCAGATCCGCATGGAGCGCGCGCGCCGCCGCATGATGCAGGCCGTGCCCACGGCCACGGTGGTGGTGATGAACCCGACCCACTACGCCGTCGCGCTGAAGTACGAGGCCGGGGAAAGCGCCGCGCCGCTGTGCGTCGCCAAGGGCCTGGACGCCCTGGCCCTGAAGATCCGAGCCGTCGCCGAGGAGGCGGGCGTGCCGGTGGTCGAGGACCCGCCGCTGGCCCGCGCGCTCTACGCCGCCGTCGAGGTCGAGGAGATGATCCCGCCCGCCCACTACGAGGCGGTGGCCAAGATCATCGGCTTCATCCTGAACTCCGCCAAGACCCGCCGTCCGCCCGCGCCCCGGCCATTCTAGAGGCCCGTCGTGCGGCGCCTAAGCCCTTGTGACACAATGCCGAAGACCGAATCGCCGGAGGGGCCGCAGCCCGCCATGGCCGAGCCGCCGTCCAAACCCCGGGCCCACTTCGACCTCCTGACGGGGGCCGCGGTGCTGTTCTTCCTGATGGCCGTGGCCTTCGCCGCCGCGCCGGCGCTCGACGCCGGGCCCGGCACGCTCGCCAGCATCATGCTGCTGATCGGCCTCGCCGGGGTGGCCACGCTCGGCCTCTTCGTCCTGCGCACCGGCGCCGAGCCGGCGCCCGACAGCGAGGCGGGCGCCGAGGCCTTCCTCCAGGCCCTCGACGAGCCGGCCGCCATCGCCGCGCCCGACGGCCGCCTGTCGGTCGCCAACCCGGCCTGGCGCGAGGCCATGGGCCCGGCCATGCGCCTGCCCAAGAACGGCGCCGCCGCCGCCAGCCTGTTCGGGGCGCTGGCCGCCGCCCGCCGGGGCGAGCTGGGCCGCGCCGCCCTCAGGGTCGCCGGCGAGGAGCGCCAGGCGCTGATCTCTCCTGTCGGCCCGCGCCGCTATCTCGTGCGCCTGACGGGGCAGGGCGGGGCGCTGGCCCTGCCGTCGGCGGCCATGGAGGTGCTGACCGCCTTCTCCACCGCCAAGGCTCCGCCCCCCAAGGTGCTGGACGCCTTCGCCGCGGCCTCTCCCTTCGGCGCGGCCCTGCTGGACGGCGAGGACCCGTTTCTGGCGGTGATCGTCGAGGCCAACCCGGCGCTGAAGGCCGTGGCCGGCGGCGGCCAGGTCGGGCAGGCGTTCGGCGACCTGATCGAGCCCGCCAGCCGCGCCGACGCCGCCCAGCGGCTGGCCGACGGCAAGGGGCCGCTGGAGGTCCGGCTCGCCAGCGACCCGACCCGCATCGCCCAGCTCTACCTGTCCAGGAGCGACGGCCGCTGGGTGGCCTATCTCGTGGACGTCTCCGAGCAGAAGCAGATCGAGCAGCAGCTCGCCCAGAGCCAGAAGATGCAGGCCATCGGCCAACTCGCCGGCGGCGTGGCCCACGACTTCAACAACCTGCTCACCGCCATCCTGATGCAGCTCGACGTGCTGGCGACGCGCCACCCGGTGGGCGATCCGTCTTACGAAGGCCTGAACGAGATCAAGCAGACCTCGATGCGGGCCGCCGACCTCGTGCGCAAGCTGCTGGCCTTCTCGCGCAAGCAGACCGTGCAGCGCGAGATCCTCGACGTGGGCGAGATGATCAGCGAGTCCGAGGTCCTGCTGCGCCGCCTGCTGCAGGAGGACATCAAGCTCGTCACCGACTACGGCCGCAACCTGCCCCACGTGCGCGCCGACCGGGCCCAGCTCGACACCGCCATCATGAACCTGGTGGTCAACGCCCGGGACGCCATCAAGAGCCACGGCGGCGGGGTGATCCGCATCCGCACGGCCCGCGTCACCCAGGAGGAGGCCCGCAACCTCGGCTATCCGCAGGCCCAGGGCGACCAGGCGATGATCGAGGTTTCGGACGACGGTCCGGGCGTCCCGCCCGAGGCCCTGGACAAGATCTTCGACCCCTTCTTCACCACCAAGCCGGTGGGCGAGGGAACGGGCCTGGGGCTGGCCACCGTCTACGGCATCGTCAAGCAGTCGGACGGCTACATCGCGGTGGATTCCAAGCCCGGCGAGGGCGCCGCCTTCCGCATCTTCCTGCCGGTCCACGTCCCCGCGGCCGTCGTGGCCCCCGCTCCCGAGCCGATCGCCAAGCCCAAGCGGCCCGCCGCCCGCGACCTCTCCGGGGCCGGCCGCATCCTCTTCGTCGAGGACGAGGACGCCGTGCGCGGCGTGGCGGCCAAGCTGCTGCGGGCCCGCGGCTACGAGGTGATCGAGGCCGCCAGCGGCGAGGAGGCCCTGGAGATCGCCGAGACCCACGCCGGCGAGATCGACCTGATGATCTCCGACGTGGTGATGCCAGGCATGCAGGGCCCCGACCTCCTGAAGCAGGCCAGGCCCTACCTGGGCGCCGCCCCGGTGATGTTCATCTCGGGCTATGCCGAGAGCGAGTTCTCGGACCTGCTGGAGGGCGAGCGCAACGTCTCCTTCCTGCCCAAGCCCATCGACATCAAGACCCTGGCCGAGCGCGTGAAGCAGGAACTGCAGAAAGCGGCCTGATGCTTGCGCTGAGCCGCGGGCGCCTCCAAAGATCGCGGACCATGGTTCAAGACGCCAACATCTCCGCCGAGCCGCAGAAGCTCACGACGTCCGACGTGTTCCAGAAGGCGCTGGACGCCGCGGAAGGCGGTCATCTTCGGGAGGCCGAGCGCCTCTATCGCCTGATCCTCCAGGCGCGGCCCATGCCCGAGGCGTTCCGCAATCTGGGCCTCCTGCTGGACCGGCAGGGCCGTTTCGCCGACGCCGAGGCGGTCTATCGCGCCGCGCTGGACGCCGATCCGACCGACCCTGTGGCGCGTCTCCATCTGGCCCTGCTCCTGCTCCAGGACGGCCGCTACCTTGAAGCGTGGCCCTACTACGAAGCCCGCGTGCATCGGCCCGGCGCGCGGCCCAAGCCCAGGTTCAGCTTCCCCGAGTGGACGGGCGAGCCGGTGAAGTCGCTGCTGCTGTGGCCCGAGCAGGGCCTGGGCGACCAGATCCAGTTCGTCCGCTTCGCCCGGGTGATGCAGGATCGCGGGGTGGAGGTGTCGGTCCTCTGCCCGACGCCGTTGGCGCGCCTGTTCGGCCACCTCGGGGTCCGCGTGCTCCCCATGGCCGGCGAGGTCTCGTTCGCGGGGCACGACGCCTGGGCGCTCGAGGCCTCGATGCCCCTGCGCCTGGGCGTGACGCTCGAGACGATCCCGTCGGCGCCCTACCTGCCCGGCGGGGCCGGGGGGCACGGCGTGGGCCTGATGTTCCGTGGTAATCCCGACCACGTCCACGACGCCCTCCGCTCGCTGCCCGACGACGTGGCGGCCGAGCTCACGGCGTTCACGGGCGGCCGCAGCCTCGCGCCCGAGGACACCGGGGCCGCCGACCTGGAGGACACCCGGCGGATCATCGAGGGGCTTGACCTGGTCATCACCGCCGACACCGCCATCGCCCATCTCGCCGGGGCCATGGGCAAGCCCGTCTGGGTGCTCCTGCCGCACAACGCCGACTGGCGCTGGCTGCGCGCCCGCACCGACAGTCCCTGGTACCCTTCCGCCCGCCTGTTCCGCCAGCCGGCGCCCGGCGACTGGAAGAGCGTCGTCGCCGAGGTGCGCCGCGCTTTCGAGGAAGACCGCAGGTGAGCCGGATCGCCGTCGTCCGTCGCCGTCCTCCCGCCGGGGCTCTGAAAGCCGGCGCCGTGGGGGCCGGCGCGCTCGGGGCGACGGCGATGGGATCGCTCCTGCTGGGCGCGGTCGCCGTCGGGGCCATGGCGATCGGAGCGGTCGCGATCGGCCGCCTCGCCGTGGGCCGCATGCGCATCCGCCGCCTGGAGATCGACGAGCTGACCGTCCGGCGCCTGCACGTCCTCGACGAGCGCCCCCGGCGCTAAGCCCCCAGCCGGGCTGCAGGGGCCTTCAGTTCTCCCCGGTATGGCGCTCCGGCGCGCGCGGTGTAGCGTGATGACCGGAGGACCGCCCATGAGCCAGACCCTTCAGATCCGCCGCGTCGCGGGCGCCCTGGGCGCCGAGATCGCCGGCGTGGACCTCTCCCAGGACCTGCCCGACGAAACCATCGCCCAGATCCGCCGGGCCTTGGTCGAGCACCAGGTGATCTTCTTCCGCGGCCAGGACCTGACGCCCGCCCGCCAGGTCGCCTTCGGCGCCCGCTTCGGCCCGCTGAACGTGCATCCCTTCGTCGCCGGCATGGCGGGGAACCCCGAGGTCATGGAGATCATCAAGGAGCCCCAGGACCGGGTGAACTTCGGCGGCGGCTGGCACTCGGACATGAGCTTCCTGGAGCGGCCCTCCATCGGCTCGATCCTCTACGCCGTCGAGATTCCCGAGTTCGGCGGCGACACCCTGTTCGCCAGCCAGGCCGCCGCCTTCGAGGCGCTGTCGCCCGGCCTTCAGGCCACGCTGGAGGGGCTGAACGCCGTCCACTCCGCCAGCCGCGAATATTCCGCCAAGGGCCACTCGGCCCAGAAGCGCGGCTCGATGTCGGTGGCCGAGGCCGACGGCTATGTGGGCGAGTACGTCCACCCGGTGGTGCTCACGCACCCCGAGACCGGCCGCAAGGCGCTCTACGTCAATCCCGCCTTCACGCTGCGCATCGACGGCTGGTCGAAGCGGGAGTCCAAGCCGCTGCTCGACTTCCTCTTCGAGCACTCGCGCTATGAGGGTTTCACTTGCCGCTTCCGGTGGGAGGCGGGCTCGGTCGCCTTCTGGGACAACCGCTCGGTCTGGCACTTCGCGCTGAACGACTACCCCGGCCAGCGCCGCCACATGCGCCGGGTGACGGTCGATCCGTGGCCGTTGGCCGCCTCAGTCTGCGCGGACGCCGCCGCGTTCGCCTAGCCACCCAAGAACGCCCTCGGCCGCCGCGAGGCCGGTGGCGAAGCTGGCCTGCAGCAGGTAGCCGCCGGTGGGCGCCTCCCAGTCAAGCATCTCGCCGGCGACGAACGCGCCGGGGCGGTCCTTCAGCATCAGTCGGTCGTCCACGGCGTCGAGCCTGACCCCGCCCGCCGAGGAGATGGCGCGGGCGAGCCCCTGCGCGCCGGTCAGGCGGATGGGCGCGGCCTTGATCGCCCGGGCCAGGGCGCCGGGCTCGGCCGGCAGGTCCTTGCCGCAGGCCTCGCGCAGCAGGTTGGTTTCCACGGGCGACAGCTTCAGCGCCTTGCGCAGGCGGTTCGACAGGGACTGGCCGCCGCGCGGCTTCGCGAGCCTGGCCGTGACTTCGCCGACGCTCATGTCTGGGCGCAGGTCGATGGTGATCGCGGCCGAACCCTCCGCCTCGATCGCGTCCCGCAGCGGCGCCGACACCGCATAGAGCGCGCCGCCCTCCAGGCCATAGCGGGTGACCATGGCCTCGCCGCGCACGGTGCGGTCTTTGAACGTGAGGGCGATCCCCTTCAGCGGCGTCCCGGCGAAGCCCGCCATCACCGGGCTCCAGGCCGCGTCGAAGCCCATGTTGGCCGGCCGGAAGGGGCGGACCGCCTCGCCCAGGAGCGGGGCCCAGGCGCCGTCGGTCCCGAGCCTCGGCCAGCTCGCCCCGCCGAGCGCCAGCACGGTCGCGTCCGGACGCGCCGCGATCTCGCCGTCCGGCGTGCGGAAGGACAGCGCGCCGTCGGCCGTCCAGCCCGTCCAGTCATGGCGCGTGCGGATCTCAACGCCCAGGTCCGCGAGCCTGGCCAGCCAGGCGCGCAGCAGGGGCGAGGCCTTCAGCGCCTTGGGGAAGACGCGGCCGGAGCTGCCGGTGAAGGTCGGCTGGCCCAGCCCTTCGGCCCAGGCGACCAGGGCCTTGGGCGGGAACGCCTCCAGCATCGGCCGCAGCCAAGGCGCGGCCCCGCCGTAGCGGCCGACGAAGGTCCCGAAATCCTCGGAATGCGTCAGGTTCAGCCCGCCGCGCCCGGCCATCAGGAACTTGCGCGCCGGCGAGGCCATCCGCTCGTAGACCGTGACCGCGCAGCCGGCTTCCGCCAGCCGTTCGGCCGCGAACAGCCCCGCCGGCCCCGCGCCGATGACCGCGACGGCTCTGCCCACGCCCCTACTGGTTCGCCATGGCGATCAGGGCCGACAGGCCGACGCCCATCCCGCGCACGCTTGGCCCCTTCTCGACGTCGATCCATTCGTCCAGGGCGTGGGCCCGGCCGCCCTTGCCGCCCGAGCCGATGGTGACGGCCGGGATGCCCAGGCTGATCGGGATGTTGGAGTCCGTCGAGCTCGCGCCCAGGATCGGCTGCCAGCCCGCCGCGCGGACCGCCGCCGAGGTGATCTGCACGATCTGGGCGTCCTCGCGGGTCGCGCCCGTCGGCCGGTCGCCGATCAGCTTCAGCTCGGCGCTGATCTTGCCCGGGCCGGTGGAGCGGGCGGCGTTCTCGGCGGCCACGGCCTCGTCGACGAGGGTCTTGAACTTCGCGTCCAGCCTGGCGAGCTCCTCGGCGCTCTCCGAGCGCATGTCCACCTCCAGCCAGATGGCGTCGGGGATGGAGTTCACGGAGGTGCCGCCGCCCACGACGCTGGTCGCATAGGTGGTCTTGGGCGACTTGGGGACTTCGAGCCTGTTCATCGCCACCACGGCGTTCCCCATGGCCGCCATCGGGTTGACGATGCCGAAGGCGCCGTAGCTGTGCCCGCCCGGCCCCTTGAAGGTGACGCGGTAGCGCCGCGAGCCGACGGCGCCGTAGGTCACCCGATCGGGGCTGGTCCCGTCCATCGAGAAGAAGGCCGCGATGCGGTCCTTGTATTTTCCCTTGGTGAAGATGTGGCGGACGCCGCGCAGGTCGCCAGGCCCCTCCTCCCCGACGTTGCCGACGAAGAGGATGTCGCGCTTGGTCTTCACCTTGCCGGCGTCCAGCGCCCGGATGTAGCCCAGCAGCACGGCCAGCGAGTGGGTGTCGTCGCCGACGCCGGGGGCCATCAGCTTGGTTCCCTCGCGGCGGACCTTCACGTCGGTTCCTTCGGGGAAGACGGTGTCCAGGTGGGCGGCCAGCACCACCACCTTGCCGCCCGCCGGGCCGGTCCCGCGCCGCAGGCCCATGACGTTGCCCTCGGCGTCCATCTCGACGTCGGTCAGGCCGTGGGCCTTCAGCATCTCCATGTAGGCCTTCGCCCGCGCCTCCTCCTTGAACGGCGGGGCGGGGATCTCGGTAAGGGTGATGGTGTCGGCGACGATGCGCTCGTGCTGGGCGTCCAGGGCCGCGACGGCGGCCTTGAAGCCGGCCGAGCCGCGCACCTGCTGGATCGTCCGGTCGGCCTGGCTGGCGGTGGTCTGGGCGGCCGCGGCGGAGGTCAGCGCCAGGGCGATGGCGGCCGCGGCGAGCGGCGTCACGCGTAACATCGTCATGGAATCCTTGTTCGAAACCTGGGCCATAACAGCCGATACCGCAGCCCGCCGCTAGGCGCTCCCGGCATGGTCTTGCGCATTACGGGAATTTAACGGAACGAGCAGCCCCCGTGGGTTGCCGCCCCCGCCGTCGCCCCCTTAAGCCTTTCCGTCACATATGAAACGGGGAGGCGCGTCGTGCAGAACCGACGGCAGTTGATGATGGCCGCGGGCGCCATGGCCGCCCTAGCCGCGAGCCGGGCCCAGGCCGCGCCCACCGGCGCCGAGGCCCAGCTTTCCGCCTTCCTCGACCAGGTCTTTCAGGAGACGCTGGACGACAGCCCCGAACTGGTCACCTCGCTGGGGCTCGACAAGGGCGGCCGCGCCGCCGCCAAGGCCGAGCTGCACGACGCCTCCCTGGCGGGGATCGAGAAGCGCAAGGCCCGCAATTCCGACCAGCTCCGTCGGCTGAAGGCCATCGACCGCGCCCAGCTCTCGGGCATGGCGGCGGTCAACTACGACACCCTGCTGTTCGAGCTCCAGACCACGGAGGACGGCAACCGCCGCTTCGCCTATCCGTCCGGCGGCAGCCCCTATGTGCTCGCCCAGATCTGCGGCGCCTGGCAGGAGGTCCCCGACTTCCTCGACAGCCAGCACACCGTCGAGACCCGCGAGGACGCCCAGGCCTACGTGGCCCGCCTGGAGGCCTTCGCCCGCAACATGGACGCCGAGGTCGAGCGCGTCCGCCGCGACGTGGGCCTGGGCGTCGTGCCGCCCGACTTCGCGCTCGCCGGCGCCATCGCCGGCATGAAGGTGCTGCGCCAGCCCGCCGACAAGTCCACCCTCGTCACCTCGCTGGTGGAAAAGGCGAAGGCCAAGGGCCTGGCCGGCGACTGGGGCGCGGCCGCCACGAAGGCCTACGAGGGCAAGGTGGTTCCGGCGCTGGACCGCCAGATGGCGCTCCTGGAGGAGCTGAAGGCCAGGGCCAATCACGACGCCGGCGTCTGGAAGCTGCCCGACGGCGAGGCCTACTACGCCCACATGCTGAAGGCCCAGACCACGACCGGGATCACGCCGGACGAGGTCCACAAGCTGGGGCGCGACGTCACCGCCGAGCTCTCGGCCCGCGCCGACGTCCTCTTCAGGCAGCTCGGCTACACCAAGGGCACGGTGGGCGAGCGCTACATCGCCCTCTACGAGAGCAAGCAGGGCGTCTATCCGAACACCGACGAGGGCAAGGCCCGGATCATCGCCGACCTCAACAAGGTGGTGAAGACGATCACCGCGCGGCTGCCCGAACAGTTCGGGACCCTGCCCAAGGCGCCCCTGGAGATTCGCCGCATCCCGGCCGCCACCGAGGGCGGGTCGTCCACCCACTACGAGGGGCCCAGCCTCGACGGCTCGCGCCCCGGCGTCTACTGGCTGAACCTGCGCGACACGGCCGAGAGCCCGTACTGGTTCCTGCCGACCACGACCTATCACGAGGGCCTGCCGGGCCATCACATGCAGATCTCGATGCAGCTCGAGGCCGACCTGCCGATGATCCGGCGGGTGATGGGCTTCGGGGCCTACGCCGAAGGCTGGGCGCTCTATTCCGAGCAGGTTGTCCAGGAGATGGGTCTCTACAAGGGCGAGCCGCTGAACGAGCTGGGCTACATCCACGACGCCCTGCTGCGCTCGGCCCGCCTGGTCACCGACTCGGGCCTGCACCATCTGCGCTGGACCCGCGAGAAGGCCGTCGCCGAGATGCGCGCCATCGAGGGCGACCCCGAGCCGCTCGCCGCCCAGGAGATCGAGCGCTACGCGGTCTGGCCGGGCCAAGCGTGCAGCTACATGGTCGGCAAGGTGACCATCCTGCGCCTGCGCGAGAAGGCGAAGAAGGCCCTGGGCGCGAAGTACGATCCGCGCAAGTTCCACGACGCCGTCCTGCTGTCGGGCTCCATGCCGCTGACCGCGCTGGAGAACGTCGTCGACCTCTACATCGCCCGCGAGAAGCAATCGTAACCACCATCGTCATCCCGGACGGCCGGCGCGGCCGATCCGGGACCCAGGGCGGTGCGCACGGCTCCTGGGTCCCGGCTCTCCACTGCGCTTCGGCCGGGATGATGGGTTTGGAGCCGAGTTCATGACCATCCACCGCCGCCACTTCCTGGCCGCCGCCTCGGCCGCCGCCCTCGCGCCGACGCTGGGCCGCGCCCAAACCCGCGCGCCGGAGGATACGAAGCTCCGCGCGCTCTTCGACCAGATCTTCGAAGAGATCCTCGACGCCTCGCCCGAGAGCGTCACCCGGCTCGGCCTGCACAAGGGCCCGCGCCTGGCCCAGAAGGCCATGCTGGACGACCAGTCCATCGCCGGCCTCGACGAGGACAAGGCCCGCAACGCCCGCAACCTCGCCCGCCTGAAGACCATCGACCGGGCCAAGCTCAGTCCCGGCGAGGTCCCGCACTACGACGCGGTGATGTTCACCACCGAGGCCAACGACGCCGCCAACCGGGCCTACGCCTACGGCAACGGCGGCGCGGGCCAGCCCTACGTCCTCTCCCAGCTCACCGGCGCTTACCAGGACATTCCCGACTTCCTGGGGACCCAGCACACCATCGAAACCAAGGCCGACGCCGACGCCTACCTGGCCCGCCTGGAAGCCTTCGCCGGCGTCATGGACCAGGAGACGGAGCGGGCGAAACGTGACGTGGGCTTGGGCGTCATCCCGCCGGACTTCGTGCTGGAGCGCGCGCTCGCCCAGATGGACAACCTGAAGGTCGATCCGGCCGCCTCGCCGCTGGTCGCCTCGGTCGCCGACCGGGCCAGGGAGAAGGGGATCGCCGGGGACTACGCCGGCCAGGCGGCGAAGATCTACGCGGACAAGGTGGTCCCGGCGCTCGACCGCCAGATCGCCCTCCTGCGGTCGCTTCAGCCCAAGGCCGTGCACGACGCCGGCTGCTGGCGCCTGCCCGACGGCGAGGCCTACTACCGCGATGCGCTGAAGAGCTCGACGACGACCACGCTCACGCCCAAGGAGATCCACGAACTGGGCCTCGAACAGGCCAAGGCGCTCTCGGCCCGGGCCGAGGTCATCCTGCGCGGCAAGGGGCTGACCCAGGGCGCGGTGGGCGAGCGCATCCAGCACCTCTTCAAGGACCCGGAGCAGCTCTACGCCGACACCGACGCGGCCAAGGAACAGCTCATCGCCGACCTGAACGGCCTCGTCCGCGACATGCAGGGCCGGCTGCCCCAGGCCTTCGGCGCCCTGCCCAAGGCGCCGGTCGAGATCCGCCGGGTTCCGAAGTTCATCGAGGCCGGCGCGCCCGGCGGCTACTACAACCGCCCCGCCCTCGACGGCTCCCGGCCCGGCATCTACTGGATCAACCTGCGTGACAGCGCCGAGAACCCGCGCTGGACGCTCAAGACGCTCACCTACCACGAGGCCATCCCGGGCCATCACCTGCAGCGTTCGCTGCAACAGGAGGCCGACCTGCCGATGCTGCGGCGGATCGCGGGCTTCTCGCCCTATTCGGAGGGGTGGGCACTCTACTCCGAGCAACTGGCCCTTGAGATGGGAATGTACGAAGGCGACCCGCTGGGCGAGCTCGGCCAGATCCAGGCCTCACTGTTCCGCGCCGCGCGGCTGGTGGTCGACACCGGCCTGCATTCCATGCGCTGGAGCCGCGAGAAGGCCATCGAGACCATGACCTCGATCGACGGGTCGCCCGCCAGCTCCGCCGCCACCGAGATCGAGCGCTACTGCGTCTGGCCCGGCCAGGCCTGCAGCTACATGGTGGGCAAGCTCACCTGGCTTCGGCTGCGCGAGAAGGCCAAGGCCGCGCTCGGCGCGGGCTTCGACATACGCAAGTTCCACGACGCCACGCTGCTCTCGGGCGCCATGCCCCTGACGGTGCTGGAAGGCGTCGTCGACCGTCACATCGCCCAATCGAAGGCCTGAACCCGATGAAGCACCTCGACCGCCGCAGCTTCCTGCTCGCCACTGCCGGCGCCGCCCTCGCGGGTCCGGCCCTCGCCCAGGAGTCCGAGGACGCCAAGCTGCGCGCGCAGCTCGACCGGATGTTCGAGCAGATGGTGGACGACAGCCCGCGCATGGCCACGTCGCTGGGTCTCGACAAGGGCGCCCGCGCGGCGCTGAAGTCGCAGCTCGACGACAACTCCGCGGCCGGCAAGGCCAAGCGCCTGGAGCGCGCCCGCCGCTGGGTGTCCGAGCTGAAGGCCATCGACCGGGCGAAGCTGTCGGGCCCGTCGAGGATCGACCTCGACGTGGTGCTCTATTCCAACGAGCAGGCCGTCCGGAACGGCGACCGCTACAAGTTCGGCGACGTGGGCGGCAACTTCAGCCCCTATGTGATCAGCCAGCGGGGCGGGGCCTACGCCAACATCCCCGATTTCCTCGACAGCCAGCATCGGGTGACCACCGCCGCCGACGCCGAGGCCTACCTCGCGCGCCTCTCGGCGTTCGCCGTGGCCATGGACAATGACGTGGCCCGCCAGAAGGCGGACGTGGCCGCCGGCGTCGTCCCGCCCGACTTCGTCTGCGACCTTTCGCTGGGCCAGATGCGGGCGCTTCGGGACCAGCCCGCCGACAAGGTGATCCTGACCGCCTCCATCGCCCGCAAGGCCGCCGCCGCCAACCTGGAGGGCGACTGGGCCGGCCGCGCCCGCAAGATCGTCGAGACCGAGGTCTATCCGGCCCTGGACCGCCAGATCGCCGCCATGCAGGCCGTGCGCGCCAAGGCCAAGCCCGACACCGGCGTCTGGGCCCTGCCGGGCGGCGAGGCCTACTACGCCGACGCGGTGAAGGCCTCCACCACCACCAACTATTCCCCCCAGGAGGTTCACCAGATGGGCCTCGACCAGGTGGCCGACATCTCGGGCCGCCTGGACGCCATCCTGAAGGCCCAGGGGCTGACCCAGGGCACGGTGGCCCAGCGCCTCGCCAGGCTGAACGAGGACAAGGCCCAGGCCTATCCCGATACCGACGAGGCCCGCGCCCGGATCATCGCCAACCTCAACAAGGACCTGGCCGACCTCTACGCCCTGCTGCCCAAGGCCTTCGCGACCCTGCCCAAGGCCAAGGTCGAGGTCCGCCGGGTGCCGGTGTTCATCCAGGACGGCGCGGCCAACGGCTACTACCAGGGCGCCGCGCTGGACGGCTCGCGGCCGGCGGCGTTCTACATCAACCTCAAGGAGACGGCCGACTGGCCGCGCTACAACCTCAAGACCCTGGCGGCCCACGAGACCATCCCGGGCCACCACCTGCAGATCGCGCTGGCCCAGGAAAGCAATCGCATCCCCATGCTGCGCCGGACCGGCTTCGGCTTCTCGGCCTTCTCCGAAGGCTGGGCGCTCTACGCCGAGCAGCTCGCCGACGAGATCGGCGCCTATGACGGCGATCCCCTGGGCCAGGCGGGCTATCTCCAGTCCCTGCTGTTCCGCGCGGCCCGCCTCGTGACCGACACGGGCATCCACCACAAGCGCTGGGGCAGGGCGCAGGCCACCCAGTACATGGTCGACACCATCGGCAACACGCCCGCCCGCGCCCAGCGCGAGGTCGAGCGCTACTTCTCCTCGCCGGGCCAGGCCAACAGCTACAAGGTCGGCCACACGGTCTGGGTGAAGGTGCGGGAAGAGGCGAAGGCCAAGCTGGGCCCGAAGTTCGACCTCAAGGCCTACCACGACGCGGTGCTGCTCTCGGGCTCCATGCCGCTGACCGTGCTGGAGCGCCACGTGGCCGACTGGGCGGCGAGCCAGGCCTAGAGGCCTTCCCGATCAGCCGTTCGTGTCCGCTTCCCGCCGCCTGCTGACAAGCCCTGTCAGCAGGCGGGCCTACAATCGCGGCGGGTCAGGCGATCAACTCTTGAAGGAAGCCCGCCATGTCGGACGAACTCGTTTTCTACACCCACCCCATGTCCCGGGGCCGGATCATCCGCTGGATGCTGGAGGAGGTCGGCCAGCCCTACACGACCAAGGTCATGGCCTGGGGCGAGAACCGCCAGCCCGAGTTCCTGGCGGTCAATCCCATGGGCAAGGTGCCGACCATCGTCCACGGCGACACGGTGGTGACCGAGTGCGGGGCGATCTGCGCCTACCTGGCCGACGCCTTCCCGCAGGCGAACCTCGCCCCGCCGCCGGCCAGCCGGCTGCGCGGGCCCTATTATCGCTGGCTCTTCTTCGGGGCCGGGCCCATCGAACAGGCGGTCGGCCTGAAGGCCGCGGGGGTCGAGGTCGACGCCGAGAAGCGGATGATGCTGGGTTGCGGGACCATGGCCGACGTGCTCGACACGATCGAGTGTGGGCTCACCGGCCGCGACTACCTCGTGGGCGACAGCTTCACCGCCGCCGACCTCTACCTGGCCTCTCACCTGGGCTGGGGGATGCAGTTCGGCACGCTCGAGAGGCGGCCGGTGTTCGAGGCCTATGTGGCGCGCTGCGGCGCCCGCCCGGCGGCGGCGCGCGCCAACGAGATCGACGACGCCCTCATGGCGAAGATGCAGCCCCAGGCCGAGCCGGCTGAATGAGGTCGAAGCGGTTGCCATAGAGGTCCTCGAAGACCGCGACGGTCCCGTAGGGCTCCCGTCGCGGCGCCTCCAGGAAGCGGACTCCGGCCGCGGTCATCCTGGCATGGTCGCGGTCGAAGTCGTCGGTCTCGATGAACAGGAAGACGCGCCCGCCCGCCTGGTCGCCCACCGCTCGGGCCTGATCGCCTGTCGCGCGGGCCAGCAGCAGGCCGGCCTGCCCCCCTTTCGGGCGCACCATGACCCAGCGCTTGCCGCCGCCCTGGCCAGAATCCAGGCCGCTGTCCTCCACCAGCTCGAAGCCGAGCTTCTCCACATAGAAACCGATGGCCTCGTCGTAGTCGCGGACAAGGAGGGCGGTGAGGGCGATGCGCATGGCTCGCGCAGTCTAGCTCCTCCCCCGAGAAACGGGGGAGGAGCCTCTGCCCTAAGCCCCCGCCCGCGCGTGGTGGGCGGCTTCCTCGGCGAGCTTCCCGTGCAGCTCGCTCATGTGGTCGAAGTCGGCCTCGAAGGCGCCCAACCCTTGCGTCAGGCCGCGCAGCTCGGCGATCAGGCCCTGGCGCTCGCTCTGCGGCAGGTAGGCCTCGATCTTCTCCCAGCCGCGCCAGTCCTCGCGGGGCGCGAGCCCCAGGATCTGGCCCCGGCGGGCGGTCAGCGCCGAGGTCACGTTCGAGGCGCTGGGCGAGGGCGAATAGACCACCAGCTTCTCGATCGGCTCCAGGAGGATGGTGCCCACGGCCTTCAGGGCGTCCTCGATGGCCAGGCGGCCGGCCGTGCGGAAGGCCATTTCCGAGGAGTCCACGCTGTGGGTGAGCCCGTCGGTGAGCGTCACCTCCAGGTCGGTGACCGGGAAGCCCAGCGGTCCCTGGGCCAGCCCGTCGCGCACCCCGTCCTCGACCGCCGGGATCCACTGTTTCGGCACCGCCCCGCCCACGATCTTCGAGCTGAACACGAAGCCCGAGCCGCGCGGCAGGGGCTTCACCTCGATGGTCACGTCGGCGAACTGGCCGTGGCCGCCGGACTGCTTCTTGTGCCGCGCCCGCTGGGTGGTCCCGCGCTGGAGGGTTTCACGATAGGGCGTCTTCGGCTGCTGGGTGTCGATCTCCACCCCGAAACGCCGCTTCAGCCGCTCCAGCGCCAGCCGCACATGGCCCTCGCCCTGGCCGGCCAGCAGCACCTGCCGGGCCTCGGCGTCGTGGGTCAGCGAAAGGCCCGGGTCCTCCTCGATCAGCCTGCCCAGCGCCGAGGAGAGGCGGACGTCGTCGTTGCGGTTCTTCGCGATCAGGGCCACGGCGAACAGCGGCCGCCTGGACCGGACCGCGGCCTTCACCTGCTGCGGCCGGCCGGTGGTCGACAGGATCTGGCCGGCCTGCGCCGCCTCCACCTTGCCGATGGCGCAGACGTCGCCCACCGGGGCTTCGGCGATCTTCTTCAGCGCCCCGCCCTGCACGGTGAAGAGGCCGCCGGCCCGCTGCTTCTGGCCGTCGGGCAGGACGAACTCGGCGCCATCGGGGAGCTTCGCGCCGAACACCCGGGCGTAGGCCAGCTTGCCGGACTGCCCGGCGTAGGCGGCCTTCAGCACATAGGCGCCGGCCTCGATCCCGATGCGCTCGGCGGCCTTCGAGACCGGCGGCGTCTCGTGGCGCAGGGCCTTCAGCAGGCGGCGCACGCCGAAGCCGTTCTGGGCCGAGCCGAAGAACACCGGCACGATCAGCCCCTCGTTCATCTCGCGCACGAGATCGGCGAACACCGCGTCGCGGCTCGGGACCACGTCGGACAGGAGCTGTTCCAGCAGTTCGTCGTCGAAGTCGGCGATCTGCTCCAGCATGTGGAAGCGCGCCTCCGCCTCGGCGTCCCTCAGGTCGCCGGGGATGTCCACCTGCTGGCTGGGCTGGCCGGGCCGGTAGACGAAGCAGCGTTCCAGCGCCAGGTCGATGAAGCCCGAGACCTTCTCGCCGTCCCAGGTGGGGATCTGGCGCGCCACCAGCGGTGCGGACGAGACGGGGGCGAGTGCGTCCAGCAGGTCCTTAAGCGCCCCCCGGGCCTGGTCCATCTTGTTGATGAAGAGGGCGTGAGGCACGCCCATCCGCTCCAGCTCGCGCAGGGTGGGCTGCAGCAGGACGGCCTTGGCCGGGTCGGGCTCGGCCACCACCACCGCCAGGTCCACGGCGGGCAGGGCGGCGTCGATTTCCGCGCAGAACTCCAGCGATCCCGGGCAGTCGATGACGGCGTAGCGGTCGCCCATGAAGGTGAAGCCCGCCAGGTTCAGCTCCACCGAATGGCCGCGGGCCCGGGCCTCGGGGCTGGAATCCCCCACCTCGCCCCGTCGCTCGGCGGCGCCGGTGGCCTGCAGCAGGGCCTCCATCAGGGCGGTCTTGCCGGCGCTTGTGGGGCCCACGAGCGCGAGCGCCCGAACGGACCCCTTGTCCTGGATTGCCATGGTCGTTCTCCCATCGCCGAAGGCGCTCTGGACGCCCCGATCCTGCGAGGTCCGAACGCGTCCAAGGCGTCTGTTATGGGCGGCCGACGACCGACTGGGCCGGCCAACGCCGCCCGATGGAAAAACCCTACGCCCGCGCTCGCCGGCTTGGCTAGCGGCGGGCCGTTCGCCTTCTCGTGATGGGGGTCAGACGCCCGCCGTCGTGCGGCGGGGACGGAGCATCCGCTGGCGGTCCTTCAGCACGGCGTAGAGCCGCTCGCGCTGGTGCTCCCCGGCCGGCAGGGCGATGCGCGTGTGCTGGATCTCCAGGTCGTGCCCGGCCTCGCTGGACAGCTTTTCCATGGCCTGGGGGTCGAGCCGCCAGAGCAGGTCCACGAGGTCATGCACCAGCAGCTCGAGCGTCGCGACGCGCGAGACCAGGTCCCTGCGGCTGGTGCGAATCTCCTCGTTCATCTGGAGTAGGCCCTGGGATTACGCTTAACAGTCGCGCGATCCTGGCGCCCTACATCTTAAGGTTTCGATAGTCCCCGAGGCGCAGGTGCTGACTCCTGGAGGGTAAATTTGCCGGAGCTTCCCGTCCGTCCGACGGCCCGCGTCGTCCTGCTGGACCCCGAGGACCGCATCCTGCTCATGAAGGGCCGCCTGCCCAGCGCCAAGAACCGGCCGGGCGCCTGGTTCACGGTGGGCGGCGGCGTGGAGCCCGGCGAGACGGTGGTGGAGGCCGCCGTGCGTGAGATCCGCGAGGAGACCGGCATCGCCGACTTCGAACTCGGCCCCGTGCTCTGGGTGCGGGAAGGCGTCATGCGGATGCCTGAACCGACGCTGTTCCAGGAAAGCTACCTGCTGGCCCGCTGCGACGGCGGCGAGCCCGACCGCCAGGGCTGGAACGCGCTGGAACGCGAGCTGATCGACGACATCCGCTGGTGGCGGCGCCAGGAGCTGCTCACCACGACCGACCGGGTCTTCCCGCCGGGCCTCGCCGAGCTGCTGGAGGACGTGCTGGCCGGCCGCCTGCCGGCCGAGCCCCGGGTCATTCCCTGGGTCTGACCGTCACCGTACTGTCGGGCGGCTCCGGTAAGGGAATCCCATGCTCACCCTGATGCTCGCCGCCGCCATCGCCGTTCCCGCCGACTGCGATGTCGAGAAGCCCTCTGGCGCCCCCGGATGTACGCGCGCCGTCGTGGACGCCCTGCCGATGAACGCCCTCCAGGCCATCGGCACGCACAACAGCTACAAGATCGCCATCCCGCCGAACGAGCTCGCGGCCATCCGGGCGGCCAACCCCCGCGAGGCCGACCAGCTCGACTACGCCCACCGCCCGCTGAAGGAGCAGCTCGACGCCGGAGCCCGCCAACTCGAGATCGACGTCGCCTACGACCCCCCGAACGGGGACCTCCAGGGCGGCCTCTACGCCACGCCGCTCGGCCACCGCATGGCCGGCGCCAAGGCCGAGCCCTACGACTTCACCCCGCTGAAAGGGCCCGGCCTGAAGGTCCTGCATGTCCCGGATATCGACTACCGCTCGGTCTGCTCGCGGTTCACGGCCTGCCTGGGCGACATCCGCGCCTGGTCGCTGGCCCACCCGGACCACGCACCCCTCCTGATCCTCCTCAATCTCAAGGAAGGCGGGCTGGACCTACCCGGCGCGGTCAAGGCGCCCCTCTTCGACGCCGCGGCGATGGACCTGATCGACGCCGAGATTCGCTCGGTCTTCCCCGAAGCCGCCCTCATCACCCCCGACCGGGTGCAGGGCGCTTATCCAACCCTGCGGGCGGCTGTGGCGGCCGGCGCCTGGCCGAGGCTTTCCGAGGCTCGGGGCAAGGTGATGTTCGCCTGCGACTGCGAGGCCGAGCAGGTCGCCCGCTACCGCGGCGAGCGCCGGTCGCTTGAGGGCCGCGTGGCCTTCGTCAACATCGAGGAGACCTCGCCGGCGGCGGGCTACATCACTCTCAACGAGCCCCAGGCCCAGGCCGAGCGCATCCGCGCGGCGGTGAAGGCCGGGATCATCGTCCGCACCCGCGCCGACGCCAACACCTGGGAGGCCCGCCGGAACGACCGCGCCCGCCAGGCCGCCGCCTTCGCCTCGGGCGCCCAGTACGTGTCCACCGACTACATGGTTCCGGACCCGCGCTTCGGTCCCTACGACGTCCGGCTGCCCGGCGGCGGCGCGGCCCGCCTGAACCCGGTCCGCTAGAGGGGCGACACCGTCTCGGCCGATGAGCGCTCGGGCGCCGGCGGCGGGGGAAGCGGCCCAGCCCGCGGTCCAGGCCGCGCATATCGCCGCGGTCAGCATGCCGCGCATGGCCCACGCCTGAGGCGTCCCTCGCATGGAGGGGTTCAACGCCTCTGGCGGGCGCGTTGCCGCCAAGGAGAAACGGCGGGCTCCCCGGGGAACCCGCCGTCCGTATCCTAGCCGGTGACCTTCAGGTTGGTCGCCGAGGTCTTGCCCGACCGGCGGTCCTGCTCGAGGTCGAAGTCGACCGTCTGGCCCTCGTTCAGGCCCGACAGGCCGGCCTGCTCGACCGCCGAGATGTGGACGAAGATGTCCTGGCCGCCGCCTTCCGGCTTGATGAAGCCGAAGCCCTTGGTCGGGTTGAACCACTTCACCACGCCCGAGCCCGAGCCCATCACCGCGCCGCGCGGGCGCTCGCCGCCGAAGCCGCCGCGCGAGCCGCCCCCGAAGCCGCCGCCGCCGTAGCCCCCGCGGTCGCCGCCGAAGCCGCCGCGATCGCGGTCGAAGCCGCCCGAGCGGCGCGGGGCGGGCGCGCCCTGGGCCGTGACCACGATCGACGTCGCGGCCAGCTTGCCCGAACGCCGATCCTGTTCGAGTTCGTACTCGACCTGGTCGCCCTCGTTCAGGGCGTCCAGCCCCGCCTGAGCCACCGCCGAGATGTGAACGAAGATATCCTGTCCGCCGTCGTCGGGCTGGATGAAACCGAAGCCCTTAGCCGTATTGAACCACTTGACCGTGCCGCTCGCCATTCGCCGTAACCTACCGATAGAAGAGTCTGCGCCGCCGGCTTGGGCGACGCCCGGCCAATCCACGCGACGAGCCGTGCGGGAGTTGTAGCTGCGGAAAGGGACCAAGGCCAGCGCCGGTGACACGGTTCGCCAAACGGCCTATGGGGGCGCCCTTTCGACCACAGGTGGAGGCCAGGGCTCTTGAAGAGCATCTGCATCTATTGCGGGTCTTCCCCGGGGACCGATCCGCGCTTCATGGAAGCGGCCGTCGAGGCCGGGACCCTGATCGCCAAGGCGGGCCTGACGCTGGTCTACGGCGGCGGCCGGGTGGGCCTGATGGGGGCGACGGCCGACGCCGCCCTTGCCGCCGGCGGCAAGGTGGTGGGCGTCATGCCGGCCGACCTGGTCAGCCAGGAGATCGCCCATGCCGGCCTGACCGAGCTGAAGGTCGTGAACTCCATGCACGAGCGGAAGTGGGCCATGGCGGAACTCGCCGACGGCTTCCTCTGCCTCCCGGGCGGCCCGGGCACCTTCGAGGAGATCTTCGAGCAGTGGACCTGGGCGCTGCTGGGCTTCCACGCCAAGCCGTGCGGCTTCGTCAACGTGGGCGGCTACTACGACCTCCTGCGCCAGACGATCCAGCAGATGGCCGACAACGGCTTCATCGCCCAGCAGTACGTGGACATGCTGGTCTACGCCGACAGCGTCCAGGAGGCCCTGGACCGCTTCGCCGCCTACGTCCCGCCCCCGCCGAAGTGGGGCGTCCGGCCGGTGGAGCAGCGGTACTAGGGCGCATCGACCCGAGCGCAAGCTACAAGTGTAAACCTGACTGTCAAGCGTGTCGCTGGCGTGACGGGCGCGGCGCCGCTAGCGTTCCCGTCAGGAGAGACCATGACCGCCGACTCGCAGACCCCCGCCGGCCACGCCCGGATCGGCGTCCTGGGCGCCTCGGCCCTGGTGGCCGGAAGCATGATCGGCTCGGGCGTCTATCTCCTGCCGGCCACCATGGGGGCGGTGGGCTCCATCTCCATGCTGGGCTGGGTGGCGGCGACCGGGGCGGCGCTGGCCATTGCCGGCATGTTCGCCTGGCTGGGGCCGGCCGCGCCCGAGGCCAGGGGACTGGCGGGCTATGTCCAGGCCGGGCTCGGCCGGTTCTTCGGCGTGCAGACGACGGTCGTCTACTGGTGCCTCTGCTGGTTCGGCAACGTGGCCATCGCCCTCGCCGTGGCGGGCTATGCGGGCTACCTCGTCCCGGCGCTGGCCGGCGGCGGGGCGAGGCTCGCCACCACCATCGCCGTCATCTGGCTGACCGTGGTCGCCGCCTGGATCGGCCCGCGCCTGGTGGCCCGGATCGAGGGCTGGACGCTCGCGCTGGGGCTCCTGCCGGTGGTCGCCGCCGCCGTCTTCGGCTGGCTGTGGTTCGATCCCCAGTTGTTCGCCGCCTCGTGGAATCCCCGCGACCTCAGCGCCGCCGCCGCCATCCGCGAGTCCGGCCTCAACGCCTTCTGGGCCTTCCTGGGACTGGAGAGCGCCGCCGCCGTGGCCGCCGTGGTCCGCGATCCCGCCCGCAACGTGCCGCGCGCCACCCTCACCGGCGTGCTGGCCGCCGCGCTCGTCTATGTGGCCGCCTCGGCCGCCCTGATGGGCATGATGCCCGCCGCCGAGCTCGCCCGCTCGGACGCTCCCTTCGCCGACGCCGCGCGCATCGCCATCGGCGTGGGCGGCGGAACCCTGATCGCCGCCTTCGCCTTCATCCGCACCGCCGGCTGCCTCACGGGCTGGACCCTGGTGGCCTCCGAGACCACCCGCGGCGCCGCCGACGAGGGGGCTTTCCTGCCCGCCTTCCGTTCGCGGCCGGGCGAGCGGGCCTCGGCGATCAACCTTCTGGCCGTGGGCGTGCTGATGAGCCTGGTGGCGGCCATGACCGTCACCCCCACGCTCGGCGAGCAGTTCGGCGTGCTCATCAACGTGGCGGTCCTGCTCAGCCTCTACGCCTATGCGCTGGCCGGCCTCTCGCTGATCCGCCTCTCGGGCCGGTTCACGCCCGGCAGGCGGGTCCTGGCCATCGCCACGGCGCTGGTCGCCATCGGCTGCTCTTTGGCCCTGATCGCTACCGGCAAGCCGCACGAGCTGCTGTGGAGCCTCGCCCCCGTCGCCGCCGGCGCGGCCCTGTATCTTCCCCTGCGCCGGCGCTAGTAGTTCCCGGTCACCAGAGCGGAGGGGCCCCATGCTGGCGGTGGACTTCTACATCGGCGAGGACGCGCTGAAGGCCGACCGGGCCCGCATCCTGCGCCGCACCTGGCAGTTCGTGGGGCCGCGCTCGGCCCTGACCCAGGCCGGCGACTACCTGGCAGACGTCATCGGCGGGGCGCCGGTGGTCGTGGTCCGCAACGCCGAGGGCGGGCTCGCCGCCTTCCACAACGTCTGCCGCCACCGCGCCGGCGCCCTGGTGCCGGACGGGGAGGGCAACTGCGGGGGCCAGTTCACCTGCCGATACCACGGCTGGAAGTACACGCTGGACGGCCGCCTGCGCAGCGCCGTCGACTTCGGCCAGGCGCCGGGCTTCGACCCGCGCCAGTACGGCCTCTTCCCGATCCGCGTGGAGACCTGGCGCGGCATGGTGTTCGTGAACCTGGACCTGGCCGCCCCGCCGCTGGCCGAGTTCATGGCCCCGCTCGACAAACGCTGGGCCGCCGACCTGCCGGAATACGCCTTGACCGAGAAGCGCACCCACCTGATCGGCTGCAACTGGAAGACCTACGTCGAGAACTACCTCGAGGGCTACCACCTCAACATGGTCCACCCCGAGTTCGACCAGGACATCGTCGTCGCCGACTACAAGGTCGAGATCGAGGGCGAGGTGATCTTCCACTCAGCGCCCGCCCGCGACGGCTCGGTGAACGCCGGCCTGTGGGCCTGGATGTGGCCGAACCTCGCCATCAACGCCTACCGCCACGGCTACATGGTCGAGCGGATGACCGCCGTTGGCCCCAACACCACCCGGCTCGACTATTTCTACTTCTTCGATCCCGCCCGGACGGCAGAGCTGGCCGACATGTTCGTGGTCTCGGATCGCGTGACCAAGCAGGACAAGGACGTGTGCGAGGAAGTCTGCCGAAATCTGGAGGCCGGCGTCTATCGGGGCGGGGTGCTGTCGCCCAAGCACGAGGCCGGCATCGCCTGGTTCCAGGCCAAGGTCGCCGAGGCCCACGGCGCGCCCGAGCCCTCCCGCATGGCGGCGGCGTCGTGAGCGTGCGCGGCCTCCTCGCGGGCCTGGCGCTCGCCCTTTCCGCCTTCGGCGCCGCGCTGGCCGCGCCCGAACCCAAGGCGGCGGATTTCGTCGTCCGCGACTTCCGCTTCCGCTCGGGCGAGACCCTGCCGGAGCTTCGGCTGCACTACTACACCCTGGGGACCCCGCACCGGAACGCCAGGGGCGAGATCGACAACGCCGTCATGGTGCTGCACGGCACCGGCGGGTCGGGGCGCCAGTTCCTCCAGCCCCAGTTCGCCGATGTGCTGCTGGCGCCGGGCGGCCTGCTCGACCCGGCGAAGTATTTCATCATCCTGCCCGACAACATCGGCCACGGCGGCTCGTCCAAGCCCAGCGATGGCCTGCGCGCACGCTTCCCGAAGTACGACTACGCCGACATGGTCGAGGCCCAGCACCGCCTCGTCACCGAGCACCTGGGGATCAAGCAGCTCCGCCTGCTCATGGGCACGTCCATGGGCTGCATGCACGGCTTCCTGTGGGCCACGACCTGGCCGGACGGCGCCCGGGCGCTGATGCCCATGGCCTGCCAGCCGGTGGAGATCGCCGGCCGCAACCGCCTGTGGCGGCGCATGGCCATCGAGGCGATCACCTCGGACCCCGCCTACCAGGGCGGCGATTACGAGGCCCAGCCGGTCCAGGGGCTGAGGACCGCCGCCGACCTCCTGATCATCGCGGGCTCCGCCCCGATCCAGATGCAGCTTTCCATGCCCACCGGCCCGGCCGCCGACGCCTGGCTGGCGACGGAGCTGCCCCGCCGCATCGCCGGCATGGACGCCAACGACTTCATCTATCAGGTCGCCAGCTCCCGGAGCTACGACCCCTCGAAGGACCTGGAGAAGATCACCGCGCCCATGACCTGGGTGAACTCGGCCGACGACTTCATCAACCCGCCCGAACTGGGGATCGCCGAGGCCGCCGCCAGGCGCCTGAAGACCACCCGCTACGTCCTGCTCCCGGCCAGCGAGCAGACCCGCGGCCACGGCAGCCACACCTGGGCGGTGCTCTGGAAGGACGAGCTGGCCGACCTGCTGAAGCGGAGCGAGTAGGGACGCCCTAAGGTCGCTCGTCGCCCCCTTCTCCTCCTCCATCGGGGGAGGAGAGCGGGCCCCACCTCGATGAATGCCGACTGAATCCTACTCGTCGAAGCCGATGAACACGGCGGCTTCCGACACCGACTTGCGCTCGGACACCACCGCGTTGGCCGGGAAGGTCTCGTCCGGCCAGCCCATGGCGATGGCCTTCATGATGACCTGGTCGTCCGGGATGCCGGCGTGCTCGCGCACCACCGGGGACTGCATGATCCCCTGGCTGTTGATCACGCAGCCCAGGCCCCGCGACCAGGCGGCGTTGACCAGGCAGTTGGTCACCGCGCCGCAATCGAACGGGGTGTCGTCGCTGCCGGCCAGCACCCGGTCGTAGGTGATGATCACGCAGACCGGCGCGTCGAACTGCCGGAAGCCCCGCAGCACCCAGTCCTGCCGGGCCGCCGCGTCCTCGCGCGCGATGCCCATGGCCGCGAAGAGCTGCTTGGCCACGGCGATCTGGCGCTCGCGGTGCACGCCGGCGAAGGCCTCGCCGGTGCGGAACTCGCGCGAGTGCGGGATTCCGGCCAGGTTGCGCTCGGTGTTGCCCGCCCGGATGCGGTCCAGCGGCGCGCCGGTCAGGACGTGGAAATGCCACGGCTGGGTGTTCATGGAGGAGGGGGCTCGCATGGCGAGCGTGAGGATCTCCTCGATCAGCTTGCGCGGCACGGGGTCGGGCTTGTAGCCGCGGATGCTGCGGCGGCCGAGGATGACGTCGTCGAATTCCATGAAAGGATACCTACGGGCCTTTCCGCCACGGCATGGAACCGCCTTCGCGAGGGGTTACGCCGCCGCGGCCGAAGGCCTACCTTGGGCCATGGCCGTCGCGTTCACCCGGGAAGAAGACTACGAGGCCCAGGCCGCCGACCTGCCGGACCGGCCGATCTCGCCGCACCCGAACCTCGTCACCGCCGAAGGCCTCGCGGCCATCGACCGCGAGCTGGCCGCCGCGCGGGCCGCCTATGCCGCGGCCCAGGCCCAGGGCGGCGTCAGCTCGGACCGGACGGCCATGGCGCGGGCGACGCGGGACCTCCGCTACTGGTCCGCCCGCCGCGCCAACGCCCAGCTCACCGAGCCCGACGGGCCGCCCGACCGGGCGGTGTTCGGCCGGGTCGTCGAGATCGAGCGCGAGGACGGCCGGCGCCAGGCGTTCCGCATCGTCGGCGAGGACGAGGCCGATCCGGCCCACGGCAGCGTCTCCTACGTCTCCCCCCTGGCCCGTGCGGTCCTGGGCAAGTCCGTGGGCGACGTGGCGCTCGTCCACGGCGCCGAGGTCGAGATCGTGGCGGTCAGGATCTGACGGCGGGCTGCCATGACCGGCCGGGCCGTTTTTGCGCTATGGTGGGCCCCTGCTCGAGAGGAGCCCGCCCATGAAGCTCTCCGAAGACGACCGCGAGCGGCTTGCGCTGCACACCGCGTTCGCCGTCCACCAGATCGCCCGCTGGATCGCCACCCGAAGGGACGTGCCGCCCGACATCCGCGAGCGCCTGCGCGGCCACATCTCGGCGATCGAGGGCGTCCTCGTCACCAACGGCCACGACTGGATCAAGGACGAGATCGAGGCCACCGAGCAGGCCCTGGGCTGATCCCCTGATCGTCATCCCCGGGCTTGTCCCGGGGATCCAGACGCGCCGACCTCCCGGAGCGAGCTGGGGCCTGGGCCGCGCGCGCCCGGCGCAGCCCCGCGTATCTGGGTGGCCGGCACAACGCCGGCCATGACGTTCAAGGATGGCCTACCTGACGAAGCTCGCCCCGTTGGCGTCCAGCACCGCGCCGGTCATCGAGGCCGGGGCCTCCAGCGCCAGATAGGCGGCGATGCTCGCGATCTCGTCGGGCATGGCCACCCGTCCCAGCGGGATGTCGGCCAAGAGCTTGTCGCCGCCGCGGCTCGCCAGGTACTCGTCGGCCATCCCCGTCATCACGAAGCCGGGACAGACGGCGAAGGCCAGGATCTCCTCGCGGGCGAAGCCCCGGGCGATGGACTTGGTCATGCCCACCATGCCGGCCTTCGACGCCGCATAGTGCCAGTGGGCGGGGGAGTCCCCGCGATAGGCCGCGCGGCTGGCGATGTTGACGATCCGGCCGCCGCGTCCCTGCTCGCGGAAATGCAGCACCGCGCGCCGGCAGAGGTCGGCCGAGGCCTGCAGGTTGATCTGCATCGTCCGGCCCCAGGCGGCCTGCCATTCGTCGGCCGGCGCATCGACCGCCACCGCCTCGAAGACGCCGGCGTTGTTGACCAGCACGTCGATCCGCCCGTCCAGGGCCGCCAGCGCCCTGTCCCACAGGGCATCGGCCGCGCCGGCCTTCGAGAGGTCGGCGCCGATCACGCCCGCGCCATCGTTGCGGCCGTGGCCCACCACCCGCGCGCCCTTGGCCTCCAGCGCCGGGACGATGGCCGCCCCGATGCCGCGGGTGGAGCCGGTGACGAGGATGTGCGGGACGCTCACTCCCCGACCCCCAGCACCTTCTTCAGGAACAGCAGCTCGGTGGCGCGCACGGCCTCCTGGTTGGCCTTCTTGTAGATGCCGTGGCCCTCGTCCTTGGCCAGCACGTACCAGACCTCGGTGCCCTGGGCGCGCAGGGTGGCCACCATCTGCTCGGACTCGCTGCGCGGAACGCGCGGGTCGTTGGCGCCCTGGAAGACCATCATCGGCTTCTTCATCTTCGCGCTCATCTTCACCGGCGCGATCCTGTCGAACACCGCCCGCATCTTGGGGTCGCGCTCGTCGCCGTACTCGGCCCGGCGCAGGTCGCGGCGGTAGCCTTCGGTGTTCTTCAGGAACGTCACCCAGTCCGAGATGCCGTAGAGGTCGATCGCGCCCGCGATGCGCTCGTTGTAGTGGCCGGCCACGGCCAGCACCATGTAGCCGCCGTAGGACTGGCCCACCACCGCCACGCGGCTGGCGTCCAGGTCCGGCTGCCTGGCCACCCAGTCCAGCAGGGCGCCGATGTCCTTCACCGAGTCCTCGCGCTTCTCGGCGTTGTCGAGCGACAGGTAGGTCTTGCCATAGCCGGACGAGCCGCGGACGTTCGGGATGATCACCGCCGCCCCCAGTTCGTTCACCCACGACTGCCGGCGCGGGTTGAAGCTGGGCTGCTCCTGGCCCTCCGGCCCGCCGTGGATCTGGATCACCACGGGCAACTTGCCGCCGGCCGGCGCGGTCTTCGGCCGATAGATGAAGGCGGGGATCGTCCGCTTGTCGAAGGTCGGGTAGCGGAACAGGGTCGGCTCCACCAGCCTGGCGGGGTCGAGGCCGCCCAGCTCGCTCTCGGTCCAGCGGGTGAGCGTCCCGCCCTTCACGTCATAGCTCCAGGCGTCGCCGGCGGCGGTCGAGGTCGAGAGGCTGAAGCCCAGCTTAGATCCGTCCGGCGAGAACTTCAGGCCCGAGCTCAGCACGCCCATCGGCAGCTCCGGCCCCTTCAGCAGCTTGCCGCTGGCCACGTCGCGCAGGACGATCCGCGAATAGCCCTCCTCGTTGACCGCGTAGGCGATCGTCGTGCCGTCCGGCGAGAGGTCGAAGTCCTCCGCGCCCCACGTCGCGCCAGGATCAAGGTCGCGGACCTTGCCCGAAGCGAGGTCGATGACCACCGGCCGCGTCACCTCCGAGCCGTCGTCCGACAGCGTCAGCACGGCCTTGCCGCCGTCCACGAACCCTCCGCCGACATAGGCGATCTTGCGGCCCTGCGGTCCCAGGGCGGAAAGGTCGCCCGTCCGGGCGTCCAGCACGAACATCTCCACCTGCGCCGCCGAGACGTAGCGGGCGACCAGCAGGCGCTGGCCGTCGGCCGAGATGTCCAGTGGTCCGATGGCGCCCGTTCCCTCGTGGATCACCCGGCGGCTCGCCGGGTTCGCCGGGTCGGCCATGACGATGTCGTAGTTGGGATCGCCCGGGGTCACCTGGCTCCAGGCGACCAGCGTCCCGTCCTTGGAGAAGACGGCGCCCTGGTTGCGGGTATCGGGCGCCGAGAGCTGGATCTCGTGGCCCGCTAGGTCGCGCAGGTAGAGCTGGTAGTACTCCGCCCCACCTACGTCGCGCGGATAGGCGAAGGTCGCCGTTCCGGGGCGGGCCTTGGCCGAGCTGATGGGTTCGCCGAAGAAGGTGAGCTGGGTCCGCGCTGCGCCGGGCGCCGCCACCCGGTGTATCTGGCTGGTCTCGCCGAACCGCGTGGCGATCAGCATCGAGCCGTCCGGCAGCCAGTCCTCGAACACCGCCGAGCGGGCGTTGTAGTAGGGGGCGATGGCCGCCTGCAGCGAAGGCGGCGTCGCGGGAACGCCCTGGTAGACGATCTGCCCGGCCTCGCGGGTCTCGACCTGGGGCTCCACCTGCGCTACGGCCCCGCCTGCCAGCACCAGGCTCATGGCCGCGCCGGCCAGCAACACGCGCACAGTCATCCGAACACCCCCAAATCGAACCAGGGCCGCGACCTGACCGCGACCGGAACCTCGCGTCAATCCGGGGGCGTGCTAGCGTGTCGCAAAACGGGGAGTCGGGGGGCAAGCCACATGGAACCGCGTCACATCCTGGCCAGGATCGTGCTGGCCGCCGCCATCGCCGGCGGGATCGGCTACGTCTTCACCTGGGACCAACCGCTCGCTCAATGGGCGCACGTGGCGGTGAAGGGCTCGGGCGTCGGCCTGCTCGCCCTCTACGCCGCCCTTTTGGCCAAGGACCGGGACGGCTGGCTGATCGCCCTCGTGCTGGCCCTGGGCGCGCTCGGCGACGTCCTGCTGGACGCCGTGGGCCTCCAGGTCGGCGCCGTGTCGTTCCTGGCCGGCCACCTCGTGGCCATCGGGCTCTATCTGAAGAACGCCCGCGCCCCGCTCACCGTCGTCCGGGCGGCCGGCGCCCTGGTGTTTACGGGCCTCGTCGTGGCGCTCGCCTGGAGCCTGCCGGACGACCGCGCCGCCGCGCCGGGCATCGCCCTCTACACCACCGGCCTGTCGCTGATGGCCGCCGCCGCCTGGCTCAGCCGCTTCCCGCGCGTGCTGACCGGCCTGGGCGCCCTGATGTTCCTGGTCTCGGACCTGCTGATCTTCGCCAGGCTCGGGCCGCTGGCCGGCAGCGAACTGGCGGGCTTCGGGGTCTGGGCCCTCTACTTCACCGGCCAGTTGATGATCTGCCTGGGCGTCACCCGCACCCTGGCCGAAGCCGGGCGGCGGACGGCCTGAGCCGCCCGCCGCCCCCGTCCTAGAAGCTCAGCCGGACGCCGACCCGCATCACGCGGCCCAGCACGTCGTAGAGCGAGCGGTTGGTCTGCACATAGCCCACCGTGTTCTCGGCCCCCAGGTTGGCCGGGTTCGCCGTGAGCGGCGGGTCGGTGTTGAACAGATTGCGGATCGAGACATAGACCTCGCCCTGGGTCGGGCCGGCCTCGAAGGCGTAGTTGGCCGACAGGTCGAAGAAGACCTCGCCCTTGATGTCGTTGTCGTTGATCGTGAAGTAGGGCGAGACGCTGGCGGGGCAGCCGCTCGTGCACTCGGTGTAGGCGTTGCTGATCACGCCGTCGCTGACGCCCCGGGCCACCAGGGTGAAGGTCCAGGGATCGACCTTGTAGGTGGCGCTCAGGCGGTAGATCCAGTCCGGCGTGGAGCTCGTGTTCGCGCCCGCCAGGTCGATGGCGGTGACGCCGTCGTCGGTGACGTTCTCGATGTAGTGGGTGGCCTGGGCCCGAAGGGTCAGGTCGCCCGAGAGCGGCGCGTAGAGGTCGGCCAGGGCGACGCGGTAGCTGGCCTCCACGTCCAGGCCCTTGGCCGTCATGCTGTTCAGGTTGTCGTAGTAGAGGTTGATCGTGTTCAGCACCCCGTTCACGTACACGAGGTCGTCGCAGTAGCTCTGCACCTTGTTGATGAAGCAGTAGTCCGCCACGTTCTGGGCCGTGACGAAGCTGATCACCCCGTCCACCTTGATGTCGTAGTAGTCCACCGAGGCGGCGAAGCCCGGCAGGAAGCTCGGCTTGACCACCACGCCCAGGCCCCAGCTGTCGGCCACTTCCGGCTTGACGGTCGGGTTGCCCTGCAGGTTCTGCACGAACGGCGTCGAGACGCCGTTGATGTTCACCGAGTTCGAGCGCGCCGTGCCGCTGTCGTAGAGCTCGCTCATGTTGGCCGCCCGGATGTCGCGCGACCGGGTCCCGCGGAACATCACGTCGGGGATCGGCGAATAGGTGAGGCCGGCCTTCCAGGTCTTCACCGTGCCCGAGGTCGAGTAGTCGGTGATGCGGGCCGCGCCGTTGAAGTCCAGGCCCTTGTACAGCGGCAGCAGGATCTCGGCGTAGGCCTCCTTCACGTTGTACTTGCCCTCGGTGACCTTGTAGTTGCCGTACTTCCAGCCGGACTTGAATTCCTCGGCCACCGAGCCGTCCATCTGCTCCTTGCGGTACTCGGCGCCGACGGCCAGCGAGATCGGCCCGGCCCAGCCCTGGACGCTGTTGGTGCGGAAGTTCACCGCCGCCACGTCCTGCTTGAAGCTCTGTTCGCGCAGCGGCTCGCCCAGCACGTAATCCAGGGCCGCCTGGCTCGCCACGCCCACGCCGAAGCGGTTCAGCGGCACGCAGCCGTTGGTCGGGTCGGTCAGGGTCGAGCGGCAGACGATCTGGCCGTTGGCCGGGTTCACCACCGCGTCGGTGGCCAGCGCCAGGCGGGCGTTGTTCCAGGTGGGGGTGAGCTGCTCGTCGGTCTCGGTGACGCCGTGCTGGTAGTAGGCGTCCCAGTCCACGGCCAGGCCCACGGCCTCGAAGTCGCCGTTGGCGCCGACCACATAGCGCTCGGTCTTCCGCTCGTTGTGGCTGCCCGAGGCGGGCATGTCGGCGTTGCTGGTCCCCATCGTGAACGAGGTCAGGCCCAGGGTCGCCATCTGCGAGCGGATGGAGGCCGGCAGGAAGGCGTTGTCCGAGCGGATGACGATGCCCGTCTGGGTCGGGTTGATGTAGTAGGAGAGGCCCTCGTACTTGGCCCACGAGGCCTGGGCGAAGACCGACAGGTTGTCGGCGACCTCGTAGCTGACCCGCCCGAACAGGCTGTCGCGGTCCTCGTCGGGCGCCAGGCTGTTGGTGCCCAGCATGCCCGAGGAGGCGTATTCCCAGTCGCCGCCGATCATCCACTGGCCGGTGACCGTGCCATAGGCGAGCTGGTTCACCGACCCGTTGACCCCGAAGTAGGTGCCCTTCAGCGGGCCGGCGGTGATCAGGCCGCCCGGCGTGTAGGCGGAGATGCCGACGTTGTCCGAGACGATGTAGTACGGCGCGCCGGCCGAGGTGTCGGGATTGCGGACTGCGAAGTGGCCCTTCTTGTTCCAGTCGCGCGCGGTGTAGTGGATGCCGTCCTGGCGCACCCGCTCGGCGCTGAACAGGGCGTGGCCCTTGCCGCCGGCGAACGGCTTGCCGATCGTCAGGTTGGCCTTCCAGTTGTCGTTGTCGCCGTAGGTGGTCTCGCCGTACTCGGCGCTGGCTTTGACGCCGGTGTATTCCTTGTCGAGGATGAAGTTCACCACGCCGCCGATGGCGTCCGAGCCGTAGGCCGAGGAGGCGCCGCCGGTCACGACCTCGACGCGGCTGATCAGCGACTGCGGGAAGGTGTTGGTGTCCACCAGGCCCGTGGCCGCCGAGACCACCGAGCGCTGGCCGTCGAACAGCACCAGCGTTCGGCCGGTGCCCAGGGCCCGCAGGTTGATGGCGCTGATCCCGGCCACGCCATTGCTGAGGCCCCCCGAGCTGTTGGCAGCCGTGGAGCTGCCCGCCACCGAGGGCAGGGTGTTCACGAAGTCGGCGATGTTGGCCGCCGCGGCGGCCTTGATCTCCTCGGTGCCCATGACGTTCACCGGCGTCGGCGCGTCGTAGCCGTCGCGGGCCACGCGCGAGCCGGTGACGATCAGCTCCTCGAGGTTGCTCTCGCCAACGGGCGCGGCGGCGGCGGCCGTGGTCTCGGCGGACTGGGCGAAGGCTGCGCCGCACGAGACGGCGAGGGCGGCGGCGCTGGCCGTGGCCAGGGCCCATCGGCGGGCGTGGGGCCGGGCGGACAGGTTCAGGCGCCGGCCAAGCGAAGCAGTCATGATGATCCCCTTTGTTGTTCTTGGATTGAGCAGGCACGCAGAAGCCGTCGGCGCGGCCCGGCGGGCGCGCGGCTCCGGCCGCGGGAGGCGGCCGGTCGTCGACCTCTGTTTCGGAAGCGCCGGAACCGCGGCCTGCAGCGCGCGCCGTCCCGGAACGCCTCGTGGCACTGACCCCGGGGCGGACCGTTCGGCCTCGCCGGGCTCACCCTAGTCGGCGCATCCCCCCATC
Source organism: Phenylobacterium sp. (assembly GCF_046463815.1). Lineage (GTDB taxonomy): Bacteria > Pseudomonadota > Alphaproteobacteria > Caulobacterales > Caulobacteraceae > Phenylobacterium. The sequence goes on along the minus strand of NZ_JBKBRO010000001.1, from coordinate 41,062 downwards.
GGCCGCTCTTGGCGGCGGCCGTAATCGTTCCCCTACGCGGGCCTTGGCGTGGCGTTCTCCGCAGAACTGCCGCAGCTTCGCCCCGCAACTCCCGTGTAGAAATCTAACAGTCGATCAATTTTTCTCCACGGAGGATTTCGAAATTTACTCTTCTTCGCCTATGATGCTGAGCAACTGTGCATGAATCGGGCCTGGCATGTCGAAAACTGAACCACTCGACCTGGACGACATCGACTATCGTATCCTTCGGGAACTCTCGGCCGACGGCCGCGCCTCGGACGTTTTCCTCGGCGAGAAGATCAACCTCTCCAGCACCGCCGTGGCCCGCCGGCGCCGCAGCCTGGAGGAGCGCGGCGCGGTCCTCAGCTACTCGGCCAACCTCAACCTGCCCCGGCTGGGCTTCGGCGTGGTGGTCTTCGTGGCGATCGAGCTCAGCTCCCAGGCGGAAAACGCCCTCGTCGAGTTCGAGCGCGAGGTCGTGAAGTGTCCGTCGATCTCCTATTGCGGCTTCGTCTCGGGCGACACGGACTTCCTGATCATGCTGAACGTGGAGTCCTTCGAGGATTACGACCGGGTCTATCGGCGCGAGCTGTCGACCCTGCCGCACGTGGCCCGCATCCGCTCCAGCTTCGTCCTGCGGGAGGTGACGCGGAGGAGCACGCCGCCGGTCGTCTTCCTGGACAAGGAGGGCTGACGACCGGCGGCGCGGAAAAGACCTACCTGGCGGCGCCGGGATAGGGGACGCCGAGCTGGTCCAGGTAGGTCTTGTACTTCTTCGGCTGGTAGTAGAACGGCTCCATCTTCGGCCGCATCTGGCTCATGATCTCGCTGTTCAGCCAGATCGCGGGCTTGTCCTCGGGCCGCAGGACCGGGTCGTACTTCTGGTCCTTGAGCTGGACGTTCTGGAAGTAGTCCTTGGCGTCGGCCACCAGCTTGGGCGTGGTGGCGATGTCCAGCACCGTCAGCGCCACCGCCTTGGCCCCCACCATGACGCCCTTGTGGGCGATGGGCGTCGCCATGGCCATGGCCGAGGTCACGTTGTGGCCGATGGCGCCGGGCACGTTCGAGGGATAGCGGATGGTGATGGTGGGGACCGTCCACATGATGTCGCCGATGTCGTCCGAGCCGCCGCCGAAGCCCGAGCGGTCGTCCGGCGTGGTCAGCTTGCCGACCTCGGTCGGCAGCGGGTCGCCCTTCAGCTTGTTGGTGGTCTGCACCGCCTTGGCGAACGCCTTGTCGGCCTCGGACCACTCGGGCATGCCCACGCGCTTGATGTTGGCGTAGGCGGCCTCGGCCAGCGGCTTGTTGCCGTAGTTGGGCGCGGCGTAGCCCAGCACCCGGTGCTCGACCGTGGTGTCGGTGGCCATGGCCGCGGCTTCCGAGATCTTGTTTCCGAGCTCATAGAGGTCTCGGATCGACTTGAAGTTCTGCTCGCGGAAGTAATACCAGACCGTCGCCGTGCCCGGCACGATGTTGGGCTGGCCCCCGCCGTTGGTGATCACGTAGTGCGACCGCTGGGTCAGCGGCAGGTGCTCGCGGCGCATGTTCCACGCCATGTTCATGACCTCGACGCCGTCCAGGGCCGAGCGGCCGTCCCAGGGCTGGCCGGCGGCGTGCGCCGTCTTGCCCTTGAAGGTGTATTCCACCGAGACCATGCCGTTGTTGCCGGCCGGGCCCCAGCCCGTCGAGAAGTCGCGGCTGACGTGGGCGAAGATCGAGGCGTCCACGTCCTTGAACAGACCGTCGCGGACGTAGAAGGCCTTGGTGGCCAGGAGCTCCTCGGCCACGCCCGGCCACAGCATCAGCCGGCCGGGAATCTTGTTCTTCTCCATGACGTCCTTCGCCGCCAGCGCGGCGACGATCATCATGGGCATACCCGAGTTGTGGCCCTCGCCGTGGCCCGGCGCGCCCTCGACCATCGGGGTGATCTCGGGTTTCCCCGGGTATTGCGACAGACCCAGCAGGCCGTCGATGTCGCTGCCCAGCGCGATCAGCGGGCCGCCCGAGCCCCAGGTCGCCGTCCAGGCGGTCGGGATGCCCGCGACGCCGCGCTGGATCTTGAACCCGTTCTTCTCGAGAATGCCGGTCAGGTACTCGCTGGTCTTGAATTCCTGGAAGCCCGGCTCGGCGAAGCTGAAGACGGAGTCGACCATCTCCTGGGCGAGCTTGGCGTTGGCGTCGACCTTGGCGACGGCGGCCTCCCGCATGGCCTCGGTGGGCTCGGCGTGAGCGATCGCCGGGAGGGCGATCGCGGCGGTCAGCAGAAGCGCCTTCAGCGTTCGGCTGCGCCCGATCCGGGCGTCCATTGAGGTCTTGTCGAAGAAAATCGAACTCATTCCCCCATCCCCTGCACATTTCAGAACATGACGGTCATTCAGGTGCGGAAAACGCACACCGGCAACCCGCCAACCCCGCGAACCGCCGTCGGACCCGTTCTTTGACCGGTCCGCAAGCTTGCAGCGCAGATTCGCGGCGTCCGGCGCCTGTTTGCTGATCGGTCCGGGCGGCGCGGGCGCCCGCCAGGGGCGCGGCCCGCAGGGGTTCGCGTCAGGCGTGCGTAGCGCGGGCCGCGGCCGCGAGCCCGGCGACCAGCCGGTTGAGGTTCGCCACGTTCTCCCGCCGGGCCTCGGGCCAGGGGGAGGCGCGGAGCATCTCGCGGGTCAGGTGGAGGCCGCCCGCGGGAGCGCGCGCCACCCAGCCCTTGTCCAGCAGCAGCGCCACGTGCCGGCGCACCGTCTCCCTGGGCAGGCCCACCCGCTCGGCGAGCAGCGACGCCGCCACCGGGCGGCGCAGGTCGTCCCGCACCAGGTCCTCCGTCTCGGCGAACTCGGTGTAGGTGTCGTCCAGGTGGTCGGTGGTGATCCGGATGATGTGGATCAGCAGGACGCCGACCGTGGGGTCCTCGATATGCCGCGAGAGGGATTCGAGCTGCCTCAGGCAATAGGCGACGGCCAGCCGGGCGGCCGGCCGGGGCGGGGCGGCGTCGGGCGCGGCCTCGCCGGGGGGCAGGCGCAGCACGCCCAGGGCCGACAGGCCGACCAGCAGCATCTTCGTCTGCTGGGCCAGGGAGAAGGCCGTCATCCGGTCGCGTTCCGAACCGAGGTGGCCGGGCGGCAGGACGAGGCCGCGCTCCTCCACCGCGCAGGCGCCGTCCGCGCGCAGCGCCAGGGTGCGGCGGCGCACGGTCTCGAATGGCATCCGCAGGCTGCCCGCCAGCGCGTTCACGCTGATCGGCCGGACCAGTTCCACCGGCGGCGGCTGATCGAAGCCGGCGAACCGCGCCTGCAGCTCGGGCTCCCGGTCCAGGTGCTCGAGGTTGGCGTGGCCGATCGCCATGAGGATCAGCCCGTCAACCAGGTTGCGGCCGTCGCAGGCGATCCTCAGGCAGTTCAGGAAGAACTGCATGCCCAGGCGTCCGGCCACGCGGACCGCCACCGTCTCGGGAATGGGCCCCGGCGTTGCTTCGGAGGTCATGCCCGCAGTGAATCCGCGGCCGCTCGGGGCGCAAGTGGAAACCGTGCGGGGAAGGGGACCCCTGACGGATGTCAATGCCCGGACCGCGGCCCTCGGGTTCCTGATCCTGATGTCGGACCGTTCCGAGAGCGACGCCGTCCGCACGGACAAGGCGGCGGGTCCCGTCGCGTGCGCGCCGGGCCCGAAGCCGTCGTCTCCAGGGTCGGCGTCTCCCGCACCGTTCTCCCTCACGCCGGTGTTCACGGGCTGGCGGAAGGCCGTCAACCTGGCCGGCATCGTGCTGTGGGCGGCGGCCATGGCCTGGTTCTGGGTCTGGTGGCTGGAGCCCGCCCATTTCGTCACGCCGGTCCGCTACGCCCTGGCCACCCTGAGCGTCCTCTGGGTCACCTCGATCCCGGCCTACTTCATCTTCATCTTCGCCGGCGCGCGGATTCCGAGGCGCGGGCCCACCGCCCTGCCGCCCGGTCGGGTCGCCGCCGTCGTCACCAAGGCCCCGTCCGAACCCTTCGAGATCGTCCGCCGGACCCTGGAGGCGGCGCTGGCCCAACAGGGATGCGATCACGACACCTGGCTGGCCGACGAGGACCCGGCTCCCGAGACCCTGGCCTGGTGCCGCGACCGCGGCGTCATGGTCTCCACCCGCAAGGGTGTCGAGGGCTACCACCGGGATGAATGGCCCCGCCGCAAGCGCTGCAAGGAGGGCAACCTCGCCTACTTCTACGACCGCTACGGCTACGACCGGTACGACTTCGTCGCCCAGTTCGACTGCGACCACGTGCCCGAGCCAGACTACCTCGCCCACATGCTGGCGCCGTTCGCCGACCCCGCCGTGGGCTATGTGTCGGCCCCCAGCATCTGCGACGCCAACGCCGCCGAAAGCTGGTCGGCGAGGGGCCGGCTCTACGTCGAGGCCTCCATGCACGGCGCCCTGCAGGCCGGCTACAACAACGGCTGGGCGCCGCTGTGCATCGGCTCCCACTACACGGTCCGCACCGCCGCCCTGAAGGCCGTCGGCGGATTGGGCCCCGAGCTGGCCGAGGACCATTCGACGACCCTGATCTTCAACGCCGAGGGCTGGAGGGGCGTCCACGCCATCGACGCCATCGCCCACGGGCGGGGGCCCGACACCTTCACCGACCTGATCGTCCAGGAGTTCCAGTGGTCGCGCAGCCTGGTGACCCTCCTCCTGCGGTACTCGCCCGCCTATGTGCCGAAACTGCCCTGGCGGCTGCGCTTCCAGTTCCTGTTTTCCCAGCTCTGGTACCCGGCCTACGCCTCGGTCATGGCCTTGGGCTTCATCACCCCGATGATCGCCCTGCTGACGAGGTCCCGCTTCCTGGACATGACCTTCGCCGACTATGTGGTCCACGCCTTCCCCCTGTCGGCGCTCATGCTGGTCCTGGCCTATTGGTGGCGGTCCACGGGCCTCTTCCGGCCGGCCGACGCCAAGATTCTGAGCTGGGAGGGGATGGCCTTCCTGTTCCTGCGCTGGCCATGGTCGCTGTTCGGCTCGCTGACCGCCGTCTGGGACCGGCTGACCGGCGCCCACGTCGATTTCCGGATCACCCCGAAGGGCGAGGGGGGCGCGAGCGCCATCCCGTTCCGGGTGCTGGCGCCCTACCTCGCGCTCGGGCTCGGCGCGGCCGCCTGCGTGTGGCTGGTGCGGGAGCCTGGCACGGCGGCGGGCTTCTATGTCTTCAACCTGATCACCGCCGCCTGCAGCGGGGCCGCGGTCCTGATGATCCTCGCGCTCCACGCCCGCGAGAACCGTCGCCCGGTCTTCACCTGGGATCGCGCGGGGGCGGCGAGCGCGCTGTCGCTGGCGGCGATCGCGGCCCTGACCGTCCTGGGCGCCCGCGAGCACGGCGCCCGGGGGCTCGCGGCCATGAACACCGGCGTCACCGCCTTCACCCTCACCGAGACGGTTTACACGCCGTCCGGCGCCGGCAAGCCCTACGCCATTTCCTATCGCATCCGGCCCCGATGGCATGGTTTCGGCGATCAGGCCGCCCCGCCGCCCGTGCAACGCGCTAGGGGCGGGGAGGCGTCGTAAGCAGTCGGCGTCAACTTCCAGGTGTGGGAGCGCACGCGGCTGCGGCTGTTCAGTAGAACGGGCCTCGCGTTCCGCAAGAACGACAATTTCTTCCATACGCGCGGCGCCGGTTGATCCCGGTCAACACGTTCCCGGTCGGGCTGGGGTCTTGTCCGTCTCAACAGAGATACGGGAACTTGGTGATGAGCGAGCGGATTCAGAGCGTTTCCCGGCGGACGCTCATGCGAGGCTCCCTGCTGGCGGCGGGCGTCGCCCCATTGCTGGCCGCCGGCCCGGTCCCCACGCGGGCTCAGGGCGCGGCGCCGGCCATGGCCGCCCGCGACAAGCGCCCGGTCATCCATCCCGGCGGCTCGAAGCTCGGCGCCTACGACCCCTACGGGGACTTCAGCAATGACCAGGGGGTGGTCACCGAACACCTCTTCCTGCCCTGGGAGGACGTCGAACTGGGAGCCCTGGCCGACGCCGACGCCTATGCGCTCGCGCGTCGCCGCAACGTCCTGGTCACCGTCGAGCCCTGGTCCTGGGCGCAGGACTGGAACGTCACCGCCGCGCGGTTGCGCGACGATATCCTCGCCGGGCGGCGCGACGCCAACATGCGAGCGATCCTCGAGGTGCTGGCCGGCTTCAAGAGCCCGGTGACGATCCGATGGGCCCAGGAGATGGACAATCCCTACGGCCGTTTCACCTGGTCCAACTGGCGGCCCGCCGACTACGTTGCGGCGTTTAGACGCATGGCCGCGCTGATGCGCAGGATCACGCCCGATGCGCGCATCATGTGGTCCCCTCGCGGGGAGCGCACGCTCGGGAATTACTATCCCGGTTCAGAATTCGTCGACCTCGTCGGGTTGACGGTGTTCGGTTACGACAAGTTCGACGTGGTTCAATACGGCCGGACGCGCACCTTTGCTGAATCCGTGAAGCAGGGTTACGACCTGACTGTTGGCTACGGCAAGCCGATCTGGGTTGCGGAACTGGGCTATGCCGGCGGGTCTGAGTATGTCGCCCGCTGGGCGCAGGACGTCACCCGCAATTACCCCGAGTACCCTGAGCTCAAGGAAGTCGTCTACTTCAACGACCGCGAGGTCTGGGCCTGGCCGCGGGGCCTGGGCAGGCCGAACTGGCGCGTCGTGGCCGCCGCCGATCTTAACTATCCACGAAGGGAGCGGCCGTGATCTTCTGGCCGCGCCCCGCCGGGACTCGGTCCGCGGGCGCGCGGGTGGAGGAGTTCGGCGATGCAATCCAGGTGGATCGGGGCGGGCGCGGTTCTCGGCGCCATGGCTTTGGCGACGGCGCCGCAGGCCGCCGAGACGGAGGCCGGCAAGCGGCCCGAGGGCGCGCAGAAGGGTTCCACCCCCGGCGCGGACGACGCCGCCGAGGTGAAGTTTGTCAGTGCTCCGGGGTCTCCGGAGAAGGTGAAGTATCTTGGTAGCGCGCCGTACATTTGTACGCCGAGCGGCTACGGCGAGCGGGCGAAGTGTTTCCTTCGGCCCTCCGGCGCGCGCACCAGGGCACGTTAGGGCGTTCGACCCGACCGCCGGCCGGTCCTCTGGGTTCTTCCTGAGGATCGCGCGCGGTCAGCGCCGGACCCCGTCAACGGAGAAGGCGCAATGAAGGGTTCGTTCAGGTCCATGGCGGTGCTGGCCGCCGCGCTCGCGGCAGGCGCCGCCCCGGGGAGCGTCCTGGCGCAGACCAGCGCCCAGCCGGCCAGTTCGGCGGTCGCCACGCCCGCCCCGGTGGACGGCGGGGCGGCCGCGCCGCCGACCGCCTACGGCTGGGGCGGCGTCTGGTTCAGCAACCACTACGCCGGCGGCTACGGCGGGGTGATGCAATCCCTCAAGCGGGACGGCAGCCTGTGGGAGGACGGCCCGGCGATGCGCCTCGACGTGTCCGGCGGCCAGTACACCTACGACAACGCCCCGGCCTATGTGGGCGAGGAGATCGGCATCGTCGACGCCGACCTCATGGTCGGCTACCGCAAGTTCACCGAACGCGGCACGTTCGGCGGCTGGGTGGGCCCGGCCTACATCGAGCACGACAATCCCGACCCGGCCGCCTCCATCCGCGGCTCGAAGTTCGGCGCGGCGGTGCTCGGCGAATACCAGAACACCTTCAACAAGAACCTCGAGGTCAGCCTCCAGGGCCGCTTCGCCACGCCGTTCTCCACCTGGTCGGCGGCCGCGCGCGGGCTCTACCAGGTTTCGGGGCCCCTGTGGCTCGGTCCCCAGGTCACCCTCTACGGCAACGACCACTACAAGGAGCTGACGGTGGGCCCGTTCGCCAAGCTCAACACGAGCTTCGGGGAGGTTGGCGTCACCGGCGGCTATCGGCATCCGATGACCTCGGGGAACAAGGACGGCTACTTCGCCTCCGTCTACTTCGCCGTCCCGCTGCATTGAGTCCGGCCGGCCATGCGTAGGATCCTCGTCACCGGCGGCGCCGGCTTCATCGGCTCCCACCTGTGCGAGCGCCTCGTACGGGACGGGCACGACGTCGTCTGCCTCGACAACTACTTCACGGGCGCCAAGAGCAACGTCGAGCACCTCCTGGGCTACCCCAACTTCGAGATCATGCGGTTCGACGTGCGCGAGCCGATCAAGATCGAGGTCGACCAGATCTACAACCTGGCCTGCCCCGCCTCGCCGGTGCACTACCAGACCCAGCCGGTGCGCACGGTCGAGACCAGCGTCATGGGCGCGGTCAACCTGCTGCGCCTGGCCCGCGAGACCGGCGCCATCGTCCTCCAGGCCTCGACCAGCGAGGTCTACGGCGACGCCCAGGTCCAGCCCCAGGACGAGACCTACTACGGCCACGTGAATCCGATCGGCATCCGCGCCTGCTACGACGAGGGCAAGCGCTGCGCCGAGACCATCTGCTTCGACTACCACCGCCAGTACGGCGTCCGGGTGAAGGTCGTGCGGATCTTCAACACCTACGGGCCGCGCCTCGCGCCCGGCGACGGCCGGGTGGTGTCCAACTTCATCCTCCAGGCGCTCCGCAACAAGCCGATCACCGTCTATGGCGACGGCTCCCAGACCCGCTCGCTCTGCTACGTGGACGACCTGGTCGGCGGTCTGGTGGCCATGATGGAGTCCCCCGACGAGGTGACCGGCCCCATCAACCTCGGCAATCCCGGCGAGTACACGGTGCTGGAGCTGGCCGAGAAGATCATCGCCATGACCGGCTCGAAGTCGCAGATCGAGTACCGCGAGCTGCCCCAGGACGATCCTCAGAAGCGCCGGCCCGACATCACCCGCGCCGCCGAGGTGCTGAAGTGGCGCCCGCACATCGAACTCGACATCGGCCTGGCCCGGACGATCGGCTACTTCCGCCGCCAGTTCCAGCTCGAGCTGGACGTCGCGTGATCCCGTGAAGGTGCTCGTCACCGGCGGCGCCGGCTTCATCGGCTCCCACCTCGTGGACGGCCTGCTGGCCGAGGGCCACGACGTTCGCGTCCTCGACAGCCTGGAGCCCCAGGTGCACGGCCCCGAACGCCGCCCGCCGGCCTACCTCGACCCCCGCGCCGAACTGATCGTCGGCGACGTCCGCGACCCCGCCGCCGTGGCCAAGGCGCTGGACGGCGTCGAGGCGGTCTTCCACCTGGCCGCCGCCGTCGGCGTCGCCCAGTCCATGTACGAGATCGACCGCTATGTCTCGGCCAACAGCCTGGGGGCCGCGGTTCTGCTGCAGGCGGTGGTCGAGCGGCGCGACCGCATCCGCAAGCTGGTGGTGGCCTCGTCCATGTCGCTCTACGGCGAGGGCGCCTGCCGCGACGCGGAGGGCCGCATGGTCTGGCCGGGCCCGCGCCCGCTATCGCGGCTGGAAGCCGGCCTCTGGGAGCCCGCCGACGCCCAGGGCCGCCCGCTCACGCCCGTCCCCACGCCAGAGGCCAAGCCGCTCGAACCGACCTCCGTCTACGCCGTCACCAAGCGCGACCACGAGGAGCTGTTCCTGGTCGTGGGCGCCGCCTACGGCGTCCCCGCCGTGGCGCTGCGCTTCTTCAACACCTACGGGACCCGCCAGGCGCTCTCCAACCCCTACACGGGCCTCCTGGCCATCGTCTCCGCCCGGCTGATGAACGGGAACCGGCCGATCATCTTCGAGGACGGCGGCCAGCTCCGCGACTTCGTCCACGTCTCCGACGTGGTCCAGGCCAACCTCCTGGCGCTGGAAAGCGAGCGGGCGGCGGGGCGCGTCTACAACGTGGGCTCGGGCCGCGCCTTTACGGTGCTCCAGGTCGCCGACCTCCTCACCGCGCGGCTCAACCCTGCCATCGCCCCCGACGTACAGGCCCGCTTCCGCGCCGGCGACATCCGTCACTGCTTCGCCGACATCGCCGCCATCCAGGCCGAGCTCGGCTACCGGCCCCGGATGACGCTGGAGCAGGGGATCGAGGACCTCATTCCCTGGGTCCAGGCCCAGCAGAGCGCCGACCGCGTCCAGGCCGCCATGTCCGACCTGGAACGCCACGCGCTGATGCACTGAGGCGGGTAGGGGCCTGAGCCTCCCTCACCGCATCTCGAACAGCTCCTGGTGGAAGCGCGCGGCGGGCAGGCCGTCGGCCGTCATCGCCTTGCGCAGGGCCTCGCCGAACTTGGCCGGGCCGCAGAACCACACGTCGGCCTCGCGCCAGCCGGGGGCCCAGGCCTTCAGCGCCTCCGGGGTCAGGAAGCCTTCCCTGTTGGAGTCGTACAGGCGGAAGCGCACGCCCGCCGCCTCGGCCAGCTCCCGCACGTGGGCGATGAAGGCTTCGTCCGGCGCGGCGGTGGAATAGACGAAGTCCACCGGCCGGGTCTCGGTCCGCCCCTTCAGGGCCTCCAGCCGGGCGATGAACGGCGTCACGCCCACCCCGCCGCCGATCCAGAGCTGGCGCGGCGCCTCGCCCTGGAAGTCGAAGCAGCCGTAGGGACCTTCCACCGTCACCCCCTGGCCCACGCGCAGCAGCTCGGGCAGGCGGCGCGTGTAGTCGCCCAGGCCCTTGATGCTGAACACCAGCCTGCCGTCGTCCTTCCAGGCCGACGAGGCGGTGAAGGGGTGGGCGCCCTCGGGATCGTCGAAGTCCAGGAAGGCGAACTGGCCCGCCTGGTGCCCCGGCCAGGCGGTGGCGAGCTCCACGCCCACGTCCAGCACGGCGTTGTCGTCATAGGCCCGCAGGCTGGCGACCCGGCCCGCGGCCTTGCGCGACTGGCCGATCCGCCCGAACAGCGAGGCGCCCGCCGCCACCGTGGCCGCCGCCATCAGCAGGCCGCTCAGCACGCCCACGGGCGCCGTCCACCAGGCCTGCGGCGTCATCACGACGGAGTGGAAGACCAGCGCCAGGAACACCGGGGCCATCAGCCGGTGGGTCTTGAAGAACAGGTGGTAGGGGAACCGCTTCCACAGCGCCAGCAGCACCAGCACGACCATCAGGTAGAACGCCCACTCGCCCGCCTCGCCGGCCGGGTGGCGCAGGCCGCGCATCAGGGCCTCGAAGCCTTCCGGCTGGGGGCCGGGCGGGCGCGGGGCCCGGGCCGGGCGCGTGATCCAGCCCCAGCCCGTCATCCACCGCGGCCCCACCTCCAGCAGCCAGTGGGCAACGGCCAGGACGAGGGCGCCGATCCCCAGCCACTTGTGCAGCCGGTAGAACTTGTCGAGCCCGCCCAGCAGCCGCTCCACCTGCACCGGCCGCGCCGCCAGCAGCACGCCGCTGGCCATGAAGCCGATGGCCAGGACCCCGCTGAACGGGATCAGCAGGCTGCGCGCCTGCCAGAAGGTGGTGGGCCAAGGGGTCGTCGAGGTTCCGCCCGCGACGCTCGCCAGCCAGGCGGCGGTCAGCGCCCCCGCCAGCAGCCCGAAGGCGACCTTTATCCGCGCCAATCCCATGTCGGGCCCGTCCTGTGCCTCCGCGTTGAGAGCCGCGAGGATCGTACGCCGGCGCCCGGCCGGGCCATGCGCCAGGTCAAACGCGGGGGTAGGCGCCCCGCCGTTGTCAAACCCCCGGAGCAGGGCATAGATCGACGCTGGGCCTTATCGGGGGAGCCAGATCTTGCTTCGGAAAACGCTGTTCGCGGGCGCCGCGTTGTCGCTCGCCGCCACCTTCGCCGTCGCCCAGGAGACGCCGCCCGGGACCATCCAGCCCAACCAGGAGCGCAAGCCGCCGGCCGCCACCACGGCCGAGCCCAACGCCGGCGTCCTCTTCACCCCCGAGCGCGTCGACTCCGAGGGCGTCGTCACCATCCGCGGCCAGAAGATCCCCTACCGCGCCGTGGCCGGGACCATCATCGTCCATCCCAAGGGCTGGGACGACGCCGCGCGGCGCGAGAAGGCTCCCGACGGCAAGGACCTGGGCGCCGGGAACAACCCCGAGGCCGAGGCCTCGATGTTCTATGTCGCCTACTTCAAGAAGGGCGCGCCGGCCGCCGACCGCCCGGTGACCTTCATCTACAACGGCGGCCCCGGCTCCTCGACCATGTGGCTGCACATGGGCGCCTTCGGGCCCAGGAAGGTGGTCACCGTCGACGACGGCACCCACACGCCGGCGGCGCCCTACGCCGTGGTCAACAACGACGACTCCATCCTCGACGCCACCGACATGGTGTTCATCGACGCGCCGGGCGTCGGCTTCTCGCGCATCGCGGGCAAGGACAAGGAGAAAGCCTTCTGGGGCGTCGACCAGGACGCCTACGCCTTCGAGCAGTTCATCCTGGCCTTCCTGTCCCAGCACGGCCGCTGGAACTCGCCCAAGTTCCTGTTCGGCGAGAGCTACGGCACCCCGCGCTCGGCGGTGCTGATCAACAACCTGACCACCGGCGACAGCGTCGACTTCAACGGCGTTCTGCTGCTGTCCCAGATCCTGAACTTCGCGCTCAGCGTCGACGGCGTCGACAACAACCCGGGCAGCGACACCGCCTACATCACCGCGCTCCCGACCTACGCGGCCACCGCCTGGCACTACAAGCTCGTGCCCAACGCCCCGGCCGACCTGACGACCTTCCTGAAGGAGGTCGAGCGCTGGGCCATGACCGACTACGCCCTGGCGCTCACCGCCGGCGCCTCGCTCGACCCGGCCAGGAAGCGCCAGGCGGCCGAGCAGTACGCGGCCTACACCGGCCTGCCGGTCGACTATGTGATGAAGGCCAACCTGCGCGTCACCGGGGGCATGTTCGAGAAGACGCTGCAGTCGGCCCGCGGCCTGACCACCGGCCGCATCGACACCCGCTTCTTCGGCCCCGACATGGACCCGCTGTCGAAGACCGCCGAGTACGATCCCCAGGCCGCCGCGCTCTCCAGCGCCTATGTGACCGCCTTCAACGACTACGCCCGCCGCACCCTGGGCTATGGGGCCGGCAAGACCTTCAAGCCCTCGGTCCCGCTCTACCGCTCGTGGGACAACGCCCACCAGCCGCCGGGCGCGCGCTTCACGCCCCGGGCCATGCTGAACGTCATGCCCGACCTGGCCTCGGCCATGATCTACAACCCGAACCTCAAGGTCTCGCTGCTGGGCGGCTACTACGACCTGGCCACGCCCTACTTCCAGGGCTGGTACGAGATGCAGCACCTGCCGATCCCCGACAGCCTCCGGGGCAACATCGAGTACCACTACTATCCCTCGGGCCACATGGTGTACGCCCAGGCCGCCTCGGCCCGGGCCCTCCACGACGACGTGGCCGGCTTCATCGTCCGCAACAGCCGCCGGTAGGGGCGCTCCTCCCCCGCGATAGCGGGGGAGAGGGACCATGCGCAGCATGGTGGAGGGGGCCAGCCGCCAGCCCCTCCGCGCGGCATACCCGCTCACCCCAGAAAAGAACATCTTGCGAACTTGGAACAAAGGCGGTACGCATGAGTCCTCGGCGACGGCCTGGCGGGGAGCGCCAGGGAGCGGCGGCGGGTTGGCGGAATCGTGGGATAGAGGGCGCTGGATATGACTCAGTCGGCGTTGAGGCTCGTGGCGAAAGAAGACGGTGACAAGCAGCGCGCGCTGGAGGCGGCGCTGGCGCAGATCGATCGGGCCTTCGGCAAGGGCTCGGTGATGAAGCTGGGCGACAAGGGCAAGGTCGTGGAGATCGAGGCCGTGTCCACCGGCTCGCTGGGCCTCGACATGGCGCTCGGCATCGGCGGCCTGCCCAAGGGGCGGATCGTCGAGATCTACGGGCCGGAAAGCTCGGGCAAGACGACGCTCGCCCTGCACGTGGTGGCCGAGGTGCAGAAGGCCGGCGGCACCGCCGCCTTCGTGGACGCCGAGCACGCGCTCGACCCGTCCTACGCCCACAAGCTGGGGGTGAACCTGGACGACCTCCTGGTCGCCCAGCCCGACACCGGCGAGCAGGCGCTGGAGATCACCGACACCCTGGTGCGCTCGAACGCCGTGGACGTGATCGTCGTGGACTCGGTGGCGGCGCTGACGCCGCGGGCCGAGATCGAGGGCGAGATGGGCGACAGCCTGCCCGGCCTCCAGGCCCGGCTGATGAGCCAGGCGCTGCGCAAGCTGACCGCCTCCATCTCCAAGGCCAAGACCCTGGTCATCTTCATCAACCAGATCCGCATGAAGATCGGGGTGATGTACGGGTCCCCTGAGACCACCACCGGCGGCAATGCGCTGAAGTTCTACGCCTCGGTGCGCCTCGACATCCGCCGCACCGGCTCGGTCAAGCAGCGCGACGAGATCGTCGGCAACAACGTCCGGGTGAAGGTGGTCAAGAACAAGGTCGCCCCGCCGTTCCGCGAGGTCGAGTTCGACATCATGTACGGCGAGGGCATCTCCAAGCTGGGCGAGATCATCGACCTGGGCGTGAAGGCGGGCGTGATCGAGAAGTCGGGCTCCTGGTTCTCGTTCAACTCCCAGCGCATCGGCCAGGGCCGCGACAACGTGCGCGAATTCCTTAAAGCAAACCCCGACATCGCCGCCGACATCGAGGGCCGGGTGCGCGGCGCCAAGGCCGCCATCGAGGAGGAGCTGCTGGTCGGCCCCTCCGAGGGCGAGGACCAGGGGGAGGACGGGTCCCTCTGAGGGCGTCTCGCGGGCGGCGGGCCTCCCCGCCAACCCGGCCTGCCGCCTTCCACCCTGCGCGCAGGCGCATCAGAGGTTCAGGGCGTCTGGGGAGAGCTCCCCCAGGCGTCCTTTTCTCGTTTGGCGTCCCGCCGCCAGTTTCGTAAAGGGACCGCGGTTCCCAAATCCGGGGCGGGGCCGTCCTCCGCTCCAGCAGTTCAAGAATGTCCCGACCCATGCCGAGCCTGAACGAGATCCGCACGCACTTCCTGGACTTCTTCCAGCGCAAGGAGCACGCCGTCGTCGCCTCGGCTCCGCTGGTGCCGCAGAACGATCCGACCCTGCTGTTCGTCAACGCCGGCATGGTGCCGTTCAAGAACTACTTCACCGGCGCCGAGACCCCGCCGTTCCCCCGCGCCGCCTCGTCGCAGAAGTGCGTCCGCGCCGGCGGCAAGCACAACGACCTGGACAACGTCGGCTACACCGCGCGCCACCACACCTTCTTCGAGATGCTGGGGAACTTCTCCTTCGGCGACTACTTCAAGGAGCGGGCGATCAGCCACGCCTGGGAACTGCTCACCAAGGAGTGGGGGCTGCCGGCCGAAAAGCTGATGGTCACGGTGTACCACACCGACGACGAGGCCTTCGGCCTGTGGAAGAAGATCGCCGGCCTGCCCGACGAGAAGATCGTCCGCATCGCCACCTCGGACAACTTCTGGTCCATGGGCGACACCGGCCCCTGCGGCCCGTGCTCGGAGATCTTCTACGACCACGGCGCCCACATCCCTGGCGGCCCGCCAGGTTCGCTCGACGAGGACGGCGACCGGTTCGTCGAGATCTGGAACCTCGTCTTCATGCAGTTCGAGCAGTTCGCCGACGGCGAGCGGACGGCGCTGCCCAAGCCCTCGATCGACACCGGCATGGGCCTGGAGCGCATCGCCGCGGTGATGCAGGGCGTGCACGACAACTACGACGTCGACCTGTTCAAGGACCTGATCGCGTCGGCCAAGCGCGAGCTGCGCCAGGAGGGCTCGGAGACGACCCCGTCGCACCGGGTCATCGCCGACCACCTGCGCTCGTCGGCCTTCCTGATCGCCGACGGCGTGCTGCCTTCGAACGAGGGCCGCGGCTACGTGCTGCGCCGGATCATGCGGCGCGCCATGCGCCACGCCCACCTGCTGGGCGCGGACGAGCCGCTGATGCACCGCGTGGCGCCGACCCTGGTCAACCTGATGGGCGAGGCCTATCCCGACCTGCGCCGGGCCGAGCCTGCCATTGTCGAGACCCTGCGCCAGGAGGAGGAGCGGTTCCGCCGCACGCTCGGCCGCGGCATGGTGCTGCTCGAGGAGGCGACGGCCGGCCTGAATGAAGGCGACGTCCTCTCGGGCGAGACCGCCTTCAAGCTCTATGACACCTACGGCTTCCCGCTGGACCTGACCCAGGACGCGGTCCGCGCCAAGGGCCTGACCGTCAACCTCGACGAGTTCGACGCGGCCATGACCCGCCAGCGCGAGATGGCGCGCGAGAACTGGGCCGGTTCGGGCCAGGTGGCCGCGGCCGCGGAATGGTTCTCGATCCGGGACCGCCTCGGGCCGACCGAGTTCATCGGCTACGACGCCACCGAGGCCACGGGCGAGGTGCTGGCCATCGTGGCGGAGGGCCAGGAGGTCGACCGGGCCGCCAAGGGCCAGACCGTACAGGTTCTCACCGACCGCACGCCCTTCTACGCCGAGAGCGGCGGCCAGGCGGGCGACCAGGGCGAGGTCGAGTGGGACGGCGGGAAAGGCCGCGTCCTCGACGTCCAGAAGCAGGCCGGCGACCTCCACGTCCACGATGTCGAGATCACCGAGGGCGAGCTCGCCTCCGGCGCCCGCGTGCGGCTGGCGGTCGACGCCGAGCGGCGGCAGACCACGCGCGCCAACCACTCGGCCACGCACCTGCTGCACGCCGCGCTGCGCAACGTGCTGGGCGCCCACGTGACCCAGAAGGGCCAGATGGTCGACGGCGAGCGCATCCGCTTCGACTTCAGCCACGGCCAGCCGCTGACGCCGGAGGAGATCGAGCGCATCGAGGCCGAGGTCAACGCCGTGGTGCGCCAGAACCTGCCCGCCGAGACCAAGCTGATGGCGCCGCAGGAGGCCATCGAGGCCGGCGCCATGGCGCTGTTCGGCGAGAAGTACGGCGACAGCGTGCGCGTGCTGACCCTGGGCCGGGCGCTGGACGGCCGGGGGAACTATTCGGTCGAGCTGTGCGGCGGCACCCACGTGGCCCGCACCGGCGACATCGCGCTCTTCAAGATCGTGTCGGAGCAGGGCGTGGCGGCCGGCGTGCGCCGGATCGAGGCCCTGACCGGCGAGGCGGCGCGCCGCTGGCTGCTGGAGCAGGCCGCCGTCGCCAAGTCGCTGGCCGAGCAGTTCAAGGTCCCGGTGGCCGAGGTTTCGGCCCGCGTCGAGGCGCTGCAGGCCCAGGCCCGCAAGCTGGAGAAGGAGCTGGCCGACGCCAAGCGCCAGCTCGCCATGGGCGGCGGGGGCGGGCCGGCGGCCGGACCTGAGGAGATCGGCGGCGTGAAGGTCATGGCCCGCGTCATGGACGGCGTCGGCGGCAAGGACCTGCGGCCCATCGCCGAGGCGTTCAAGAAGCAGCTCCCCGACGGCGTCATCGCCCTGGTCGGCGTGGCCGAGGGCAAGGCGGCGGTGACCGTGGCCGTGACGGGCCAGGCGACGGCGAAGTTCAACGCCGCCGACCTCGCCAAGGCCGCGGTGCTGGCCATGGGCGGCCAGGGCGCGGGCGGCCGGCCCGACTTCGCCCAGGGCGGAGCCCCCGACGCCAGCAAGGCCGAGGCGGGTCTCGCGGCCGTGAGGGCGCTGCTCGCCGGCTAGGAGCTGTGGTAGGGTAGGGGCTCGACGCCAACTTCTTCGGAGGCCCGGAGATGGTTAGTCAGCTTTCCCCCGATCCCGACCTCATCGCGCACGAGCGCACCTACCACGGATTCAACGTGCTCCTGCGATGGAGCATGCTGCTGCTGGGCGACGGCATCCTGACGCTCTGCCTGTGGTTCCTGACCCCGGCCGGGTTCCTGGGCGCGCTCGTGGTGGGCGCGCTGGTGTTCATCGTGGGCTACCAGGTCCTGATCCGCCGCGAAGAGCGCCAGCCGCTCGATCCCTGGACGCCGCACTGAAACGAAAGGCGCCGCGGAGGAGGCCCTCCGCGGCGCCGGTCGTTCGAAGCTGAGGGCGACCTTTAGGCCGCCAGCGCCTTCTCGAGGTTGGCGGCCACCTTGTCGATGAAGCCCTCGGTGGTCAGCCAGCCCTGGGTGTCGCCGACCAGCAGCGCCAGGTCCTTGGTCATCGAGCCGCTCTCGACGGTCGAGACGCAGACCTTCTCGAGGGTGTCGGCGAAGCGGTCCAGTTCGGCGTTGCCGTCCAGCTTGGCGCGGTGCTTCAGCCCCTGAGTCCAGGCGAAGATCGAGGCGATGGAGTTGGTGGAGGTGCTCTCGCCGCGCTGGTGCTGGCGGTAGTGGCGGGTGACGGTGCCGTGGGCGGCCTCGGCCTCCATGATCTTGCCGTCCGGCGTGATCAGCACCGAGGTCATCAGGCCCAGCGAGCCGAAGCCCTGGGCGACCTGGTCCGACTGCACGTCGCCATCGTAGTTCTTGCAGGCCCAGATGAAGCCGCCCGACCACTTGAGCGCCGAGGCCACCATGTCGTCGATCAGGCGGTGTTCGTAGACGAGGCCCGCTTCCTTGTACTTCTCGGCGTATTCGGTCTCGAACACCTCGGCGAAGATGTCCTTGAAGCGCCCGTCATAGGCCTTGAGGATGGTGTTCTTCGTCGAGAGGTAGACCGGGTAGTTGCGGTTCAGGCCGTAGGCCAGGCAGGCGTGGGCGAACTCGCGGATCGACGAATCCAGGTTGTACATGCCCATGGCGACGCCGCCGGCGGGGAAGTCGAACACCTCGTGCTCGATCTTCTGGCCGTCCTCGCCCTCCCAGCTAATCTTCAGCTTGCCCTTGCCGGGGACGACGAAGTCGGTGGCCTTGTACTGGTCGCCGAAGGCGTGGCGGCCGACAATGATCGGCTGGGTCCAGCCGGGGATCAGGCGCGGCACGTTGCGGCAGATGATCGGCTCGCGGAAGACGACGCCGCCCAGGATGTTGCGGATCGTACCGTTGGGCGACTTCCACATCTTCTTGAGGTTGAATTCCTTCACCCGGGCCTCGTCCGGGGTGATGGTCGCGCACTTGATGCCGACGCCGTATTTCTTGATGGCCTCGGCCGCCTCGACGGTCACCTTGTCGTCGGTCGCGTCGCGGTGCTCGATGCCGAGGTCGTAGTACTCGATCGGCAGGTCGAGGAACGGGAAGATCAGCTTTTCCTTGATGAGCTTCCAGATGATGCGGGTCATCTCGTCCCCGTCGAGATCGACGACGGGGTTGGCGACTTTGATCTTGGCCATGAGGGGGAAGCGCTCCGGGCGGTAATTCGGTCTGGGGGGCCGTATAGCCGCCATGGGCCGTGACGCAAAGGCGCCGAGAGCGACTATCCCACTCCGTGGACCGCCATCCGGGCGACTTCGGCGAAAATCGCGTCGCGCTCCGCCTCGGGAAGCGTCGATCCGGCCAGGAACATGGCGAGCGCATAGGCCCGCCCGTCGGGCAGGATGAAGACGCCGACATCGTTGACCGCCGGATTGAGCCCCAGGTCCGTCCGCGCCGTTCCGGTCTTGTGGGCCAGGACCGTCCCCTTGGGCAGTCCGGCCTTCAGGCGGGCCGCGCCGGTCGGGCTGTCGGCCATGATGCGCAGCAGGAGACGCGTTGAGTCGGGCGAAAGCAGGCTGCCGTTGTTCAGGAGGTTGAGGAACTCCAGCATGCCCCGGGGCGTGGCCGTGTCGCGCGGATCGGCGAGATAGTCGGCCATGGCCCGGCGGCGCCGCCCCACCGGCCAGGCGGCCAACTGCGCGGCGAAGGCGGCCTCGGTCCGCCAGGCCGGGCGGAACGAGGGCAGGCCATAGACCTCGGTCTGCAGTTCGCGCTCGTAGCGGTCCACGCGAACCTCTGGCACGCGCTTGGCCTGCAGCCAGGCCGTGACCGCCCCGGGGCCGCCGATCCGTTTCATCAGGACGTCGGCGGCGGTGTTGTCGCTGAGCGAGACCGCGGCGACCAGCAGGTCGCGGGCCGTATAGTCCCGCCGGCCCGGCCAGGCCTCGGAGATGGGCGAGTAGGGCGGCGAGAGCTGTTCGTCGATGAGGGAATAGCGCTCAGTCAGCAGGAGCCCGCCCGCGTCGGCCTGGGCCAGCGCCGCGGCGCCCAACAGCATCTTGAACACGCTCTGCATGGGGAAGGGGCGGTCGCCGGCGTAGGTGAAGGCCTCCCCGCTCTCCAGATTCATCAGGCCGACGCCGAGCGCCGCGGGCCTGGCCCGGGCGGCGATCTGGGCCATCTTCCGGTCGAGGCCGGCGATGTCGAGCCTGGGCGTCTCGGAACGGGTGAGCGGCATGGCGGGCTCGCAGGCTCCCACGATCACCGCGCCCAGGGGCGCCGCGAGCGCGGCGACGAGCGACCGGCGGTCGAGGGTTGCGTTCACGCGGCGGGCCTTCTCTAAGGGCGGCATGGCCGAAGCTTCATCTCCTGCGCCTGTCATTATCCTGAACGCGCCACAGCTTGCCGAGAACATCGGGGCGGTGGCCCGCGTCATGGCCAACTTCGGCCTCGCCGACCTGCGGCTGGTGAACCCCCGCGACGGCTGGCCCCAGGAGCGCGCGTGGGCCTCGGCCTCGGGCGCGGACTGGCCGCTGAACGCCGCCCGCGTGTTCGGCTCGGTGACGGAGGCCATCGCGGACCTCCAGGCGGTGTTCGCCACGACGGCGAGGCCCCGCGAGCTGCAGCTGCCGGTGCTGACGCCCCGCCAGGCCGCGGGCGAGCTGATCGCCGGAGCGGAGGCGGGGCAGAAGGTCGGCCTGCTGTTCGGCGGCGAGCGGGCCGGGCTGGAGACCGCCGAGGTCGCGCTCTGCCAGGCGGTGGTGACCATCCCCATCGACCCGCGCTTCCGGTCCCTGAACCTCGCCCAGGCGGTGGCGATCAACGTCTACGAGTGGCGGGCGACGCAGGCGGACCGGCCCCCGCCCAATTTCCGGGAGGGGCCGCCGCCCGCCACCGCGGAGGCGCTGCTCGGCTTCTACGAGCACCTGGAGCGCGAGCTGGAGACCGCGGGCTTCTTCCACCCGCCGGAGAAGACCCCGAACATGATCCAGAACCTGCGGGCCGCCCTGGGGCGGGCCAGGTTCACGGACCAGGAGGTGCGCACCCTGCGCGGCGTGGTTACGGCGCTGAGCCGGGGCCGGGGCAAGGTGCTGGAGAAGATCGCCCGGCGGAAGGACGGCGGCGAGGCCTAGGTCCATGCCGTGAGGGCATGGGGCCCGACGGCGGGGAGGCGGCTAAGGTCGGTCGCGGGAGGAAAACACGATGACGGACTTGAAGGCCGCCGCGCGCGACGCATGGATCTACACCCTGCCGCTGATCGAAGTGGCGACCACGCGCCAGCGCGGACAGGCGCTGGGCCAGCGCATGGGCGCCTTCGCCCACGTCCGCCATCTGGCGAACCACAGGCACCGGGCGGTCACCACGCCCAACAACGACACCCTCTACTCAACGGCCCAGATCGACCTGTCCTCGGGACCCGTGACGATCACCCTGCCGGCGACCGGCTCGCGCTATTTCTCCCTCGCCCTGATGGACGCCTACACGAACAACTTCGCGATCCTGGGGACCCGGACGACCGGAGCCGAGGGGGGAACCTTCCGCCTGGTCGGCCCAGCGGACGCGGCCGAGGGCTGGAACGTCATCCGCTCGCCTACCGATCATGTCTGGGCGCTGGCGCGCATCCTGGTGGACGGGCCGCATGACCTGGAGGCGGCGCGGGAAGTCCAGGCGGGGCTGTCGATGCAAGGCCCCGCCTGCGAGGCGCCGGGGCCATACGCGGCGCGATCCGCCCCCTGGCCCGAATACTTCGCCAGCGCCGCGGCGTTGATGCGCGCCAACGCTCCGCCGGTCACCGACCGGGTCGCCCTCGGGGGCATGGCGGCGCTCGGGCTCCTGGACGGCTTCGACGCCGCGCGGTTCAGCGAGGCCGAGGGGGCCGAAATCCAGGCGGGCGTGGACGAGGCCCGCAAGGCCGTGCGCAAGGGCGGCCTGGGCGGCGCGGATTTCGTCGAGGGCTGGTCCTATCCCAACGCCCGGCTTGGCGATTTCGGCCAGGACTATCTCTATCGGGCCGCCGTCGCGCTCTCGGGCCTGGCCGCCCTGCCGCCTGTCGAGGCCATGTACATGCGTGCTGAAGGGCCGCTCCCGCGGGCCCTGTTCGACGGGAACGCGGCCTGGCGCCTGAGCTTCTCGCCGGACGGCCATCTTCCAGTGAACGCCTTCTGGTCGCTAAGCCTCTACGAGGCGACCGACGACGGTCAGTTCTTCTTCGCCGACAACCCGCTGGACCGCTACGCCATCGGCGATCGAACGCCCGGCCTGAAGACGAATCCAGACGGCTCGCTCGACATCTGGATCGGCCACCGGAACCCCGGCCCGGAGCGCGAGTCGAACTGGCTTCCAGCCCCAGCGGGACCGTTCGCGCTGTTCATGCGGGCCTATCTGCCGAAGCCGGAACTGCTGGACGGAGGCTACAGGCTCCCGCCCGTGACGCCCGCCCAAGGTTGACTCTCGCGAGCCCGCCCAGCATATACGCGCCCTTCCAGCCGCCGGGCCCGCCCGCGCGGCCGGAAGTCTATGACGGGATGATGCGAAGCCGCCGTTGAGATCGCGCCTCCATGAAGGAGGAGCCGGCCCGCGTCGATGAGAGTTGAAAGATGTCGAAGCGCCATAGCGCCAAGTACAAGCTCGACCGCCGGATGGGCGAAAACATCTGGGGTCGCCCGAAGTCCCCGGTCAACAGCCGTTCGTACGGCCCCGGCCAGCACGGCCAGCGCCGGAAGTCCAAGGTTTCGGACTTCGGCCTGCAGCTGCGCGCCAAGCAGAAGCTGAAGGGCTACTACGGCAACATCACCGAGAAGCAGTTCGTCCGGATCTACACGGAAGCTGCGCGCCGCAAGGGCAACACCTCGGAGAACCTGATCTCGCTGCTGGAGTCGCGCCTGGACGCGGTGATCTACCGCGCCAAGTTCGTGCCGACCCCGTTCGCCGCCCGTCAGTTCGTCAACCACGGCCACGTGCTGGTGAACGGCAAGCGGGTGAACATCGCCTCCTACCGCGTGAAGCCGGGCGACGTGATCACGGTGCGCGAGCGTTCGCGCAACATGGCCCTGGTGCTGGAGGCCCTGCAGTCGTCGGAGCGCGACACGCCGGACTACATCACCGTGGACGTGAAGGGCATGAGCGCCACCTTCGTCCGGGCGCCGGAACTGGCCGAGGTGCCGTATCCGGTGAAGATGGAGCCGAACCTCGTGGTCGAATTCTACGCGTCGTAAGGCGCCGCACCGATCCGAAGGAATTTGCGAAGGCCCCGGAGAAATCCGGGGCCTTCTGCTTATGATGGCGCGATGAACCGCCGCCTCTTCATCCTGGCCGCCCTGGCGCTCGCCGGCTGTGCGACCGCGACGCCTCCCCCGACAAGGATCGTGGCGCCGCTCGGCGCCGGATTCGCCGAACTGGAGCCGCTCTACCAGGCCAAGGCCGAGCGGGACGCGCTCACCATCCGGGTATCCTCCAATGGCTGCACGGCCAAGGCGGACTTCGCCTTCTACGTGGAACGTCAGGGCGATGCGGTGACGCTGGCTTTTGGCCGCAAGCGCGTGGACCACTGCCGATCCTTCGCGGCCGGTCACGTCGATCTCAGCTTCACCTGGGAGGAACTGGGCCTTCCGGCCCATGCCCCGGTCTTCCTGCTCAATCCGCTGGTCGGCTGGCGAGGACCCTAGGGCCGGGCGGGGTCGTCGGCGTCCTCGGGCGGGAAGAGTTCGATGCGGTCGCGGGGCAGGGCGTGGGGATACTTTTCCTGCAGGAAGGCGATCAGCTTCTCGCGCACCTCGCAGCGCAGGTCGAAGGCGTCGCCGGCCGAACGCGCGCCGACCAGGCACCTGACCTCCATCGTGCGTTCCCTGGCGTCGGTGACCTGCAGGGCCACGACCTCGCGGTCCCAGAGCGGCGAGGCTTCAACGATCTCCCTGAGCCGGGTGCGCAGCGGCTCCAAGGGCGTGGCGTAGTCGAGATAGAGCAGGACGACCCCGATCAGGTCGGAGGTGGTGCGGGTCCAGTTCTGGAACGGCTTCTCCAGGAAGTATTTCAGCGGCACGATCAGCCGCCGCTTGTCCCAGATGCGGATGACCACATAGGCCGAGGTGATCTCCTCGACGACACCCCATTCCCCCTCGACGATGAGCGCGTCGTCGATGCGGATGGGCTGGGTAAGCGCGATCTGAACGCCGGCCATGACATTGGCCAGCACCGGCTGGAGGGCGAGGCCCACGATGATGCCCGCGGCGCCGCCGGCGGCCAGCAGGCTGACGCCGATCTGCCGTACGCTGGGGACGGTCATCAGGGCGGCGCCGACGGTCAGCAGGATCACCAGTATGGCCAGGGCCCGCCGCAGGATGCGGACCTGCGTCAGGTGTTTGCGGGCCAGCAGGTTGTCGGAAACGTCGACCCGGTAGCGGCGCATGTAGAGCGCGGCGCCAATGTCGAGGGCGGTCATCACGACCCAGCCCACCAGGACGATGAAGCCCACCAGCAGCCCGTGCTGAATGAACGCCGCCTCGCGCCCCGCGATGGGACTGACGCGGACCGCCCAGCTCAGGGCGAGGATGAGCAGCGCGAGCCGGCTCGGGCCGCGCGTACGGACCACCAGCGAGCGGGTGAACTCGCTGCGGCGGCGCAAGCCCCGCCGGACGGCCCGGACAAGGAGGTCGTGGGCGGCGAGCGCCAGGCCCAGCGCGAGCGCGATCAGGATGAGCCCGCCCACCCAGAGCGGGGCCCAATCGAACCAGGACAGGAACGTGTTGGCGGCGTCGGTGAGCGTCACGTGCGGCTATGCGGTTGGAGGGCCCCTGGCGCTCCAACCCCTCGCGGCCCGGTTGGTTCACGGAATTAGGTGAACATCTCCAGCATCCAGGCCGGCACCCGGCGGGGACGGCCGGTGGCCTGTTCGATCAGAACCCAGGTGGTCTTCACCTGGGCGCACATCTGGCCGTCCGGGCCGTCGATGCGGATGAAGCGGTCGAAACGCGGGCCCTCGGCCGTGTCCGAGACCCAGGTGCGCGCCTGCGCCGTCTCGCCCGGCATCAGCGCGCGGCGGTAGTCGACCTCGTGGCGCAGCGCCACCCAGGCCCAGGTCGCCTGCGCCTCGGCCGGCGCGAGCGAGCGCCAGTGCGCCACGCCCATGTCCTGGGCCCAGCGCAGGTAGACCACGTTGTTGACGTGGCCGTTCTCGTCGATGTCGTCAGGCGTGGGCTCGAACGTAAGACTGAAGACCTGCCGGCCCTCCGGCGGTTCGAGCAGCTTGGTCACGCGTCCAGGAGGCCCTGTTCGGCCAGCAGGCCCTTCAGTTCGCCCGACTGGAACATCTCGCGGACGATGTCGGCGCCGCCGACGAACTCGCCCTTCACGTAGAGCTGCGGGATGGTCGGCCAGTCGGAGAAGGTCTTGATGCCTTCGCGGAGCTGCTCGTTCTGCAGGACGTCGACGCCGGTGAAGTCCACGCCCAGGTGGTCGAGGATCTGCACCACCACGGCCGAGAAGCCGCAGCGGGGCTGTTCCGGCGCGCCCTTCATGAACAGGATCACCGGATGGTCGGCCACGGCCTGGGCGATCCAGTCGTGGACGGGGTTGGCGGTCGCAGCGTCGGTCATGGCGCGCCCTTTCGGCGGAAATCGTCAGGCCAAGAGCTAGGGACGGCGGTCCCCAGGGTCAAGCGTGTCAGCCTGGCGCGGACGTCTCGAGCGCCAGGGCGTGCAGTTCCCCGCCCATCCGCCCCTTCAGCGCGGCGTAGACGAGCTGGTGCTGGCGCACGCGCGGCAGGCCCGCGAAGGCCTTCGAGACGATGCGCGCACGATAGTGGTCGCCGTCGCCGGCCAGGTCCTGGATCTGGATGTCGGCGTCGGGGAAGCCGTCGCGCAGGGCGGCTTCGAGGTCTTCGAGGGCCATCGGCATGGCCCGGTGATAGGCCCGCCCTATCCGAAGGTCCAGAGCAGGCTGGCGCCGAACCCGCCCATCAGGACGGCTGCGCCCCGGTCCAGCGGGCGCTGGGCGCGGGCGTAGGCCTGGGCCGCCCGGACGCCCGAGAACGCCAGGGCCAGCGCCACCTGCCAGACGAGGCAGGTGAGGCAGACGATGGCCACCGCCGCGCCGTGGACCCAGGTCGGGCTGTCCGGCCCGACGTAGGCCGAGAAGATGCTGGCGAAGAACAGCACCGACTTGGGGTTGGTGAGGCAGATGGCCAGGCCCTGCCAGAAGGCCGCCCGCGCGGCGCCCGACGGCGGCTCCCCGGCCGGCGGCTCGGGCTTCGAGCGCCAGAGCTGGACGGCGAACCAGATCAGGTAGAGCCCGCCGGCGATGCGCAGGACCTTGTAGAGCCAGGGGGCGGCGGCCAGCACGGCGGCCAGGCCCACGGCCGCGGCGGCGCACCACAGGACGCACCCCGCCGTCGCGCCGAGCGCGGCGGCGACCGCCGGCCCTCGCCCGCGGCGGACGGCCAGGCGCATGGTCAGGAAGTTGCTGGGTCCCGGGACGATCGAGGTCGCCAGCGTGACCACGAACAGCGAGAGGAGGCCAAGGACGTGCGGACTCATCATGGCCCCCAACTAGCAGGGCCCTGCCGCCAAGTCCTGTCAGCAGGCTCAGTCGATGATCGCCGAATACACCAGGCTCTTGAGCTGGCCCCGGAAGTTGAAGGTCGCCGAGGGCATGAGCTGGGTCATGAAGACCACGCAGAGGTCTTCCTTCGGATCGACCCAGAAGATCGTTGAGGCCGCCCCGCCCCAGTAGTAGTCGCCAGCGCCGAGCGTCGCGGTCCGCACCTGGCTCATGGTCGAGGCGAAGCCCAGGCCGAAGCCCACGCCCTCGTTGGAGGTCTCGGAGAATGAGCCCAGGGCGACCTGGGCCAGGTCCTGGCCGCCCGGCAGGTGGTTCATGTGCATGAGCTCGAGCGTGCGCGGGCCCAGCACCCTGTGGCCGTCCAGCTCGCCGCCTCGGCGCAGCATCTCGCAGAAGCGCAGGTAGTCGGCGGTGGTCCCCACCAGGCCGCCGCCGCCGGACTTGAAACCCGGCTCGGTCAGGTAGTGGCTGGTCTCGGGGTCGTCGATCAGCTTCAGCGTCTTGTCGGGCATGCGCTGGTAGTTGGCGGCGAAGCGGGCCTGCTTGTCGGCCGGCACGCTGAAGGCGGTGTCCGTCATGCCCAGCGGATCGAAGATGGTCTCCTGGAGGTACTGGGCGAAGGGCTTGCCCGAGACGATCTCGACGAGCGCGCCGCAGACGTCGGTGGCCAGCGAATACATCCAGGCCGACCCCGGCTGATAGCGCAGGGGGACCTGGGCCATCTTTTCCATGAAGGTCTGCATGCTGTCGGCGCTGCCGAACGAGCGGACCTTGAGGTCGCGGTAGATCTGGTCGATCGGGTGCTGGATGCCCACGCCCGGCAGGCCGCCGCCGTAGGTGAAGCCGGCGGTGTGGGTGAGCACGTCCTTGAAGCTGACCGGCCGGCGGGCGGGCTCGGTCTGCATGGTGTCGCCTTCGCCCGCGGCCCAGACGCGGTGCTCCTTCCACGAGGGCACGAAGCGGCTCACCGGGTCGTTGAGCTGGAAATAGCCCTGCTCGTAGAGGGTCATCAGCGCCACCGAGGTGATCGGCTTGGTCATGGAATAGATGCGGTAGAGGGTGTCGTCCGTGGTGGGCTTGCCCCGTTCCCGGTCCATCAGGCCGAAGGACTTGAAGTAGGCGACGTGCCCGTGGCGGGCGACCGCCACCTGGCAGCCCGCGATCTTGCCCGGTGCGATGTAGTTCCGCTCCAGATGGTCGCCGATGCGTTCGAGCCGCCCCGCGTCGAGGCCGGTCCACTGGGATTGGGCGTCCATCGTCATCCTCCCGCACTATCGTCTTGGCTTCTTGTCGGGCCATCATGAACGCCGATAACCGGGTACGTCGAGGGAAAGCGGAATGGACGAGCTGGAGGCGCTGGGCGCCGGGATCGGGGAACGGTTGAAGGCGCGCGGCGAGACGGTCGCCGTGAACGAGAGCTCGTCCGGGGGCCTGATCTCGGCGGCCCTGCTGAGCGTCCCCGGCGCCAGCGCCTACTACCTCGGCGGGGCGGTGGTCTACACGCCCAGGGCCCGGGTGCTGCTGACGGAAATCCCCAAGGAGGCCCTGGCCGGCATGCGCTCGGCCAGCGAACCCTACGCCCTGCTGCTGGCCCGCAACGCGCGCGAGCGGTTCGGCGCCGCCTGGGGCGTCTCGGAGACCGGGGCCGCGGGGCCCACCGGCAATCCCTATGGCGATGCGCCAGGTCACACCTGCGTGGCGGTGTCCGGACCCGTAGAGGCGGTGCTGACCATCGAGACCGGCGAGGCCGACCGGAGCGCCAACATGCGGGCCTTCGCGGCCGCGGCGCTGGAGCTGCTCCGGCGGGCGATGGACTGAGGGGCGCCCGCGCGGACGCCCCTCCGCCCTCAGGATCAGAACTGGATGTTCGCCCCCACGAACACCGTCCGGCCGCTGGAGGTCTCGTTCCACAGCCGTTTGGCCTGGGCGCCGTTGTACTGGATTTCCCGCTCGTCGGTGAGGTTGATGGCGTCCAAGGTCAGCCGCACCCTGTCGGTCAGCTGGTAGAAGGCCGCGGCGTCGACATAGGTGGTGGCCCGGAAGCCGCCCTGGTCGATGGGATAGTCCGAGCGGTAGTTGGACGACACCCGGGCTCCCCACCTGGCCGTCTCGTAATAGAGCGTGACGTTGTGGGTGAGGTCGCTCATCCCCCAGATCGGGCCTGTTTGGCCGTTCGGGTAGGTGGTCTTGGAGTCGATGAACGTGATGTTGGCCACCACGCCCAGGTCCTTCAGCACCCCCGGCAGGAAGAAGAAGTCCGTCTGAAGGCTGAACTCCAGGCCGGTGATCTCGGCGTCGTTGAGGTTGATGGGCCGGTTGAACTCGTCGACGTTGGTCGAGCCGCCGACGCCCGGGAGCAGGTTGTCCGGCAGGCCGGTGGACGAATAGGGCACGTTGGTGACCCGCTGGCTGACCACCAGGCCGTCGATCTTCTTGTGGAACACGCCGGCGGCCACCATGCCGACCTCGCCGAAGTACCATTCGGCTGCCGCGTCGTACTCGTCCGAGGTGTAGGGATCGAGCTCGGGGTTGCCCATGCTGACGGTGACGAATCCCGAGTTGGCGTCGCGGCTCACCGAGCCGTTCATGGCGTAGGAGCCCAGCGAGGGGCGGTTGATGTTCTGGGCCGCCGAGGCGCGGATCTGGAGCTGCGGGGTCACCTCCAGCACGGCGTTGAGGGCCGGCAGCACGCCCGAATAGGTGTTGCTGACCGTCACCGGGCCGACGTTGGCCACGCCTGAGGACGTGAGTTCCGTCTCGTACACGCGCGCGCCGACGTTGCCGCGCAGGGTCATGCCGCCCACCTCGGTGCGCCAGTCGAGCTGGGCGTAGCCGGCGGTGGTGTCCTCGTCGACCGAATAGATCGAGCGCGGCGCCCCCAGCGTCCGCGTGACGCCGTACTTGGCCAGGGCCTTGTCCCAGTCGACGATCACCCAGGACTGGTCGTCGTGCTTGTCGAAGATCTTGTAGTAGTCGTTCACCCGGTCATCGAGCGCGCCGGTTTCCCACGGCGTCTTCAGAAGGTCGTCGGTCGACTGCGAATAGCCGGAGTTGCGGAAGCTGCGGAACGAGCCGCCGACCTTCAGGGTGGCCGCGTCGCTGAACTCGTACGCCAGGTTCAGCTCGGCGTTGTCGAGACGGGTCTTCTGGTAGGTGGCCGAGAAGTCGATCTCGTGGGCCCGGAAGTTGTTCGGGTCGGTGGTGTCCCACTTGTAGGTGTTGCGCGCGTCCCGGCCATCGGCGCTGTAGTCGGTGATCAGGCCGCCGAACGCCTCGGTGTAGAACTTGTCCGAGATCGGGATGTCGTAGTCGGACTGCTCGTGGCCCAGATGGCCGTCGACCTTCAGCCGGTCGGTGAGCTCCCATTCGCCGGTGAACACCACCTGCTGGAAGGTGTTCTTGGTCTCCTGGCGGCGGGTCTCGGTGGCGAACACGGTGTTGTCCACGTCGGCGTAGAGGACCGAGTTGTACTCGTCCCAGCGCACGGCGTTGAGGCGGGGCGGCGGGCTGGTGATCCCCGAGTGCCGGACCGTCCCGCCCAGGATCGTGGATCCCTGCGAGGCGCGGGTGGCCAGGTGCAGCTCGCTGCGGTCGTTGGTGAATTCGCCGTAGAGGCCGTCCAGCGTCAGGGTGAGCGTGTCGAGCGGTCGCCACTGCACGGCGGCGGTGAGGCCCAGGCGCTCCTGGTCCGCTCCCCAAACCGACAGGCGGTTGCCGCGCTGGAAGACCAGCGTGCCCGACTGCACCTTCGCGCGGTCGGCGGCGCTGAGCGGCGAAAGGTCTGTGGCGCCCGGGCCGATGGGGCTGGCGGTATAGGTGTTGTAGCCCTGCTCCTCGGTTTCGCGCTTCGACCAGGCCGCCGAGACGAGGATGCCGAACCGGTCGTCCCGGTTCCTGCTGAGCATCCCCGCGAGGCGGTGCTGGAAGTCCTCGGTGGCCGAGTTGGTGCCGCCCTGGACGGAGAGCGCCGCGCGCGTGCCGTCGTAGGCGAAGGGCTTGGCGGTGTAGAGGCCGACGGTGCCGGCCATGCCGCCCTCGTCCTGCTCGGCCGAGAACGACTTGCGCACCTCGACCTTGGTGAAGAGCTCGGAGGCGAAGACGTTGAAGTCGAAGGCCCGGTCGCGAGAGGTCTGGCCGCGGCTGTCCATCGGGCTGTCGACGTTACCCAGCACCTCCATGCCGTTGAGCTGGACGCGGGTGAAGTCGGGGCCGAGGCCGCGCAGGCTCACGCGCCGGCCCTCGCCGCCCTCGCGGTTGATAGCCACGCCCGGAAGGCGCTGCAGGGACTCGGCCAGGTTGAGGTCGGGGAACTTGGCCATGTCCTCGGCCACGATCACGTCCGAGGCGATCTCGGCGTCGCGCTTCAACTCGCGCGCGGCCACCAGCGAGCCGCGGAAACCCGTGACGACCACCTCGTCGACGGCGCCCTCCTGGGTCCCGTCCTGGGCGTGGGCCGCGCCGCCGAGCAGCACGAAGGCTATGACGCCGGACGCCGCGCCCGCGGCGAGCGTCTTCCTGGGATGATGCATGTTGCGTTGCTCCAGCCGCCGGGAGGGTTTCGTGAATCGATCCCGGCCGGGTGGAACCGGCGTTAGGGGCGCTCCGTGACGGGGGCTTGAAAATTAAGGCAAAGCTTGATGACTGCGCCCGGCGCACGTCGAGGTGGCGCCTGCGGCGCCTGGACAATGGGCCGGCCCTGACCGGGATCGAGGCGCCGGCGGCTCAGTCGCGGGCGGCGAGATCGGCGCGGATGCGGCTGAGCAGCAGGCTCACGTGGTCGTCCACCTCGGCCACGAAGGCCTGGAACGCCTCGTCGGGGCGGGCGGCTGTCTCGTAGGGTCCGGAGAGGGTGTCGATCAAGCCGGGCAGCTCGATCTCCAGCTCGGCGATCAGGCGGCGCAGCAGCACCTCGTGGGCGGCCAGGCGGACGAGGACCTGGCGGTCGGGATCGCTCATTGGCTCGCTCCGCGGGCTTCCAGGGGAACGACGGCTTCCAGCACGTCGCCCCGGACGAGGTGGAGAATATCGTAGCGATCCATCGTGGGATCGATATGGCCAGGGGCGAGCTCGACCCGTTCGCCGCGTGTCACCGGCCCGTCGGGCCGCATCAGCAGGCCGTGCTCGTCGCCGAAGAATCGGAAGTCGCAGCCGGCGAACTTCGGCGTCAGCGGGTAGGGCAGGGGGCCGTCGGTGGCCAGCGCCTTGAGGCCCGCATCCACCGTCACCCACTTCGGATGGTTGGCGCTGATGACGGTGGCGGCGACCGACAGGCTCTGGGCGAAGGCGCCGTCGGGGTCATCGCCAAGGGCCTCGCGGTACTCGCGGTCCATGAAGGCGTAGGAGCCGGGCTGGACCTCGGTCAGCACGCCCAGCGCCGCGTCGGTGGCGAAGGTGCCGGTGCCGCCGCCGGTGACGACGGCGATCTCGAAGCCGACCTCCTCCAGGGACGCGCGGACCGCGCTCAGGCGCGCCATGCCCTCGGCCACGGCCATGGCGCGGGCCCCGGCGCCCGGCATGTGCTGCCAATGGCCGCCGTAGCCCTGCAGGCCGATCAGGCGCAGGTTCGGCTGGTCGGCGACGGCCCTCGCGACCGCCAGCGCCTGGCCGGGGCCGGAGACGCCGGTGCGGCCCAGGCCCACGTCCACGTCGATCAGCACCTGCACCGGGCTCTGCGCGGCCGCGCCCAGTTCGGCGGCGCCGTCCGGGTGATCCAGCACCATTCGGAAATCGGCGAGGCGTGCGGCCAGGGCGGCGGCGCGGCGGGCAGGGCCTTCGCCCGCGACGGGCGAGGTGACGAGGATCGCTTCGATCCCCGCCCCGGCCAGGGTTTCCGCCTCGGCCAGCTTGGCGCAGCAGACGCCGGCCGCGCCGGCCTCGATCTGGCGGCGCGCGATCCAGGAACACTTGTGGGACTTGGCGTGGGGCCGGAGCGCCAGCCCGGCCACCCGGGCCCGCTCGGCCATCCTCGCCACATTGGCTTCGAAGGCGTCGAGGTCGAGGACCGCCGCGGGCGTCGGGATCGCGTGGCGCGACCCGGGGCGGCCGATCAGGGCGAGCGCCTGGGCGACGTGCGGGTGGTCGGCCAGCGCGCCCAGGCCGGAGGTCACGCGGGCTCGCCCATGTAGGCGGGCATCCAGCCCTCGTGGGCCTGGCGCAGGTCGGCCAGCGGCAGGGTGAAGAGGCCGTCCACGGCGACGGCGTCGCCCTCGGCCTTGCCCACCGCCTGGGCGGGGACGCCGGCGGCCTTGGCGGCGGCGAGGATGGCGTCGGGGGCGGACGTGCCGATCAGGTAACGGGCCTGGTCCTCGCCGAACAGGATCGCATGGGCCATCCCCTGGACGGTCAGGCGGACGCCGACATTGGAAGCCAGCGCCATCTCGCAGGCCGCCGCCATCAGGCCGCCGTCGGAAAGGTCGTGGACGGTCGCGGCCTTGCCGGCCACGATCAGGCTGCGGACGAAGTCGCCGTTGCGGCGCTCGACGGCCAGGTCCACGGGCGGCGGGGCGCCGTCCTCGCGGGCCAGCACCTCGCGCAGGTACATGGACGCGCCGAGCTCCCCCTTCGTCTCGCCGATCAGCACGAGGGTCTCGCCGGCCTTCAGGTTCGAATAGTCGGCGTGGCGGGCATAGTCGCCGATCAGGCCGACGCCGCCCACGGTCGGGGTCGGCGGAATGGCGACGCCGTTGGTCTCGTTGTAGAGGCTGACGTTGCCGCTCACGACCGGGAAGTCCAGGTCGCGGCAGGCTTCCGCCATGCCCTCGATGGCGCGGACGATCTGGCCCATGATCTCGGGCCGCTCGGGATTGCCGAAATTGAGGTTGTCGGTGATGGCAATGGGCTCGGCGCCCACGGCGGTCAGGTTGCGCCAGGCCTCGGCCACGGCCTGCTTGCCGCCCTCGTAGGGATCGTTCTGGACATAGCGCGGCGTGACGTCGGAGGTGACGGCCAGCGCCTTGCGGGTCCCATGAACGCGCACCAGCCCGGCGTCGGCGCCGGTGGCGCTATCCTCCAGGGTGTCGGCCATGACGTGGCGGTCGTACTGCTCCCAGAGCCAGCGCTTGGAGGCCATGTCGGGGGCGCTCATCAGCTTGAGCACCGCGCCGGCCCAGTCGGCCGGCGGCGGGACGTCGGCGGGATCGAGGCGCGGTTCGGCCTTGGGCGCGACCCAGGGGCGGTCGTAGAGCGGGGCGTCGTCGAACAGGGGCGCCAGCGGCACGTCGGCCACGGTCTCGCCCTTGTGCTTGAGCACCAGATGGCCGGTCTCGGTGGTCTTGCCGATGATCGCGGCGTCCAGGCCCCACTTCTCGAAGATGCGCCGGCCGTCGGCCTCGCGGCCGGGCTTCAGGATCGCCAGCATGCGCTCCTGGCTCTCGGACAGCATCATCTCGTAGGCGGTCATGCCTTCCTCGCGCTGGGGCACGGCGTCGAGGTCGAGCTCGATGCCGACGCCGCCCTTGCCGGCCATCTCGACCGAGGAGGAGGTGAGGCCGGCCGCGCCCATGTCCTGGATCGCGGCCACCGCGCCCGAGGCCATGAGCTCCAGGGTCGCCTCGATCAGCAGCTTCTCGGCGAAGGGGTCGCCGACCTGCACCGTCGGGCGCTTCTCCTCCGAGGCGTCGTCGAACTCGGCCGAGGCCATGGTGGCGCCATGGATGCCGTCGCGCCCGGTCTTGGAGCCGAAGTAGACGACCGGCAGGCCCGGGGCCGGCGCGGCCGAGTAGAAGATCTTGTCGGCGTCGGCCAGGCCCACGCACATGGCGTTGACCAGGATGTTGCCGTCGTAGCCGCGGTGGAAGTTGGTCTCGCCCGCCACGGTGGGCACGCCCACGCAGTTGCCGTAGCCGCCGATGCCGGCCACCACGCCCGCCACGAGCCGCTTCGTCTTCGGGTGGCTGGGGTCGCCGAAGCGAAGCGCGTTCAGCAGGGCCACCGGCCGCGCCCCCATCGTGAAGACGTCGCGCATGATGCCGCCCACGCCCGTGGCCGCGCCCTGGTAGGGCTCGATGTAGGACGGGTGGTTGTGGCTCTCCATCTTGAAGATGCACGCCTGCCCGTCGCCGATGTCGATGACGCCGGCGTTCTCGCCCGGGCCCTGGATGACCTTGGCCCCCTTGGTGGGGAACTTCACCAGGTGCTTGCGCGAGCTCTTGTACGAGCAGTGCTCGGACCACATCACCGAGAAGACGCCGAGTTCGACGTCGTTCGGCTCTCGGTTCAGGCGCTTGACGATGAGGTCGTATTCCTCGGGCTTCAGGCCGTACTCGGCGGCCTTTTCGGCCATGGTCTTTGCGGGCTGGGCGCTCATGGCGCGCCTTCTAAACGGACTCTGCCGCGCGCGCGATAGGCCTGCGACGGCGTCCGGCGCGAAGGCGCGCCACGGCGGCGGTCATACGGGCAGCGGACCGCGGGCGGCGGCGTCCGGCGCCGGGCGGATCAGCCGCTGCGGCGTCGGGGTCTCAGGCCGCGGAGCGTCCGGCAGGAGGCCCGCGATCGCCGTGGCGGCCCGCTCGGAGGAGAGGCCGTCGTCTGTCTCGAAGGTGATCCGGAAGCCTGCCTGCTGCGCCGCCAGATACAGGCGGCCGTGAGACCGGGCGGCGTCGATCGCGTCGATCAGGCGGTCGGGGGAATTCAGCACCGGCCCGAAGGTCCAGTGTCTGTAGCTATCGTCTCCTTGCCACGCCACGCCCCGCGGATTGAGGAACACACAGGGCCGGGGGCGGCGGATGAACTCGTACACCTGGCTGCTGACGTCGCCGAGATAGACGTGAGCCATGCGGGTGTAGGTCATGTCGATGGCGGCGGACGAACCGCCGGTGTCGAAATGGATGTTCGGCAGCCCTCGGAAGGGCGCCAGCTCGGGAATCTCCGCCGCCGGGCGTGCGCCGAACAGCCGCAGGTGGGGCGCAAATATCAGATTGTACCGGTCCTGGTGCGCGAACGCCCTGAGCACCTTCAGGCCCCAGTCGGGCCACGAGCCCAGCGTCGCCGAGAAATGCGGATTGTACAGGACGATCGGCCGCTCGGTCGGGAACAGCTTTGGGAGGCCGGGGTTGAGCTGGTCCACGATGTCGAACTTGGGATAGCCCACGACGGCGCACCGCTCGGGACGCACGAGGCCCTCCCCGATCATCCGGTCGCGCTGCTTCACGCCCGCGGCGAACACGAGATCGAACCGCCCTAGCCGAGGTTCGAACGGACCTGCGCGGTCGCCCGCGCCATGCTGCGTGTAGACCAGCTTCGCGCGGACCCCCAGGCGCCGCA
This sequence comes from Phenylobacterium sp., assembly GCF_046463815.1. Classification (GTDB taxonomy): domain Bacteria; phylum Pseudomonadota; class Alphaproteobacteria; order Caulobacterales; family Caulobacteraceae; genus Phenylobacterium. The sequence continues at coordinate 5,500 of NZ_JBKBRO010000001.1, read as the reverse complement.
GGAGGGCGGTGGTGCGTTCGGGAGCGACGATGACGTCGTAGCGCGCGAGCTGCGGCGCGTTGGCGATCAGGGCCAGCGCCTTGGGCGGCAGACCGTCGAACCATTTCAGCTCCTGCAGCCAGGGCGGACCCAGCAGCCGCCAGCCGATGGGCGCGGGACGGGTGAGGCGGGCGACGAGACGGGCGTAATCCAGGACTTCCGCCGAGGTTGCGGCGACGTCCACCTGGACGTCTGGCCGGGCCAGCGCGAGTTCGCAGGCAGCGGACAGGCTGTGCAGGACCTGGTGAGCCTGGGCGATGTAGAGGAAGCAAACGCGGGGACGCGCGCGCGGCGCTTGGGCAGATGGGATCATGAGGGTTTCCTTGCAGCTTGAGTGCGGGCGGTGGGGCGCGCTCAGCTGCGAGGCGGTCGGTAGGCGGCGTCGGGGTTAGCGCCTGGGAGCTCGGCGTCGGCGGCGAGCCGCCAGTCGAGGGCGCGTTCGGTCAGCGTGGGGAAGGTGACGACCTGCGCCTGGGGCGAGGTGGCGTGCGCGATGTGGTGAGCCCCGGCGGCGGCCTTGTGGCGTCCGTGGTTGAGAGTGTTGTCGGTGGCGTCGAAGGCAGCGATCAGCCGGCCTGCGGCGGTCGGCGCGCGAGTGAGCGGCGTCTCCCGCGCCAGGGAATCGAGAGGCGGTCCGAGCACGAGCACGAACGCGACGGCCGCGAGCAATGCCCGCAGCAACCCTGCGCCGAAAATCTCGACGGCCAACGGCATGGCGTCCCTCGACGGTGGCCGCGTCTGCCGGGCGCCGGGGCGGCCTTGTCCGAGCCCGTAGCTTGACCTTGCTTTGTGTCGTTGGGATGGCGTTCGGCCTGCGGCAAGGCGCCGCGCCCGAGCCAAGAAAAAGGGGCGCCGCGTCGCCGCAGCGCCCCTTCCCAAATCGTGGCCGGCGGCGCGGGGCCGCCGGCCGTTCTCTCCTAGTAGCGCAGGGTGCCGTTCACGAAGAACACGCGGCCCAGAACGTCGTAGGTGTTCGGGTAGCCGCTGTTCGACGGCGAGGCGTTGCCGCCCAGGATCGGGTAGGATTCCTGGGTCAGGTTACGCACGCCGGCGGTGAACGAGACGTTCTCGGTCGCCGCCCAGTCGGCCGACAGGTTGATGTAGTTCTTGGCCCCGATCTTCTCGACGATGAAGTTCGAGTTCGGGTTGTCGTCGGTCACGTCGTCCAGGTGGTTCCACACCAGGTTGACGCCGTAGTTCTTGTACTTCCACACCACCGAGGTGTTGACCTTGTGGCGCGGCGTGATGCCGGTGCCGCCGCCGTTGCAGTTCGGGCCGAACTTGTCGGCGCACTTCAGCGGCGCGGAGATTTCGTCCGGCGTGAAGGTCAGCTTCCAGGTGTTGGTGTACAGGCTGCGGACCGCCAGCGAACCCCAGTCGGGCAGGCCGACGTCGGCCAGGTCGAACTGATAGCTGACCTGGACGTCCACGCCTTCGGTGGCGTTCTTGGCGACGTTCTGCAACTGCAGCGACACGTAGTCGATGCTGCCGTTGGCGAGACGCCTCACGGCCTGGCAGTACGGCGAGGCCGGGTTCCCGTTCACCGTCGCGTTCTTGTAGCAGACGTTCAGCACGTTGGCCGTGCTGCCGCCGAACGAGGCGATGTAGTCGTCGATCTTGACGTTGAAGTAGTCGACGGTCACCGACAGGCCCGGCGCGAAGGCCGGGGTCCAGACGAAGCCGGCGGTGTAGGTGTCGGCCACTTCCGGCGCCAGGTTCGGGTTGCCGCCCGTGAGCGTCTGGGTCTGCTGATTGGCCTGGATCACGCCAACCAGGTTCGCCGGCACGCCCGAGTTGATGCAGGCCTGACGGACCGCGGCGGTTGGGTTGCCCTGGGCCGAGCAGGGGTCGGTGGCGGTCGGGAAGCCGTTGCCGATCGGGGCGAAGAGTTCGCCCACCGACGGCGCGCGGACGGCGCGGTTGTAGGACGCGCGCAGACGCAGGTCATCGTTAATCGACCAGTCCCCGGCGACCTTGTAGGTCTTGGTCGTCTTGTCCTGCGACGAATAGTCGGACAGACGGCCGGCGACTTCCAGCGACAGTTCCTTGATGAAGGGCATGTCCTTCAGCAGCGGAACGTAGGCTTCGCCCGAGAGCTCGTAGACGTCGATGTAGCCGCTGACCGGCGGCGAGGCGTTGAAGCCCGTCAGGTTGCCGGCGGCGAGGTCCTGGCTGGGCCGGAACGCGAACTCGTCCGACCGGTATTCGGCGCCGATCGAGAAGCCGATCGGGCCGGCCGGCAGGCTGAAGAACTTCTCGGTGTCGCCGCTCAGGAAGGCCTGGGCGATGATTTCCTCGAAGTCCTGCGACGAGTTGATGCGGGTCGAGATGAAGTTCGCCGCCGCGGCGCTCATGCGGCCGGCGCCGAACAGGTTCACCGGCACGCAGCCGCCCGACGGGTCGGCGCAGCCGGTGCCGGCGGCGTTCAGCAGGAGGCCCTGCTGGATGCGCTGGAGGCTGGTGTCGCCGAGCAGCGAGTTCGAGCCGTGGGTGTTGCCGTATTGCAGGCCCAGTTCCCACCGGCCGTTGATGGCGTCGACCTTGCCGGTCAGGCCGCCCTGCATCTGGAAGCCGTAGAAGTTGAAGTTCGAGATGCGCGGGCCGACTTCCGACAGGCGGCGGTTGAACACGCCGGTGACGGTGTCGAAGATGCCGTCGCCGTCGGAATCCACGTCGGTGAAGGTGCCGGCGGTCCAGGACGCCGACGAGGGGATCGTGTAGGCGGTCGTCGAACCCAGGCTGTTCAGCGCCTGCTTGGCGGCGGCGGTCAGGAAGGGGTTGTTGTCGAGCGTGAACCGGAAGGTCCGGTTGCCGATCGGCGTCGGCGCCAGCTGGGTGGTGACCCGGCTGTTGACGAAGTTGCCCTTCAGGGTCGCTTCGATGGTGTCGGTGATGTCATAGCGGCCGATGGCCGTCACCGAGTAGCGTTCCTGCGGGGTCTGCTCGTAGTTGACCGGCGCGAAGTTGTAGGTGTCCGGCGCGCCCGCGTAGAGGCGGACGTTGCCGTCGGCGAGGAACAGGGCCGAGTTGGCGGCGAGGTTCGGCTGGCCCGGCAGGGTCACGAAGCGGCCGGCCACGAACGGGTTCACGCGGCCGTCTTCCTGCGAGCCGGAGCCCGAGAAGATGAGGGCGCGGTTGGCGGCGTTGGCCGGAGGCTCGCCCAGCGACAGGTGCAGCTTGTCCTGCGGGCTGTCGCCCTGGAAGAAGGGCTCGCGCTTGTTGTAGCCCAGGCTCAGCATGACGTTGCCGCGATCGAAGCTGGCGCCGGCGGTGGCCGACCAGTCGTAGATCTTGGCGTCGCCCTCGTCCGTGGACGAGAAGCCGGCGCGGGTTTCGAAGCCCTCGAAGTTGCGCTTCAGGATGAAGTTCACGACGCCCGAGATGGCGTCGGAGCCGTACACGGCCGAGGCGCCGCCCGTCATGACCTCGATCCGGTCGATCATGGCCGGCGGGATCAGGTTGATGTCGACCGAGCCGGTCGAGGTGGTCGGGATCTGGCGCTTGCCGTCGACCAGCACCAGGGTGCGGATCGAACCCAGGCCGCGCAGGTTGACGGTGGCGATGCCGCCGTTGCCGTTATTGACGGTGCCGGTGACGCCCGGAGCCGCTTGCGGCAGGGTGGCCAGCAGGTTTTCCGTGTTCACGACGCCCTGGGCCTTCATTTCGGCTTCGCCGACGGTGGCCACCGGGCTGACGGAGGTCAGGTCCTGACGGGCGATACGCGACCCGGTGACGACCAGCTCCTCGACTTCCTGCGCATACGCCGGCGCGGCGACCAGGACGGCCCCGAGCACCGTCGACGCCATCAGGCGCGCGCGGTTGGAAGATCTCTTCATTCTGGAGTGCTCCAAACAATAGCTCGCAAACCCGCGCGCGCTGTCGCAGCGGCGCGGACCTGCCCCCCCGCCAACCCCTTTGGCGAGCTCTGCTATCGGGGTGTGGTCAGTTGCAGTTACGGTCAAGCGGGTGATGACGCGTGGTTACGTCCTGGGATTGAAAATACGTCAATAGACGTACCTGTGTTACATTTTGGTCACTTTTGGAGGTAGGGCGCGCCGGGGCGATACGCCTGCTATAGCTCAGGGCGAACCAACCGTTCCCCGGAGGGGCGATTCCGTGACCTTGCCGACGATCAGCATCCGCGCCGACGTGAGGGGCGAAGCGCACGCGGATGTGTACCGTCGCGACGGCGTGGTGCAGGTCGCGGACCTGCTGGAGCCCGCCGCGGCCGAGGGGGTGGGCGACCTGCTCGCGGGGCTGCCCTACGCCATCGTGGCGCCTGACGAGACCGGCCAGACCCTGGTGATCGACGACGCCGTCATGCGCCGCTTCGGCGAACAGCAGGTGCGGGGCTTCCTGGGCGAGACGGTGAAACGGGCGGCCGGCGGCTTCGCCTTCATCCACCGCAGCTACGCCCTTCAGGACGAGTACGCGCGCGATCCGCAGGCGCCGATCGCCCGGGTGACCGAGTTCCTGCAAGGGCGCGACTTCCTGGACCTGGCCCAGGCCATCGTCGGCGAACCGGTGGCCGGGCTGCGCGTGCAGGCCTCGCACTACCGGCGGGGCGACTTCCTGACCCTGCACGACGACACCCACAGGACCGACGACCGGATCGCCGCCTTCACCCTGGGCTTCACGCGCGGCTGGCGCCCGGACTGGGGCGGCCAGCTCCTGTTCCACGACGATCGCGGCGACGTGGAGCGGGGCTTCGTCCCGCGCTTCAACGTGCTCACCGTGTTCCGCGTGCCCCGGCCCCACTCGGTGGCCCCGGTGGCGCCCTATGCCGGCCAGCCGCGGCTGTCGCTGACCGGCTGGTTCCTCCGCTCATGAACGCGGGCGGGACGCTGGACTTGCGCTCGGGCTTGCGGGCCGCCGACTACGCCGCGGCCTACGCCCGCGATGGGGTCGTGCAGATCGAGGGGCTGTTCCCGCTCGAAGTGGCCGAGACCCTGGCGGCGGTCCTGGACCGGGCGACGCCCTGGTCGCTCGCCCATTCCAACCCGCTCGGCGGGCACGTGGTGCTGGATCAGGCGGCGATGGCGGCCAGGCCCCAGGCGGAGGTGCGGGCCGAACTCGCCGAGGTGGTGCGGCGGGCCGGGCACGGCTTCGCCTACCTCTACCTCGTCTATCCGATGATCGACGCCTACCTGGACGGGCGGGCGCCCGACCATCCGCTGAACGCCCTCACCGAATTCCTGAACAGCCCGCCGTTCCTCGACTTTGTCCACGAGGTCACGGGCGAGATGGTGGTGAAGGTCGACGCCCAGGCCACCTGCTACCGCCCCGGCCACTTCCTCACCCTGCACGACGATCGGGGCGCGGGCGAGCGGCGCGCCGCCTACACCTGCGAATTCCACGCGATCGTGGGCACGAATTCCACGGCAAGGTGGGCACGAATTCCACGCGATGGTGGGCACGGATTCCACGGGATCGTGGGCGCCCCCTGATCTGAGGGGGGTGA